>NZ_JBIURK010000001.1:598633-917174 GCF_044740745.1 Pseudomonas sp. NPDC088322 | reverse complement strand
CCACTTGTGATGCTGATAATCTTGGCGACTATCAAACCGTACTCACAAGCACCCACACGAATTGCTTGATTCAATTTGTTAAAGAGCGGTTGGTTGATCGTTTCGTCTCAACCGAGGCGCGCATTCTACGCTTTCCCCTGTGTCTGTCAAGCGTTTATTTCGAAGTATTTTGCGAGAAACCCGTTCAACTTCAAACACTTGACTCGCTTGCGATCTCTCGTAGCGGGAGGCGAATTCTACAGCGTTACAACCTGCTGTCAACTGCCTTTTTCACCGCTGACGATCTTTCGATCGAAGCCCTTGCAGCACCTCTGAAACTTCTAACTCTTTGAAACTCAAGGAGTTTTCCGCTCCAACTACGCTGGAAGTGGGGCGCATTATAAGGGCTCACAGGAATGCGTCAAGCGTTAATTCATCGCCTGACATCAAAGATCACTCTGCACAGCGTGCTTGCGACAAATCGAGCAACCTGCGCACTATAGTGCGCATCGCGCCCACCACAGGATCCCTGCCGAATCATGAGCACCACGCCCCGCAGCATGGCCACCACGTTGTTCCCGATTGGCCTGCTATTAATAGCCATGGCATCCATCCAGTCAGGCGCATCCCTGGCCAAGGGAATGTTCCCCTTGATCGGAGCCCAGGGCACCACCACCCTGCGCCTGGTTTTTGCCAGCGTGATCATGCTGCTCATCCTGCGCCCATGGCGGGCACGCATGGACAGCAGCAGCTGGCGCAATGTGCTGATCTACGGGATGGCATTGGGCGGGATGAACCTGCTCTTCTATATGTCGCTGCGCACAGTGCCACTGGGCATCGCCGTGGCACTGGAATTCACAGGTCCACTAGCGGTGGCCATTTTTGCCTCGCGCCGCGCCATCGACTTTCTCTGGATTTCGCTGGCAATTGCAGGCTTGCTCTTGCTGATACCAGTTGGACAAAGCGCAAGCGCTGTTGACCTGGTTGGCGCCAGCTACGCACTTGGTGCCGGCGTGTGCTGGGCGCTGTATATCCTTTATGGGCAAAAGGCCGGCGCCGAGCACGGCGTGCAGACAGCCGCACTCGGTGTCGTGATCGCCGCTTTGTTCGTTGCACCGATCGGTGTCATTCATGCAGGCACCGCACTCCTCAACCCGGCACTGCTGCCTATCGCCTTGGGCGTGGCAGTGTTATCAACGGCCCTCCCCTACAGCCTGGAGATGGTTGCATTGACCCGAATGCCAGCGCGCACGTTCGGGACTTTGATGAGTATCGAGCCAGCCTTTGGTGCGCTGTCGGGCTTACTATTCCTCGGCGAGAAGCTCACCTCTGGGCAGTGGCTGGCTATCGCTGCGATCATCACCGCTTCTGCTGGAGCCACGCTGACAATGCGCAAGGAACGTACACCGGCGGTCGTCGCCGACTGAATTGAGAAATATTTTCATTTGCCGTGTTTAGCGGTTGTACCGACCCGCAGGCCTGATTAAGCTGTCACAAAATCATAATCTCTACGCTATCTACTGTGCCGAACACGGACGCTGAGGTAAATTCAGGAAGAATCAGGCGAGGACGATGGGAGCAGGCATGCAGTCGCCCCCACATTTAAGGACAGGCATGAAACGTATTTTGCTCATCCTGGCTGTAATGGCCATCGCAGGGTGTGCCGCCACCGCACAGACCGAAGTCAAGCGCGGGAAAAAGGGTTTACACATCAATTGCTCCGGCCTTTCCTCTTCGTGGGAAAAGTGCAATGCCAAGGCGGCCAGTGCGTGCAGCACTCGCGGCTATAGAGTAGTGGCCCGCTCGGGCGATACTGATGAAGAACCGGGTGACTACCTGTTCGGAATCAACCCGGCTGGCTATACCAGCCGCAGCATGATCGTCATCTGCAAGTAATAACGCTGAAGGGTAGCCAAATGGCTGCCCTTTTTACGTTGGAGCGCAGACTCAGACAGCCACCGTACGATCTCGCAACCACTGCAGTGCAGAACCCGCCAGCAGAGGTGCCAGCCGCTCGCAGACATGGGCGTGATACTGGTTGAGCCAGCGCCTTTCCTCATCATTGAGCCGTTCGACCAGCAGGCAACGTATATCGATCGGACATAGGGTCAAAGTCTCGAACGCAAGGAAGTCGCCGAACTCGCTCTTGCCCGCAGCGCGATTGACCACCAGGTTTTCGATCCGTACGCCCCACTTGCCTGGGCGATAGGTGCCAGGCTCGATCGAACTGATCATGCCCTCCTGCATCGCCGTTTGCGGCAACGCTTGGGCCTGATAGGCAATGACCTGCGGCCCTTCATGCACATTCATGAAGTAGCCGACGCCGTGGCCAGTGCCATGGCCGTAATCGACCTGATCAGCCCAGAGCGGCGCCCGCGCAATTGCATCCAGCAACGGAGACAAGATGCCGCGCGGGAAACTCGCTCGCGACAACGCGATCATGCCTTTGAGCACGCGAGTGCAATCCTCACGCTGTGCCCGGGTCGGCTGACCTACCGGGACCATCCGGGTAATGTCGGTAGTGCCGCCCAGGTACTGGCCGCCCGAATCGATCAACAGCAGCCCGTCGCCCTTGATTACCGCATGGGACTGCTCGGTAGCACGGTAGTGCGGCATGGCGCCATTGGCATTGAAAGCGGCAATGGTCGAGAAGCTCAGTGAAACATAGCCAGGTCGCTGCGCTCGCGCTGCAGTCAGGCGCTCGTCGATGGTCAACTCGGTGATCTGTTGCTTGCCAAGGTTGGCCTCGAACCAGGCAAAAAATTCGCAGAGCGCCGCCCCGTCCTGCTCCATGACCTGACGAACATGCGCCAGTTCAGCATCGCTCTTGCGCGACTTGCTCAACGACGTCGGGTTGATCTGCTCGAGCAGCTTCACCTGAGCCCCGAGCCGACCAACCAGGCCACAGGTGACCCGAGCCGGATCGATCAACACAGTGCTGCCATCCGTAATCGAGGCGAGCAAGCGCCCTGCCTGGTGGTAGTCCTGCAGCTCGACACCGTCGGCCGTCAGCGCCTGACGCAGTTGGGCATCGACTTTGTTCAGGTCGACGAACAGCACCGCCTGCTGCTGACCAATCCATGCAAATGCGACGAACACCGGGTTATAGGAAACATCACTGCCACGCAGATTGAACAACCAGGCGATATCATCCAGAGTGGCAATGAAATGCCAATCGGCACCTTTGCTGCTCAAGGTGCTGCGCAGCGCGGCCAGTTTTTCCGCTCGGGTGGCTGTGGCCTGGGGCGGCAAGTGCTCGTAGATTGGAGCAGCCGGCAGCGCCGGGCGTGTCCCCCAGACCTGATCAAGCAAATCCTTGTCAGTCACCAACCGTATTCCGTTGGCCTGCAAACTCTGCTGAAGTTGCCGAGACGCGGTCAAGGACAGCACAGCGCCGTCAACGGCAACCGTCGCCTGCGGCTGAAGATTGCTGCCGAGCCAATCGAACGGGCCCGCACTACCTGGCATCAGCTTCATCAATTCTATGCCGCTGCCGGCGAGTTCGTTTGCAGCCTGCTCCCAGTAACGGCTGTCTACCCACAACCCAGCGAAGTCCGCCAGAACCACCAATGTACCCACCGAACCATGAAAACCAGACAGCCACTGACGACCCTGCCAGTGGCCCGGCAGGTACTCGGACAGGTGCGGGTCTGCCGATGGCACCAACAGCGCGTCCACGCCTTCGCTGGCCATGACCTCGCGCACACGGGCGAGACGCGTCGGCACGTTCTGCTGCAACTGGGACTGGCTATTCATGTCATGCACACTCCTGCGATAGCGACTTCATCGGCGATCAAGCCGTTGATAATGGAGCAGCCTCCCGTCACTCGCAATCGGCACAGGTAACAGATGATTAGCGTTGGCTATCAGCGACCGCGCCAACCTCACAATGCAGGCCGCCATCATTACCGCGTACCAGACTTCGCACAGCTTGGTACGCGGCGAAGTTGACACTTCTGGCCTGATGCTGCTGAAGCAGCTCGAGGAATGGCTCATCAGTGAAATAGCCGCAGGCCGCTTGCCACTGTTCACGGGTCTGCCACTGCAAATGTTGCAGGACCCGACTGCCGTCATCGCTGGCTTGAACGCTTACCCTCAGCAACGCCGGCCAGCGCGTGGCCAGTTGCTCGCTGCGCAACACCAGCGCGTTGGCCAGAGCAGCCTGACGGCTAGCCGGCACTTCATATTCGATCATTTGGGTAAACCATAGGGAATGCATCGCAGCGGCCACAGGCTATCTCCTTTATGCAGTACTTGCAGTCATCATGGCCGGCAGGGTAAAACCTCGAGTTAAGTCAAGGTCAAGGATTAATTAGCATGCCTGCCCCCCCTACTAGGGAAGCCGAGCGCCAGCTCAGCGTTGGCCAATTGGCCAGCCGCAGCGGTGTCGCGGTTACCGCCCTGCACTTCTACGAAACCAAGGGGTTGATCCAAAGCAGCCGCAACGCCGGCAATCAACGCCGCTACCCGCGTGCGATGCTGCGCCGGGTGGCGGTGATCAAGATGGCCCAGCGTCTGGGCATCCCGCTAGCCACCATCGCCAAAGCGCTATCCAGCCTGCCGCTGGACCATACCCCGAATGCAGCTGACTGGCAGCGCCTGTCGGCCGGGTGGCGAGACGATCTCAGCCAGCGCATCGCAGAGTTGACTCTGCTGCGCGACCAACTGGACGGCTGCATAGGCTGCGGCTGCATGTCGCTGAAGGAGTGCCCGCTGCGCAACAATCACGATCATCTGGCGCTTGGCGGCCCTGGGCCGCATCCGTCAGAGCCGCTAACAACATTGCTGTAAGTTTCGGTATCGCACCTGCCAGGCAATTCGCATCTATAACTAGTGTTCAACCTGGCACCCGCCGCAGGAGGCAGCATGAGCAAACAAGCACTGATCGTTATCGATATCCAGAAAGACTACTTTCCAGGAGGCAAGTGGTCCCTCGACGGCGCTGATGCGGCCGCCGACAACGCAGCGTTGCTGCTCAATGCAGCGCGCAAGCGCGGCGACCTGATCGTGCATGTTCGCCATGAATTTGCCAGCGCCGACGCGCCATTCTTTGCGCCGGGCTCAGCCGGAGCCGAAATTCACCCCAAGGCTGCTCCCCTCGGTGATGAGCCGTTGCTGCTCAAACAACAGGTCAATGCCTTCCAGGAGACCGGCCTGAAAGAACTGCTTGATGAGCATGCAGTGCAAGCCATGACGATTGTCGGCAGCATGAGCCACATGTGCATCGATGCTGCAGTGCGCGCTGCCGCCGATTTTGGCTACAGCGTCACAGTCGCCCATGATGCGTGCGCCACACGAGCGCTGGAATTCAATGGCCAGGAAGTGCCAGCCGCTCAGGTGCATGCAGCGTTCATGGCCTCACTGGCATTCGCTTACGCAACGGTGCAAAACACTGAAGAATGCCTGGCGACCTACCAGCAGTGAGCTTCAGATCACCACATTGCGCACGAACCGCACGGGCAGCTCGCCGTCATTGCGATAGGCATAGCGGCGGTTGCTGGCAAAGATGTGGAACTGCCCCGTCGCCAACTGCTGGGCCTGACCTTCGATAATCAGCGTCAAGCAACCCTCGGCGATGTAGATCTGCTCGCTCCAGCCTTCGGCATCTGCCTCGCTGGCGTAGGATTCGCCAGGGGCCAGCGTCCACTCCCATAACTCCACCTCGCGCCGCGCCGGGCTACTCCCCAGTAACAAGGCTTTGCTGCCGGGATGCTCGCCGGCCCATGCCAGCTCTTCAATACGGCTCGGATCGCGCTGCTCCGGAGCCTGAATCAACTGGCTGAACGCGACTCCCAAGGCCTCGGCGATCAAGTCCAGGGTGGTCAGGCTGACGTTCTTCTCACCACCTTCGATGGCTACCAGCATGCGCCGACTGACTCCGGAGCGCTCGGCCAGGGCACTCTGGCTGAGACCCGCCGCGCCACGCAATTGGCGAATGTTCTGACTGACGTGCTGAAGCACGGAAGCGCGGTGCGTCGAGGATTTGTGCACTATATTGCTCATCGGTATGCCTTGCGCAGTATACTGCCCACTTTGCGGCGATTGTGCGCCGCCCCTGTCGAGCGTGCAACCATGAACCAAGCCCCCAGTCAGTCCAAGACCACTGTCAGTTTCCGCCTGAGCAAGGCAGAGCTGGTGCTAGTGTTCATTACCATGCTGTGGGGCGGCACTTTTCTCATCGTGCACAACGTCATGAGCGTCAGCGGCCCGATGTTCTTTGTCGGCCTGCGCTTCGCTGCGGCAGCCGTGTTCGTGGGCCTGGTCTCAGCAAGAGCATTGGCGGGCCTGACCATGCTCGAACTCAAGGCCGGCGTTTTGATCGGCATCACCATCATGCTCGGTTACGGTTTGCAGACGATGGGCCTGCAGACGATCAACAGCAGCCAGTCGGCATTCATCACCGCGCTCTACGTACCGTTCGTACCACTATTGCAGTGGCTGGTGCTGGGCAGACGCCCCGGTTTGATGCCAAGCATCGGCATTTGCCTGGCATTTGTCGGCCTGATGCTGCTCGCCGGCCCCAGCAGTGCGGGCCTGCACTTCAGTGAAGGCGAACTGCTGACTTTGGTCAGCGCCGTGGCAATCGCCGCAGAGATCATTCTGATCAGCCGCTATGCCGGCCAGGTCGATGTACGCAGGGTGACGGTGGTGCAATTGGCCACTGCCTCGCTGCTGTCATTTGCGATGATCCTGCCGACCAGAGAATCATTGCCTGATTTTTCCTGGCTACTGCTGGCCAGCGCCCTCGGCCTTGGCCTGATGAGCGCAATCATTCAGGTGGCCATGAACTGGGCGCAAAAATCGGTTTCGCCCACTCGTGCAACCCTGATCTATGCGGGCGAACCGGTGTGGGCGGGCGTAGTCGGGCGCCTCGCCGGCGAGCGTCTGCCCGGGATGGCCTTGCTTGGCGGGTTGCTGATCGTGATCGCCGTGGTCGTCAGCGAACTGAAGATCCGCCGCAGTGATCGTTCTCAGCAGGCAAATAACGCGCCAGTGGACGGCGAAACCAGCCAGTAACCGAGAAAAGAACAGCTATGCTTTGTAAAAAGCTGTTATAAAAAAACTGCTTGTCACACCCCATTTGTAGGATTCTGGCACAGCTTGCGTGTTGGTGATCAACCGTTCGGCACGTATTATCCTTACCAAACTCCTCCAGATTAGGTCGCTATGTCATTGATAGTGCTATTGCTTCTGCCCTTCGTTGGCAGTTGCCTGGCGGCCGTCCTGCCGCACAACGCTAGGAACGCCGAGTCGATTCTCGCCGGGCTGGTGGCCCTCATCGGCACGGTTCAGGTAGCGCTGCTCTACCCTCAGATCGCTCACGGCGGAGTAATCCGCGAGGAGTTTCTGTGGCTGCCAAGCCTGGGCTTGAATCTGGTGCTGCGCATGGACGGCTTCGCCTGGCTGTTCTCGCTGCTGGTACTGGGCATAGGCACGCTGGTGTCGCTATATGCGCGCTACTACATGTCGCCGCAAGACCCGGTGCCGCGCTTCTTCGCGTTTTTCCTGGCGTTCATGGGCGCAATGCTCGGGCTGGTGATTTCCGGCAATCTGATCCAGCTGGTGTTCTTCTGGGAACTGACCAGTCTGTTCTCGTTCCTGCTGATCGGTTACTGGCACCACCGCGCTGATGCACGCCGCGGCGCTTATATGGCGCTGATGGTGACCGGCGCCGGGGGCCTGTGCCTGCTAGTGGGTGCCCTGCTGCTCGGCCATGTGGTCGGCAGCTATGACCTGGACAAAGTGCTCGCTGCCGGGGAAACCGTGCGCCAGCATGCGCTGTATCCGGTATTGCTGCCGCTGATACTGATTGGCGCGCTGAGCAAGAGTGCGCAGTTTCCATTCCAGTTCTGGCTGCCCCACGCCATGGCGGCGCCGACTCCGGTTTCGGCGTATCTGCACTCGGCAACCATGGTCAAGGCAGGCGTGTTCCTCATGGCTCGGCTGTGGCCAACTCTGGCTGGCACCGAGGAATGGTTCTGGATTGTCGGCGGCGCGGGTGCCATTACCCTGCTTCTGGGCGCCTTCGCAGCGATGTTTCAAAATGACCTCAAGGGCCTGCTTGCCTACTCGACCATCAGTCACCTGGGCCTGATCACCTTGCTGCTCGGCCTGAACAGCCCGCTGGCGGCGGTCGCAGCAGTGTTCCACATCCTCAACCACGCGACCTTCAAGGCGTCGCTGTTCATGGCCGCGGGCATCATCGACCATGAGAGCGGAACGCGCGATATCCGCCGTCTCAGCGGGCTGATGCGGCTGATCCCTTACACCGCGACCCTGGCCATGGTTGCCAGTGCGTCGATGGCCGGCGTGCCATTGATGAACGGCTTCTTGTCCAAGGAAATGTTCTTCGCCGAAACGGTGTTCATTTCCTCTACCGCCTGGGTTGAAGCCACGCTGCCAGTCATCGCCACCCTGGCGGGCACCTTCAGCGTTGCCTACGCCCTGCGCTTTACCGTAGACGTATTCTTCGGCCCACCTGCCCAGGACCTGCCGCATACCCCACACGAACCACCGCGCTGGATGCGGGCACCGGTCGAGCTGCTGGTGCTGACCTGCCTGGTGGTGGGGATCTTCCCGGCCCAATCGGTCGGCCCCCTGCTCGCCGCAGCGGCGCTACCGGTGGTCGGCGGCACGCTGCCCGAGTACAGCCTGGCCATCTGGCACGGCTGGAATGCGCCACTGATCATGAGCCTGGTGGCCATGTGCGGTGGCGTGGTGCTGTACCTGCTGTTGCGCAAGCAACTGCGCCTAGGCAGGTTTCCGTATCCGCCACTGATCGAACGCTTCAATGGCAAGCGCCTGTTCGAACATGGGCTGGTCCGGTTGATGCTGATCGCGCGTCACGTGGAGGCAGCGTTGACTACCCGACGCTTGCAGAAACAACTGTTCATGCTCGTGCTGGCGGCGTTTATCGCTGGCCTGACGCCGCTGCTGTATAGCGGCCTGAGCTGGGGTGATCGACCCAAGATACCTGGCTCCGGGGTGTTTGTAGCCTTGTGGCTGATTGCTATTGCCTGCGCCATCGGGGCTGCCTGGCAGGCCAAATATCATCGTCTGGCGGCACTGACCATGGTCAGCGTCTGCGGCCTGATGACCTGCATCACCTTTGTCTGGTTCTCCGCGCCTGACCTGGCCCTGACTCAGTTGGCGGTTGAAGTCGTTACCACGGTACTGATCCTGCTCGGTCTGCGCTGGCTGCCACGCCGTATCGAAGGTGTCTCACCTCTGCCCGGCAGTCTGGAACGAGCACGCTTGCGCCGCCTGCGTGACCTGCTGTTGGCCGTGTTGGTCGGTGGCGGAATGGCTCTGCTGTCCTACTCGATGCTGACCCGGCCTACGCCCAACGATATCTCCTCGTTCTACTTGAGCCGTGCACTACCCCAGGGCGGCGGGACCAATGTGGTCAACGTGATGCTGGTGGACTTCCGCGGCTTCGATACCCTCGGCGAGATCACCGTGCTGGTTGCCGTGGCGTTGACCGTATTCGCCCTGCTGCGCCGCTTCCGCCCACCCAAGGAAAGCATGCAACTGCCGGCGCAGCAGCGCCAGCTGGCCCCGGATGTGGTTACCGACCTGATCAATCCGCGGCATGCCACCGACACGGCAATGGGCTTCATGATGGTGCCCGCGGCGTTGGTGCGGCTGTTGCTGCCGGTGGCCCTGATGGTGTCGATGTACCTGTTCATGCGCGGTCACAACCAACCTGGGGGTGGCTTCGTCGCCGGCCTGGTGATGTCGGTGGCGTTCATCCTGCAGTACATGGTGGCGGGCACCCAATGGGTGGAGGCGCAGATGAGCCTGCGGCCGCTGCGCTGGATGGGTACCGGCCTGCTCTGCGCAACGCTTACCGGCGCTGGCGCGATGCTGCTGGGTTATCCGTTCCTGACCACCCATACCGCGCACCTGCACCTGCCGTTGCTGGGTGACGTGCACGTGGCCAGTGCACTGTTCTTCGACATCGGCGTTTACAGCGTGGTGGTAGGTTCGACCTTGCTGATTCTGACGGCCTTGGCCCACCAATCAGTGCGCGCCTATCGCCCAGGCAGCGCACAGAAATCCAGCCAGACAGGAGCCGCCTGATGGAAGAAGTAATTGCAGTAGCCATCGGTGTCTTGGCCGCGTCCGGGGTCTGGCTGATCCTGCGGCCACGTACCTATCAGGTGATCATGGGGCTGTGCCTGCTGTCCTACGGGGTCAACCTGTTCATCTTCAGCATGGGCAGCCTGTTCATCGGCAAGGAGCCGATCATCAAGGAAGGCGTGACGCAAGACTTGCTGCACTACACAGACCCATTGCCACAAGCATTGGTGTTGACCGCGATCGTCATCAGCTTTGCCATGACCGCGTTGTTCCTGGTTGTGCTGCTGGCCTCGCGCGGGCTGACCGGCACTGACCACGTCGATGGCCGGGAGCGTGAAGAATGAGCTGGATGAATCAATTGATCGTCGCACCAATCCTGTTGCCGCTGGTGACAGCAGCGATAATGTTGCTGCTGGGTGAGAAACATCGCCGGATCAAGGCCCACCTCAACCTGCTGTCGAGCATCATCGGCCTGGCGATTGCGCTGACCCTGCTGAACTGGGTGCGCAGCCAAGGCCAGGCCGAGTCGATCGGTGTCTATTTGCCCGGTAACTGGTCAGCCCCATTTGGCATCGTACTGGTGGTCGACCACCTCTCGGCATTGATGCTAAGCCTGACCGGCGTGATCGGCGTCAGCGCCCTGCTGTTCGCCCGGGCGCGCTGGGACGGCGCCGGGGCGAGTTTTCATGCGTTGTTCCAGATCCAGCTGATGGGCCTGTACGGCGCATTCCTCACCGCCGACCTGTTCAACCTGTTCGTCTTCTTCGAGGTGCTGCTGGCAGCGTCGTATGGCCTGCTCCTGCACGGTTCAGGTCGGGCTCGAGTCAAAGCCGGCTTGCACTACATCGCCATCAACCTGTTCGCCTCTTCGCTGTTTCTGGTCGGTGCAGCCATGCTCTATGGTGTCACCGGCACGCTGAACATGGCCGACCTGGCCTTGAAGATCCCGCTGGTACCTGAGGCTGATCGTGGCCTGCTGCACGCCGGCGCAGCCATTCTGGCGATGGCCTTCCTGGCCAAGGCAGGGATCTGGCCGCTGAATTTCTGGCTGGTACCGGCCTACTCCTCGGCGAGCGCACCGGTTGCCGCGCTATTCGCAATCATGACCAAGGTCGGCCTGTACGCCGTGCTGCGGCTGTGGACGTTGCTGTTTTCCGGGCAAGCCGGCGCGTCGGCGCACTTTGGCGGCGAATGGCTGGTCTACGGCGGCCTGGCAACCCTGGCGGTCGCCGCCGTGTCGATTCTGGCCGCACAGCGCCTGGAGCGCATGGCAGCGCTGAGCATTCTGGTTTCAGCCGGCACCTTGATGGCAGCGATAGGTTTCGGCCAGCCAATTCTGACCGGCAGCGCGCTGTTCTATTTGGTCAGCTCGACCCTGGCCCTGTGCGCGTTGTTCCTGCTGGCGGAATTGATCGAGCGCTCGCGCTCGGCCAACGAGACGCCGCTGGATGATGACGAAGGCCTGTCGCCGCCTCTGCTGGAGTCTCTGCATCCACCCAAGGGCATCAACCTGGACGATCAGCAGAAGGCGGTAATCGGTCAGATCATTCCGTGGACCATGGCATTCCTGGGTTTGAGCTTTATTGCCTGCGCGCTGTTGATCATCGGCATGCCGCCGCTGTCGGGCTTTATCGGCAAGCTGAGCCTGATCAGCGCGCTGTTCAACCCGCTGGGCTTGGGCGTTGCGCCGGAGCAGCCACTGTCGGCGGCCGGCTGGTGCCTGGTCGCGTTACTGGTGCTTTCCGGCATGGCGTCACTGATCGCCTTTGGCCGGGTTGGCATCCAGCGCTTCTGGAAGCCCGAAGAGCGCCCTTCGCCGCTGCTGCGCCGCTACGAGTGCCTGCCGATCGCTATTCTGCTCGGCCTGTGCCTGTTCCTAAGCGTCAGGGCCGAACCGCTGCTGCGCTATACCCAGGACACCGCTGCAAGCCTGCAGGCACCGCAAGCCTACATCGAGGCAGTAATGAGCTCGATGCCGATTCCTGGCCCAACCTCCTTCAACACCGAGGAACAGCCATGAACCGTCTGTTACCAGCTCCGCTACTGTCCATTGCGCTGTTCGCGTTGTGGCTGTTGCTGAATCTCTCGGTCAGCCCAGGCAATCTTCTGCTCGGCGCCTTGCTGGCGATTCTCGCCCCCATCCTGCTGGCCCCACTGCGCCCGCAACATGCGCACGTGAAACGGCCGTGGGTGGTTGCCAAACTGATCGGCCGTGTTGGCCTGGATGTCATCACCTCCAACCTGCACGTTGCCCGCAGCGTACTGTCGGCAAAGCGCCGGCCGCCACGATCGGCATTCGTCCACATTCCACTGGCATTGCGCGATGTACACGGCCTGGCCGCTCTGTCGATGATCACTACGGTGGTGCCCGGCACGGTCTGGTCAGAACTTGCCCTGGACCGCAGCATGCTGCTGCTGCACGTGTTCGATCTGCGTGATGAGGCGCAGTTCATCGAACACTTCAAGCACACCTATGAACGCCCGCTGATGGAGATATTCGAATGACAGGCCTGCTCGCCAACGCCATTCTCGCCAGCTTGTTCATCTTCACCATCGCCATGGCGCTGGCCTTGGTCAGGTTGTTCCGCGGCCCTTCCGCTCAGGACCGGGTCCTGGCGCTGGATTACCTGTACATCCTGGCCATGTTGATGATGCTCGTACTGGGCATTCGCTATGCCAGCGATACCTATTTCGAAGGCGCACTGCTGATTGCCTTGTTCGGCTTCGTCGGCTCATTCGCCCTGGCCAAATTCCTCCTGCGCGGTGAGGTAATAGAATGACCGAAGCTCTGCAACTGCCGTTCTGGCTCGAACTCACGACCGCAGCATTACTGCTGACAGGCAGCCTGTTCGCGCTGATTGGTGCGATCGGCCTGGTGCGGCTGAAAGACTACTTCCAACGCATGCACCCGCCTGCACTGGCTTCAACTATCGGCGCCTGGTGCGTGAGCCTGGCATCGATCCTGTATTTTTCATGGTTGAAGCAGGGGCCAATCGTGCATGCCTGGCTGATCCCGATTCTGCTGTCGATAACCGTGCCGGTTACCACCTTGCTACTGGCCCGCGCAGCGCTGTTTCGTAAACGTGCGGCAGGCGAAGACGTACCTGCTGAAATCAGCGGCGGCAATAACCAGGGCAATTGAGATACCCGCCAAGCCAGCCTGGGCTTAGCGATTCAAGCGCTGCAGTTCGCGCCGGACCATTGCAGCCAAGGGCGCGGGCGTAATCTCATACAACTGGCCGGCAACCCAACTCAGCCAGGCGCTGCCCATCACTGCGCGCTGGGCCAGCAGCCGCTCGGCATGCGCCTGCGCCTGTGATTCGAACTGGCGGTGAAACTCCGCCCGTCCCTGGGCAGACAAGCTATCGTCACTCACTCACTGGCCTTGAATGTGGTCAGCTCGCCCTTGCGCCACTTGGCGACCTTGCCGGTCACAGCCTTGAGCAGCTTGCCCAGGCCTTCCTGCACTTGTTGCTGGGCGGCAAAGACCAACATCACGCCCTGGCCGTTACGAAACACGATGCCCTCACCTTCCGCCACCTTGACGAAGGCATAGTCGCCGCCGTAGATATTCAGCTTGATCTCGCGAAAACGCAGCTCCAGCTTGCCACCTTCGCGACTGGGCAGAACTGCGGCGCGGAAGTGATCGCCTACCTTCAACTCAAGCCGCTGTTTGTCATCCACCACCAATGAGCTGTCGGTGTCGATTTCGGCCATGTACAAACCGTCGGGGCTTTGCTCGGTGACATAAACGAAACGCCCGTGAAACAACTGGGCCAACTTGCCACGCAAGTCGCCCAATGCAAATAACGCATGGGTATCAAGAGTACTGACTGCCAATCTCAAATCCTCAAACAGGGTTACAAGCGCCACACCCGAATTGATCGGCGGCGCAGCCATTTCAGATCGCTGCTGAAAGACTAATGAAATAGAGCACGAGCGGCCCGTACATAACGACTACGCAGCAGGCAGGATTTTTAAGCCCGCTGTGCCAGCCAGATCCGCACATCACATTTCGGCAATTTTCCCACAACGCAGGCGTAAATGCTGACTTCAACACTGCCGGTAGACATGCAATAGATAGCGACAGGTCCCAGGCCTGACGGCCCAAGGCAACCCTCTGCGCGTTACACGGGAGAAATATGCACGAAAATACTGAAATCCGTCGAGGCCCAAGCGACATTTATTGCCTGACCAGCGCTGCAGACCGACCCAGATTTCGGGTCGTGGCTGCCGGCATCGCCTTTTTTCACGTAACCGACAGCGCTACCGGCCGGGTAAGAGGTTTTCGGCGCCGGCACAGCGATGCGTGTGAACTGGCGCGCTTTCTGGAGAGCTGAAAAGGCTTTCAGGCTGCCTGTGTTCGGCCGAGCTGGGCCTGCCAGGCAGCTCGACATTCCAGCGCCTCACGGCGACTGGCAAACGCGGTACCACGACGTTCGCCATTTACCAGCACGACCCAGCAGACCCGCAGGCCACGCGCCTGCAATGCTGCCGGCACACCGGAGCCGATCATCACTGCGACATCGATCTGGCTATTCATCATCCCCTCCGGAATTTAATTAGCAACCTAACGATGTAGCCATGATACGCATCAACCGAAACTACAAACAGCGCGGCCCTGGTACATCTGTATTGCATCAGCGGCAATAAACTCCGTTCAGTTCAGTTCAGATCAGGCTCGGGCTTGTAGCCCAGACGCAGGCCGCCCCAGTGTCTACCGTTGATGAACAGCGGCACCGACAGGTCATGCATGAGTTCACCGGTATCGCGGCTGTAGGTTTGCAACAGCAACCGCTGCTGATGGTTGCCACAGCGGATACCGGTGCGGTCGTCGAACTTGCGCTTGCTGCGGTTGTGCGCGGTGTCATGCAGCGGGTCGCCGGTCAAGGGCAGGTTGAACGCCGCGTTGTGCGTCGGCACATAGCCCTCGCCAGTGCAGGCAATCACGTAGACCAGCCCCTCATGCTGGGCCAGCAGCGGCTCCTGCAATTGCGGCAGCACCGCATCGGTGTACTGGTCAAAGCGGGTGGTGAAGCGCGGCGGCTGCATGCTTGGGATGGGTTGGTAGCGCCGATCGAACAGCGCCTCTTCGCTAATCAGACCTTGCTCGATATCCTGCTCAAAGCGGGCAGCGATACTCCGCGCGCCCTGCTCGGCAAGCGCAAAAATGCGCTGGTGATAGTCATCCAGGCCAACTTCGGCCAGCCGCTCGCTAAGCGCCTCCGCTTGTCGTTCCATATGCACCGCTGCCTGGGCAAGACTTCGCGTTTGCCCATCGCTGAGTTCCAGATCAGTGCGCACCTGCCCAACCGCCTGGAACAGGTTATCCAGTTGTTGCTGGTTGATCTGGGTGCCCTCGGCGATCTCGTCAACCTGCATCTCCACAGAGGCCGCCAGCTTGGCGATCAAGGTCAATTGCTCGCCTGTTTGCTCGACCTGAACCAGGTCAGCACTCAAATCCCCGGCCAGACTACGAATCTGCTCGACCACCTCAGCGGTGCGGGCCTGAATATCGGCGACCATCGCGCCCACTTCGCCGGTAGCGGCTGCGGTTCGCCCGGCCAGGCCGCGCACTTCATCGGCAACCACTGCAAAACCACGCCCGTGCTCGCCTGCCCTGGCCGCCTCGATCGCCGCGTTGAGCGCGAGCAGGTTGGTCTGGCTGGCGATGGCCTGGATCACCAAGGTGACCCGAGCGATATCTTCGCTGCGCTGGTGCAGGGCTTCGATCAACTCGCGGCTGGCCGTGGCCCGGGCGCTTAACTGGTGCATGCGCTGGATCGACTCGGCCAGTACCTGCTGCCCTGCCGCGCTGCTGGAATGTGCTGAACGGGCCGCCTGCAACGCCTGCTGGCTGAGCTGAGATGTGGCTTTCTCGGTACCGATCATGATCTGTGCACTGTCAACGATCTGATCGGCGGCGCCCAGCTGTGACTGCAACCGAGTGGCCAACTGTTGTACCGAAAAAGCCATGGAGGCGGCAGACAAGGCGTTACGGCTGGTGCTGCGCGCCAGGGTTTGGGTCAGCTCATTGTGCGCCGGTGAAGACGGCTCGACGTTTCCTCGCTGGGTTGCCTTGCGGCGCCAGCCCGGTAACCAGAGCACCAACAATGCCAGCGGCAGGGCCAGATAGAACGCCAACTGAGCAAACGCCATGGCGGCCAGCACGGCAGCCAGCGCTGCCCCCTGCAACACGGCAATTCCTGGCAGTACCGGGCGTTTTGCGGGTTGCAGCATGT
Source organism: Pseudomonas sp. NPDC088322 (assembly GCF_044740745.1). Classification (NCBI taxonomy): domain Bacteria; kingdom Pseudomonadati; phylum Pseudomonadota; class Gammaproteobacteria; order Pseudomonadales; family Pseudomonadaceae; genus Pseudomonas; species Pseudomonas sp. NPDC088322. The sequence continues at coordinate 900,870 of NZ_JBIURK010000001.1, read as the reverse complement.
CACAGGTGGGCACAGATCCGTCACGCATCATGTTGAGGGTCCATCCGCTAGGGCATTATTGCTCCCCATTAAACGCCACTATAACGCCACTATCTATACTTCCTTCGGCTTAACGAGCACAGACTTGATGCAGAGCAACCATCAAGGCGCCCCGCAACCAAAGTAGCGCCGAACAAATGCAAAAAGCCCCAGGGATCGCTCCGTGGGGCCATGCATGCTGCGATCGATCAGATCTGGCGCTGGTGGCGACCGATCTGTTCGTGGCGCTCTTGCGCTTCGATGCAGTACTTGGTGGTCGGGCTGATCAGCAGACGCTGCAGGCCAATCGCCTCGCCGCTGTCTTCGCACCAGCCAAAATCACCGTCGCCAATACGACCGAGGGCCATCTCCAGCTGCGGCAGCAGGCGCTGATCGCGCTCGATACCGTTGACCAGCCAGTGACGCTCTTCCTCGACCGACGCCACGTCGGCAGGATCCGAAGGGGTATCCAGGCTCTCGATGGTGATGCGGCTCTGTTCGATGCGCTCGTGGGTTTCTACCTTCATCGCTTGCAGCAGCTGGGTGAAGAACTCCAGCTGAGCAGCGTTCATGTAGTCATCGGCCGACATGGCCAGCAACTGTTCCTTGGTCATCGATTTCTCTATGAAAAAATGTGCATTGGGCGATTCGGGTGTCGCTCAGGCCAGTGCCTGCGCAACAGAATTCTTCAAGCGCCAACCGGCACTCTTTTACAGGGGGCGGCAGTCTAAGGCGCCAAGGCGCAACGGGCAACAGGGATTACCGGGCAATTGTCTGAAATGATGTACAAGGTGCACTAGTATCCCCTGCTCCAGCCACAGTCACTGTGCCAGCAATTGGCTGAGCACAGCGCGCAGCTTGCCTGGCTTGACCGGTTTGTTCAGCAGCGGTGCCTTCAGCCGCTGCATGGCCCTCCGGCTCTGCTCGCTGCGATCAGCCGTAATCATCACCGCCGGAATCGTGCAGGCAAAGTGCGCCCTGAGGTCGCGAACAACATGGCAACCCGTCAGGCCTTGATCAAGGTGAAAATCCGCCAGCACCAGTTCCGGTGGCCGCCCCTGCAGGACTTGCAGCGATTCATGCAGATCCCCTGCGGTCAACACCTCGCAGCCCCACTGGCCGAGCAGTGCCGCCATGCTCTGGCGGATACTCAGCTCGTTGTCCAGCACCAGCAGGCGCCGCCCAGGCAAAGGGTCGCCGACACTAGCCTGCGTAATCGGCAGGCTCGCTGGCGCCGGCTCCTGACTGGAGATAGGCACCTCAATGCTGAACACCGAACCGCGGTCCGGCCAGGAACGTACGCCGATCTTGCACTCAAGGATACGTGCGATCCGCTCGACGATTGCCAGCCCCAGCCCGACACCTTTGCGGTCGGCAGCCCGGCCGACATCCAGCTGGTTGAATTCGAGAAAGATTGACTGCAAGCGCTCGGCGGCGATGCCACGGCCGCTGTCCCAGACTTCGATGCTCAGCTTGTCACCGCGCCGCCGCCAGCCCAGCAGCACCCGCCCCTGCTCGGTGTAACGGCAGGCATTGCTGAGAAAGTTGCGCAGTATCCGCGTCAGCAGGCGCAAATCGGTGCGTATCACCGGCGGACCACCACGCACCCGCAGCGACAGCCCGGCAGCCTCGGCAACCGGCTGAAACTCCGACTCCAGCGGTAACAGCAGATCATCAAGTCGATAACAGTCGAAATCGGGCTGGATGGTCGCGTGATCCAGGCGGGAGATATCCAGCAGGTCGCTGAGCAAGTCTTCAGCGCCTTCCAGTGCCTGGTGCGCACGCTCGACCAGCAGGCCTTCGGCTGCGGCCAGGTCGCGTTCGCGCAAGGTCGAAATCAACAACCTGGCGGCATTCAACGGCTGCAGCAAATCGTGGCTGGCCGCAGCAAGGTACTTGTCCTTGCTCAGGTTGGCAGCCTGCGCGGCGTCGCGCGCCTCGATCAGCTCATTGGTGCGCTCGGCAACCCGCTGTTCAAGCTGGTCATTGAGCTGCTGCAGGCGTGCCTGAGCCTGCTTGCGCTCGGTGATATCCGCCACGAAACCTTCGACCACGCCGGGTTCGTCCGGACGCGACAGCAGGTTCATGAGTACATCGACGCTGCTGCCATCACGGCGGCGCAGGCGGGTCTCATAGGCCAGCAAAGCGCGCTCGCGCTGGAGGGTGGCGACGATCTCGGCCAACTCATCGGTGCCCCGATCGAACAGCAAGCTGGCCAGATCGCTGCGCGAGAACAGCAACGCCTGCGCGTGGTCGTAGCCGAGCATGCGCGCCAGCGCCGGATTGGCTGCGCGCATGCCGTCTTCCAGGCTGGCCTGAAAGATGCCGTGCACGGCGTGCTCGAACAGCCAGGTGTAGCGATTGCGCTCCGCCTCGAGCTCTTCCAGGCGCACCGCCAGCTCAGGGTAGTGGCTCTTGCGCACCGTGTGGTTGGACAACCCCAATAATCCGGCCAGGGCATCGGCGCCTGGCTCAGAGGGCCTCGCCATAGACCACCTCGACATCTCGCAGGCTCGAGCTGCGCGGGTTGGTCAGAATGCAAGGATCGCCCATCGCATGGCGCGACAGGAACGGGATATCGCTGCTGCCGACGCCATGCAGGCCAAGAGTTTCGTGAAACCCCACCGCATGCTTCAACGCGATCAGGTGATCGACCAGACGCTTGCGCACCTGCTCATGATTGAGCCCACGACAATCAATTCCCAGCGTCTGCGCAATCATTTTGAAGCGCTCTGGCGCCGCACTGTAATTGAACGCCACCACATGCTCGACCAGCACCGCATTGCATAACCCATGGGGCAGGTCGAGAAACCCGCCAAGGCTGTGCGACATGGCGTGCACGGCGCCAAGAATGGCATTGGAAAACGCCAGCCCCGCCTGCATGCTGCCGAGCATGACCTTTTCGCGCAGGACAATATCGTTGGGGCTGGCGATCATCTGTACCAGATTGCCGTTGATCAGGCGCATCGCCTCCAGCGCATGTGGGTCGGTCAGCGGGCCATGGCCGGTCGACACGAACGCCTCGATGGCATGCACCAAGGCGTCAATGCCGGTGCAGGCGGATAAAAACGGGTCCATGCTCAGGGTTGTTTCCGGATCGATCAACGACACGTCTGGCACCACGGCCTTGCTGACGATGGAAAACTTCATCCGTTGCTGCTGGTTGGAAATGATCACGAACTGCGACACATCCGCTGAGGTGCCTGCTGTTGTAGGGATCAAAATAAGCGGCGGGCTCGGCACGCGAATGGTGTCGACCCCTTCGAATTCGAGGATATGCCGGCCATGGGCGACGACGATGCCGATGCCCTTGGCGCAGTCCATAGGGCTGCCGCCACCGACGGCGACGATCACGTCGCACTGTTCGCTGCGGTAGCGCTCGGCGCCGGCCATGACTTCTTCAACGCGAGGATTGGGCGAGACATCGGTAAGCAGGCAGTAGTCGATACCCTGCCCCTGAAGACTGGCCTCGACGTCGGCGACCCAGCCGGCAGCCAGCACGCCGGGGTCACTGACCAGCAGTACCTTGCGCGCGCCGAAGGTCCGCGCATAGTTGGCAACGTGATGCCTGCAGCCGGCACCAAAAATGATTTCCGGGGAAACGAACTTGCGCAACTGGCTCGGATTCGCGCTCATGCAACGCCTATTGTTCTTTTTGAAGGTGAAGCTCAGCCTAAAGCATCCTGAAGGGTTTGCAATCGGATCGGCGCGCCCTCCCAGCGGCCTGCTATCGCGGAAAGGGCCGCGTAGCGGCCCCAGAAGATTCAGCGGTTGGCGAAATACATCGTGACTTCAAAACCAATACGCAGATCAGTGAACGCGGGCTTTTTCCACATGGGTTCATCCTCTTCTGGCACCACAGGATTGCGGTGCGTCTATTGATACACCGTTTCCGGTGTAATGCCATTGCTACTTTAGAACCGGTTGTTACCGCAGGCTCAGAAGAACCCGAGCGGGTTGATGTCGTAGCTGACCAGCAGGTTCTTGGTCTGCTGATAGTGGTCGAGCATCATCTTGTGCGTTTCGCGGCCCACGCCAGACTTCTTGTAGCCACCGAACGCCGCATGCGCTGGATACAGGTGGTAGCAGTTGGTCCAGACTCGCCCAGCCTTGATCCCGCGGCCCATGCGATAGGCGCGGTTGATATCACGCGTCCAGACCCCGGCGCCCAGGCCGAACTCGGTATCGTTGGCAATTGCCAGAGCCTCGGCCTCATCCTTGAAGGTGGTCACGCTGACTACCGGGCCGAAGATTTCCTCCTGGAACACGCGCATGCCGTTGTGGCCCTTGAGCAGGGTCGGCTGCAGGTAGTAACCGCCAGCCAGATCACCTTCAAGCCGCTCGACCTGACCGCCGGTGAGCAGCTCGGCGCCTTCCTGCTCGGCAACTTCGAGGTAGGTAAGAATCCGGTCAAACTGTTGCTGCGAAGCCTGCGCGCCGACCATGGTCTCGGTGTCGAGCGGGTTGCCACGCTTGATCTTGCGGATCTTCTCCAGCACTACCTGCATGAACTGCGGATAGATCGATTCCTGCACCAGCGCCCGCGATGGGCAGGTGCACACTTCGCCCTGGTTGAAGAACGCCAGCACCAGCCCTTCGGCGGCTTTTTCGATAAAGGCCGGTTCGGCCTGGAGAATATCTTCGAAGAAGATGTTCGGCGACTTGCCACCCAGTTCCACAGTGGACGGAATGATGTTCTCGGCAGCGCACTTCATGATGTGCGAGCCCACCGGGGTGGAACCGGTAAAGGCGATCTTGGCGATGCGTTTGCTGGTGGCCAGCGCCTCGCCCGCTTCGCGGCCATAGCCGTGGACGATATTGAGCACACCGGCGGGCAGCAGATCGCCTACCAGCTCTGCAAGCAAAGTGATCGATTGAGGCGTCTGCTCGGCAGGCTTGAGGATTACGCAGTTACCGGCAGCCAGCGCCGGGGCGAGTTTCCAGGCGGCCATCAGCAGCGGGAAGTTCCACGGAATGATCTGCCCGACCACCCCCAACGGCTCATGCAGGTGGTAGGCCACGGTGTTCTGGTTGATCTCGGCCGCGCCGCCTTCCTGAGCTCGGATGCACCCGGCGAAGTAGCGGAAATGGTCGGCGGCCAACGGCACATCGGCGTTGAGCGTTTCGCGGATTGGCTTGCCGTTGTCCCAGCTCTCGGTGATCGCCAGCTGTTCGAGGTGCGCTTCGATGCGGTCGGCGATCTTCAGCAGAATCAATGCACGGTCCTGTACCGACGTATGCCCCCAAGACTCGGCCACTGCGTGCGCTGCATCCAGTGCAGCGTCGATGTCCTCGACGCCTGAGCGCGGGAATTCGGCAATCGGCTGGCCATTGACTGGCGAGGTGTTGGTGAAGTACTCGCCCTTGATCGGCGGCACGAACTGACCGTTGATGTAGTTGCCGTAGCGCAGCTTGAACTGCACCAGGGCTCCGGCGGTGCCGGGAGCGGCGTAAATCATGAAAGCCTCGACTGTCCATGGCCCGTCGGCGCGACAGGCAATGAGCCGATACTAGGCAGTGCGAAGGCCTGCTTGAATGATGCGAAGGGCCAAACGCTGTGCTTCCTTGGTCGCAGGTCGGCGGCGGATCCTTGGTACTGAGTGGGAGCGGTTGCAGGCATGCGCCGTGCCTGCGACCGCGCGCCGTTTTCAGGCGTCCTTGAACTGCGCCTCGCGCTTGCCGATAAACGCCGCCATGCCTTCTTTCTGGTCGTGAGTCGCAAAGGCTGCATGGAATACCCGACGCTCGAAGCGCACACCTTCGCTGAGGGTGACTTCAAAGGCACGGTTGACGCTCTCCTTGACCATCATGCTGATCGGGATCGACTTGGCGGCGATGCTTGCCGCCACCTTCAAGGCTTCTTCAAGCAACTCGGCCTGAGGGATGACGCGTGCCACCAGCCCTGCGCGTTCGGCTTCCTCGGCGCCCATCAAGCGACCGCTCAGACACAGTTCCATGGCTTTAGCCTTGCCCACGGCGCGGGTCAGGCGTTGGGTGCCACCCATGCCCGGCAACACGCCGAGGTTGACTTCTGGCTGACCGAACTTGGCGTTGTCGGCGGCGAGAATGAAGTCGCACATCATCGCCAGCTCACAGCCACCGCCCAGAGCAAAACCAGACACCGCGGCGATGATCGGCTTGCGCCGGTTGGCGATCCGATCGGACTCGCTGAACAGATCGTCAAGGTAGATCTGCGGGTAGCTGAGCTCGGCCATTTCCTTGATGTCGGCACCGGCAGCAAAGGCCTTGGCTGAACCGGTGAGGACCACGCAGCCGATCTGTGGGTCTTGCTCCAGCTGGTCCAGCGCCTGGTTGATCTCGGCGATGATCTGCGCGTTAAGGGCGTTCAGCGCCTGCGGCCGGTTAAGGGTGATCAGGCCGACCTTGCCGTGGATGTCCAGCAGTATGGTTTCGAATGCCATGCAGGTTGCTCCTTCAAAGGTTGCGCGCAATGACCATGCGCTGAATGTCGCTGGTGCCTTCGTAAATCTGGCAGACACGCACGTCGCGGTAGATCCGCTCCAGCGGGAAGTCGCTCAGATAGCCATAACCGCCGAGCGTCTGCAAGGCATCCGAGCAGACCTTTTCGGCCATTTCCGAGGCGAACAGCTTGGCCATCGACGCCTCCTGCAACGCCGGCCGGCCGGCGTCGCGCAACGCTGCGGCGTGCAGCACCATCTGCCGGGCGACGGCGACGCGGGTGGCCATGTCGGCCAGGCGAAACGCCACGGCCTGGTGCTCGATCAGTGGCTTGCCGAAGCTTTGCCGCTCGCGGGCGTAGTCACGCGCTACCTCGAAAGCCGCGCGAGCCATGCCGACCGCTTGCGAGGCAATACCGATGCGCCCGCCTTCGAGGTTGGCCAGGGCAATCTTGTAGCCCTGACCCTCCTCGCCCAGACGATTGGCCAGCGGTATGCGCACATCGTCGAAGACGATCTGGCAAGTGTCGGAGGCATGCTGACCGAGCTTTTCCTCGACCCGAGTAACTTGGTATCCAGGCGCATCGGTAGGCACGATGAACGCACTGATACCACGCTTGCCGGCAGCCGGGTCGGTGACAGCAAACACGATCACCACCCCGGCATTCTGGCCGGAGGTAATGAACTGCTTGCTGCCGTTGAGTACATAGTGGTCGCCATCCAGCCGTGCTCTGGTTTTCAGGCTACTGGCGTCAGAGCCGGCCTGCGGTTCGGTCAGGGCAAAAGCGCCCAGCATGGCGCCGCTGGCCAGCGGTTGCAAAAACTGCTGCTTCTGTTGCTCGCTGCCGAACTTCAGGATTGGCACGCAGCCCACCGAGTTGTGCACGCTCATGATCGTCGAGCAGGCGCCATCGCCGGCGGCGATTTCTTCCAGCGCCATGGCGTAGGCGACGTAGCCGGTATCGCTGCCGCCCCATTGCTCGGGCACCAGCATGCCGAACAGACCAAGCTCGGCCATCTCGGCAATCGCCTCACGGGGGAAGCGGTGCTCCTTGTCCCACTGTTCGGCAAACGGTTTGAGCCGCTCCTGGGCGAAATCTCGTACCGCATCGGCAATTTGTTGTTGCTCGTCAGTTACCAGCATGGTTCACCTCAGTACAGACATTCAACGGCCATCGCAGTCGCTTCGCCACCGCCAATGCAGATCGCCGCCACACCACGGCGCAGGTTGTTCTGGCGCAGAGCCGATAGCAGGGTCACCAGAATCCGCGCGCCAGAGGCACCGATCGGGTGGCCGAGCGCGCAGGCGCCGCCGTGGACATTGACCTTGTCATGGGGCAGATCGAGTTGCTGCATGGCTGCCAGAGTGACCACGGCGAAGGCCTCGTTGATCTCGAACAGATCCACTTCGGCCAAGCTCCAGCCGGTGCGCTTGAGCAACTTGTCGATGGCACCGATGGGGGCAGTGGGGAACAGTGCCGGTGCATCGGCGAACGCTGCATGGCCGTGGATTAGCGCCAGCGGGGTGAGGCCGCGTTGCTCTGCCTGCGAGCGACGCATCAGCACCAGTGCCGCCGCGCCATCGGAGATCGAGCTTGAGTTGGCTGCGGTCACGCTGCCGCCCTCGCGAAATGCCGGGCGCAACTGCGGGATCTTGTCCAGACGCGCCTTGGGCGGCTGTTCGTCGTCGCTGATCAGCCGCGTCTGCTTGCCTTCGGTCACTTCAACGGCAACGATTTCAGCAGCGAAACGGCCCTCTTTGATCGCTGTTTGCGCGCGGGTCAGCGAGGCGATGGCGAAGGCATCCTGGGCCTCGCGGCTAAAGCCACCGGCCTGGGCACAGTCTTCGGCGAAGGTGCCCATCAGGCGGCCTTTGTCGTAGGCATCTTCGAGGCCGTCGAGGAACATGTGGTCGAGCATCCGACCATGGCCCATGCGGTAGCCACTGCGGGCCTTGTCCAGCAGGTACGGTGCATTGCTCATGCTTTCCATGCCGCCAGCCACCACCACATCAGCGCTGCCGGCCAGCAGCAGATCGTGGGCCATGATGGTGGCCTGCATCCCTGAGCCACACATCTTGTTCAGCGTGGTGCAGGTGGTACTTTTATCCAGCCCTGCACCCAAGGCGGCCTGCCGCGCCGGGGCCTGACCCAAACCGGCTGGCAGTACGCAACCAAACAACAACTGGTCGACACTGGCCGGCTCGACACCGGCTCGCTCGACGGCGGCACGAATTGCCGCGGCGCCCAGCTGCGGTGCAGTCAGGCTCTTCAGATCGCCCTGCAAGCCGCCCATGGGCGTGCGCACGGCACTCACAATGACAATTGGATCGTTGGCGAGGGTCATCTGTGCTTCTCCTTAGCGGGCAGCCATGCGCAGGGCGCCGTCGAGGCGGATCACCTCACCGTTGAGCATGCTGTTTTCAATGATGTGCAGGGCCAACGCGGCGTACTCTTGGGGGCGACCGAGGCGCGGTGGGAACGGCACGCCGGCGGCCAGCGAGTCGCGCACCTCCTGAGTCATGCCGGCCATCATCGGCGTTTCAAAGATGCCTGGGGCAATGGTCATCACGCGGATACCAAAACGTGCCAGTTCGCGTGCTGCCGGCAGCGTCAGGCTGGCAACCGCCCCCTTGGATGCGGCGTAGGCGGCCTGGCCGATTTGCCCATCATAGGCAGCCACCGACGCGGTATTGATGATCACACCGCGCTCGCCATCTGCATCCGCCGCGGTATCGGCAATAGCCCCAGCGGCCAGGCGCAGCATATTGAAGCTGCCGAGCAGATTGACGTTGATGACCTTGGCAAAACTGGCCAGGCCATGCGGCCCTTGCTTGCCGAGGATTTTTTCAGCGCCGACGATACCGGCGCAGTTGATCAGCCCGTGCAGGCTGCCAAAGGCAGCGACTGCCGCAGCGACTGCAGCCTGGGCGGCCTGCTCATCACAGATATCAGCAACCGTGAAGCGGGCATTGTCGCCGAGCTCACTGGCCTTGGCCGAAACCGCCTCGGCATTGAGGTCGACCAACATTACTCGAGCGCCAGCCTGGACCAGCGACTGCGCGGTGGCAGCGCCGAGCCCGGAGGCTGCACCGGTAACAATGAAATATTTGCCTTGTACATGCATGGGTAGGTTCCTTGCTGGTTCGACCGCAAGAAGCCCGGTATGGACCGGGCAGGCAATGCGCATCGTCGGACTGCTTGGTTATTGTTGATGTGCGGTCCGACGATGTTCGCGCCGCTATGCCCAGCCGGCAATGGCCAAAAGCGTCAACTCGGTTGACTGGTCTGAACGGTCACTCCTGAGCCGGCGAGGTACTGCTCAGGCGCGTCGCGTCCTGCTCCAGCGCTTCACGGGTCAGTTCAAGGCTCAAGGCCTGCAGTGCAGCTTCACGGGCATCAAGCAAATCCTGCCAGCGCTGGGTGTAGTCCTGGCTGGTCAGTTGCTCACGCTCCTGATCCAGTTGCTCGCCTTGCGCTGCATATTCGGCGATGAGCGCATCGAACGTGGTTTCATGGCGCTCCCGCAGGTAGGCTTGCCAGAAGTCCCGCTGACTCAGGCTAGCTTCAGCCTCTGGCAGCAGGTGCTTCGCCCGCACAAGCTGGGTCGCCAGATCAAATGCACAACGCGCATCCTCTGCCAGGGCTGACGCAGCGCGTGCGTCCAGTACCTCATCCAGATGAGTCTGGTAGGCTTTGCCTACATCTACCTGACGGCAAACCTCGACGATACGTGCGTGGTCTCTGCTCACAACCTACACGCCTGCCCCAGTGGCCTGCACGGCCGGATAGACCAGACCAGTGCCCTCGTAAAACGACTCATCTCTCGCGAAGTTCTGCAGTAACCTTTGCAGGGCGGGTTCGCTGACCAGATAAGGTCCGTCGCTCGGCAAGCTGCCAGGATTGAGGGGTGAAATGACGGCGCACTACCTGCCAACACGCCTGGTTCAGGTCCACTGCCAACTCCATCTGGATTGCCAGAGCACGCTCGAGCCTGAGACTGGCAAAATCGTGCAACGGTAAACCCGGGCAAGCAAAGCCGCCATCTGCGTCTGGCTGTGCATGTGCTCGCCATAGGCATCGCGCAGGGCACAGAGGTGCGTGGCAGAAGCCCGCCTCAGCCAGTCCGCAAGGATAGTCCCGATGAACTGATCAGTCGCTTGTTCGATTTTTGCAGGGAGGATGGCATGCGGCCTGGGACTGGATCCTGAAGTCGGAATCCAGCAACCATGGGGCGTGGCGCCTCGAAATTGCAGGGGAAATCAGGGACTGGAGTGGCGGCCTAGGATCAGCGTCCGGTAATGTCCCGGATTGCAGCCAAACCATTTGCGAAACGCTTTATAAAAAGAGCTGGAATCAGCAAAGCCCAAGCGTTCGGCGACTTCATCCAGCGCGACGCCCGGATCGGTCAGCCAGGCTGTTGCCAGCTCGCGCCGCGCACTGTCCTTCAAGCCTTGGTATGTCTGTCCTTCTTCCGCCAGACGCCGACGCAAGGTCGAAGCGGACAGATGCAGTTGCCGCGCCAGGCTGTCGGCATCCAGCCAGTCAGCTGGCGGCAGCCGCAACAGGTCACTGCGGATGCGCCGCGCCAGGCTGTCCGGATCGCGATACCTGACCAGAATATTGCCGGGCGCTTCACCAAGAAAACGTTGCAGGTCATCCGCGCTGCGCTTGACCGGCCATTGCAGGCACTCACTGGAAATCACCATACGTGTGCGCGGTCGGTCGAAGTGCAGGCTCTGCGAGAACATGACGCGGTAGTCGTCGCAGAACGGCGGTTCGCTGCAGCGCAAATCTATGGCCAGGATCGGGATACGGCGCCCGGCCAGCCAGCACGCTACGCCATGCACTATCATCCACAAGGTGAAATAGGTAAAAGCGCGACGAGGCGCCTGCAGCGGCTCCTGGATCACGATCTCCGCCAACCCGTGCTCGCCAGCCAATGCCGGCCGCAAGTCTTCAAGCATCAGTGCAAGAAAATCCAGAACGGTGTGCAGGCCCGCTCCGACAGTGGGCTGCAACATGCTCGCTCGGCAGACAAAAGCGAGACTGCCACGGCGCAGCCCACGCGCATCCATCGCGAAAAACTCATCATTGCAACGACGTGCCAACAGCCGCCACAGACGTGCATAGGCCTGAGCAGGCACCCGCGCCTCGGCTTGCCCCAATTGCTTGGCATCGATGCCCGCGCGCGCCAGCAACGCATGGTCGGCGATCTTGTCTGTGCTTGTCTGCAGCAACGCTTCGCGCACCAGCTGCATGGAAATAGTGTCTTTCTCGCTCATTGTCTGTCCGTAACAGGCTGCTGGCGTCTTAGACCGGCAGTAGAAAAAACCGTCGATTGCCACTCTGAGCTGTAACTGACTGACCCTGCCGGTCTCTCAGGGGGCAACGGCAAGTTCGATAAAGGCCTGGATCAAGCGCAACTCACGACGCCGCTCGAGGCAACCCAGCATGTGTTGATTAAGCAACCCGTCGCCGGCCAGCGGCCGAGCCACCACCCGCGGATCATGCGCGACTTCCATCGACGAGACGATGCCAATACCCAGTTGCGCCGCAACTGCCTCGGTTACCGCCTCGCGGCTGTCCAGCTCAAGCAGCACCCGCGGCTGCAGCCCCGCCTGAGCGCAGGCGCGGTCAAACGTGCGGCGGGTAATTGAAGTAGGCTCGCGCAACACCATGATCTGTTTGTCCAGAGCCTCCAGCGGCAGCGCCTGCGCAGCTGCAGCTGCCGCCCATCGGTGCGCAACCGGCAGCAATGCGCATAGTTGCGACTGGCCAAGGCTACGCAGATAGAGCCCCTTGCGCGGCTCAACTTCGGTCAGCACTGCGACATCGGCATGTTCGCTAAGTAGCGCCGCCAACGTTTCCTGAGCGTTGCCCAAGCGCAGGTTGACGGTGATACCGGGATAACGAGCGCGTAACTGGGCAAGCATTGGCATGACCCGGTGCGGCCCATCGGCGGCCACCTCCAGGCGCCCGGTCAACAACTGGCGGTTGGCCTCAAGCATAGTCTGCGCCTCTTCGGCCAGGCCGAACATCGCGCGGGTAATGGCCGCCAGCCGCGTGCCTTCTTCAGTCAGTTCCACCCGTCGGGCGGTACGCCGCAGCAAGGTGATCTGGTAGTGCTCCTCCAGCGCCTTGACGTGCCCGGTCACCGCCGGCTGACTGATGAACAGACGTGCTGCGGCGCGGGTAAAGCTGCCTTCACGGGCAACAGCATCAAACGCACGTAACTGGAACAGGTTCATAGCTATCGGCCTGACTTATGGCTGGCATAACAACAAACAATTTGATTGATAGCACGCCCAATTGCAACCTTGACCTCGCAGTCTCAGCCCACCGCTTGCGAGGATTCACGCAATGAGCAATGCCCCGATTCTGCTGACCCCAGGCCCCCTCACTACCTCTCTGCGCACCCGCCAAGCGATGCTGGTGGACTGGGGTTCCTGGGACCGTGATTTCAACCAACTTACCGCCAGCGTCTGCGAACAGTTGTTAGCCATTCTCGATGCCAGCGCCAGCCATCACTGCGTACCGTTGCAAGGCAGCGGCACCTTCGCCGTAGAAGCGGCCATCGGCACACTGGTACCGCGCGACGGCAAGGTGCTGGTGCTGATCAACGGCGCCTACGGTCAGCGCCTGGCCAAAATCTGCAAAGTGCTTGGCCGTCGTTACAGCACCTTCGAAACCGCCGAGGACCAGCCCACTACCGCCGCCGATGTCGAACGGCTGCTGGCAGCAGATGCCGAACTTACCCACGTGGCGCTGATCCACTGCGAGACCAGCACCGGCATCCTCAACCCGCTCAAAGCCATCGCCGATGTAGTGCATAGCCATGGCAAACACCTGATCATCGATGCGATGAGCTCGTTTGGCGCATTGCCGATCGACGCTCGAGAAGTGCCGTTCGAAGCGCTGATCGCCGCTTCCGGCAAATGCCTTGAGGGCGTCCCCGGGATGGGCTTCGTGTTCGCGGAAAAAACCGCCTTGGCAGCCGCCGAGGGTAACTGCCAATCGCTGGCCATGGACCTGTACGACCAGCATGCCTACATGGCCAAGACCGGCCAGTGGCGTTTTACCCCGCCTACCCACGTGGTCGCCGCCCTGCACGAGGCACTCAAGCAATACACCGAAGAAGGCGGCCTGCAGGCCAGACACCAGCGCTACGCCGACAACTGCCGGACGTTGCTCGACGGTATGGCGGCGATCGGCCTGCGCAGCTTCCTCCCGGCTGCCATTCAGGCGCCGATCATCGTCACCTTCCATGCACCGGATGATCCACGCTACCGGTTTCAGGACTTCTACGAACGGGTCAAGGCCAAAGGCTTCATCCTCTACCCGGGCAAGCTGACCCAGGTCGAAACCTTCCGCGTTGGCTGCATCGGTGCCGTCGGTGCGCAGGGCATGCAGGCAGCAGTCGATGCCGTGGCCCAGGTGCTGCGGGAAATGCAGGTGCACACCAGCAGTCAACTCTTGAGCGAGGCTCTGTGACATGAACTACACCAACCCAACCCGCCTGCAAGCCGCCATTCTTGACTGGGCGGGCACCGTGGTCGACTTCGGCTCGTTCGCGCCCACGCAGATCTTTGTCGAGGCGTTCGCCGAGTTCGACGTCGAAGTGTCCATTGAAGAGGCCCGCGGGCCGATGGGCATGGGCAAGTGGGACCATATCCGCACCTTGTGCGATCAGCCGGCAATTGCCGAACGCTACCGCAAGGTATTTGGCCGCACGCCAAGCGATGACGACGTGACCGCCATTTATCAACGCTTCATGCCACTGCAAATCGACAAGATCGCCGTGCACTCGGCATTGATCCCCGGCGCACTGCAAACGCTGACTGGGCTACGTGCAGATGGCCTGAAGATTGGCTCGTGCTCGGGTTACCCCAAGGTAGTCATGGACAAGGTGGTCGAGTTGGCCAAGTGCAACGGCTATGTTGCCGACCATGTGGTAGCAACCGATGAAACGCCCAATGGCCGCCCTTGGCCGGCGCAGGCGCTGGCCAATGTGATTGCCTTGGGCATCGATGACGTCGGTGCTTGCGTCAAGGTTGATGACACCGTGCCAGGTATTCTCGAAGGCCGCCGGGCCGGTATGTGGACAGTGGCGCTGGTCTGCTCAGGGAATGCCTTGGGGCTGACCTGGGAGGAGTACCAGGCGCTGGATGCGGGCACACTCGCGCGTGAACGGCAGCGGATTCACGCACTGTTTGAAAGCGCGCGACCGCACTACCTGGTCGACACCATCAACGACCTCCCCGAGGTCGTTGCCGATATCAACCAGCGCCTGGCCAAAGGCGAAATGCCCCAGTCCGCGTAGGAGCGGCGTTATACCGCGCGGTTGAGCTTCACCCAGGCTGCAAACTTGTCGATGAATGCCTGCAGGAACGGCCGAGTCTTGTCATTGAGCTTGCCGGCATCATCGAACAGGGTCGCCGCCCCGCCGATATATGCCTCGGGCATCTGCATGCATGGCATATCGAGGAACACCAGGCACTGGCGCACCGCATGGTTGGCGCCAAAGCCACCCACTGCACCGGGCGAAACGCTCACCACAGCCGTTGGCTTGCCGCCCCAGGCACTTTGCCCATAAGGCCGCGAGCCAACGTCAATGGCGTTCTTCAAGCAACCGGGCAGCGAGCGGTTGTACTCCGGTGTGACGAACAGCACCGCGTCACTACGCTTGATCTCGTCACGAAAACGCTGCCAGGGCTGCGGCGCACCGGCACTCTCTACATCTTCGTTGTACAGCGGCAGATCGCCGATCTCGATGATCTTCAAGCTGAGGCTGGAGGACGCCAGCTCACCCAGGGCCTTGGCCACCTTGCGATTGTAGGAATCCTTGCGCAAGCTGCCGACTACAACTGCTACCGAATACACCTGGCTCATGGCGTTTTACAACCTCTGCTGGTTGATGGAGTTAGTAGTTATAGATGACCGTTTTTCGCCGCCGAGGTTTTTTTCCCATTGCAGGAAAACTTCCCGGCGGTTTCACTGGTCTATGACTGCAGACATTTCTCCAATTTTTCAGAGGTTTCCCCCCAAAATGGCAGCAGTACTGGTCGGCCAATTTCACGCCCGTGACGCCGAAGGCCGAATCTACCCCGTGCACGAATTCCAGGAGTCGACCTTTCAGGACGACGGCAGTGCCCATGGTGAACCGATTACCAGCTATCGACTGGCTATTGGCGATCGCGTTCGGCACCTGGGTGAAGATCGCTTCGAGCTGACCCAGAGTGGCGTCGAGATCATCCGCATTCCCTGATTCAGCCTTGCGGCAACCAGCAGGCCACGGAGGGCCCGCATGCAGGCCTGATCAGGCCTCGCTCAGGCTCTGCCACAGCGCCGGGCCGCCGGCAGACTTGGCCACCGCCGCGAGACGCTGAGCATGCGCCTCCAGCTCTTCAGCAGAAGCCATCAACACAGGCTGCGGCTGACGCCCGACGATCCGGCGAATCTCACTGCCGTCACTGTCCCTTCCCTCCTCGCCATCAGCACCATGCCCAGCCAGCGACAGACTGGTCTGGCCACCGGTCATGGCCAGGTAGACATCCGCCAGCAATTCCGAGTCGAGCAACGCGCCGTGCAGCTCACGTCCGGAGTTGTCGATACCGTAGCGTTTGCACAAGGCGTCGAGGCTGTTGCGCTGGCCTGGGTGGCGCGAACGCGCCAGCATCAGGGTATCGAGGATGCCGCAGTGTTTGGAGATATCGGCGCGATCATGCTGGCCAAGCAGAGCGAATTCGTTGTTTATGAAGCCAACGTCGAACGCCGCGTTGTGGATGACCAGCTGCGCGCCCTGAATGAAGTCGAAGAACTCGTCAGCCACTTCAGCGAAGCGCGGCTTGCCGATCAAGAATGCGTCGGTGATGCCGTGGACGCCAATCGCGCCCTCGTCACTCTCGCGGTCAGGCTGCAGATAAACATGGAAATGGCGCCCGGTCAGGCGCCGGCCCAGCACTTCGACGCAACCGATTTCGATGATCCGATGACCCTCGCCAACCGGCATGCCGGTAGTTTCGGTATCGAGGACGACGTATCGGGTGTTCTGCTGCTCCACGGGCGGTGGCTCCAACTGCTACGACAAAAAAGAGCCGGGAGTATACCCCAGCGTCGGATTACTTGTGACGCGCGCGAACTTCGTCGACGCCGCGGTTGGCCAACTGGTCGGCGCGTTCGTTGCCATGATGGCCGATATGCCCGCGCACCCACTTCCAGGTGACCTTGTGCCGGTTGACCTGCTCGTCTAGCTCGCGCCACAGGTCGGCGTTTTTCACCGGCTCCTTGGCCGCGGTCTTCCAGCCGCGCTTCTTCCAGTTGGCCATCCACTCGTTGATACCTTTCATGACGTACTGCGAGTCGGTGGTCAGCACAACCTCGCATTCACGCTTGAGCGCCTTGAGGCCCTCGATGGCCGCCATCAGCTCCATGCGGTTGTTGGTGGTCTCCAGCTCGCCACCCCAGAGTTCCTTTTCGACGCCCTTGTACACCATCAGCACGCCCCAGCCGCCAGGGCCCGGATTGCCCTTGCAGGCGCCGTCGGTAAACATCTCGATGCTTTCTTCGCTCATGTACTGCCTTAATTCGCTGTAATTTATCGACCCGGATGATGGTCGCGGTTGGCCGGGTCGCGATTGACCTTGGCCAGGGGCAGCGGCAGCAGTTTGCCCATCGGCTCACGCCGGGCCGGTTGCAGTGGCCGCAGGCCGACTACCATCTTGCGCGCTATCAGCAGGTAGACGCCGCCACCTGACATCTGCCAGCCACCGGCTACCCGCTCCCACCCGGTGAGGCGCTGCTGCCAGGCCGGTGAAGCAAGCGGCGGACGATAACAGCCGAAGCGGCGTTTCTCCAGCGCAAAGCCGAGCAGGTTGAGCCAGTCACCGACCCGCGACGGCGGGATGCAACGTGCCTTGCGCAAGGCGCCTTTGCTGAACAGGTGGCGCATGCCCCAACTGCTCCATGGGTTGATACCGACGATCAGCAGATGGCCACCCGGACGCACCGCACTGGCGGCCTGGCGCAGCAGGCCGTGAGGCGACAGGCTGAAGTCCAGCCCGTGCTGCAGCACCACGACGTCCGCCGCATGTTCGGCGAGCGGCCAGGCCTGTTCTTCGCAGACGATTTCAACCCCTGGCAACGGCGCACCGAGGCGCACATTGCGATGCACCTGCTTGGCATGCGGCGGCGCCTCCGCCCCTGGCCCGTAATGCACCAGATATCCACCAAAAAAACGCGCGAGTTCAGTTTCAAGCAACTTTTCTTCTTCGCGCAGCATCAACTGCCCAACAGGGCCTTGAAACCATTCGCGGGCCAGGCTGATCAGCTCGACCCATTCAGGGTCGGCCTGGGCAAAGGCTTGGTCGGTCATTGCGTCTTCCCTCCAAGGTTCTCCCGCCGCACCATCGCGGCTAAGATGCCCTTATGTCCCACGGCAGATGATTCGGATCCGCACATGATACAGATCGATGCACTACCCGCTTTCTCTGATAACTACATCTGGTTGTTACAGGATACTGCCAAACGCCAGTGTGCGGTGGTCGATCCTGGTGACGCCCAACCGGTGCTGGACTGGCTTGAGGCCAACCCAGGCTGGGAGCTGAAGGATATCCTCATCACCCACCATCACCACGATCATGTCGGCGGCGTTGCCAAGCTCAAGCGAGCCACCGGGGCGCGGGTCAGCGGCCCGGCCAGCGAGCAGATCCCAGGCCGTGACCTGGCGCTCGAGGACAATGCCCAGGTCACCGCGCTGGGGCTGACCTTCGAGGTGCTGGCGATGCCCGGGCACACCCTTGGCCACATCGCCTTTTATACCGCACAGACGCCGACACCCGTGCTGTTCAGTGGCGACACGCTGTTTGCCGGCGGTTGCGGCCGTTTGTTCGAGGGCACGCCAGCGCAGATGCACAACTCGCTTGAGCGCCTCGCCGCCCTGCCTGACGCCACCGAGGTCTACTGCGCCCATGAATACACCCTGAGCAACCTGCGCTTCGCCAAGGCCGTCGAGCCGAGCAATTCGGATGTGCTCGCGCGCTTTGAGGAGGTGACCAGACTGCGCGCAGATGAGCGCATAACGCTGCCTTCCAGCATTGGCTTGGAACGCCTCACCAACCCTTTTTTGCGTACCGCAGAAACATCCGTTAAACAAAAAGCAGACGAATGGAAGGGACATTCAAACGAAGGCCAAGCTGCTGTTTTTGCTGCCTTGAGGTCTTGGAAAGACGGCTTCTGATAACCTCAAGATATATCGTAATTGAGGGGCAAAGGTTGACCCGGGCAAAAGCGGTTCCTAGAATCGCCCAACTTTTTCACCCGGATACCTGCCCCAGCCGATGCCTTCCAGTAGCCGCAGAACCTCGCAATCCGTCGCTTTGACGCGCCTCGCACAGATCAGTGCGCTGGCCCTGGCTGCCACTTTGGTGGGCTGCCAGAGCACCCGTCAGGTAGATGAATCCGAAAGCGTTCGCGCGCACAACTATCAGGCCCGGATCAAGCACAAGCCGGCCCCGTTGATCATGGCCAAGCCCAAGCAGCAGGCGCCCCAGGATGTCTGGGAACGCATGCGCCAGGGCTTCGCGCTGCAGGACACCATCGACGTCAATCCGCGCATCGAGCAACAGCGCCTGTGGTTCGCCAGCAACCCGCGTTTCGTTGAAACCGCCGGCGAGCGCGGCAGCCTGTACCTGCATTACATCGTCGAGCGCCTCGAAGAACGTGACATGCCGCTGGAGCTGGCCCTGCTGCCAGCGATCGAGAGCGCCTACAACCCGATGGCGTATTCCCGAGCCCATGCGGCCGGCATGTGGCAGTTCATCCCCTCGACCGGGCGCCACTTCAATCTGCGCCAGACCAACTTCTACGATGGCCGCCGCGACGTCACAGCATCGACCAACGCCGCACTGGATTATCTGAGCCGTCTGCACGACATGTTCAACGGCGACTGGCTGCTGGCCCTGGCGGCCTACAACGCCGGTGAAGGCACCGTCAGCCGCGCTATCGAACGCAACGAAAAACTCGGCCTGCCGACTGATTACTGGAACCTGCCGCTGCCGCAGGAAACCCGCGACTACGTGCCCAAGCTGCTGGCCCTGTCGCAGGTGGTATCAACGCCTGAATCGTATGGCGTCAACCTCAACCCGATCGCCAACGAACCGTACTTTGCCGCCGTCGCCATCAATGACCGCCTCGACCTGTCGCGGGTCGCAGCCTTTGCCGATATCGATGAAGACGAGCTGATCCAGCTCAACCCGGCATTCAAGAAGCGCATGACGGTCGATGGCCCGCAACAACTGCTGGTGCCGACTGCCAAGGCGCAGTTGCTCTCGGCCAGCCTGTCCAACCTGAACCCTGAACAGTTGCTCAGCCTGCAACCACGCAAGGCCGTGTTCGAAGCCGCTGTCGCCGAAGCCAGCGCACCGGCCACGCGCAGCTACCGAGTCAAGCGCGGTGACAACCTGGGCAGCATCGCCAAGGCCAACCGGGTTTCGGTCAAGGATATCCAGCGCTGGAACAAGATCTCCGGCAATCGCCTCAAGGCCGGCCAGGTCCTGGCCATGCGCGGTGGCAATGCGCCCTCTGCAGCCGCCAACCGGGTTGCTTCGGCCAAGCAGCGCTCGACTCAGTACAAGGTCCGCAAGGGCGATTCACTGTACCTGGTGGCCAAGCGTTTCAACGTCGAAATGCAGCACCTCAAGCGCTGGAATCCGCGCAGCGGGCATGCCCTCAAACCAGGCCAGACCCTGACCGTCTACCTCGGCCATTGATCCTCCCGGGGCTGTCACCCAGCCCCGCTTGCAGCCCCCTCTCGCATCACTCTTTTTCCAATCCCGCCAAGCTGTTACTGTAGCCCGACCAAAGCCCAACGCCTTCTGGATCGGATGCCGATTTGATACGTCCCCTCCTGCTGTCCTTCAGCCTGGCCTTGAGCTTCCCCGCCGCCGCCACCGTCAGCGAGAGCCACGGTTACGCGCAGTTCGGCACGCTCAAATACCCAGCCACATTCACCCACTTCGATTGGGTCAACCCGCAAGCGCCCAAGGGCGGAACCTTGCGGGCCATGGCATTTGGCACGTTCGACACGCTCAACCCCTACACCTTCAAAGGGTCGAGCCCGGTCACAACGCCAAACTTCCTGCAATACGGTGTCAGCGAGCTGAACGAGACGCTTATGGTCGGTACGGGGATGTACGATCCGTCCGGCGATGAGC
Organism: Pseudomonas sp. NPDC088322; assembly: GCF_044740745.1. Classification (NCBI taxonomy): domain Bacteria; kingdom Pseudomonadati; phylum Pseudomonadota; class Gammaproteobacteria; order Pseudomonadales; family Pseudomonadaceae; genus Pseudomonas; species Pseudomonas sp. NPDC088322. The sequence continues at coordinate 880,221 of NZ_JBIURK010000001.1, read as the reverse complement.
CAACCTCAAGCTACGGCCTGATTGCGCGCTCGGTCGAGTACAGCGAAGACCGCAGCTGGGTGGTGTTCAACCTGCGCCCAGAGGCACGCTTTCACGACGGTAAGCCGATCACCTCGGCGGACGTGGCGTTCTCCTATCGCACCCTGCTCAAGGACGGCCACCCGCTGTACCGCACCAACCTGCAGGAAGTGCAGCGAGTCGACATTCTCGGGCCGTTGCGCATTCGCTTCGTGTTCAAGCGTGCCGGCAACCCGTTGTTGATCCTGCGTCTGGGTGAGATGCCGGTACTGCCCAAGCATTACTGGCAGAAGCGCGACTTCAAGGCCACCACCTTCGAGCCACCGCTGGGCAGCGGGCCCTATCGCATCACCGAGGTGCAGCCGGGGCGGCGCCTGGTATTCAAGCGGGTCAAGGATTACTGGGGCAAGGACCTGGCGGTCAATCGCGGCAAGTACAACTACAACCGCGTCGAATATGAGTTCTACCGCGACGCCACGGTCGCCTTCGAAGCGTTCAAGGCCGGCGAGTTCGACATCTACATCGAACATCAGGCGAAGAACTGGGCCAACAGCTACAACTTCCCTGCAGTGCGCCGTGGCGAGGTGATCAAGGCGCAGATCCCGCACCGCATCCCGACCCAGACCCAAGGGCTGTTCATGAACAGCCGCCGCGCCACGTTCAGCGACCCGCAAGTACGCCAGGCGCTGGGTTTGATGCTGGATTTCGAGTGGACCAACCGCGCCCTGTTCAGCAGCGCCTATCGGCGCTCGACCAGTTATTACCCAAATAGCGAGTTTGCTGCCAGCGGCCTGCCGACCGGCAAGGAGTGGCTGCTGCTGGCGCCGTTCCGCGACGAACTGCCGGCCAAGCTGTACACCGAGCCCTACCAGGTCAGCCATACCGACGGCAGCGGCGTCAGCCGCCAGACCTTGCGCGAGGCCCTTGCCCTGCTGGGCAAAGCCGGCTGGAAGCTGGACGGCCAACGCCTGGTGGACGCCAAGGGCAAGCAGTTCCAGATGGAGTTGTTGCTGGTGAACCCCAATCTAGAACGGATCCTGCAACCTTATGTCGAAAATCTGGCGAGCATTGGCATCGATGCGCGCTTGCGCACGGTAGACCGCGCCCAGTACAAACAACGGCTGGACCAGTTTGATTTCGACATGATCCTGATGACCCTGAACCAGACCCTCAGCCCAGGCCTCGAGCAATGGCTGTACTTCCATTCCAGCCAGGCTTCGACCAAGGGCAGCAAGAACTATGCGGGGGTAAAAGATCCGGTGGTCGACCACCTGCTCGACACCCTGCTCGCTGCCCGCACCCGCGATGACCAGGTCGCCGCCGCGCGTGCGCTGGACCGGGTGCTGTCGTGGCATTACTACATGATCCCCAACTGGTATCTGGACAATCATCGCCTGGCCTACCGCAATCGGTTCGCCTTCGTCACCACGCCGCCCTACACCCTGGGCCTGAACAGCTGGTGGCTCAAGACTTCGGAGAAAGCCAAATGATGCCGCACCGCCTGCGCCAACTGGCCGGCAGCCTGCTGCTAGCCTGCCTGAGCCTTCCCGTGCTGGCTGCCCCGCAGCACGCCTTGACCCTGTATGACGAGCCGCCCAAGTATCCGGCCAGCTTCAAACACTTCGACTACGTCAACCCAGATGCGCCCAAAGGCGGCACCTTCCGCCAGTCCGGCTTTGGCGGTTTCGACAGCCTCAACCCGTTCATCAACAAAGGCGTGGCTGCAGAAAACATCGGCAGCATCTACGACACGCTGATGCGCCAGAGCCTGGACGAGCCGTTTACCGAGTACGGCCTGGTTGCCGGCAAGATAGAGAAGGCCCCGGACAACAGCTGGGTGCGCTTCTACCTGCGCCCGGAAGCACGTTTCCATGACGGCCACCCCATGCGTGCCGATGACGTGGTCTGGACCTTCAACACGTTGGTCAGCCAAGGCGCCCCGCTGTACAAGGTGTACTACGGTGACGTCGCCGAGGTCATTGCCGAAGACCCGCTGAAAGTGCTGTTCAAGTTCAAGCACAAGAACAACCGTGAGTTGCCGCTGATCCTTGGCCAACTGCCGGTACTGCCAAAGCACTGGTACGAAAACCGCGACTTCAACCGTGGCAACCTGGAAATTCCTTTGGGCAGCGGTCCCTACCGGGTTGCCGAGGTCAAGGCCGGTCGTTCGGTGCGTTTCGAGCGGGTCAAGGACTATTGGGCCAAGGACCTGCCGATCAACCGCGGCATGTTCAATTTCGACGTCATGACCTTTGACTATTACCGCGACAGCACCGTTGCCCTTGAAGCGCTCAAGGCCGGCCAGTTCGACTACAACCTGGAGATGGCGGCAAAGAACTGGGCAAACGCCTACAACGTGCCCGCCGTACGCGAAGGCCGCCTGATCAAGGAAGAGCTGCCCAACGGCAACCCGACCGGTATGCAGGGCTTTGTCTTCAACCTGCGCAAGCCAATGTTCCAGGACGTGCGCGTGCGCAAGGCGCTGAGCCTGCTGCTCGACTACGAGTGGACCAACAAGCAGCTGTTCAACGGTGCCTACACTCGCACCAGCAGTTACTTCGAGAACTCCGACATGGCGGCCACGCAGCCGGCCACGCCGGATGAACTGAAAATCCTCGAGCCGCTGCGCGGCAAGATTCCCGAGCAGGCCTTTACCGAGGTGTTCAAGAACCCGGTCAGCGACGGCAGCGGCATGATCCGCGAGCAGCAACGTCAGGCCTACAAGCTGCTGCAGGAAGCGGGCTGGAAAATCGTCGACGACAAGATGGTCGACGCCCAGGGCAAGCCGGTGGTGATCGAGTTTCTGCTCGCACAGACGGAGTTTGAACGCGTGCTGTTGCCGTTCAAACGCAACCTGGCAGACCTCGGCATCGAGCTGACCCTGCGCCGGGTCGAGGTGCCGCAGTACATCAACCGTCTGCGCTCGCGCGACTTCGACATGATCGTCAGCGGCTTCCCCCAGTCCAGCTCGCCGGGTAACGAACAGCGCGAGTTCTGGACTTCGGGCGCCGCCGACAACCCCGGTAGCCGCAACTTCATAGGCCTGCGCGACCCGGCCATTGACCAACTGGTCGAGCAACTGATCAACGCCGACTCACGTCAGAGCCTGATCAACCACGCCCGCGCCCTCGACCGCGTGTTGCAGTGGGGCTACTACGTGATCCCCAACTGGCACATCAAGACCTGGCGGGTGGCCTACTGGAACCACATCGGCCACCCCAAGGTCTCGCCCAAGTACGATGTCGGCATCGACACCTGGTGGATCAAGCCTGATGTGAAACCGGCCGTGACCACGCAGCCTGCGCCAGAGACCACGCCGAGCGAGGCCAACTGACATGCTCGCCTATATCCTGCGGCGCTTGCTGCTGATCATCCCGACCCTGTTCGGCATCCTGGTGATCAACTTCATCATCGTCCAGGCCGCGCCCGGCGGCCCGGTCGAGCAGATGATCGCCAAACTCGAAGGCTTTGACGGCGCCACCAGCCGCATCGCCGGCGGCGGCGCCGAAGTCTCGGTGGCCGGTTCCAACTACCGCGGCGCACAGGGCCTGGACCCGGCGCTGATCGCTGAAATCGAACACATGTATGGCTTCGACAAGTCCGCCCCGGAGCGCTTGTGGATCATGGTCAAGAACTATGCCCAGCTCGACTTCGGCGACAGCTTCTTTCGTGATGCCAAGGTCATCGACCTAATTGCCGAAAAGATGCCGGTGTCGATCTCGCTCGGGCTGTGGAGCACGCTGATCATGTACTTGGTGTCGATCCCGCTGGGGATCGCCAAGGCGGTGCGCCACGGCAGCCACTTCGATGTCTGGACCAGCTCGGCGATCGTGGTCGGCTATGCCATCCCGGCGTTTCTGTTCGCCATTCTGCTGATCGTGCTGTTCGCCGGCGGCAGTTACTTCGACTGGTTCCCGTTACGCGGGCTGACCTCGAACAACTTCGACGAGCTGTCCACCACTGGCAAGATCCTCGATTACTTCTGGCACCTGGTGCTGCCGATCACTGCACTGGTGATCGGCAACTTCGCCACCATGACCCTGCTGACCAAAAACAGCTTCCTCGATGAGATCAACAAGCAGTATGTGGTCACCGCCAAAGCCAAAGGCCTGAGCCGGCAGCGGGTGCTCTACGGGCATGTGTTCCGTAACGCCATGCTGCTGGTGATCGCCGGCTTCCCTTCGGCATTCATCGGCATCTTCTTCACCGGCTCGTTGCTGATCGAGGTGATCTTCTCCCTCGACGGCCTTGGCCTGATGAGTTTCGAAGCGGCGATCAACCGCGATTATCCGGTGGTCTTCGGCACCCTGTTCATCTTCACCCTGCTCGGGCTGGTGGTGAAACTGATCGGCGACCTGACCTACACCCTGGTCGATCCGCGCATCGACTTCGCCAGCCGGGAGAATTGACCAATGGCCCTGTCCCCGCTCAATCGACGGCGCTTCGAGCGCTTCAAGGCCAACCGCCGAGGCTGGTGGTCGCTGTGGCTGTTCCTGATCCTGTTCGGCCTGAGCATTGGCGCCGAGCTGATCGCCAACGACAAACCGATTGCCGTGCGCTACGACGGCGAGTGGTACTTCCCGGCGTTCAAGCGCTACCCCGAGACCACCTTTGGCGGTGAATTCCCGCTCGAAGCCAACTACAAGAGCCCTTACATCCGCGATCTTCTGGAGAAGAAAGACAGCTTTGTGCTGTGGGCGCCGATCCCGTTCAGCTACCAGAGCATCAACTACGACTTGAAGGTGCCAGCACCCGCGCCGCCCTCGGCAGACAACTGGCTGGGCACCGATGACCAGGGCCGCGATGTCATGGCGCGGGTGATCTACGGCTTCCGCGTTTCGGTATTGTTTGCCCTGACCCTGACCATCCTCAGCTCGATCATCGGCGTGATTGCCGGGGCTCTGCAGGGCTTTTATGGTGGCTGGGTCGACCTTGCCGGCCAGCGCTTCCTGGAGATCTGGTCAGGCTTGCCGGTGCTTTACCTGCTGATCATTCTGGCCAGTTTCGTCCAGCCCAACTTCTGGTGGCTGCTGGGGATCATGTTGCTGTTCTCGTGGATGAGCCTGGTCGATGTAGTCCGCGCCGAATTCCTGCGTGGGCGTAACCTGGAGTATGTGCGCGCGGCGCGCGCCCTGGGTATGCGCAACGGCGCGATCATGTACCGGCACATTCTGCCCAACGCAATGATCTCGACCATGACCTTCATGCCGTTCATCCTCACCGGCGCCATCGGTACCCTGACCGCGCTGGACTTCCTCGGCTTTGGCCTGCCCGCCGGTTCACCGTCGTTGGGTGAGCTGGTTGCCCAGGGCAAATCCAACCTGCAGGCACCATGGCTGGGCATCAGTGCCTTCGCCGTGCTGGCCGTGATGCTCAGCCTGCTGGTGTTTATCGGCGAATCCGCCCGCGACGCCTTCGACCCGAGGAAATGACATGAGCGAACCTAACCTGATCGAAGTCCGTGATCTTGCGGTCGAGTTCCTCAGCGGTGACCAGGTCAACCGCGTTGTCGATGGCATCAGTTTCGACATCCGCAAGGGCGAGACCCTGGCCCTGGTCGGCGAGAGCGGCTCGGGCAAGTCGGTCACTGCCCACTCGATCCTGCGCCTGTTGCCCTACCCACTTGCGCGCCACCCCAGTGGCAGCATCGAGTATGGCGGCAAGGACATGCTCAAGCTTGGCGAAAAGCCAATGCAGCGCATCCGTGGCAACCGCATCGCAATGATCTTCCAGGAGCCGATGACCTCGCTCAACCCGCTGCACTGTATCGAGAAGCAGATCAACGAGATCCTGCTCCTGCACAAGGGTTTAACCGGCAAGCAGGCGACGGCGCGCACCTTGGAACTGCTCGACCTGGTCGGCATCCCTGAACCGCACAAGCGCCTCAAGGCGCTGCCGCATGAGCTGTCCGGCGGCCAGCGCCAGCGGGTGATGATTGCCATGGCCCTGGCCAACGAGCCGGAACTGCTGATCGCCGATGAACCGACCACTGCGCTCGACGTCACCGTACAGCTGAAGATTCTTGATCTGCTCAAAGAGCTGCAGGCACGACTGGGCATGGCCCTGCTGCTGATCAGCCATGACCTCAACCTGGTAAGGCGCATCGCCCACCGTGTTTGCGTGATGCAGCAAGGCAAGATCGTCGAGCAGGCCGAGTGCACGACGCTGTTCACCGCCCCGCAGCATCCCTATACGCAGATGTTGATCAACGCCGAACCCAGCGGCCAGCCTGCGGCCAACCCGCTTGGGGCGCCGCTGCTGGAGGTGGATGATCTGCGCGTCTGGTTCCCGATCAAGAAAGGCCTGCTGCGGCGTACGGTAGACCACGTCAAGGCAGTCGACGGGATCAATTTCAGCCTGCCCCAAGGGCAGACCCTGGGCATCGTTGGCGAAAGCGGCTCGGGCAAATCGACCTTGGGCCTGGCGATCCTGCGGCTGATCTCGAGCCAGGGCGACATCCGTTTTCACGGGCAAAACCTGCAGGGCATGAACCAGCAGGAGGTACGGCCGCTGCGGCGAGAAATGCAGGTGGTGTTTCAGGACCCGTTCGGCAGCCTCAGCCCGCGCATGAGTGTCGCCGATATCGTCGGCGAAGGCCTGCGCATTCATCGCATCGGCACCGCCCAGGAGCAAGAGGCGGCGATCATTGCCGCGCTGCAGGAAGTAGGCCTCGATCCGGCCACCCGCCACCGCTATCCCCATGAGTTCTCCGGGGGCCAGCGTCAACGCATCGCCATCGCTCGCGCGCTGGTGCTCAAACCGGCGTTGATTCTGCTCGACGAGCCAACCTCTGCGCTTGACCGCACCGTGCAGCGGCAGGTAGTGGAGCTGTTGCGTTCGTTGCAGCTCAAATACAACCTGACCTACCTGTTCATCAGTCATGACCTAGCGGTGGTCAAAGCGCTGAGTCATCAGCTGATGGTGATCAAACAGGGGCAGGTGGTGGAACAAGGTGACGCGCGGGAAATCTTCCATGCGCCGCAGCATCCCTACACCCGGCAGCTGCTGGAAGCGGCGTTTCTGGAGGTCGAGCCGGCTGCCTGATGGCGTGCCGGCGCTACCGGTCACACTTTCACGGGTGTGACTGACCGGCAATCTGCGATGAGAATCGGCCGACCGCTGTAACCACTTCCTGCGCACCCGACTGAATTTCAGTGATGACATGGCCGGCCTGGCTGGCCAGCGCCAAGCCGATTTCAGCCTGATGCGTGCTTTCACCCATGCTGACCACTGCGGCCTCTACAAGGGTGTTGTTCTTCTGCACCACTTCTACGATTTCCTGAGTGGCGGCACTGGTGCGGCCGGCCAGCTTCCTCACCTCATCGGCCACCACGGCAAAACCCCGACCTTGCTCGCCTGCGCGCGCGGCTTCGATAGCCGCGTTGAGGGCGAGCAGGTTGGTCTGCTGGGCAATGCCGCCGATGGTGGAAACAATCGATGTGATCAACTGCGACTGCTGCCCCAGCGCCTCGACCCCGGCGGAGGCCGTGGAGACCTGCGAGACGATACGGTTCATCGTCTCGACGGTATCCTTTACGGCCACCGCCCCCCTTCTCGCCGAGTCATCGGTTTTGCGAGAAACGTCATAGGCAACCCCAGCGGCCGCGCTGACTTCCTGCTCATGCTTGACCTGCTCGCTGATATCGACCGCGAATTTGACGATCTTGTAGAGCTGGCCACGGGTGTCGCGCACCGGGTTGTAGGATGCTTCCAGCCAGAGCTCGCGCCCTGACTTGTCAAAGCGCAGGAAGCGCTCGGCGACGAACTGCCCCTCGTTGAGGCTACGCCATAGCTGCTCGTAGGCAGGCGAATTGACATAGTTGGGGTCACAGAAAATACGGTGATGTTTGCCCACGATCTCTGCCAGCGAATAGTTCACCGTCCTCAAGAAGTTGTCGTTGGCAGCAACGATAGTACCGTCCAGCTCAAACTCGATGACCGCGGTCGAGCGGTACAGCGCCTTGATGAACTCGTCGTTTTCACGCGCTTTATCGATGCTCGCGGTGACATCGGTGCCGTAGGCCGACATATGGGTGACTGCACCCGCTGCTGACTTGACCGGGCACCAGGCCGCTCTCATCCAGACCATCCTGCCGTCGGCGGTGATATAGCGATACTCGTCGCTGACCCCGGTGCCAGTGCTCATGGCCTGCTGAAAATCCTTGAAGCATGGCAACTCTTTGACATAGCTGGGCGCGATGCTAGCCAGCGATTGCCCAAGCAATTGCGACTGTTCACGCCCAACCCATCGAGCAAAGTTGCGATTGACCGCGGTGATCAGCAGGTTCCGATCAACCGTTATTTCCAGCATCTCGTGAGTTCTTGCGGCCTGCGCGCGCTGCAGCGCGTCTATTTCGTCCTGCAGTCGCTGTAGCTGGTTTTTTAGCTTTGAATTGAACATGGTGTTCTCGGTGGTTAGCGACGCGGCCGAAATGGCAGGAGGTTGTCGACAATCTTGCAGGTGCAGCTATGAGATTGAACATCGTCCTTGTCAGGTCATCGGCACGCAGCAGTCCTTCTGCAGCCAGGTTTCAAGTTCTGCGGGCGGCATCGGCTTCGCGTAAAAATAGCCCTGGCCCTGCTCACAGCCCCAGCCACTCAACAAATGGTGGTGCAGGTCGGTCTCGATACCTTCGGCCACCACCGTCAGGCGTAGGTCGCGCAGCAGGCTGACCAGCCCGCGAATGATGTGCCAATCGTTGTTGCCCGGCTGCAGGTTGGCCAGCAGCGAGCGATCAAGCTTGACGCTGGTGGCCGGGATGATGCGCAGGTACACCCAGTTGCTGTAGCCGCTGCCGAAGTCATCGATGCCAATCGCCACCCCGAGTGTGCGAAAACGCTGAAGCTGTTGCTGCACCTGGTCGAAGTCAGTGACCAGAGCGCTTTCGGTAAACTCAAGCTCGATGCGCCGCGGGTCCACGCCGAACTCGCCCAGCGTACGGCTCAGGTACTCGAACAGGTGCCCATCGGCGAGATCCAGCGCGGAGATGTTCAGCGACACGGTCATCTGCAGCCCCTGCGCCCGCCACCTGCGCATTTGCTGACAGACATGCCAGATCACCCACCGGGTGATGCCGCGAATCGAAGCAGTGGTTTCAGCCAATGGGATGAATTCAGCCGGGCTGATTTCGCCCATGGTCGGATGCTTCCAGCGCAACAGCGCTTCTACTGCCACGCAGCGTTTGCTGTTGAGATCAACCCTTGGCTGATAGACCAGACGAAGTTGGTCGGCAGCTACCAGCGCCGGTTCCAGAGCGATGAGCAAGGCCGTACTGCGGCGCTGGCTGGTATCGACCAGCGGGTCATAGACCAGCCAGCGTCGCTCGCTACGGCGCGCCGCATCGGTCATGCTCGCCATCAAACGCAGGGTATCCAGCGATGCATCGGTGTCTGCATCCGGCTCGAGCACGCTCATGCCGACATCGGCGAACACCGGCACATTGCCGCTGTGCAACGGCCCACTCAGCGCCGCAACGATAGCGTCAAGCCTGGCCGGCGATGAGGCCACGTCATTGCATTCGATCAGGGTCAGAAAACCCAGCGTGCTCGGGCGGTACAGGCGCGACCCCGGCGGCAGGGCTGCCAGCAAGGCCTCTTTCACGGCCAGCATGAAGCTTGCGAAAAACTCGATGCCCAGTGCCTTCACCAGGCGGTCCATGCCGGCTGCTGAAATAGGCTCGATGAACACTGCGACCTGGCCAGCGACGCTGGCGCAGTCGGCGAAGTCGGCTTCGAAACGGCGCCGGTTGGGCAAGCCGGTCATACTGTCGTAGAAATATTGATCATGGATCGACTGCAACCGCGATACAACAATCTGCGCCGCGCTGCGCAACAGCGCCTGGTCGCGCTCGGACAACGACGGACGTGCCGCCTGGTCGATGATGCACAGCCGCCCCAGGTTCAGTCCTGGCTTGATCACCAGCGGTGCGCCAGCGTAGTAGCGAATGTAGGGGTCACCCTGCACCAGCGGGTTATCGACAGTGCGCGCATCGGTCAAGGCGTCGCAGATTTCCAGTACAGTATCCTGCTCAAGTTCAAGGGCGCAGAACGACATCTCTCTGGGCGTGCGCTCGGCGACCATGCCTACCCGCGCCTTGAACACTTGATAGTTGCGGTCGATGATGCTGACCAGCGCGGTAGGCACTTGAAAATGGGCACAGAGCATCGCCACGACACTGTTCAGCACCGGGTCCGAGCCACTGACCAGGTTGGACGTCAGCCGATCGACCTCGGCCAGACGCAACCGCTCATCGTGCATAATTGACGAATTACCCACCGTAACTCCTGTAGCACTATCCAAAAGACTTACCTATGAGGCACATTGCCAGCTTAGTCAGCCCGAGCGCGCGAGGACAATCAAACCTCGCACCGGCCGACCGTAAAAAAAACTATTGGACGACCAGGCGTAACTAGCCTATCAGTCCGGGAAAGCGCCTAAAGCAGTGCTTTAGCGCTATATACGCCCTGTACCTGCATGCCTGGCTACCACTGTTCGGAGTGTTTTTTGACCCGTTTGCCTAGATTGACCGCCGCTGCCCTGCTGCGCCTGGAGCGCAAGCAGCTCTCGCCTGCATTGCGCTATCTGGGCACCGTAGTGGTGGTCGTGGCGTGCGCTTTCGCGCGAGCGCAACTGCCCGCTACAGCCTTGCCCTACCTGTTCTTCATTCCGGGGCTGATGTTCATCGGCTTCTGGTTCGGCGCGGGGCCAGCGGTACTGGGATGCATCATGGCGGTGCTGACGGCACAATATTTCTTCATCGGGCCGGTCGGCTTTGGCGCCGACTGGACCGACTGGATCAACAGCCTGAGTTTTGGCCTGGTGACGTTGGCAATGGCAGTGGTGTGCGCGCTGTTTCGGCGCAGCATCAGGGCACTGGACCGGCTCAATCAAAACCTTGAGGACGAAGTCGAGCGGCGTACCGATGAGCGCGATGACATCTGGAAACTGTCACCCGACCTGATCTGCACCTTGTCGGCACAGGGTGAAGTGCTGGCGATGAACCCGGCCTGGCAGGCCGAGACCGGCTGGACCGAGCAGCAGCTCAAAGATGGCGCGTTCTACAGCTATATTTCGCCTGCGCAATTATCCGACTCCGTGCGCAACCTGCATGATCGGCAGATTGCCGAGCTCGACACGCAAAGCGTACGCAACAACGGCCAGCCTCTGCTGCTGAACTGGCGTATCACCGGCAGCCAGGGTCGGTTTTTTGCCGTGGCCCGCGATGTCACATTGTACCGCGAGCGCCAGCTGGCCTTCGATCAAGTCCGTTCGCAGCTGCAGCAGAGTCAGAAAATGGAGTCGCTGGGGCAACTGACCGGAGGCTTAGCCCATGACTTCAACAACCTCTTGACGATCATCAGCGGTAGCCAGGACATGATCGAACAACGCATCGCCCAAGGCCGCCTGGCAGGGATCGAGCGCTATGTCACCCTCGCCCGAAACGCCACGCAACGAGCCAGTTCACTGACCCATCGGCTGCTGGCGTATGCCAGAAAACAGCCTTTGGTTGCAGCTAGCGTCGATCCGGCGGTGTTGATAAAGAACATGGAAGAGTTGATTGCACGCACGCTGACGCCGCTGATCAACATCGAACTGCTCGCCCCTGGCGCACCCACGCTGTGCCACTGCGATGCCCACCAACTCGAGAACGCCCTGCTCAACCTGTGCATCAACGCGCGTGACGCAATGCCTCAAGGCGGCAGGCTGCGAATCGAGGTCAGTACGCTGGCGGTGACCGACCCGGGCACTCTGCATGTGCAGGCGGGTGACTATGTACGGATCTGCGTGGCGGACACCGGTATGGGCATGCCGGCGAGCATTGTCGAGCGCGCGCTGGAGCCGTTTTTCACCACCAAACCGCTGGGCTCCGGGACCGGGCTGGGGCTGTCGATGGTCGAGGACTTCGCACGCCAGGCCGGCGGGGCTGTTCGTATTGAGTCAGAGCTGGGCAAAGGCACCGCGGTGTGCCTGTTCCTGCCGGTCTACCAAGGCAGCGCCCGTGTAGCGGAAAAGCAGCAGGCAGACCTGCTGCAAGCAACGCCTGGCGGCAGCCGCGGATCGGCAATGGTTATCGACGACGAAGCCGCTATTCGTGAGCTGGTTGCGGAAACGCTTCACGAGGCAGGTTTTGAAGTGGCTGAAATGCCCAGCGCTGATCAGGTCGTGCAGCGTATCGCCGAGTTGCCTGATCTGAAGCTGATCGTTACTGACCTGATCTTGCCCGGCGGCAGCAGTGGTCACAAAATCGCCGAAGCCGCCTGGGCAGTACGGCCAACACTCAAGGTGCTGTTCATCTCAGGCTGCGTCGATACCGCGAACGGCAGCGCTGAGCGGCAGGATCAGTCGCAGTTGCTGGCCAAACCGTTCACCATCGAGCAGCTTAGGGCCAGCGTTGAGGATTTGCTCAACTCACCGGCTGGCGCTTAGCCTGTTCGCAGCTGTCGAGCTAGCGAAACCTTGCGAGAGGCGTGGTTGACGGCCGCTTTGGGCACCTGGCGTTTGCAGGGCGCAGCCGATGCCGGCAGGCATGATTGTCTGCGCAGTGGTCGCCTGTGTCGAGCGCTCGACGCCTGGCTTTGCCTGGAGCAGCCGGCACCAATCGCGCTCACCCGTGACAACATAGCGCATCAAGACACTTTTACAGGCCCAGCCAAATGCGGCTTAATGCGCGCCTACTTTTCTGGTAACGCCGATGCGGTCACGCCTGCACCCTTACCTCTTGCTACTCGCCTGTTGCGCAGTGTTGTTCAACCTGCTGGCGATGCCGCTCGACCGTGCCCTGCGTGAGCCCGCCCTGGATGAATCGCTGATCTTCGGCAGCTTCTGCAGCCTGCATGGCGGGCAGAGTTTGCCCAAATCGGTGCTGGCGCAACTCAAGCTGGAGTTGCCAGACTTCTCCGGGCACGGCGAGATCAAGCCCCAGGCCGGTGATTGCTGCTGTGGCCATACCGGCCAAGCGGCGCTGCCAGGCGCCTACTTCAAACACCTGTTGCCGCGCTTCTGGCCAGACGCCCTGTTGCTCGGCCAGCGCCCGGAGTTGCCGCTGCCGCGCCAGCAGTGGCCGAACCTCACCCCACGCGCCCCGCCGCTGACCTGAATCGTCGCCAAGCAAATGATCGTGCGCGCGAACTGCGCAGCACAGTCGTCTCCGGCTTTTCTGTCAGGAACCTTTATTCATGCCTGCGTACCTTCGTACTGCACGTAGCGTCGTGCCCGTGCTTGCCATTACCTGTGCCGCCACGCTCTGCCCACTGTCCCAAGCCATTGCTCAGGCTGTGCCTGCCGACAATTCCACCCTGACCCTCGGCGCCGTTACCGTCTCCGGCACCGGTAGCGGGCCGCTGGCGACCAGCAGTGTGCTCAGTTCAGTAGATATTCTTGGCGGCGACATTCTCGAGAAGATGCCCGTTGCCTACAGCTGGGAGCTGTTCAACCGTGCACCGGGCGTGATGCTCACCGGTTTCAACCAAGGCACCACCTCGGGCAAGTTGTCGTTTCGCGGCTTCAATGGGGAAGGCGAAGTCAACGCCGTAAAGCTGCTGATCGACGGCATCCCGAGCAATACCAATGACGGCAACATGCCCTTCATCGACTCGGTGTTCCCGCTGGACATCGACAGCGTCGAGGTCGTGCGCGGTACCAGCGATCCGCGCTATGGCCTCAACAACATCGCCGGCAACGTCAATATCAATACCCGCAGTGGCGGCAACTACAACAAGGCACGCCTGCGCTACGGCAGCTTCAACACCCGTGAAGTGCAACTGGCCAAGGGCATCGAAACCAGTAACTGGACGCAGAACTACTTCTTCGCCCGCCAGCAGGTCGACGGCTATCGCGAGCATGCAGATACCGAGCGCTACAGCTTCAGCGGCAAGTGGTTCTATACCCCCGACGACGGCAGCTACCGTCTCGGCCTTAGCGCCCGCCATTACGAAGCCGACGCACAGGAAGCGGGTTACTTGAGCGAAGCCGATGCCCGCCAGCACCCGCGCATGAGCAACGACTTCAACGCCAGCGACAAAGGCACCCGGCGCATGAACCAGCTCAGCGTGCACTTCGACACCGACCTGGCCGAGACCCTCGCTTGGTCGGCCAAGACCTACCTGAATACCTTCGATGATCGGCGCTGGACCCAGTACTGGCGCACCAGCGCGCAGCAAGAGCGCGATGCCTATGAAACCCAGTACGGCGCCCTCACCTCGCTGACCTGGCGGCCAGAAGTAGATTGGCTGCACGGCTTTGCCCTGGAAGGCGGCAGCGACGTGCAGAAGCAGGACAACCGCAGCGAGCGCTATCGCACCGTCCAGCGCGTACGCCAGGCACAGACCCGCGACCAGGCCTTCGATTTCAACACGGTCGGCGCTTACGTACAGGCCGAGATCGAACCGATCGAGTCGCTGAAGATCGTGCCGGCCTATCGCGTCGACAAGATCAGCGGCGACTTCACCAACCAACTCACCGGGCAAACCTCCGACATCAACGACTACGGGCTGATCAAGCAACCCAAGCTCAGTGTGGTCTATTCGCCCTGGCAGTATGCCAGCGTCTACGCCAACTGGGGCCGCACGTTCCAGGTCGGCAGCGGCGCTGCAGCCTACAAGGTGCCGCCGCGCAATGAAGACCTGCAACCGTCGATCAACGAAGGCTGGGAAACCGGCATAAAGTTCACCCCCGCCAGCTGGGTTGATGGCCGCGTCGCCTACTGGCGCCAGGACGCCACCGGCGAAGTCAGCCGCCGCCTCAACGACCCCAGCGGGGAGTCCGACAACGTCGGTGAGACGCGGCGCTGGGGTTACGACCTGCAGGTCAACCTGCACCCGGACGAACGTACCGAAGTGTGGGCTTCGTATTCATGGCAATACTCGAAAATCCTCGAGCCGAGTAGCGCCTTGCCACAGAGTAAAGGCAAGGAAATTGACCATGTTCCGCATCATTTGTGGAATACCGGTATCAGTTACCAGGCGACGCAAGCATTGCAGTTGACTGCGTGGATGAATGGGCAGACCAACTACTATCTTGAGCGGGAAAACACTCAAGGTACGTATGGCGGTTATGTGTTGATGAATATCGGAGCGACTTACACGTTCACCGAGACGTTGAGCGTTGACCTGCAGCTCAAGAACCTCACCGACCGTTATTACGAATATGCCTGGTATGACCCGGATGGGGCTAAAGACTCACTGCACTCGCCTGGTGATGGGCGAGCGTTGTATGCGGGGTTGACGGTCGACTTCTAGGCTGCACATCTTCGCCACAATTGAATCGGAATGCTCGGGACCGCATGCAAATGCGGTTCACGAGTATCCACAACTCGTATTACTCAATCGCGATCAAGCGCCGAAGCGGTGTTGCAAAGTACGGGCTTACGGCACCAACAACCGATACCCCACCCCAGGCTCAGTCACGATAAACCGTGGCGCAGTAGGGTCATCGCCCAGCTTCTGCCGCACATGCGCAACCACGATCCGCAGGTAGTGCGTATCGTCGACGTGGCTCGGCCCCCAGATATCCTTGAGCAGTTGCTGCTGGGTGATCACTCGCCCGGGGTGCCCGGCCAGTTGCGCCAACAGTGCGTACTCCTTGCGGGTCAGCGCTATTTCGCTGCCATCGAGGGTCACGCGGCGGTAGGCGAAGTCCACCAGCAGCGGCCCGAAGCTGGCACTGGCCAGCGCGGCGCTACCCTGTGGCACCTGGCGCAACAGGGCGCGAATGCGGGCGAGAAACTCCTGAATGCCGAACGGTTTGGTGACGTAGTCGTTGGCGCCGCCATCCAGGGCATCGACCTTTTGCAGCTCGCTGGCCCGCACCGACAGCACCATCACCGGCACCGAGCTCCACTCGCGCAATTCGCGCAGCACCTGCTGGCCATCCATGTCTGGCAGGCCGAGGTCGAGCACGATCAGGTCGGGTTTGGCCAAGGCCGCCTGGGCCAGGCCTTCGCCGCCGGTGGCGGCTTCGATGACCTTGTAGCCTTGCGAGCTCAGGCTGATGCGCAGGAACTTGCGAATCTGCGGTTCGTCGTCGATGACCAGCAAGGTGGCAGTTTGGCTCATGAGTCCTGGCTTTCGGCGGTGGGCTGAGGTGGCAATGGCAAGCATAGTGTGATGCAGGTGCCGTGGCCATCGATGCCGTCAGCCACCTGGATGCTGCCGCCGTGGGCGCCGATCATGCCCTGGCAGATGGCCAGGCCGAGGCCTGTGCCCTGCCCGCCGCGGTCGCCGCGGGCGGCGGTGTAGAACATGTCGAAGATCTTTTCGCGTTCAGCTTCGGGGATGCCGGGGCCTTGATCGCTGACGGCCAGGCACAGCTGCTCATCACGCACGTCGACCTGCAGTTGCAGGCGGCCAGCTGGGGGTGAAAAGCGCGCGGCGTTTTCCAGCACGTTGACCAGCGCCTGTTCGATCAAGGCAGCGTGCACGAACAGCAGCGGCAGCTCGCTCGGCACATCGGTGCTGACCCGCAGCGGCGCCAGCACCGCGCGCAGACGCTGCAGGGCGCTGGCGACGATATCGGCCGGGGCCACCCAGTCACGCGCAAGCTTGAGACTGCCGTGACCGAGGCGGGTCATGTCGAGCAGATTCTGGATGTAGCGGTCGAGGCGCTCGGCTTCATCGCGGGTGCCTTCGAGCAATTCGCGGCGGTCGTCGGGCGGGATCGCATCGCCGAGCGCAAGCAGGCTATCGATGCCGCCGCGCATAGCGGTCAGCGGTGTGCGCAGGTCGTGTGACACCGAGGCCAGCAAGGCGCTGCGCAGCTGTTCGGTTTCGCCGTGCAGCCGCGCAGCTTCGAGTTGTTCGCCGAGGCGCGCACGGGCCAGAGCCTGCGCCAGCGGCTGGGCCAGCGCCATCAGCAGGCGTCGGCGCTGGGCTGTGAGGGCCGCGTTGTCACGTGGGCGTACGCCGAGCAGGGCCAGCGGTTGCTCATCGACCAACAGCGGCCACCACCACCAGCGACCATTGGGCAAGGTGTCGCTGCCGTGGCCAGCGGCCTGGCCGTGCTGCCAGGCCCAGTCAGCGGCAGCGCGCTCGGTGTCGCTCAAGTCGGGCAACTGGCCGTTGGCAGCTTGCAGCAGGCCTTCGCTACCTCGCTCGAGCAGACATACGTGCAGATCCTGCCAGCCGTCGAGGTGCTGGCTGGCGGCGCTGAATACTGCCTGGCGGTCGGTGGCGACGGTGAGCTTGCGTGACAGGTCGAGCAGTTGACTGGTCTGCGCCTGGGTCTCGCGCAAGGCCTGCAACTGGCGCCGCTGGCGCGCGGCGAGGTTGCCGGTGAGCGCGGCCATCAGCAGGAAGAACACCAGCGTCAGCACATCCTCTTCGCGCTGAATGCTCAGAGAGAAGTTGGGCGGGATGAACAGAAAGTCATAGCTGACAAACGACAGCACCGCGCACGCCAGCGCCGGGCCGAGGCTGCTGCGCACCGCCACCAGCAGCACGGCGGCGAGAAATACCAGCGAGATATTCGGCAACGCCAGCACGCTGGACACCGCCCAGGCCAGCCCTGCGGCAAGCGCAGTGGCGAGCAGCGCCAGCAGATAGTGCCGCCAGATCCACACCCGCTTCGCCGCCGTGCGCGGTGCGGGTGGCTGCGCCTCGCGGTCGAGCACGTTGATTTCCAGGCCGTGGTTTTCGCGCAGCAGCCGCGCAGCGACACCGGCACCGAACAGGCGCCGGCGCAGACGATCACGCGACTGCCCCACCAGCACCAGGCTGGCACGGCGCTCGGCGGCATGCTGGAGCAAGGTCCTCGCGACTTCGCCGGCGCGCAACAGCACTACCTCGCCGCCCAGCCGCTCAGCCAGTTGCTGCGCGCTTTGCAGACGCTGGCGGGCGCTTTCGTCGCGCAGCTTGCCGTTGTCGACATGCACCAGGCTCCACGGCAAATGCCGGCGCTGGGCCACGCGGCAGGCGTGGCGGACCAGCCGCTCGGCTTGCTGATCGCCGTCGACGCCGACCAGCAAGCGACCACGCAGGGCCGGCGCTTCCTGGCCAAGCTGGCGATAGCCGTGGGCCAGGTCGGCATCCACCTGCGCCGCGGCGGTGTGCATGGCCAGCTCCCGCAGGGCACTGAGGTTGGTCTGCGAGAAGAACGCATCGATGGCGGCGCGGGCCTGCTCGGGCACGTAGACCTTACCTTCGCGCAGGCGCTGCAGCAGTTCGCGCGGTGGCAGGTCGATCAGCACCAGTTCGAAGGCTTCCTGCAGCACCCAGTCGGGCAGGGTTTCGCGGACCTGCACACCGGTGATGTCGCGAACCTTGTCGTTAAGGCTTTCAAGATGCTGCACGTTGACCGTGGTGTAGACATCGATGCCGGCCGCGAGCAGCTCCTGCACATCCTGCCAGCGCTTGGCATGGCGGCTGTTGGGGGCGTTGCTGTGGGCCAGTTCGTCGACCAGAGCCAGCTCGGGACTGGCGCGCAGCAAGCCGTCGAGGTCCATTTCCTCAAGAGTGACTCCCCGGTATTGGCTGCGCAGCAGCGGCTGCTGGAGCAAGCCGCCGAGCAGCGCCTCGGTCTCGGCCCGGCCGTGGGTTTCGACCACCCCGGCCACCACCTGCACCCCTTGGCGCTGCTGGGCGTGGGCGGCCTGGAGCATGGCGTAGGTCTTGCCCACGCCGGGCGCTGCACCGAGAAATACCTTGAGCCGGCCACGCCCGGCGCGCGGCAGGTTGGCCAACAGCGCGTCGGCGCGGGCAGAGTCACTCATGTTTCATCCTTCACAGTTGCGGTGATCAGCACAGCGGGTCAATTGCTCCAGCGCCTGATTCAGCGCCAGCACGTTGACCACCGGTGGGCCGATCAATGGCTGCAGGGTGGCCTCTTCGATCAGCCCTTGCAAGCGCTCTACCGGCAGTTTGCGCGCCGCCGCCACTCTGGGGATCTGATACGCCAGCGCTTGCGGCGACAGGTGCGGGTCGAGACCGCTGGCCGAGGTGGTCAGCAGGGCTTGCGGTACCGGTCCCAACTCGGCGCGATACAGCGTGCCTGCGTCTGCCTTGACTCGCTCGGCCAGAGCCGGATTGCTCGGCGCCAGATTGCTCGCGCCACTGGCCACGGTGGCATACGCCGCCGCAGACGGACGTGGGTGGAACCAGCCATCGCCAGTGAACGGTTGGGCGATCAGCGCCGAGCCGCGCACCTGGCCCTGCTCGTCGTGCACCAGGCTGCCGTTGGCCTGCGTGGGGAAGGCCACTTGCGCAACCGCCGTCACCGCCAGCGGATAAAGCGCGCCGGTGATCACTGTCATCAATACAACCAGGCTCAGGGCCGGGCGAAGGTAAGTAGTCATAACGGCCTCCTCAGACCAGGTGCAGGGCATTGAGCAGCATGTCGATCAGCTTGATCCCGGCAAACGGCACGATCAGGCCGCCGACACCGTAGATCAGCAAATTGCGCCGTAGCAGATGGGCGGCACTCGCTGCCTGCACCCTCACCCCACGCAGTGCCAAGGGGATCAGCGCGACAATGATCAGCGCGTTGAACACGATCGCCGAGAGGATCGCGCTCTGCGGGCTGGCCAGCTGCATCAGGTTGAGCACGCCCAGTTGCGGGTAAATCGCGGCAAACAGCGCCGGCAGGATGGCGAAGTACTTGGCCACGTCGTTGGCGATCGAGAAGGTGGTCAACGCACCGCGGGTGACCAGCAACTCCTTGCCGACCTGGACCACGTCGAGCAGCTTGGTCGGGTCGCTGTCGAGGTCGACCATGTTGGCCGCCTCACGCGCGGCCTGGGTGCCGTCGTTCATGGCCATGCCGACATCGGCCTGGGCCAGCGCCGGCGCATCGTTGGCACCGTCGCCGCACATGGCGACCAAGCGGCCGTCGTTTTGCTCTTGGCGAATGCGCGCCAGCTTTTTCTCCGGGGTGGCTTCGGCCAGTACATCATCGACGCCGGCCTCGGCGGCGATGGCAGCAGCGGTCAGCGGGTTGTCGCCGGTCACCATCACCGTGCGGATGCCAAGCTTGCGCAGTTCGGCGAAGCGCTCGCGGATGCCTGGCTTGACCACGTCCTTGAGGTGGATCACGCCGAGCAGGCGCTGGTCGACGCACACCAGCAGCGGCGTGCCGCCACTCTGGGCAATGCGCTCGACTTCCTTGGCCAGCGCCGATGGCATCTGCAAGCGCTCGATACCGACAAAGCCCAGCACCGCATCGACGGCGCCCTTGCGGTAGCGGCGCTGCTCGAAGTCGACGCCCGACAACCGTGTCTCGGCGCTGAACGCCACCGGGCTGAATTGATCGGCGCCCGGCTCGTTGAAGTCGTGCAACTGGCGCAGGTATTCGACAATCGACTTGCCCTCGGCGGTGTCGTCGGCAAGCGACGCCAGCAAGGCGCCCTCGCCCAGCTCCTTGGCCGTTACCGCCGGCGCTGTGTGCAGCGCGCTGCAGCGGCGGTTGCCGAAGGTGATGGTGCCGGTCTTGTCGAGCATCAGCGTATGCACGTCACCGGCCGCCTCCACTGCTCGCCCGGAGCGAGCAATCACGTTGAGCCGCACCAGCCGGTCCATGCCGGCGATGCCGATAGCCGAAAGCAGGCCACCAATGGTGGTCGGGATCAGCGTCACCAGCAGCGCGGCGAGGAAGATCAACGGCAGGCTGCCGCCGGCAAAGCGGGCGAAAGGCTGCAAGGTCACCACTACGATCAAGAAGATCAGGGTCAGGCCGATCAGCAGGATGTCGAGGGCAATCTCGTTCGGGGTCTTCTGTCGCTTGGCGCCTTCGACCAGGGCGATCATGCGGTCCAGGGTCGATTCGCCCGGGTTGCTGGTGATGCGTATGAGCAGCCAGTCGGAGACCAGCCGGGTGTTGCCGGTGACGGCGGAGCGGTCCCCACCGGACTCGCGGATGACCGGCGCCGATTCGCCAGTGATGGCCGCCTCATTGACCGCCGCGATGCCTTCGAGCACCTCGCCGTCGCCAGGAATCAGCTCGCCGGCCACCACCTTGACCACATCGTCTTTGCGTAGCGCGCTGGCGGCAACCGTTTCGAAGCTGCCATCGCCACGCCGGCGCTGCGCATTCAAGCCCTGGCTGCCGGCCTTGAGGCTGTCGGCGCGTGCCTTGCCGCGACCCTCGGCCAGCGCTTCGGCAAAGTTGGCGAACAGCACGGTGAACCACAGCCACAGCGCGATCTGGATCGCTACCGCAGTGCTGACACCGCTCTCTGGCGCAAAACACAGCGCCGTAGTCAGCAGCGCCGTCAGCGCCACCACCAGCATCACCGGGGAACGCTTGAGCTGACGCGGGTCGAGCTTGACCAGCGCCTGTATCAGGGCGGGCCGCCACAGTGCGGCGAAGCGGGTCTGATCAGTGCCAGGGCGTGGCGCCTGGACTTGAGCAATAGGCATGTTCATGTTGATTCCTCAGAAACCCAGGCTCAGTTGTTCGGCAATCGGCCCCAGGGCCAGGCTTGGCAGGAAGGTCAGGCCGCCCATCAGCAGGATGATCACCAGCAGCAAACCGGTGAACAGCGGGCCGTGGGTGGGGAAGCTGTTCTGCCCTTGCGGTGCGCGGTTCTTCGCCGCCAGGCTGCCGGCCAGGGCCAGCACCGGCAGGATGTAGCCGAAGCGGCCAATGAGCATGGCCAAAGCGATCATGACGTTGTGGTACACCGTGTTGGCGCCAAAGCCGGCGAAGGCCGAACCGTTGTTGGCGGTGCCAGAGGTGTAGGCGTAGAGCAGCTGACTGAAGCCGTGCGCGCCGGGGTTGCTGACAGCACCGGCAGGGCCTGGCAGGCTGGCTGCGAGGGCGCCGAGCACCAGCACACCAAGCGGCATCACCAGCAAGGTCGCCACCAGCAGTTGGACTTCCCGCGCTTGCAGCTTCTTGCCCAGATATTCAGGCGTGCGACCGATCATCAGCCCCGCCAGAAACACTGCAATCAAGACGAACAGGAGCATGCCGTAGAGGCCCGCACCCACGCCGCCGAAGATTACCTCGCCGACCATCATGTTGAGCATCGCGACCATCCCGGTCAGCGGGTTGAGGCTGTCGTGCATGGCGTTGACCGAGCCGTTGGAAGCGGCGGTAGTGGTGACTGTCCAGAGCACCGAGCCGGTGGTGCCGAAGCGGCTTTCCTTGCCCTCCATCGGTGCCGACTGCTGCACCTGCTCACTGATCAGCGCTGGATTGGGCTGGTACTCGGCCCACAGCGCAGTAGCCCCGCCGATCAGGAACAGCGCCAGCATGCAGGCGAGAATCGCCCGGCTCTGGCGCAGGTCCTTGACGTAGTGGCCGAAGGTGAACACCAGCGCCACCGGGATCAGGATGATCGACGCCAGCTCGAACAGGTTGCTCCAGGCCGTGGGGTTTTCGAACGGATGGGCCGAGTTGACACCAAAGAAGCCGCCGCCATTGGTGCCCAGTTGCTTGATTGCGATCTGGCTTGCGGCCGGCCCGAGCGGGATAGTCTGGTCAGCGCCTTGCAGGGTCACGGCATGGGCGTAATCGGCAAAGGTCTGTGGCACGCCCTGCCACACCAGCAACAGCGCCAGCAGCAGGCACAGCGGCAACAGGCCGTAGAGGGTGGCGCGGGTCATGTCGACCCAGAAGTTGCCGACCGTTGTCGCCGAACGCCGGGCAATCCCGCGGCACAGCGCGACCAGCACGGCCAGGCCGGTCGCGGCGCTGACGAAGTTCTGCACGGTCAGGCCGAGCATCTGGCTCAGGTAACTAAGCGACGCTTCGCCACTGTAGGCCTGCCAGTTGGTGTTGGTGACAAAGCTCACCGCCGTGTTCAATGCCAATGACCAGTCCTGGCCCGGCAACCGTTGCGGATTGAGTGGCAGGTAACCCTGCAGCATCAACACGGCGAACAGCAGGACAAACCCGGCCAGGTTGAACGTCAGCAGGGCCAGCGCGTACTGCTTCCAGCTCTGCTCCTGCTCGGCCTGGACGCCCGCCAGCCGGTAGCAGCCGCGCTCCAGCGGGCCGAGCGCCGGCGACAGCCAGGTGCGCTGGCCTTCCATGACCTTGTAGTAGAAGCGCCCGAGCCGAGGCGCGGGCAGCAGCACGATGGCAAAAAACGCCAGCAGCAAGGCGAAATCATAACTGTGCATGGCCGCTCCCTAGCTGTGGTCGGCGCGCAACAGCGCGACCAGCAGGTAAACCGCCAACGCCACTGCCAAGAGCAGTGACACGCCTTCAAGCATGTACATGAGCCAATCTCCCCGGAATGCGGCGTGGGCCGCTTTGCAAGGATTGTCCGGGGGATGGCCGTAAAGGAACGAGAGCGAGCGCTGGTTCAGCGCATAAAGAAAGCGTAAAGCCTGCTAGGGTTGCACGCTCGGCTGAGTGCTGCGGCTCCAGTCCAGCAACAGGCTGTAGGCCACGGCGAGCAGGGTCGGGCCGATGAACAGGCCGATGAAGCCAAACGCGATCAGGCCGCCGAATACCCCGAGCAGCACGATCACCAGCGGCAGATTGCCGCCACGGCTGATCAGGTACGGTTTGAGCACGTTGTCCACGCCGCTGATGACGAAGGTGCCCCAGATACCGAGAAACACTGCCATGCCGTAGTGCCCCTGCCACACCAGCCACGCGGTGGCGGGCAGCCACGCCAGCGGCGGCCCCATCGGAATCAGGCTGAGCATGAAGGTCACCAGACCGAGCACAATCGCCCCCGGCACGCCAGCGATGAGGAAACCGATCATCGCCAGCAGGCCTTGCGCCGCCGCCGTGCCGATCACGCCGTTGACTACGCGCTGCACGGTGCCGGCGACCAGTTCCAGGTAGTACTCGGCGCGCTCGCCGATCAGCCGCTGCAGCAGGCGCAGGACAAATGCCGCCAGCCGCGGGCCGTCGCGGTAGAAGAAGAATACAAAGACCAGGCTCAACGACAGCTCGAGCACGCCGCCGCCAATTTGCGCGCTGCGCGCCAGCAGCCAGTTGCCGACCTGGCCGAAGTAAGGTTTGGCCGATGCCAGCAGCGCCGCACCCTGCTGGTCAAGGGAGTTCCACCAGGTCAGCAGGCGCTCACCGACCAGCGGAATACTGCCCAGCCAGGCCGGTGCCTCGGGCAGGCCATCGACCTGCACATCGCGAATAAACGCCGTGGCATCGCGAATATGGTCAGCCAGGTTGAAGCCGAGCCACACCAGTGGCAGCGCCACGATCAGAATCCACAGGGTGGTCAGCACTGCCGCAGCCAGGGTTTCACGTCCGCCCAGCCAACGGGTGAGCAGGCGCATCAGCGGCCAGCTGGCAAACGCCAGGATTGCGCCCCACAGCAGTGCCGAGATGAACGGCGCCATTACCCACAAGCCGGCGCCCAGCAGCGCCAACAGCAGAATCTGTACCAGCAGGCGATCATTGTTGGCCACAGGTGCACTCACTTAACGAATCAATTCCAGATGCAACCCCTCGGTCTCGGCAGTGCCGACCTCCAGCCGTGCAGCGCGTACGCCCATCTTGACCAACTGCTCGCGCCAATCTTCAGCCTGCTCGCCACTCAGGCTGACGCGCAAAGTGCTGTCCAGATTCAGGCTGCGACCGAGCAGGGTCACCCAGGCCGGCAACGGTGCCGTCAGGTCAGGATAGTCAAGCTTGCCGGTGTCGCGCAGCTCACGCATGACCGTGGCCGAGGTCGGCAGCAGCTCGCCCAGCGGCGACTCGGCAATAAATTCCTCGACATGCAGGTAAACCCGCTTGTTACCCGCAGTGACGCTGTACAAGGCAACCAGCGTATCGGCTTCCTCGGCCGAGCGGCGCAGCAGGATAAACGCCTGCTGCTCATCGCCACCGTTGAGCCTGGCGTTCTTGAACACCTCGTTGGCCCACAGGCTGGCTTCGCCGCAGTCGCGTTTTTCACACCAGAACAGCGGATAACCGCCCTCCTCCTGCAGTGCTTCGCGGGCGCTGGTAAACGCTTCGCGTGCGGTGCGTTCGGCGGGCAGCTGGTAGGTCACGGAGCTGACCTGGCCGCGGCTCTCGACCTTGTCGTCAACTCGCAGCCGGCCGCTGATCTTGCGCAACGGGCCGAGGGGGTAAACCCGCTCCTGCTCCAGCGCCGGGCGCTGATCGACTATCTTGGCGTCCAGCGGCACTGGCAGGCTGCCGGCCCACAGCAGCGGGCTGGCAAGACCCAGGCAGCCGGCAACCAGAATTCGAATACTCATCGGCCTCCCTTGCCGCTGGCGGCGTGGGTGGCGAGGGGGTAAATGTCAGGCATGTCCATGGTTGTCTCCCTGTTCAACCTGCCAAGCCTCGGCACTTGTCCGGAGCAAGTCAAGAAAACCCGCAGAAGCGATTGATACAGTCTGCGACAATGGTCGCGCCCTGCTCGTCGTTCAGGTGCAAGTGATGACCGCCAGGCAGGCGCACCTGCTCGAAGGGTAGCTGCTCCAGCAGCGCCGTGTGGCGCGCGAGCATGCCATCCGCCGCAACCACCAGGCAGGTCGGGCATTCGATGCGCTGAACAAAGGCCATGGCCTGCGCCTCACTCAAGCGCGCTGGCGACGGCAGGGTCAGACGACTGTCGCTGCGCCAGCTATAGCCGCCCGGCACCGGCATCAGGCCGCGTTGAGCGAGCAGTTCGGCAGCTTCACGGCTGACCGCGACCATACCCTTCATACGCGCCTCGATGCCTTGTTCGAGGCTCGGATAGATCGACTTGCGTTTGCTGTCCAGGCGTAACTGCGCCTGCAGGGCCATGCCCAGCCGCTGCGCAGCATCCTGCTCGGCGCCGGTAGGCGGCAGCACGCCGTCGATCAGCAGCAAACGACTGATCCGCTCTGGCAGCGCTCCGGCCAGCTGCGCCGAAATGATTGCGCCCAGCGAATGGCCGAGCAGGCCAAAGCGCTGCCAGCCGAGCTGCTCGGCAACCCGCACGACATCGTGGGCATAATCGGCCAGCGCATAGCTGGCACCCGCCGGGCGATGCTCTGAATAGCCATGGCCAGCCAGGTCCAGCGCAACGATACGCAACCCGCGCAGCAGCGGCGCCAGCCGGGCGAAGCTGTTGGCATTGTCCAGCCAGCCGTGCAGCGCGATCACCGGCTCGCCATTCTCCGGGCCAAACAGATGAGCCGCCAATTCGATGTGGCCCAGATTGAGCCGGATTTCCTCGACCTGCGCGCTCATGGCTGCCCCCAACGATCAAACAGTCCTTTGATCAAGCTGGCGGTATCAGCGGGGCGCTCCAGCGGGAACATATGCCCGCCCGGCACGCTGTGGTATTCGCCCAGCGGCATGCTGCGCACGGCAAAGGCGTGATGACGGCGGATCACCCGGCTGCGATCGCCGCGAACCATGGCCAGCGGCACCTGCAGTTGGCGCGCCGGTGCCGGGCTCAAGTGCGGGATACTGCGATAGATGCTGATCTCGGTGGCGGGATCGAAGCGCAGGCGCAGGCCGCCCTCAGCTGCTTCCAAGCCATGCTCCAGATAGGCCTCGAGGCAGTCTGGGTCAAAATGACGGAACAGCGTCTTGCCAGTGAAGTAGCCCCGCGCACTGTCCCGATCAGCAAACACAGCGCGGCGGTTCAGGGTACGCCCGGCCGGGGTAATGCGGTCGATGAAGCCAAAACGTTTGGCCGTGCGCAGCAGCCACTGATCGGCGCGGGTCAACACTGGCGAATCGAGCATGACCACGCCGCGGTAATAGTGCGGGCAGCGCAGCGCCGCGTGCAGGTGCAATACCCCGCCCAGAGAATGGCCAACACCCCACACCGGCCCTGGCTGCTGTGCCAGGTGGTGGAGCAGTTCATCGACTAGGTTTAGCCAGTTGTCATCGACCGGGAAGCGCGGGTCGTGGCCGTGCTGGAGCAGATGCTGAACCTGATAGTCCGGCGCGAGCGCAGCAAACAGCTTGCCGTAGGTGGCCGAGGGGAAGCCATTGGCGTGGGCGAAGAAGATTTGCTGCGACATGGCCGCCTGCTCTCACGAATAGAGTGCCCATTGTCGGCAAGCGCAGCGGCCGCGGCAACGTCCGGATAGGTCATCGCCAAGGGCGTTCAGGTCATCGCCGGTTCAATCGAAGCTGGCCATCGACCGGCGCAGGCACGCCTGCATGTAGGCCAATTGATACTCGAGTGCCTCGCGAGCCTGGGCCTTGTCCGCTTCTTCGAGCTTGGAGCGGCGCAGCGCAAGGCAGCTGGTCTGCAGCAGATGCGCCATACGAATGCTCGCCTGGCGCAGTTGCTCAAGCTCATATTGGCCTTCGCACTTGCCCAGCAGGCGATTGAAGCTGGCATCCGCGCAATCCTGCAGCAAACGGTGCTCGGCAAAGTCCGGCACGCCATGCTCGTTCAGTTTGTCCAGCACCCGCTGTGGGCTCACCGAGCTCACCAATTCAAGACGTCGACTACTCATCCACTACTCCCTGTTACACGGTTCGACTCTCACGCGATCAACGCTAGCAATCAGCCGAACGCCCAGGCAACTGGCAGAAATGCCAGTTGCCGCAGGCTAGCCGGGATGACTCAAGGCTTTCAGTGACATCAAACCAGGCAACGGCCAGTCCCCTTCCAGCTCGGCCAGGCTGGCGGTGCTCATGGCTGCCGGCTGTTGCAAATGGCCGTGCTCAAGCATGCCGACCAATGCGCCTACCAGCGGCTGGTGGCTGACCAGCAAGACGTGCTCAAAGCCCAATTGTTCAAGCTCGGTGATGGCTTCACGCACGCTGCTTTCTGGGGTGAGCCAGGCCACCGTACGCAGCGGCTGAGGAAAATCGAGGGTTTCCTGCACCAATGCAGCGGTTTGCTGAGCACGCACGTAAGGGCTCACCAGAATCGCCTGCAGTGGTTGCCCCAGCAGCCGCGCTGCGCTGTACAGGACCTGCTCGCGGCCGTGGCTGGTCAGGCGCCGTTCGGCATCGCTATTAGCACGTGGCTCGGCTTCGCCGTGACGCAGGATCCACAGTTTCACAGCTTGGGCTCCTCATCACGCACCGGATGGGGCGCGGCCTCTACAACGTGTGGCGCCTCACCCTCGGGTGCGCGTGGGGTTGGCCAATCGGAAAACGGCCACGGCTTGCGATCGCTGTGAAAGGTGCCAAAGCGACCGATCTGCGCCAGAAACTGGCTCAGGCTGTCGCCAAAGTTCATCAGGCTGGCACTCGGCGCGCCGTAGACCAGACGGTAGATCAGCTGCACCAGCACCAGGCCGGCCAGCAGCAATTCGGCCAACTGCCAGACCACCAGGAACACGAGCATCCACAGCACCCGCAGGATGATCGATTCGCGCTCCACGCGCTCGGGGGTATCGCTCATGTATTGCTCCTTGCTGTGCTCAGCGTTTAGTTGAAGCCGCTGGTGGAAATGAAGTCGACGTCGGTTTTCGGTTCCGCGCGCATCAGGTGTTCGATGACCTGATTCAAGGTGCGCCCTTCGAACAGGATCGCATGCAGCCCGGCTACCAGTGGCATGTACACCTGGGCGTCATCGGCCTTGGCCTTGAGCACCTTGATGGTGTTCACGCCCTCGGCCACTTCGCCCAGCCGGCTCACCGCTTCTTCCAGCGACAAACCCTGGCCCAGCGCATAGCCGACCTGGTAGTTGCGGCTTTTCGGCGACGAGCAGGTGACGATCAGGTCACCGACCCCGGCAAGGCCGAGGAAGGTCATCGGGTTGGCGCCCAGGCTGACGGCGAACCGAGTCATTTCGGCCAGCGCGCGTGTGATCAGCATGCTCTTGGTGTTTTCACCCATGCCCAGCGCCACGGCCATACCGGCAATGATCGCGTAGACGTTTTTCAGTGCGCCGCCCAGTTCGACACCGAAGCGGTCGGCACTGGCATAGACGCGGAAGGTGCGCCCATGCAGTACCTCTTGCACGCTCAGGCACAGCGCTTCGTCTTCGCTGGCGACCACCGTGGCGGTCAGTGCGTGTTCGGCGATTTCGCGCGCAAGGTTGGGCCCGGAGAGCACCCCAATACGCGCCTCGGGGGCGATTTCTTCGAGAATCTGGCTCATCAGCTTGAAGCTCTGCGCCTCGATGCCCTTGGTCAGGCTCACCAGGCACTTGCCGCGCAGCAGCTCGGCATGCGGCGCCAGGACGCTGCGCAAGGCGCTGGATGGCAGCGCAACAAAAATCAGTTGTGCAGCTTGCAGGGTGGCCAGCAGGTCATTGACCGGCTCGACGCCGTCCTGCAAGCGGATACCTTTGAGGTAGCGCGGGTTTTCGCGGTTGACGCGCATCGCCTGCGCCTGGTCCGGATCGCGCATCCACTGGCGCACAGGGTTGCCGTTTTCGGCCAGCAGGTTGGCCACGGCGGTGCCGAAGCTGCCGCCTCCAAGAACTGCAACAGGTTGCTGTTCAGTCATATCCAGTCCGTTAAAGCCAAAGTTGAGTGGCGACGGGCGCATTATACGGGCCAGATGCGGCATAACCAGAGGCACGCGGTGTCAGCCTGTTACTCGCTCGACGGCGTAGCCAGCATGGATGGGGCTGCTGGAAAAACCTCTGCGGTCGGTTAACATGCGCGTTTCCTGCTGAAACAAGGCTGTAACGTGTTGTCTGGCACGCCGCCCTTCCCTCGCCTGCTATTACTGACTGCCCTGCTTGGCGGGCCAGCTGTGGCCGACGACCTGTTTATTGACAACCAGGACCTGCCGCAAGTTCTCACCGCCACCCGACTTAAACAATCTGCAGCCGGCGTACCGGGCAGCATGACTGTGCTCGACAGCCAGTTGATCCGCGCCAGCGGCGCCCGCGACATCCCCGAGCTGTTGCGGCTGGTGCCGGGCATGATGATCGGCTACGGCGCCAGCAACCAGCCGACGGTCAACTACCATGGCAGCAACGTCAGCGAGGCGCGGCGCATGCAGGTGCTGATCGACGGCCGCTCGGTGTACCGCGCAGGCCTGGCCACCGTCGACTGGAGCGATATCCCGGTAGCACTTGAGGATATTGAGCGGATCGAGGTGTTTCGCGGGCCAAACACGGTCAGTTATGGCGCCAATGCCCTGATGGCGGTGGTCAACATCCTCACCCGAAGCCCTGCCGACAGCCAGGGCACGCGCCTCAAGCTGAGCCGCGGGGCGGATGGCGTCAACGACTTTTACGCCAGCCAGGGCTTGGGCTGGGAGGGCGGCGACCTGCGTCTGTCAATGTCCGGCCAGGAGGATGACGGCTTCGATCACGACCAGTCGGGCGCTGACTACCGCGACAGCCGCCGGCTCAACCGGATCAACCTGAGCGTGCTGCAGCAGTTGGCGAGCAACCAGACGCTGGAGTGGCAACTGGCGGCCAAGGAAGGCAGCAATCAGCGCCCCTACACCTATCAGCCGGTGTTTCCCTACGTCACCGCCCGTGGCAACAATGCAGACGTCAAGGCCAAGGACTACGCTGGCTCGCTGCGCTGGAACATTGATTTCAATGACCAGCACAGTCTCTATGTACAGGGCTCGGCGCAGCACTTCGACCGCCAGCAAGTGTGGCGTGCCTGCGATGCGGCATTGTCGTTCAGCCCAGCCCTGACTCGACTGTGGCAGCTCGACTCGAACTACGCCGAGCAGGTCGCCCGCAACATCGTCAACCCGCCGGCCAACAACAATCCTGCGCTGCAGGCACTGCGCGATCAGGTCAAGACCCAGTGGGACAGCCAGGGCGGCAGCCAGGTCGTGTGCGGTGATGTCGACCAAAGCACCCGGGAAACCCGCTACGACCTGGAAATCCAGGACACCCTGAGCCTGACCGACAACCTGCGCCTGCTCAGCGGCGCCAACTTTCGCTATGACCAGGCTGACTCGCAGACCTATTTCAATGGCACCCTGAGCGACCACACCTGGCGCCTGTTCGGCCAGCTGGAATGGCGCGCCGACGAGCACTGGATCATCCAGGGCGGAACCATGTTCGAGGACAGCCGCCTGTCCGGCAGCTCGCTGACGCCGCGCCTGGCGGTCAACTACCTGATCACCCCGCGTCATGGCCTGCGCGCGGTGTATTCCGAAGCAGTGCGCTCACCCGACATGTTCGAGAACAACGTCAACTGGAGCTATACGGTCAATAACCTCAGCCCCTATCAGCCTGGCCTGGGCAGGGGCGAGTACTTCGTCAAGACCCGCGGCCCGGGCGATCTCGATCAGGAGCGGATGCGCTCGCGTGAACTGGGCTACAACGGCAGCTTCAGCGAAATCGGTCTGAACCTTGACCTGAAGGTCTTCTACGACGAAATCAGCGGCATGATCAGCGAGCCGCTGCGCAATAACCAGTACATCGCCAGCAACAGCAACAAGGCCCGTTTCAGCGGCAGTGAGCTGCAACTCGATTGGCACCTTGGCCAGCGTGACCGGCTGCGCCTGACCTACGCTTATGTCGACGCCTGGGCCAGCAACCGCAACGACAGCGAAGCCAGTGCGCGCAATAGCGGCTCTGCCGGCTGGTTGCGCGACTGGGGCGATGGCTGGTCGAGTGCGCTGTTCTACTACGGCGATGACGCGCTTAACCAGTATCGCTATGAGCGGGTTGACCTGCGCCTGGCCAAGCGCTTGCGCATTCGGCGCAGCAACCTTGAGCTGGCCGCGCTGTGGCAGCAGCGTCTGGACGATGAACCGATCACCCTCGCGCAGAACCGCTACGACAGTCGTCAGCGCCTGAGCGTCAGCGCGGAGCTGGAGTTCTGATGGCGCGCTTGCTCGGTCTGCTGCTGATCTGCCTGTGGCCACTGGCGACACTGTCGGCCAATGAGGTGCTGGTGGTCGGCGCCAGCGACCAGGCTGGAATGCGCAGCTTCGCCCAGGCACTGCAAGTTCGCCGTGGCAATGATCAGGTGCACTTCCAACCCGTCTCAAGCTTGCCGCCCCCCAGCCAACTGCCGCGTGACCTGCGCCTGATCCTGCTCGACCGCGCCGCGCTGCAATGGCGCATGAGCGAATCCGCCGGGCCGCGCGCATTGCTCATGCGGGTCAGCCGCGTCGAGGCCGAACATCTGCTGGGGGCAGATCGCCCGGGCTACCTGAGCCTGCTCTGGAACGATCCGCCGTTGGCCCGGCAGTTGCGCCTGACCCGCTTGCTGATGCCGCAGGCACGACGAATCGGCGTGCTCTATGGCCAGCACAGCCACTTTTTGCTCAATGAGTTGCGCCAGGCCGCACGGCCGCTGGGGCTTGAGATCGTTGCCCAGCCCTGGCCAGACCTGCGCGACAGCCGCCCGCTACAGCAAGTGCTGGCTGACAGCGACGTACTGCTCGGCCTGGATGACCCTGATCTGTATAACGCCAAGACCGCGAAAAACGTCTTGCTCAGTAGCTACGGCCGGCAAATGGCGCTGATCGGCCCCAACGCCGGTTTTGTCCGTGCCGGCGCCTTGGCCAGCACCTATAGCGACCAGGACGACTGGCTGGCAGTGCTCGACCAATTGCTCGATCAGCCGCCAGCTCGCTGGCCACGCAGCTTGTACCCTGTCCATTTCGGCGTCAGCGGCAACCAACAGGTGGCGCGCGCGCTGGGCCTCGAACCGATCGACCCGCAGGCCGCCGCACTGGCCCTGGCCGCAGGAGAGTCCACCCCATGAGTAAACGCCTGAGCTGGGATATCCATACCCGCACCCAGATCATCAGCCTGGGGCCGGCCCTGCTGCTGACGCTGCTGCTGATCAGCTTCTTCACCTTCGTGCGCATTCAGGATTTGCGTCAGGAGCTAAATCACACCGGGCAACTGATCGCCAATCAGCTGGCCCCGGCTTCCGAATACGGGGTTATCTCAGGCAACAATGAAGTGCTCGACAGCCTGATGCGCGCCACTTTGAGCATCCCCCATGTGCGCTTCCTCGAGGTTCAGGATGGCCGCAACAATATTCTGGTGTATGTCGAGCAGGCCGATGAGAGCGCCAACCGCGCACAGCGGGTCGAGGTGTTCCAGGCGCCGATCCGTCTGCAGCAGATCCGCCTGGACAGTGACTTCCTGCCACCCACCAAGACCACCTTGCCGGGCATCACCGATGATTACCTGGGCCGGGTCATCGTCGGCATGTCGGACGATGCCTTCAACCAGCGCCAGCAGGAGATTGTGATCAAGGCCGGCATCCTCGCCCTGTTTGCCCTGCTCTTCACGTTCCTGGTGGCGCGGCGCCTGGCACGCAGCCTGGCCGAGCCGATCAGCGACATGGGGCTTGCCGTCAAGGCGATTCAGCAAGGCACCTTCAATACCCCGGTGCCGGTGGTCGATGACAACGAACTGGGCAACCTGGCGCGGCACATCAACAACCTCGCCAGCGCCCTTGAGCAGGCCAGCCAGGAGCAGCGTCAGGCAATCGCGCAACTGACCCAGGCGCGCGAGGAAGCCGAACAGGCCAACCGCGCCAAGTCGGACTTTCTAGCGATGATGAGCCACGAGTTGCGCACACCGATGAACGGCGTGCTCGGCATGTTGCAGTTACTGGAAACCACCCAGATGACCGTCGAGCAGGCCGAGTACACCTCTGTCGCCAGTGAATCGACCGGGCATCTGCTCAAAGTCATCAACGACATCCTCGATTTCTCGCGTATCGAGCGCACCCAGCTTGAGCTGGAACACATCGAATTCAGCCTTGGCGAACTGATCACCAGCAGTGTGCAAGCCTTCCAGCACAGCGCCCAGCAGCGTGGCCTGGGCTTGCACCTGCAGTTGCCCGCTGGCGCCGAGCACATGCGCGTCTATGGCGACCCGACGCGGATTCGCCAAATCCTGCTCAACCTGATTGGCAATGCATTGAAATTTACCGAGCAAGGCAGGGTCGAAATCGAGCCGCGCTGGCAATTGGCCGATACGGGTGGGCTATGGTTCACCTGCGCGGTTCGCGACACCGGCATCGGCATCGACGACCAGCATCTGGAAAGCATGTTCGTTGCCTTCCAGCAGGCCGACAGTTCGATCTCGCGCCGCTACGGCGGCACGGGGTTGGGGTTGGCCATCGCGCGAACCCTGGCAGAGCGCATGGGCGGCCGCCTGCACGCACAGAGCCGCGCGGGGCGGGGCTCGACGTTCACCCTGGAAATACCGCTGACGCTTGCGGCCGCGAGCCACCCGGCCAGACAGCCGTGACTGGCGATAAATGTTAAAGTGCGGCAGTCTTAATGCTGGACAGGCGCGCCGCTGGGCCTGAAAATACCGGTTTCAGTGAACACCTGTACTCATTTACCAGGATCACTGTGACTTTCACCACAACGCAATAGTCTATCTGTAGGCTGCCGCCTTGAGCCCTTTGGTGCTCAGGGATGGCCGGGAAGATTCATCCCCTGCCGCATGGGGATTATTGAGGAGCTCGCATGACCAAACAAAACGCCTTTACTCGGGAAGACCTGCTGCGCTGCAGTCGCGGTGAGCTGTTCGGCCCAGGTAACGCGCAACTGCCCGCCCCCAACATGTTGATGGTTGATCGCATCACGCATATCAGCGAGGAAGGCGGCAAGTTCGGCAAAGGTGAATTGGTCGCTGAGCTGGATATCACTCCAGACCTGTGGTTCTTTGCCTGCCACTTCGAAGGTGATCCGGTCATGCCGGGCTGCCTGGGCCTCGATGCCATGTGGCAGCTGGTCGGCTTCTTCCTCGGCTGGCAGGGCTTGCCGGGTCGCGGTCGCGCACTGGGCTCTGGCGAAGTGAAATTCTTCGGCCAGGTGTTGCCTACTGCGAAGAAAGTCACCTACAACATTCATATCAAGCGCGTCCTGAAAGGCAAGCTGAACATGGCCATCGCCGATGGCTCGGTCAGTGTCGACGGCCGCGAGATCTACACGGCCGAAGCCCTCCGGGTCGGCGTGTTCACCTCCACTGACAATTTCTAAGGGTTATTCGCATGCGCCGCGTCGTTATCACTGGTCTGGGCATCGTATCGTGCCTGGGCAATGACAAAGAGACCGTCACCGAAAACCTGCGCAAGAGCCGTCCGGGCATTCGTTTCAACCCGGAATACAAGGAAATGGGGCTGCGCAGCCAGGTTTCCGGCTCCATCGACCTGAACCTCGAAGAACTGATCGACCGCAAGGTGTTCCGCTTCGTCGGTCACGCCGCTGCCTACGCCTACCTGGCGATGCAGGACGCGATCAAGGATTCGGGGTTGAGCGAAGAGCAGGTTTCCAACCCACGCACCGGCCTGGTAGCAGGCTCCGGCGGCGCATCGACCCTGAACCAGATGGAAGCGCTGGACACCCTGCGCGAGAAAGGCGTCAAGCGCGTCGGTCCGTACCGGGTTACCCGCACCATGGGCAGCACCGTTTCCGCGTGCCTGGCCACGCCGTTCAAGATCAAGGGTATCAACTACTCGATCTCGTCGGCCTGCGCCACCAGTGCACACTGCATCGGTACCGCTCTGGAGCAGATCCAGTGGGGCAAGCAGGACATCGTCTTTGCCGGTGGCGGTGAAGAAGAGCACTGGAGCCAGTCGTTCCTGTTCGATGCCATGGGCGCCCTGTC
This sequence comes from Pseudomonas sp. NPDC088322, assembly GCF_044740745.1. NCBI lineage: Bacteria > Pseudomonadati > Pseudomonadota > Gammaproteobacteria > Pseudomonadales > Pseudomonadaceae > Pseudomonas > Pseudomonas sp. NPDC088322. The sequence goes on along the minus strand of NZ_JBIURK010000001.1, from coordinate 844,879 downwards.
GACCAAGCGCAACGAAACGCCTGAGCTGGCTTCGCGCGCCTACGACGCTGACCGTGACGGTTTCGTCATCGCTGGCGGCGGCGGCATGGTCGTGGTCGAAGAGCTGGAACACGCCCTCGCCCGCGGTGCCAAGATCTACGCTGAAATCGTCGGCTACGGTGCAACCTCCGACGGTTACGACATGGTCGCTCCGAGCGGCGAAGGCGCGATCCGCTGCATGCAGCAGGCGCTGTCGACCGTTGATACACCAATCGACTACCTCAACACTCACGGCACCTCGACTCCGGTCGGCGACGTCGCCGAGATGAAAGGTGTGCGTGAAGTGTTCAAGGACAAGGCACCGAAGATCAGCTCGACCAAGAGCCTGTCCGGCCACTCGCTGGGCGCCGCTGGCGTGCACGAGGCGATCTACTGCCTGCTGATGATGGAAAACAACTTCATCGCCGGCTCCGCCAACATCGATGAGCTGGACCCGGAAGTTGCTGACCTGCCGATCCAGCGTGAAACCATCGAAAACGCGAAGATCGACACCGTCATGAGCAACAGCTTCGGCTTCGGCGGCACCAACGCCACCCTGGTGCTCAAGCGCTGGGAAGGCAAATAAAGCCTGACTGCTGCACTGAAAACGCCCCGACTGGTTCGGGGCGTTTTGTTTTCGGCGTTTGCGTTGCCTGGCGCGGCTCAGTGCTCCTTGGGCAGCACCGCCAGGAAGTTGTCCCGCGCCACCTTGTGCGCCACCTCTTCGCTCAAGGCATCCAGGAATGGATCGAAGCCATGCAGCTCCTTGCCCAGGCTGTCGAACCGACCAACCACATCCGAACCCAACATGAACCGGTCAGGGTACTGCTCGACCAACTCGACCCAGGCCTTGCGCGGCTTGCCTGCATCGTCGAGCAGATACGGCTCGAGCACACTCCAGGACAAGTCGATGTACAGGTTCGGATAGTCCTTCAACAATCGCGTTACTACCGGCAAGAGAAAGTCCATCTGCGTCTGATGGCGATGAATCTCCATGCTGGTACCGGCATGCGCCCAGATGAATCGTGTGTGCGGATGGTTGCGCAGGGGCTCTTCCAGCTCGGCCAGGTACAGTGGGTTGCGCTCGCGCTTGGAGGTGATGTTGGAGTGGATCAGCACGGGCAGGTCACGTTCTGCGGCCAGGTGATAAATCCGTGTCATGGCCTCGTTGTTGGCCCTCGGCGTATCGCCGCTGGTCAGCGCAGTAAGGTCGTCATGGCGGGTGAACACCTCGCCGATGCCCTGCCACATTCCCGGGTACAGCTCGAGCATACGCTCGATGTGGCTGGCTGCATTCTTGTCGACCGGATTGAAGCCGGTCAGGAATGGATGGAAGCGCTTGCGCTGTTCGGCCGGCAGCTTTTCCAATGCGGCCGCCACATAGACGTCAGTGGCGCTGTACCAGTAGGCATCGGCATCATCACCGGCGTAGTAGCGCGGGCGCTTGGGTTCGTCCTCGTGCCACTTCTTCGCCACTGACACCCCGGAAATCATCGACTGGTCGATACCGGCATCGTCCATCGCCGCAAGCAGGGCCGGCATGCCCTCGGATTCCTGGAAAAAGTCGACGTAATGCAGATGGGCATCGCTGTAGCGGTAGTCGCGCGCCTGCGCCGCGTGGCACAGCAGGCCCGAGACCAGCACCGCAGCCAGTGCTCTGGCGATCATGGCAGTTTCCTTGAGCTGATTCGAACAGAGTAGACCCGCGCCTGGTGGCCACGGTTCAGCAATGGCTGGCAAACCGCTATGCTTGCAGCCTCAGCCCTGTGCCTGGAGCCATGCATGAGCCGCCCGTTGATCATCCGCCCACGCGCCGAAGCCATCGCAGGCCAGCCCATTCTGCGGCCGCTACCCTCGGCGCAGTGCCGCAGCGTCGGCCCGTTCGTGTTCTTCGACCATATGCTGGCAACCGACTACGCTGCGGGCAGTGGCATGGACATCCACCAACATCCACACATCGGCCTGGCGACCCTGACCTACCTGTTCGAAGGCGAACTGCTGCACAAGGACAGCATTGGCTCTGATCAACGTGTGCGGCCTGGCGAGGTCAGCTGGATGAGCGCCGGTCGTGGCGTGGCCCATGTCGAGCGCACGCCGGCCGAGCTGGTCGCAAGCGGCTCACGCCTGCATGGGCTGCAGGTGTGGCTGGCTGCGCCGCGTGAACACGAGCAGGCACTGCCCAGTTACAGCCATCACTGCGCAGCGAGCTTGCCGGTCAGCGACACCCTGGGGGTGCGTATCTGTCTGATTGCCGGTCAAGGCTTTTGCCTTGAATCGCCGGTACCGGTGCTTTCCCCTACCCTGTACGCGCACATCGGCATGCAACCGGCAACCAGCCTGCTGATCCCCACTGAACATACCCAGCGTGCGCTGTATCTGCTGGAGGGCGAGGTGTTACTCGATGATGAGCCGGTCGAGCCGCACAGCTTGCTGGTGCTGCCAGAAGGCGAGGAACTGACGCTGTACGCGCAAGGTGAATGCCAACTGGCACTGATCGGCGGCGCGCCGCTGGATGGGCCGCGGCGGATGAACTGGAACTTTGTTGCCAGCGACCCGGCACTGATCGAACAGGCGCGGGCCAACTGGGCAGCCGGGCAATGGCCAGTGGTAGCCGGAGAAACCCAGCGGATCGAGTTACCCCGCTAGCGAAGCAGGATCCGGTTTGAACACTTCTTCGAGCAGATTGTGCATGGCCTTGAACGCGCGCTGCGAGGTGCGCCAGTCAAACTGCATCTTGCCCGGTACGTTTGCCGCCGGGTCGGTGAACGAATGCACCGCACCGCCGTAGCTGACCAGTTGCCAATCGACCTTGGCCGCGTTCATTTCCTGCTCGAAGGCAGGTAGCTGCTCGCGGGGTACCAGTGGATCGCTGGCGCCGTGCAGCACCAGTACCGAACCTTTGATGTTGCCGGCATCGGCGCTATCAGGTGTGTCGAGGGTGCCGTGGAAGGAGACAGTGGCTTTCAGATCAGCGCCACTGCGGGCCAGCTCCAGTGCACAGCAACCACCAAAACAGAAGCCGAACGCCGCCACCTTGCCCGGCGCCAGCAGCGCCCTGGACTGCCCCAGCAACTGGGCCAGGGCGGCATGCATGCGCTTGCGCAGCTCACCACGATCGTTTTTCAGCGGCATCATGGCGGCGCCCGCTTCATCTGCATTGGTCGGCCGCACCGACTGTCCATAGAGGTCGGCGATCAGCACCACATAGCCCTTCTCGGCGACTTCCCTGGCAATGCGCTCGGCACCTTCGCCGATGCCCATCCAGTTCGGCGCCATCAGCAGAGCAGGTTTTGCTTCTGCGCCTGGGGCGTATACCAAGCGGCTCTCGTAAGCCTTGCCGGCGTGGTGATAGACCAACGATTCGACGATTGCTTTGCTCATCAAGCTTCTCCTTGTCCTGGTACAAAAGACCGTAATAAAAAAGCCCGCCGAAGCGGGCTTATTCAGCGCTTATCTCAAGCAGACAGCTCGACCAGCAGCTTGTTCAGGCGACGCACATACGCCGCAGGGTCCTTGAGGCTGTCGCCAGCGGCCAAGGCAGCCTGATCGAAGAGGATGTGCGAAAGCTCGCCGAAACGATCCTCGCTCTGCTCGTGATCGAGTTTCTCGATCAGCGGGTGAGCCGGGTTGAATTCGAAGATAGGCTTCGAATCCGGCACTTTCTGCCCGCTGGCCTCGAGAATCTGACGCATCTGCAGGCCCAGGTCCTGCTCACCGATGGCCAGGATGGCTGGCGAGTCGGTCAGGCGATGGGAAACACGCACTTCAGCAACACTGTCACCCAGCGCAGCTTTCAGACGCTCGACCAGACCTTCTTTTTCCTTGGCGACTTCTTCCTGGGCTTTCTTGTCTTCTTCCGAATCCAGCTTGCCCAGGTCAAGGTCACCGCGGGCAACATCGACAAAGCTCTTGCCGTCGAAGTCGCTCAGGTAGCTCATCAGCCACTCGTCGATACGATCGGTCAGCAGCAGCACTTCGATGCCTTTCTTGCGGAAGACCTCAAGGTGCGGGCTGTTCTTGACCTGCGCGTAGGTTTCGCCGGTGAGGTAGTAGATCTTGTCCTGGCCTTCTTTGGCACGGGCCAGGTAGTCAGCCAGCGACACACTTTGCTCGCCGCTGTCGTCGTGGGTTGAAGCAAAGCGCAGCAGGCCGGCGATCTTCTCTTTGTTGGCGAAATCTTCTGCCGGGCCTTCCTTGAGGACCTGGCCGAAGTTCTTCCAGAAGCCCTTGTATTGCTCGGGTTCGTTCTTCGCCAGCTTCTCGAGCATGTCCAGCACACGCTTGGTCAGCGCGGTTTTCATCGAGTCGATGATCGGGTCTTTCTGCAGGATCTCGCGCGAAACGTTCAGCGACAGGTCATTGGAGTCAACCACGCCCTTGATGAAACGCAGGTACAACGGCAGGAACGACTCGGCCTGGTCCATGATGAACACACGCTGCACGTACAGCTTCAGGCCACGCGGCGCTTCGCGCTGGTACAGGTCGAACGGCGCGCGGGCCGGGACGTACAGCAGCGAGTTGTATTCGAGCTTGCCTTCGACCTTGTTGTGGCTCCAGGCCAGCGGGTTTTCGAAGTCATGGCCGATGTGCTTGTAGAACTCTTGGTATTCCTCGTCCTTGACCTCGGTACGCGGACGGGTCCACAGGGCGCTGGCGCGGTTGACGGTTTCCCATTCCTGCGCCGGTGCGGCTTCGCCTTCAGCGGCTTCGGCCTGCTCTTTAGGCAGCTGGATTGGCAGGGCAATGTGGTCGGAGTACTTCTTCACGACGTTGCGCAGGCGCCAGCCGTCAGCAAACTCCTGTTCTTCCTTCTTCAGGTGCAGAACGATGCGCGTGCCGCGTTGTGGCTTGTCGATGGTGGCAACTTCGAACTCGCCCTCGCCTTTCGACGACCAGTGCACGCCTTCAGCAGCTGGCTGACCAGCACGACGGCTGTAGACGTCGACCTGGTCGGCGACGATGAACGCCGAATAGAAGCCCACGCCGAACTGACCGATCAGGTGCGAATCCTTTTTCTGGTCGCCGCTGAGGTTTTTCATGAAATCGGCAGTGCCCGACTTGGCAATGGTGCCCAGGTGCGCAATGACATCTTCACGGCTCATGCCGATGCCGTTGTCTTCCAGGGTCACGGTGCCGGCCTCGGCATCGAAGCTGACGCGGATTTTCAGGTCGGCGTCGCCCTCGAGCAGCTCTGGCTTGGCCAGGGCTTCAAAACGCAGCTTGTCAGCGGCGTCGGAGGCGTTGGAAATCAGCTCGCGAAGGAAAATTTCCTTGTTCGAGTACAGCGAGTGGATCATGAGGTGCAGCAGTTGCTTTACCTCGGTCTGGAAGCCCAGGGTTTCTTTTTGTGTCTCCACACTCATGGTCTTCAAAACTCCGATCTGATGGCAATGGTCGCCTGGCAGGCCGCGGTGGCCGGCGTTTACGGCGGGATGTCCAACAGATGGGGGCATGGCGGACTATTTCAAGGGCTTTTCCGGTTCGATCTTGAAATGAGCACGGGCCATGGCGATCGGCAGGTTGCGATCGTCCTGCCAGGCACTGATCGCGACATTGGTCACCCGCCGCCCCTGGCGCCAGAGCTGGCAGCTGGCGTAGGTGTCGCGCAGATAGCCGGCACGCAGGTAGTCGATGGAGAAATCGATGATTTTCGGAATGCTCGCGCTTTCGCTATAGACCAGCAGGTAGAGCGCTGCCGAGAGCTCCATGAAACCTGCGATGACACCACCATGAATGGCCGGCAACAGCGGATTGCCGACATTGTCGGCACTGGCTGGCAAGCGGAACAACAGCTGCTCGCCCTGGCGCTCGCACTCGATACCGATGAGCCCTGCATAAGGAATCAATGACAGCAGTGGTGCGTAATCACCCACAGCGTGGGCCTGATTGAGGCGCTGGCGAACGTCTGCCGGAATCATCAGCCCTGCCCTCCATCAAGCTTGCCAGCAAAGCGGATACCACCCCTGGCCTGCTGACCCAGGCGCATGAAAGTCCCCACCACCTGGCAGATAGGTTGCTCGGGGTCATCCTGATACGCCATGCCACGGGTGAAAATCACATCGCGGGTAACACGATAACAGTGTGCGTGGCCGTAGATATCCTTGCCGGCCTCGGCGGGGTGCATATAGTCGATGCGCAGGTCCAGGGTCGGGCACACTTCGAACTGCGCCAACGAACACAAAGTGGCCATGCCGCAGGTGGTGTCCATCAACGTGGTCAGCGCGCCGCCATGGACCGCACCGGTCTGTGGATTGCCAACCAGCAGCGGCGACCAAGGCAGCACCAGGGTCATGCCGCCAGCATCAGCTTGATGCACGCGCATGTTCAATAACTGGCAATGCCGGAGTGCCGACAGAAAGCGCTCAGCCATGGCCGTCAGAGACGAATCGATCACCGTTAAGCCCTCGTTGGCGTGACAGCACAAGCGCGTTGAAAATTCCAGAGTGGACGCGCACTTATATATCTGTAATCTCTGTGGAACTAATTTCGCGCACTTGAACTCGAAGGTTCAAGTAAGTTATTCCACCCAAGGAGAGACACCCCATGCGTAAACCTTTTGCTTTTGCTCTGATGCTGGCTGCTGCCATGGGCCTGGCTGCTTGCGACAAGGCAAGCGAAAACAAGGCTCAAGATGCACAGGAACACGCTGAGCAAGCCCAGGAAAAAGCGGGCGAAGCTCAGGATAAGATGAATGAAGCTGCCAAGGAAAACGCCGAAGCTGCCAAAGACCAGGCTGAAGCGCAGCAAAAAGCAGCTGAAGAAGCTGCTGACAAAGGCGAGCCGGCCCCGACTGCACCAGTCAAGCCGTAATCGCAGCACATTAAAAAACCCGACATTGTCGGGTTTTTTTATGCCTGAAGTTTAACGATTAACCGTTTCAGTCAACACCGCGGTCGGCTCTTTCGGCGCGTCAGGAGGGACACTTTCAGTCGGCGTGAACACCATCACTTCCAATACATCGGAGTGGAACTCGCGGCGATAAAGAATCAGCACTACGCCCAGGCTGACGACCATGAACAGCCACGGGTTGATGAACCAGGTCAACATGGCCATGCCGAAGTAATAGGCGCGCAAGCCCAAGTTGAACTGGTTGGCCGCAAGTGACAGCACCCGTGCTGCCCGCGCGGCAAATGCCTTGCGCTCAAGCTCGTTGACCAGGCGCTCGCCGATCATCGGCGCCGAGCCCACCAGCACCGCTGCAAAGTTGTACTGGCGCATGCACCAGCTGAAGGTGAAGAAGGCGTAGACGAACACCGCCGCCAGGCCTAACAGCTTCACTTCCGACATGCCCTGCGAAGCCACCTGCACATACGGCAGGTCGGCCAGCAGCGATACGGCGCGGTCCGACGCCCCCAGCACCGTGAGGATACCGGCAAGGATGATCAACGTGCTGGAAGCGAAGAACGATGCATTGCGCTCAAGGTTGCCGATCACACTGGCATCGGCAATGCGGTTGTCGCGCAGCAGCATGCGCCGCATCCAGTCTTCCCGATAGAGGTGCAGAACGCTGGCCAGGCAGGCCGTATCGCGGCCCTTCCAGATTGCGTAGCGGGTGTAACCACCCCAGCACAGGGCAAACCAGCAGACTGCCAACAGGTTGCTCAGGTTGCTTTGGATAAAGCTCATGCAGGTTCTCGACCGTTCAGGTGCACAAAAGGATATCGGTTTCGACGCCCGAATGTGGCAAAAGACACGCGTTGAACTACAAAAGCTGCGCCCCCTCGCCAACCACCCAGGTTGCCACGCTTCGGCTCACACGCCTGCACCTGCAGTGAGCGCCTGCGGCGCATGACCAGGGCCTGCTGCACCCCAACCCAGTGCCTTGTAAAGGGCGATGACGTGGACATACGAGGCTGTCTCCGCCTGGGCAAGCTCCTGCTGGATCTCGAACAGGGCGCGTTGATTTTCCAGCACTGCCAAGTAGCTGCCCGAGCCCGCGCGATAGCGCGCCATCGCGATGTCGAGTGCTGCCTGGCCATGAGTGGCCGATTGCAGCATCCTGGCCACACGCGTTTGTTGCTGGGTGAGCTGGGTAACAGCGTGCTCAACCTCCTCCTGAGCCTGCAGCAAGGACTGCTCGTAGCCTGCCAGGGCGCCCTCCGATAGCGCCTGCGCCCCGCGCAAGCGCGCACGCGCGCTGCCCAGGCGCAGTGCAGGCCAGCTGACGCCAGGCGCAACCTCGAATGCGCGTGATGCGCTGCCGATGGTGTTGCCGCCCAGGGCGATGAACCCGATGAAGCCACCCAGGTCCACACGCGGGTACAGTTCGGCAGTCGCAGCGCCGACGTCTTCAGTGCTCGCTGCCAGCAAGCGCTCGGCACGCACCACGTCGGGCCTGGCGCGGAGCAGGCGATCGACGTCGCCCAGCGGCAATTGCCTGACCAGAGGTGGCGATGATGGCGCGTCGAAGTTGACTGAATGGTGGCCTGGCCGATAACCCGTCAGCACATCGAGCCGTAAGCGCATTTGCTCAAGCATTACTGCCAGCGGCGGAATGGCGGCCTCGCTGCGCAACAGGTTGGCGCGGGCGTTCTCCAGATCCTCCGGGGAGCCGCTGCCCGACATTACGCGGGCCTGGACCAACTGCAGCGTTTCTTGCCAGCTCTGTGCCTGCGCTCGAGCCAGTTGCAGTCTGTGCTGCGCGCCTTGGCCCTCGTAATAGGCACGCGCAACTTCGGCGGCAATGGTCAGTTGGATCAAGTCCAATTCTGCCTGCATTGCCTGCGAACGAGCTTGTGCCGACTGGCTCAGGCGGTTCAGACGCCCGAACAAATCGATCTCCCACTGAGCATCGAAACCTGTCCGCCAGCTTTCGCTCAGCCTGCGTTCGACCTTACCGTCAGCGTCGGCTTGTTGCGCGATGCTGCGCAGATAGCCAGCTTGCGCGGTGACGGTGGGCAGTCGATCCAGGCGGCGTTCATCGGACACCGCGCGAGAAGCCTGCAGGTTGGCCTGGGCCTGGCGAATGTCATGGTTGTGCGTCAGTGCCGTGGAGATAAGCTGAGTGAGCCGCTGTTCATCGAAGAACGTCCACCACGGCGCCTGACTCAGCGCCGCATTGAACTGGCTCGCCTGCTTGCTCTGCACTGCAATCGGCGGCGTGACAGGTTGAACGTATTGCGGTCCTACCGCGCAGCCGAGCACCGCGCTGACACTGGCCATCAAGACCCATGGGTACAGTTTTTTCATGATGCGCTCCCCTGCTCCGCTGCGCCCTCACAAGTATCGACTTCGGCAAGTTATCGTGCGCGAAGGGTCGTGGCGCTGGCCGAGTGGTTGCGGGCCAGCAGCGTGTACACCGTGGGCAACACGAACAAGGTGAAGAGCGTACCGACCAGCATCCCCGACACGATCACCACACCCAACCCGAAGCGGCTGTTGGCACCCGCACCGCTGGCGAACAACAACGGCACCAGCCCGACCACCATTGCCGCAGTGGTCATCAGCACCGGCCGCAGGCGAATCTGTGCCGCACGCAGAATGGCCGTGTGCCGGTTCAGCCCTTCACGCGCCTGCAGCTCATTGGCGAACTCGACCATGAGGATGCCGTGCTTGCTGATCAGACCAATCAGGGTCACCAGGCCGATTTGGGTATAGATGTTCAAGGTGGCAAAGCCCAGCGCCAACGGCAGCAATGCGCCGCAAAGCGATAGCGGCACGGTGATCAGGATGATCAACGGGTCGATCAGGCTTTCGTACTGTGCGGCCAGCACCAGGTAAATGATCACCAGCGCCGCGAGGAACGCGAACACCAGCGCGCTGCCTTCATGCACGTACTGGCGGGCATCGGATTGCCAGTCATGGCTGAAGCCGGCCGGCAGGCTGCTCGCCACCCCCTCAAGAAAGGCCACGGCCTCGCCAAGTGATACACCCGCCGCAGGGATGGCCTGCAAGGTAGCAGCATTTTGCTGGTTGAACTGCGTCAACTTGTTGGGCTCTACCTGCATCGCTACCTGCACGACGGTCGACAGCGGCACCAGCGTTTGATCCTGTGTGCGCACGAACTGGCGCGCCAACCCCTGCGGAGTAAGGCGCTGATCGCCCACGCTCTGCGGAATTACATCATAGGAGCGGCCCTCCAGGCCGAAACGGTTGACGTAGTTCTCACCGACCAGCACCGCCAGCGATTCACCGATGTCCTGCATGCTTATACCAAGGCTGTTGGCCTTGGCGCGATCAATGCGCACCTGCACCACCGGACTGTTGTAATCGAGGTCACTGTCGACGACGGCAAACAGGCCGCTGTCTCGTGCGCGCTGTTTGATCTCCTCCATTGTCTGGTAAAGCAGCGCATGGCCCTGTGGACTGCGCAGCACCATCTGCACCGGCAGGCCGCCGGTAGAACCGGGCAACGCCGCTAACTGGAAGGCAAAGATACTGGTGCCTTCGACTTCATTGACGGCGCCCTGCAGTTGCGCCTGGATCTGCGCGGCTGATCGCTCGCGCTCGCCCCAGGTCGACAGGTTGATGCCACCGATGCTGGAGGCCACGCCGTCGCTGCCGTTGATGATCCAGGTGCTGACGGTCTCCGGGATGCTTGCGTAGACGGCATCGAGTTTATGGGCAAAACGTTCCACATAGTCCAGATTTGCATGCTGCGGCGCCTTGATCGCGGTCAGCACGTTGGCCTGATCCTCAGCGGGTGCCAGCTCGCGCTGCGGCAACTGATACAGCAGGGGCAGGCTCACGCACACCAGCAGCGCGAACCCGGCAGTGGCCCAGCGGTGGCTCAGCGAAATACTCAACAGCTGGCCATAGTGTCGCGTCAAACCAGCAAAGAACTGCTCGGCGGCATGCGCCATGCGCCCTTCCTGCTGTCTGGCTGGCAACAGCAACGAGCTCATGACCGGCGACAGGGTCAGGGCAACCACGCCCGACACCACCACCGCGCCGGCCAGGGTCAAAGCAAACTCCTTGAACAATGCGCCCGTCAGGCCGGCCATCAGCCCAATCGGCGCATACACCGCCGCGAGGGTAATGGTCATGGCGATCACCGGCCCGGCCACCTCACGCGCGCCGATCAACGCAGCGGCGACCGGTGACTTGCCCGCCGCGATGTGCCGATGGACGTTTTCGACCACCACGATGGCATCGTCCACCACCAGCCCGATGGCCAGCACCATGGCCAGCAGCGTCAGCAAGTTGATGCTGAAGCCGAAGGCCAGCATTAAACCTGCGGCGCCCAGCATCGACAGCGGAATGGTCGCCACCGGGATCAACACGGTGCGCAACGAGCCAAGGCACAGATAGATCACCACCACGACCACGAGCAAGGCTTCGAGCAAGGTGTGAATGACCTCATCGATCGACGCCTCGATGAACCGCGAAGTCTCGAAGGCCAGTTCGACCTGCACGCCGGGCGGCAGGGTCTGGCGGATCTGCGGCAGCAGCTCCTTGATCCCTGCGACGATCACCAGCGGGTTGCCAGCCGGGGTCGGAAACAGCCCCAGGTGTACCGCGGGCGTGCCATCCATCAAGCCGCTGGTTTCCGACGCTGCTGCTCCCAGCTCGACCGTGCCGACGTCCTTCAACTTCACCAGGCGGTTGCCGTCGTTGTGAATTACCAGCTCGCGAAATTCGGCGACGCTGGCAAGATCGGTATTGACCCGCACGCTCGACACCACGTACTGGCCCTTGACCTTGCCGGGTGCGGCCTGAAAGTTGTTGCGCCGCACAGCCTGCGCGACATCGGCAGCGGTCAACCCGCGTGCAGCCAAGCGGTCGGCGTCCAGCCACAACCGCATCGCGAGCCGTTGCCCGCCGAATACCTCGACCTTGGCAACCCCTTCGATGGTGGAGAACATCGGCTCCACCACCCGCGCCAGGTAGTCGGTCATCGCTGGCGTAGCGAGCGATGCGCTGGAGAAACCAACATAAGCGACGGCGGTGGAGTCGCCGGACGAGCGTTCGATCACCGGGTCATAGGCCTGCGCCGGCAGCTTGTAGCGAACCTGATTGACCTTGGCCATGACCTCGGTCAGCGCCTGGGTCGAGTCGCGGTTGAGCTCCATCCTGAGGGTGACCAGGCTGCGCCCCTGCACCGAGGAGGACGATAGATAGTCAATGCCCTCGACGGACGACACCGCTTGCGCAATCGGCTGGGTAACGAAGCCTTGCATCAGCTCCGACGATGCTCCCGGATACTCGGTCATGACCGTGATGGTCGAGCTTTCCAGCATGGGGTATTGGCGGATCGGCAGCTTGCCCACTGCGAGCAAGCCCAGCAGCAGAATCAGCGTGCTGACCACCAAGGCGAGCACCGGGCGGCGCACGAAAACATCGGTAAATTTCATGGCGACACCTGTGCGATATCGCTGGCAAGCGGATCTGGTGCGGCCAAGGTGTCATGCGTGACCTCGTCGACGGCCATGCCATCGCTGAGCTTGAGCTGCCCTGAGGTGACCACCCGATCTCCTTCGCGCAGGCCCTTGTCGATCTCCACGCGACCATCGCGCCGCTCGCCGGCCTCGACGGCGACACGCTTGACCACCAGCATCTGCTGGTCGTTGCGTTCCGCCACGAATACCGTGTCGCCATAGGCTGTGTAAGTCACCGCCGTTTCCGGAATGGTGAGCACCGGCTGCGTCTCGGCGAGCGCCACCTGGATGCTCGCGTACATACCGGCCTTGAGCAGGCTGTCGGGGTTGGTCAGCGTGGCTTGCACCTGGACCGTACGCGAGCGGTCGATCAACGGATCAATCGCGCTTACCTTTGCCTGGAAACTGCGACCAGGATAAGCATCGACCAGTAGCTCGACCGGCTGCCCGACGTAGAGGCCTGGGCTGCTTTGCTCGGCGAGCGAGAAGTTGGCGTGAAGCGTGCGCGCGTCGACCAGGCTGACAATTGCATCACCAGCGTTCAGGTACTGGCCTTCATGCACACGGCGGATGCCAACCACCCCGGAGAATGGCGCACGAATAGCCTTTTGTGCGATCAACGCCTCATTCTGCCGTAGCGCGCCGAGGGCCATGTCATGTGCCGCCCTTGCGTCGTCGAGCTGCTCCTGGGTCGCGGCGTTTTGCGCGACCAGGCTGCGGGTGCGTGCGAGCGCTGTCTGCGCATTACGCAGCTGTGCCTGAAGGCGTATGCGCTCGGCTTGCTCGGGTGCGTCATTGAGTTGCAGCAGTAACTGACCCGCGGCAACCGCCTGCCCCGAGGTGAACGAGATCATGGTCACCCGACCACCGACCTCCGCCGGCACCTGCACCTGGCGAGCGGCTTCCAGCCCGGCGATTGCGGAGATGCTACTCGAAGCGTTGCCGTGCTCGACGGTAGCGAGCGCGACCTTGGTCAATGCAGTCACTCCAGCTGTGTCTGCAGTGTCTTTGAAATTACCCGCTGCATAGAGCGCAGCGCACAGGATGAGGGCACACGCTGCGATGGCGAGGGCACGGGTCGTTTTTGTATGCATGGCGAAGAGGCTCTTGGTCTCGGACTTGGTTCGGTTCATGCCCAGCGGCCGTTGAACAGGAAAAAGCTGCCCAACGTCCAGATCAGTAACGCCAGGTGACCGCGTTGCAGGTCGTCTTCGCGAATCCAGTAAGCGAACCAAAGGCCGCCCAGATGCATGGCCAACAGGCAGCCAGTGAAAGCACTCAGGGCAACGTTGAGCCAAGGACGGGCTTGCTCCAGGCCGCCGCCGATAAGCAACAGGTAACACCCGATCCAGCACGCAAGCAAAGCAACGCACTTCAGCACCAGCAGCACGGACACGGCCAGGCGATGCCAGCGCACGGAGGTCAGCGCACGCTCCGACAGGATCGAATGGATAGCGGGAGGTTGTTGCAGCGACGTCATCGACATCGTCACCCCCACCGCGTGGACCAACTCACGAAACCCGCGCAGGTTATCGATCACAGCGATCGTCAGCCAAATGGCCAGGCCGACTGCGTACAGCGACTGAAACAGCCACACAGAACTATCCAAACTCATAGAAGTGCCTTTATCCGTAGAAGCGCTATTACCCGTTGCCGCTGCAGACGGCTGCCATTGCAGCCAGCCCGCACGGGAGCACGCGCCGATCCCACGGCGCGCGCGCAGATTTGCCAAATGCAGCGCGAGGCACTCTAATACCTCAAGTTATCTTGAGGTCAAGCACCATGGACAAAGAACTGGAATCGACCGGTCCCTACCGGACATTGAGCGTCGGCGAGGTGGCCAGGCGCAGCGGCGTAGCGGTCTCTACCCTGCACTTCTATGAGTCCAAAGGGTTGATCACGAGCACGCGCAGAGAAGGTAATCAGCGCCGCTACTCGGCGATCATGTTGCGCTATATCGCCATCATCAAAGTGGCACAGCGCACCGGGATTTCCCTGGAGTCCATCCGCGCAGCGTTCAGCCAGTACCCGGTCGGCAGCAAACTCACCGCGGCGCAGTGGAAGGTGATGTCGTCGCAGTGGAAGGCCAACCTCGATGAGCGCATTGAACGGCTGACGAGATTGCGGAACGAACTGGACAGTTGCATAGGTTGCGGGTGTCTATCGCTGGATGACTGCCCGTTGCGCAACCCAGGTGATGTACTCGGTGAAGCAGGCCCTGGCCCGCAGATTCTGGAACGCTCCTAGTTGCACATTGTAAGCCACGCATAAAAAAACCCCGGATCCTGACGGACACGGGGTTTTGTCATTCAGCTGCAGCAAACGCCCAAGCGGCTTGTGGCCAGCGCTCGCCAGAAGCTGTCAGTGCCTCACGCCAGGACCTCGCGCGGCTTGCCCAGCATCCAGTCGCAAAGCATCGCCGCGCCGAGGGTCAGCGCCGAAGGCACCAACCACGCCAGGCCTTGTTCGCTCAGCGGCAGATGCGCTACGGCATCCGGCAGCATGTGCGCGAGCGAAGTGCCTTTGATCGCGTCGACCATGCCGAACAACAACGACACCGCCATCACCGGACCCATGATACGCACCGGCGAGTTCCAGATCCCTTTGCAGAAGCTCAGCGCCACCAGCACGATGCATGGTGGATAGATTGCCGTCAGCAACGGGATCGAGAACATGATCAGCTTGGTCAGGCCAAGGTTGGAAACCACCAGCGAGAAACCGGCCAGGATCACCACCAGCGTGCGGTACGACAGCGGCAGAATCTGGCTGAAGTACTCGGCACAGGCGCAGGTCAGGCCAACCGCAGTCACCAGGCAGGCCAACGCGATCAAAACCGCCAGGAAGCCGCTACCAAGCGAGCCAAAGGTGTGTTGCACGTAGGCATGCAGCACGGCCGCGCCGTTGGTAGCTTCAGCGGCGATGTCATGGCTGCCGGCACCGAGGCGGAACAGGCTGATGTACACCAGTGCCAGCCCTAACCCGGCGATCAGGCCAGCGATGACTGCATAGCGGGTGATCAGCTTTGGCGACTCGACGCCACGCGAGCGGATCGCGTTGACGATGACGATACCGAAGACCAGCGCCCCGAGGGTGTCCATGGTCAGGTAGCCATTGATGAAACCCTGCGAGAACGGCGCGGCAACGTAAGCCGGCTGTGCTTCGCCGATGGTCCCGGCAGGCAGCGCAAACGCAGCGATACCCAGGGCCGCCAGGGCGAGGATCTTCAGCGGTGCAAGGAAGCGGCCCACGGTATCGAGCAGCTTGCCGGGGTACATGGACACTGCCAGCACGATGATGAAGTACACCAGGCTGTAGATGAACAACGCCAGCGGGCTTTCACCGGTCAACGGCGCTACGCCCACTTCGAACGACACCGTCGCCGTACGTGGGGTAGCGAACAGCGGGCCGACCGACAGGTAGCAGACCGCCGCCAGCAGGCCACCGAAGAACTTGCCGATCGGGCTGCTCAACGCGTCCATGCCGCCGCCGACCTTGGCCAGGGCAACCACGGTGATGACCGGCAGGCCTACCGCAGTGACGAGGAAGCCCAAGGCTGCCATCCACACGTGCGGGCCTGACTGCAAGCCAACGATCGGCGGGAAGATGATGTTGCCGGCGCCGACGAACAGCGCAAACGTCATAAAGCCAAGCGCCAGAATATCCTGGCCTTTGAGAACTTTCATTTAAGGAAATACCACACTACTGAAATCGGGATTTAGAGAGGGATTTCCCCTTGGATGAGGGAAATATGGGACCGTCCGGGTGGGACAGACCTTTTTGACATACCCGCACCCTTTTGGGGCGCCGACACGAAAGTGGGCGACAGTGTAACCAAGTTGCACCCCGACTGCACGGCTGGCTGACGAGGTGTCTCGCCAATGCAATTGGCTGTCGCGGTTATGAACGACAGCCCCAGTGAGCTGACTTGCGGTACTGCTGAAACGACAAAGGCCACCCGAAGGTGGCCTCTGTGCGCGTGGGGGGTCTAGCGTATTACTTCTTGGCTTCCCAGCCAGTCAGCTCGGCCAGGGCCTTGCCGATGTCGGCCAGCGAACGCACGGTTTTAACACCTGCGTCCTGCAGCGCTGCAAACTTCTCGTCTGCAGTGCCTTTGCCGCCAGAGATGATTGCACCAGCGTGACCCATACGCTTGCCCGCAGGAGCGGTAACACCAGCGATGTAGGAAACGACCGGCTTGGTCACGTTGGCTTTGATGTAGGCAGCGGCTTCTTCTTCAGCCGAACCGCCGATCTCGCCGATCATGACGATCGCTTCGGTCTGCGGGTCTTCCTGGAACAGCTTCAGGATGTCGATGAAGTTCGAGCCTGGGATCGGGTCACCGCCGATGCCGACGCAGGTCGACTGGCCGAAGCCGGCGTCGGTGGTCTGCTTGACAGCTTCGTAGGTCAGGGTGCCGGAACGCGACACGATACCGACCTTGCCTGGCAAGTGGATGTGACCTGGCATGATGCCGATCTTGCACTCGCCCGGAGTGATCACGCCTGGGCAGTTAGGGCCGATCAGGGTAACACCCAGTTCGTCGCACTTGACCTTGGCATCCAGCATGTCCAGGGTAGGAATGCCTTCGGTGATGCAGACGATCAGCTTGATGCCGCCCAGGGCTGCTTCAAGGATCGAGTCCTTGCAGAAAGGAGCTGGAACGTAGATGACCGAAGCGTCAGCGCCGGTAGCTTCTACAGCTTCTTTCACAGTGTTGAACACTGGCAGGCCCAGGTGAGTGGTGCCGCCCTTGCCCGGAGTCACGCCGCCAACCATCTTGGTGCCGTAGGCGATGGCTTGCTCGGAGTGGAAAGTGCCCTGCGAGCCGGTGAAGCCCTGGCAGATGACTTTGGTGTCTTTATTGATCAGGACGCTCATTACTTGCCCTCCGCAGCTTTGACAACTTGTTGAGCAGCGTCGGTCAGGCTGGTTGCAGCAATGATGTTCAAACCGCTTTCTGCCAGTACTTTAGCGCCGAGTTCGGCATTGTTGCCTTCCAGACGGACGACAACCGGTACCTTGACGCCGACTTCTTTCACAGCGCCGATGATGCCTTCGGCAATCATGTCGCAGCGAACGATGCCGCCGAAGATGTTGACCAGTACGGCCGCGACATTGCTGTCGGACAGGATGATCTTGAAAGCTTCGGTCACGCGCTCTTTGGTAGCACCACCACCTACGTCGAGGAAGTTGGCTGGCTTGCCGCCGTGCAGGTTGACGATGTCCATGGTACCCATGGCCAGGCCAGCACCGTTGACCATGCAACCGATGTTGCCTTCCAGCGCTACGTAGTTCAGCTCGAAGCTGGCAGCGTGGGCTTCACGAGGATCGTCCTGGGACGGGTCGTGGAAGGTCTTCAGCTTAGGCTGACGGTACATTGCGTTGGCATCGATGTTGATTTTGGCATCGAGGCAATGCAGGTCGCCGTCGGCCTTGATGACCAGCGGGTTGACTTCCAGCAGGGCCAGGTCGTGTTCTTTGAACAGCTTGGCCAGGCCTACGAAAATCTTGGCGAACTGTGCAACTTGCTTGCCTTCCAGACCCAGCTGGAACGCCAGTTCACGACCCTGGAATGGCTGAGCGCCAACCAGTGGATCGATAGTAGCCTTGATGATCTTCTCAGGAGTTTCGTGAGCGACTTTCTCGATGTCCACGCCACCTTCGGTGGAAGCCATGAACACGATACGACGGCTCGAACGATCGACTACAGCGCCCAGATACAGCTCTTTGGCGATGTCAGTGCAGGACTCGACCAGGATCTTGGTCACTGGCTGACCGTTGGCGTCAGTCTGGTAAGTCACCAGACGCTTGCCCAACCACTGTGCAGCGAACGCCTTGGCGTCTTCTTTGCTGCGAACCAGCTTGACGCCGCCCGCTTTACCGCGACCACCTGCGTGAACCTGGGCTTTTACAACCCACTCGGAACCGCCGATCTTGTCGCAGGCTTCTGCTGCTGCTTCAGGGGTGTCGACTGCGAAACCCTTGGAAACTGGCAGGCCGTATTCAGCGAACAGCTGCTTACCCTGATACTCGTGAAGATTCATGCTTTATACCGTCTTCGTTAGGTACTGCGCTTCGGCGCTGCGCCAACAATGGCGCCGCACCACCTGTGACCGTTAAACCTTCGGGTGGTCCCGAAGGTCCGGTCCGGCGGACGTTCCGCGGTGAGTCATGCACGCAGGACTCACGACGGGCGACCCGCCGTGGTTTCTTATAATTAACGCTTCTTGCGGTTGGCGACGTGAATGGCACCGCCATTCACAGCCAGAGCGGCTTCATGCAGCGCTTCGGACAGGGTCGGATGGCTGAACACCATCATGCCGATGTCTTCGGCGCTGGTGCCGAATTCCATTGCGATTGCGCCCTGCTGAACCAGTTCGGCAGCCGATGGGCCAATCACGTGCACACCCAGAACGCGGTCGGTCTTGGCGTCGGCGATGACCTTGACGAAACCACCGGTGTCGTTGGCAGCCATCGCACGGCCGCTGGCCGCGAACGGGAAGGTGCCCACGTTAACCTCTACGCCTTCAGCCTTCAAGGCTTGTTCGGTCTTGCCGACCCAAGCGATTTCCGGGTGGGTGTAGATAACCGATGGGATCAGGTCGTAGTTCATCTGAGCCTTGTGGCCCTTGATGCGCTCGACAACCATGATGCCCTCTTCCGAGGCCTTGTGCGCCAGCATCATGCCACGCACCACGTCACCGATGGCGTACACGCCCGGCACGCTGGTTGCGCAGTAGTCATCGACGAAGATGTAGCCGCGCTCGTCGATGTCGACGCCACTGTCGGCAGACAGCAGTTCGGTGGTCACTGGACGACGGCCGACCGCAACGATCAGCTTGTCGAAGGTGATCTTCTGCTCGCCGTTGGCATCGGTGTAAGTCACTTCGACTTCGTTGCCGTTGACTTGCGAGCCGGTCACCCGAGCGCCCAGCTTGATGTCCAGGCCTTGCTTGGTCAGGGTCTTCTGGGCTTCCTTGGCAACTGCAGTATCGGCAGCCATGAGGAAGGTATCCAGAGCTTCCAGGACAGTTACCTGAGCACCCAGACGCGACCATACCGAACCCAGTTCCAGGCCGATCACGCCAGCGCCGATCACGCCCAGACGCTGCGGAACGGTCTGGAATTCCAGGGCACCGGTGGAGTCGACGATGACGTTCTGGTCGACCGGAGCCGGCGGAATGTCGATCGGACGCGAGCCGGAGGCCAGGATCACGTTTTCGGCTTCGATGATTTCGGTAGTGCCGTCAGCCTTGGTGACTTCGACTTTCTTGCCAGCCAGCAGTTTGCCGTGGCCCTGGATCGAAGTAACACCGTTGGCCTTGAACAGGGTGGCAACACCGCTGGTCAGGTTCTTCACGATGCCAGCCTTGCGGCCAACCATGGCAGCAACGTCCATCTTCACTTCGCCAGTGGAGATACCGTGCACGTTGAAGCTCTCTTTGGCTTCCTTGTATTTCCAGGAGCTGTCCAGCAGCGCCTTGGAAGGAATGCAACCGACGTTCAGGCAGGTACCGCCCAAGGCCAGCTTGCCTTCGGCGTCGGTGTACTTCTCGATGCAGGCGGTGCTCAAGCCAAGCTGAGCGGCCTTGATCGCGGCAACGTAGCCACCAGGGCCTGCACCAATCACTACCACGTCGAATTTCTGGGTCATAAAAGATTCCTTTTCAGCTACAAGCTGCAAGCCTCAAGCGGCAAGCGACGGGCTCGCACGGGAGCCGGCCGGTTGCCGCTTGCAGCTGCGTGTTAGATGTCCAGCAGCAGACGAGCCGGGTCTTCCAGCAGGTTCTTGATGGTGACCAGGAAGGTTACTGCTTCCTTGCCATCGATCAGACGGTGATCGTAGGACAGCGCCAGGTACATCATCGGGCGAATGGCAACCTGACCATTGACCGCCATCGGACGCTGGATGATGTTGTGCATGCCCAGAATAGCCGCCTGCGGCGGGTTGACGATCGGGGTCGACATCATCGAGCCGAATGTACCACCGTTGGTGATGGTGAAGGTACCGCCGGTCATGTCTTCGATGCCCAGCTTGCCGTCACGAGCCTTCTTGCCGAAGGTGGCGATGCCGTTCTCGATTTCCGCCAGGCTCATCTGCTCGGCGTTGCGCAGTACTGGAACCACCAGGCCACGGTCGCTGGAGACGGCAACGCCGACGTCAGCAAAGCCGTGGTAGACGATGTCGGTGCCGTCGATCGAGGCGTTGACTGCCGGGTAGCGCTTGAGCGCCTCGGTAGCGGCCTTGACGAAGAACGACATGAAGCCCAGGCGTACGCCGTTGTGGGACTTCTCGAACAGGTCCTTGTACTTCGAACGCAGAGCCATGACTTCGGTCATGTCGACTTCGTTGAAGGTGGTCAGCATCGCCATGTTCGACTGGGCTTCGACCAGACGCTCGGCGATCTTGGCGCGCAGACGGGTCATCGGCACACGCTTCTCGGTACGGTCGCCAGTGGCGGTCAGTACTGGAGCGGCAGCAGCAGCGGCTGGCTTGGCAGCAGGAGCCGCGGCAGGCGCGGACTTCTTGTTGGCAACGGCAGCAACCACGTCTTCCTTGGTGATACGACCGCCTTTGCCAGTGCCGGCGACGGTAGCCAGATCGATACCGCCTTCTTCAGCCAGCTTGCGCGCGGCCGGTGCAGCGATCGGGTCGTCTTCGCCAGCGTCGGCAGCAGCGGCCGGGGCAGCGCCGCCAGCAGCAGGCGCGGCAGCAGCAGGTGCAGCGGCAGCAGCGCCGCCTTCAACGATCGAGCCCAGCAGTTCGTCGGAGAGGACGGTGTCGCCCTCGCCCTTGACGATCGGGCCGAGTACGCCGTCGGCAGTGGCGAGCACTTCCAGGACGACTTTGTCGGTTTCGATGTCAACGATCAGCTCGTCACGCTTGACGGCGTCGCCCGGCTGTTTGTGCCAGGTGGCAACGGTGCCGTCGGCAACCGATTCCGGGAAGGTTGGGGCTTTGATCTCGATAGCCATTAGCAGTGTTTCCTTAAATTCGGTTTCAGGTGCGCGAAAGCATTAAACAGTGAAGGCGTCTTGCAGCAGTTTTTCCTGCTGTTCAGCGTGCTTCGATGCGTAACCACAGGCTGGCGCGGCAGAAGCGTCGCGGCCGGCGTATTCCAGGACCAGTGCCTTGTTGTGGCGGCCCAGGATACGGCGCATGTGGTGCTGGCTGCTGTACCAGGCGCCTTGGTTCATTGGCTCTTCCTGGCACCAGACGGCGGCCTTGAGGTTGCTGTACGGCGCCAGGATTTCGACCAGGTCGTCTTCCGGGAACGGATACAGCTGCTCGATACGCACGATGGCGATATCTTCGCGGCCTTCGGCACGGCGTTTTTCCAGCAGGTCGTAGTAGACCTTGCCACTGCACAGGATCAAGCGTTCGACCTTGGCCGGATCGAGGGTGTCGATTTCCGGGATCACGGTCTGGAACGAGCCTTCTGCCAGGTCTTCCAAGGTCGACACGGCCAGCTTGTGGCGCAGCAGCGACTTCGGCGTCAGGACTACCAGCGGCTTGCGCAGCGGGCGGATCACCTGGCGACGCAGCAGGTGGTAGATCTGTGCCGGGGTGGTCGGTACGCACACCTGGATGTTGTGCTCAGCGCACAGCTGCAGGTAACGCTCCAGGCGCGCCGAGGAGTGCTCAGGACCCTGGCCTTCGTAGCCGTGCGGCAGCAGCATGGTCAGACCGCACAGACGGCCCCACTTGTGCTCGCCACTGGTGATGAACTGGTCGATCACCACTTGCGCACCGTTGGCGAAGTCGCCGAACTGGGCTTCCCAGATCACCAGCGCGTTTGGCTGAGTGGTCGAGTAACCGTATTCGAACGCCAGAACTGCTTCCTCGGACAGGAACGAATCGTACAGATCGAAACGTGGCTGGCCCGGGTACAGGTTCTGCAGCGGGATATAGGTGCTGGCGTCCTTCTGGTTGTGCAACACCGCATGGCGGTGCGAGAAGGTGCCGCGGCCGATATCCTGACCGGTCATGCGGATCGGGTGACCTTCGAAGGCCAACGTGGCGTACGCCATGGTTTCGGCATAGCCCCAGTTGATCGGCAAGCCACCGGCCTGCATCTTCTGGCGGTCTTCGTAGATCTTCGACACCTGACGCTGCACGACGAAGCCTTCCGGCATCTCCAGCAGTTTGGCCGACAGGTCCTGCAAGGTCTTGAGGTCAAAACGGGTGTCGTGACGCGCGGTCCAGGCATGGCCCAGGTATGGACGCCAGTCGACGAACAGTTCGCGGTTCGGCTCCTTGACCAGGCTCTTGACCACATGCAGACCGTTGTCCAGTGCGTTGCGGTACTCGTCGATCTTGGCCTGAGCACGCTCGGCATCGACACGACCGGCCTGGATCAGCGACTCGGCGTACAGCTCACGGGTGGTGCGCTGCTTGCTGATCTGCTGATACATCAGTGGCTGGGTGCCGTTAGGCTCGTCCGCTTCGTTGTGGCCGCGGCGACGGTAGCAGACCAGGTCAACCACCACGTCACGCTTGAACTGCATGCGGTAATCGATGGCCAGCTGGGTCACGAACAGCACTGCTTCCGGATCATCACCGTTGACGTGCAGGATCGGCGCCTGAATCATCTTGGCGACGTCGGTGCAGTACTCGGTGGAACGCGAGTCGAGCGGGTTGCTGATGGTGAAACCAACCTGGTTGTTGATCACGATGTGCACGGTGCCGCCGGTCTTGAAACCGCGGGTCTGCGACATCTGGAAGGTTTCCAGTACCACACCCTGGCCAGCGAACGCAGCATCACCGTGAATCGAGATCGGCAGTACCTTGTCGCCAACGCTGTCGTTGCGACGGTCCTGACGGGCGCGCACCGAACCCTCCACCACTGGCGAGACGATTTCCAGGTGGGACGGGTTGAACGCCATGGCCAGGTGAACTTCACCACCCGGGGTCATCACGTTCGACGAGAAGCCCTGGTGATATTTAACGTCACCCGAGCCCAGCTCGTTCATCTTCTTGCCTTCGAACTCGTCGAACAGCTCGCGCGGGTTCTTGCCGAAGGTATTGACCAGCACGTTCAGACGGCCACGGTGGGCCATGCCGATCACGACTTCCTTGGTGCCGTAGGAGCCCGAGCGCTGGATCATTTCGTCCAGCATCGGGATCAGGCTCTCGCCGCCTTCCAGACCGAAGCGCTTGGTACCTGGATACTTGGTGCCCAGATACTTCTCGAGGCCTTCACCTGCGGTGACACGCTCAAGCAGATGCGCCTGCACATCAGCGGAAAACTCCGGACGCCCACGCACGCTTTCGAGACGCTGCTGGAACCAGCTACGCTGCTCGGAATCGACGATATGGGTGAACTCGGCGCCGATGGTGCGACAATATGTCTTCTCCAGCGCATCGTGAATTTCGCGTAGGCTCGCTTCCTCTTTGCCGATGAACAGGTCGCCGGCACGGAAGGTCGTATCAAGATCGGCATTGGTCAAGCCGTAGTGATTGATCGACAGGTCTACGGGCGCAGGGCGCTGCCACAACCCCAACGGGTCGAGCTTGGCAGCCTGATGGCCGCGCATACGATAGGCCTGGATCAGTCGCAGAACTTCAACCTGCTTCTTCTCGTGTTCACTGCTCACGCTCCCGGCGGAAACCGGTTGAGCGCGGCGCTGGTTCTTTGCCAGCAGTACGAAATGGTCGCGGATTGTCGAGTGCGATACATCGGTAGCGGTGCTGCCGTCGGCGGGCAACTTCTGGAAGTAGGTGCGCCACTCTTCTGGCACAGCGTTAGGGTCGTGCAGGTAGAGTTCGTAGAGCTCTTCCACATATGCAGCGTTACCACCTGAAAGGTGGGCGCTTTCCCACATGCGCTGCATCACGCTTTCTTGCATGCTTGGTCACCCTCGTTCGGGGACGAATCGGCAAGTACCTCAATACGCATGAGAAAGCCCGAGAACAGCGACCAATCACGCCACCGAGGATCCTGCAGATTTTCCGGGTACCAGCCCGGAAGCCCCTGCTGGTCTCAAATCTTCATAGGTAATGGGCGTGGGCCTTATCGACCCCTGCCCGGGTTTCACCTCCGCGCGGGCTCACCACCCGCGCTTCAGTGTCTTGCACTTGCAACAGCTGTGTATCAGGTGCCGCTTTGCAGCAGCATGTTACGTACGTGACCGATTGCCTTGGTCGGATTCAGACCTTTAGGGCAAACGTTTACGCAGTTCATGATCCCGCGGCAGCGGAATACGCTGAACGGGTCATCCAGGGACGCCAGGCGCTCCTGAGTTTTCGTGTCGCGGCTGTCGGCCAGGAAGCGATAGGCCTGCAGCAGTGCAGCTGGACCGAGGAACTTGTCCGGGTTCCACCAGAACGACGGGCAGGAAGTCGAGCAGCAAGCGCACAGGATGCACTCGTACAGACCGTCCAGCTTCTCGCGCTCTTCTGGCGATTGCAGGCGTTCGATAGCCGGAGCTGGCGAATCGTTCTGCAGGAATGGCTTCACCTTCTCGTACTGCTTGTAGAAGATGCTCATATCGACGACCAGGTCACGGATAACTGGCAGGCCCGGCAGCGGACGCACGACCAATTTGTTACCTTTTACTACGGCAGACAGCGGCGTGATGCACGCCAGACCGTTCTTGCCGTTGATGTTCATGCCGTCGGAACCACAGACACCTTCACGGCAGGAGCGACGATAGGAGAAACCTTCGTCCTGCTCCTTGATCAGTGCCAGCACGTCCAGCACCATCAGGTCCTTGCCACCGGTGTCGACTTCGAAAATCTGAGTTTTCGGCGCCGAGTCGGTGTCCGGGTTGTAGCGATATACTTCGACTTTCAACATAGCGGCCACCCCTTAGTAAGTCCGGATTTTTGGCTCAAACGCCGGTACGGTCTTCGGTGCGAAGTTGACTGCGCGCTTGGCAACCCGCTTCTCACCTGGGAAGAACAGGGTGTGGCACAGCCAGTTTTCGTCGTCACGATCTTCGAAGTCTTCACGGGCGTGAGCACCGCGCGACTCTTTACGCACTTCTGCGGCGATCGCAGTAGCTTCGGCAACTTCCAGCAGGTTCTGCAGCTCCAGCGCTTCGATCCGCGCGGTGTTGAAGGCCTGGGACTTGTCGTTGATCTTGACGTTGCCAATACGCTCGCGCAGCTGAGCCAGCTGCTCGATGCCCTTCTGCATGTATTCGCCGGTGCGGAACACGCCGAAGTAGTTCTGCATGCAGCTTTGCAGCTCGCGACGCAGGGTAGCCACGTCTTCGCCATCGGTGCGCTGATTGAGCTTGTTCAAGCGGCTCAGGGCGACTTCGATGTCGGTGTCGCTGGCGTCGGTGTAGGTGATGCCGTCGGACAGCGCTTTTTCCAGGTGCAGACCAGCAGCACGACCGAACACCACCAGGTCGAGCAGCGAGTTGCCGCCCAGGCGGTTAGCGCCGTGAACCGATACGCAAGCCACTTCACCCACGGCGAACAAGCCCGGGATGATCTGGTCGACGCCGTCGGCGTCCTGGGTCATGGCCTGACCATGAATGTTGGTGGCAACGCCGCCCATCATGTAGTGGCAGGTTGGTACGACCGGCACCGGCGCGACCACTGGGTCGACGTGGGCGAAGGTCTTGGACAGCTCGCAGATGCCTGGCAGGCGGCTGTGCAGCACTTCTTCGCCGAGGTGGTCGAGCTTGAGCATCACGTGGTCGCCATTCGGACCACAGCCGTTACCGGCGATGATTTCCTT
The DNA here is from genome assembly GCF_044740745.1 of Pseudomonas sp. NPDC088322. Taxonomy (NCBI): domain Bacteria; kingdom Pseudomonadati; phylum Pseudomonadota; class Gammaproteobacteria; order Pseudomonadales; family Pseudomonadaceae; genus Pseudomonas; species Pseudomonas sp. NPDC088322. The sequence continues at coordinate 818,850 of NZ_JBIURK010000001.1, read as the reverse complement.
GACCATCGAGCGGGCCACAACGTCACGACCGGCAAGGTCCTTGGCGTTAGGCGCATAGCGCTCCATGAAACGCTCGCCGTGCTTGTTGATCAGGTAACCGCCTTCACCGCGGCAACCTTCGGTGACCAGTACACCAGCGCCGGCGATGCCGGTCGGGTGGAACTGCCACATTTCGATGTCTTGTACCGGAACGCCTGCACGCAGGGCCATGCCGATACCGTCACCGGTGTTGATCAGGGCATTGGTGGTCGACGCGTAGATACGGCCCGCACCGCCAGTCGCCAGTACAGTGGCCTTGGCCTTGATGTACAGGGTTTCGCCGGTTTCGATGCAGATCGCGATCACACCAACGAATGCGCCGTCCTGGTTTTTCACCAGATCGACTGCGTAGTACTCGTTGAGGAAGGTGGTGCCGGCTTTCAGGTTGCCCTGGTACAGGGTGTGCAGCAGCGCGTGACCGGTACGGTCGGAAGCTGCGCAGGTGCGCGCCGCCTGACCGCCCTTGCCGAAGTCCTTGGACTGGCCACCGAACGGACGCTGGTAGATACGGCCAGTTTCGGTACGCGAGAACGGCAGACCCATGTGGTCCAGCTCGAACACCGCAGCCGGGCCTTCCTGACACATGTATTCGATAGCGTCCTGGTCACCAATGTAGTCCGACCCCTTGACGGTGTCGTACATGTGCCAGCGCCAATCGTCGTTCGGGTCAGCCGAGGCGATTGCGCAGGTGATGCCGCCCTGGGCGGAAACAGTGTGCGAACGGGTCGGGAAGACCTTGGTGATCACGGCAGTCTTGTGACCGCCCTGGGCCAGCTGCAGCGCAGCGCGCATGCCGGCACCGCCACCACCAACAATGATGGCGTCGAATGAAATCGTTGGAATCATAGCCATGAATCAGATACCCCAGAGAATCTGCACACCCCAGACGAAGTAAGCGAACATCGCAACGCCGCATACCGCCTGGAACAGGAAACGAATCGCAGTCGCCGACTTGCCCAGCGCCATTGGCGTCAGGTAGTCAGTGGCGATGGTCCACATGCCGACCCAGGCGTGAGCGCCAAGGGCCACCAGGGCCAACAGACTGAAGATTCGCATCGCATTGTTGGAGAACAGAGCGTGCCACTGGGCAAACTCGATACCCGGGTGGGCGACGAGGTAGCCGATCAGGAAGATGAAGTAAGCCGCGAGAACGACCGCAGATACGCGCTGCGCCATCCAGTCATAGAGGCCCGAACGCGAGAGGTTCGTGACGTTAGTTACCATATCCAAACTCCTGCCAGCACGATCACCACTACGGAAACAGCGATGATGATTTTCGAGCCCAGTCTTCCGCCTTCCAGTGTCTCACCGACGCCCATGTCCATGATCAAATGGCGCACACCGGCAACCAGGTGATACAGCAAGGCAGAGAGGAGACCCCACGCCACGAACTTGGCCAGCGGACTGGTCAAGCACGCCTTCACCTCGCCGAAACCTTCCTCCGAACCCAGGGATTTGCTCAATGCGTAAAGCATGATCGCCAAGCCCAGGAAGAGAATGATGCCGGAGACACGGTGCAGGAATGACGTAATACCGGTAATGGGGAGTTTGATGGTCCTTAGGTCTAGGTTTACAGGTCGTTGGCTTTTCACGGCTTTTTTCACACTGAAGAGCCCCAAGCTAACAGGGCAAAGTTGTTGGTAAGTGTACTGGTCAGGTACCCACCACCCAGAGAACGGCGACCCCCAGCAATCGGGCTTGCAAGCCCTTGGCGGTCGGCTGCCGAGTATAGACAGTTAGGCTGCTTATGACAACGTGATGGGCTAGCCCAAATAGCGCATTGCCTTTAGCGAACAAAAGGCGTAAACGGGCGCCAATTTCTTGAAAAATCAGGCCTTAGGGGGTGATTCAACCCACCTTTAGGCAAATTGACATCTGAATTTATCCCTCTATAGTGGTGCGGGCCCTGCGTGGGGGGTCTGTCTGATGATTTCAAGCATTAATAGGAGGCCACATGGCTGACAAAAAAGCGCAGTTGGTCATCGAGGGCGCAGCCCCCGTCGAGCTGCCCATTTTAACCGGCACCGTTGGTCCCGATGTAATCGACGTCCGCGGGTTGGGGGCTTCTGGTCACTTCACCTTCGACCCAGGTTTCATGGCGACTGCCTCGTGCGAGTCGAAGATCACCTACATTGACGGCGACAAGGGCATCCTGCTGCACCGCGGCTACCCGATCGAGCAGCTCGCCGAGCAATCGGACTACCTCGAAACCTGCTACCTGCTGCTCAACGGCGAACTGCCGAATGCCGAGCAGAAGGCGCAGTTCGTCAGCACCGTCAAGAACCACACCATGGTTCACGAGCAGCTGAAGTCGTTCTTCAACGGTTTCCGCCGCGACGCTCACCCGATGGCGGTGATGTGCGGTGTGGTCGGCGCCCTCTCGGCGTTCTACCACGACTCCCTGGATATCAATAACCCGCAACACCGCGAAATTTCCGCGGTGCGCCTGGTCGCGAAAATGCCGACCCTGGCAGCGATGGTTTACAAGTACTCCATGGGCCAGCCGATGATGTACCCGCGCAACGATCTGTCGTACGCGGAAAACTTCCTGCACATGATGTTCAACACCCCGTGCGAGATCAAACCGATCAGCCCGGTGCTGGCCAAGGCGATGGACCGGATCTTCATCCTCCATGCCGACCACGAGCAGAACGCTTCGACCTCCACCGTACGTCTGGCCGGCTCGTCGGGTGCCAACCCGTTCGCCTGTATCGCAGCCGGCATCGCAGCACTGTGGGGCCCGGCTCACGGCGGCGCCAACGAAGCCGTACTGACCATGCTCGATGAAATCGGCGATGTTTCCAACATCGATACTTTCATCGCCAAGGCCAAGGACAAGAACGATCCGTTCAAGTTGATGGGCTTCGGTCACCGCGTCTACAAGAACCGCGATCCGCGCGCCACCGTGATGAAGCAGACCTGCGACGAAGTCCTGCGCGAGCTGGGCATCAAGGACGACCCGCAACTGCAACTGGCCATGCGCCTTGAAGAGATCGCTCTGACCGATCCGTACTTCATCGAGCGCTCGCTGTATCCGAACGTCGACTTCTACTCGGGGATCATCCTCAAGGCGATCGGCATTCCGACCAGCATGTTCACCGTGATCTTTGCCCTGGCACGTACTGTCGGCTGGATCTCGCACTGGAAAGAAATGCTCTCCAGCCCGTACAAGATTGGCCGTCCACGCCAGCTGTACACCGGTGAGCCGCAGCGCGATATCGTCAACCTGACGGATCGCAAGTAAGCATCGCTGGTTTAATGCTGAATGCGTAAAAAAGGCTGCCCTCGGGCAGCCTTTTTGCGTTTGCGATCAGGGCTTCTCGGCGCGCTCGCGTAGCGCCTGCAGAGTATTGAACGGTGCATCCACGACGAATTTGTTGGCGAGCCAGGACGGCACGCTGCCACCTGGCTCGGTGTGCACCTGATAGGTCACCTCAGTGCTGTCACCCTTGGGCACCAGCTTCCAGAAGCCTTCAACCTTGGCCACCCGCACAAAACCCTTTTCTGCCGGCAGATAATCGGGCTTTTCTTCCAGCGTGCGCAGCAGGCTGCCGTCCGCTTGCTGAGTGGTGGTAACCAGCATCACCGAGTCACGCGGGGTAACCAGCGGCGGCGTATTGAAGCGGCTGTAAGTCCAGGTTTGATCACCCTCATGCTTGAGCAGCTTCTGCGACTCGCACTCATGGATCCAGGCACAGGCCCCGGCGACGTCTTCCTGCAGCGCCTTGACCTTGGCCAGCGGTGCCTTGATCACCGTCACGCCGCGGTAGGCCTTGTACTGCGATCCTGCCACCTCGCTGAGCGACACGGTGATGCCGTCCTTGTCCTTGGCCACCTGCCAGTTTTCTGCCCAGGCGGCCGGAGCCAACAACACACCCATTCCACACAGCAGTGCAATACGCTTGAACGATCTCATCATGCTTATCCTTGTTGTCGAAGATACCGTGTCACGCCGCCGTCATCTGCTCCAGCCAGCCAAGAAGCCTGATTGCCTCGTCACTATCACTGCCACACACCTCGACATCGGCCTTAAAGCCACCACACACTGCGGGGCGCTCCGGCCTGCCGAAAAGCTCACAGAGATTGCTCGGCGTCAGGTGCAGGCAGCGCTCACCGGCCGGCTTGCCATGTGGCATGCGCGGCATGGGCGAGCTGATCGAAGGGGCGATGCAGCATGCACCGCAACCCTCTCGGCATTTCATCAAGTCTAGACTCCTGGAACAAAACGGGACGAACGTCCCTGATAGTAACGACTCAAACATTCGTTTGAAATTGCTGGCCAGATGAAATCTGCCGTGACCCGGCAGTCAGTTGCAGTTACTGGCGGAATTGAAAATCGATGGCAGCGCCTTCGACTTCACGCCGACTGTCATTGCGCAACTGCAGCTGCATCTCGTTGTTGATCAAGCGCCCGTTGAGCTGAAATGGGCTGTCATCCGCCGGCGGGTTCTCCGGGAACATCGACGGCAGCAGAGGCTTGCGCCGTTGCGACGACAAGGTGTTCACCTCCGGTTCCAGCTTGTCGACCAGGTGCGTAGGCAAGCTGAGGTCGAGCTTGGTCTTGGGTACCGGTTTGGCCACAGCCTTGCTGACTGCCTTGCGCTTGTTTCTCGCCACAGGCTTGGCCTTGGCCTTCTTGCGTACCGCAGCCTTTGCCGGGGGCGTGCTCGCCTTGCCAGAGGTGGCTTTGCTGGCCGCCTTGGCCGGGGCAGCGACGGGCGCTGTGGACGCAGCCTGCAGCGCACCGCTGGAGAAACACAGCGGAGCCAGGCAAAACAACAGGGCAAAACAGCGAAGCGCTTTCATGAACTCCATAAACACCGCTGAATGACAGGACTATGCTGGCGGTTCCGCCTGAGTCTGGCAAGACTAGAACAGTGAACTGGCCGAGTCTTTGCACAATTGATGGGCCAGCAGGCCAAGGGTGATCACGGCGCGCTCGGCTTCCTTGTTCCACGGGATACCGCAATTGAGCCGAATACAGTGGTTGAACTGCTCGGTATTACTGAAGATCAACCCTGGCGCGATACTGATGCCCTGCTCCAGCGCGCGCACATGCAACTCCTGGGTGTTGACCCGCCCAGGCAGACTCACCCAAAGGATGAAACCGCCGGTTGGCCGGGTCATTTGCGTGCCCTCAGGGAAGTGCTGCTGCACCGCCAACTGATACGCACTGAGGTTCTTGCGGTATTCCTGGCGGATAAAGCGCAGGTGGCGGTCATAGCCGCCGTTTTCCAGGTATGCCGACACCCCCATCTGAGTCACGCTGCAAGCCGAGTGGGTAGTGAAAGTCTGCAAGCGCTGGATCTCGGCCTGATAACGGCCGGCAATCATCCAGCCCACCCGTACGCCGGGCGATAAGGTCTTGGAAAAGCTCGAGCAGTAGATCACCCGATCCAGCCGGTCGTAGGCCTTGAGTGCCTTGGTGCGGCCCTGTTCGAACATCAGCTCGCCGTAGATATCATCCTCGACGATCTGGATGTCGAAGTCCGACGCCAGCCGCAGCAGCTGCTTCTGGCGCTCTTCCGGGATGGTGCCGCCAAGCGGGTTGCTCAATCGCGCAGTCAGCACCAGCGCCTTGATCGACCACTGATTGGCCGCCAGCTGCAATGCCTCAAGGCTGATGCCGTTGGCAGGGTCGCTGGGGATCTCGATGACTTTCAGCCCAAGCAGATCAGCCAGTTGCAGCAGGCCGTAATAGGTCGGCGACTCGGCTGCGATCAGGTCGCCCGGCCGGGTCAGCACGCGCAGCGACATCTGCAGCGCATCGACACAGCCATGGGTCACGATGATCTCACTCGGGTCGACCAACACACCGGCATCACGCATGCGAATGGCTATCTGTCGACGCAGTGGCTCGAAGCCCGGGCTGAACATGTAACTGAACGCGCGCGGGCTATGAAAACGGGTGACCTTGGCCAATTGCTGGTGTAGCGCTCGTACCGGCAGATAGTCGACATGTGGCACGGCAGCGCCGAACGGGAACACGCCATCCCGACGCGCCTCGGTCAGTACCTGCTGGATGATGGTCGCGCGGGTGACCAGGCCAGGCCGCTCGACGCGGGCGATGTCCGGCGTCTGCGCAGTCAACGCTGGCGTCTGGTGCACATAGTAGCCGGACTGCGGCCGTGCGCGGATCAGCCCCTGATCTTCCAGGTTGGCGTAGGCCTGAAGCACGGTTGCGTGGCTGACATTGAGCTGCGCGCTCATCTTGCGCACCGACGGTACTCGCTCACCGGGCTGGTAGACACCGCGACGGATGTCCTCAGCCAGTTGCTGGGCGATGCGCTGGTACAGCAGCAGGTTGGTCATGACGGATTCTCGAAGCGCGTACGGGTCGTTGTTTTTATGCGACTCACTGACAGGCAGAATACCGGAACAGTTGCAAAGTGTACGGGGACAGATTGCAGAATAGTCGACATTACAGTTACGTGACCAGCACCCTTTCAGGGTTTATCCACGCCAGCTCACGGGGCCATGCAACGGCCCCGCGAGCAGCATCCGTCAGCGTGGCGCGGCGAGTTTGCCCTTGTCGTCCGAGAAGACGATCTCGACTCGGCGGTTCTGCGCCCTGCCCCGCTCCGAAGCATTGACGTCGATCGGGTACTGGTCGCCGTAACCCTCGACCTGAATACGCTTCTCGTCGATACCCAGATCGACCAGCATATCGGCCACGGCCTGTGCACGATCACGCGACAGTTTGAGGTTGTCTTCCGGCGTACCAGTACTGTCGGTGTAACCCTCGATGCGGATCACACGGCGCGGATTGAGCTGGAGAAACTGCACCAGCTTGAGCACGGTGCGACTTGCCGAATTCTTCAGATCAGCCCGACCGGTGTCGAACAGCACATCGCCGAGGGTCATCACCAGGCCGCGTTCGCTCTGCTCGGAGGCCAGCGCGCTGATCTGCGCTTCGACCCACTTGCCTTGCTGCTGCACACTGGCCAGCTTGGCCTCACGTAGCGCCAACTGCAGGCGCTGACGCTCCAGATCAAGCTTGGCGATGCGCTCCTGATTCAACGAAAGCTTGGCGTGCTCGGCAGCGATCTCGCTGTAGCGCTGGCTCAGATAAGCGTAGTGGCGCACATCGGCACCGGTGCCGATGTAGCTGGACAAGCGCTCGGCCTTGGCAAGCGACTCGCCGGCGCGGATCACGTCGCGTGGCGCACTGCGCAGCACGTTGGAGTCATCCTTGACCTTCTGGAACGCCGCGCTGGCATCCTCCAGGGCCGACTCGCTGCGCTGGCTGGCACAGCCCTGCAGACCGACCAGCGCCAGCAATGCCAGCGCCGCGATTGGCGTAGTGCGATTCATGGCTGCGCCTCCAATTGCTTGCGCAAGCGCTTGACGCGCGACTGCAGCACGGTCAACTGCTCTTCGCTCTTGAGCGTCAATACCTGTGCCTCGGCCAGGCGCGCATCCAGTTCGGCCTGCTCAGCGCGCATGCGTGCATCGCGATTGTCCTGGCTGAGCAGATTGGCTTTGGCGCGAGTCAGTTTTTCGTCTGCCAGCTTCAGCGCTTCGACCTGATCGGTGGCACCGACGGCCTTGGCCTGCTCCAGCGCCTGCTCGGACAGCCGCAGTTGTTCAGTGGGCGCCGGATCATTGGCACAGCCAGCCAGGCTGGTGATGGCCAGGGCCAGCATCAAGGGTTGGATTCTCAACACGGTCTTCCTACTGTTTGGGGGCATCCTGGGGCACCAACATCTGCGCCTTCCAGCGTTCGACGTTACGTTGCAGCACCGTTTCGGATGCACCGGAGATCGGCAATTCTGTCAGTTTTTTTGCCAGTTGTCCGCGCAACCAGGCGTCATTGCAGGCCGAGTTGTGCGACACCGCCAGGTACAGCCCGGGGCGGTCCACCGGCAGGCCACGGGCGATCAGGTCATTGGCCATGCCCAGGCCCTGGACCATGGCCATGCCCGAGTAGCGCCCGGCCAGCACATAATCAACCTGACCGAGCACCAGCTTCTGGAACGCCTGAGTCAGGTTCTGCGCCGGCACCAGCTTGAGCTGCGCCTTGGCAAAGGCCTCGAAGGCCGGGGTCAGCCGCGCCCGCTCGGACAAAGTGCCCTGGTAGCGAGCCAGATCAGCCGGCCCGTCGAACACCACGGCGCCGTCATGCCGGGTCCAGACCAGGTATTCATTGAGCTGCAGCGCAGGGTGGATGTAATCCAGGGCATCCAGTTGGGTTACCTGCATGGGCGTATCGAGCAACAGGTCCATACGCCCGCTGCGCACCTCTTCCAGCGCTTGATCGCGGCGGCCGGCATGCAGCACTTCAAGCTTCAGGCCAAGCTCGGTCGCCACCTGGCGCAGCAGGTCGACGTTGGCCCCGATCAGGTGCCGCGGGTCTTGCGGGTCCTGCCATGAATAAGGCGGCGCATCCGGGCTGCCGGTGGCGACCAGGCGCTCGCACTTGCCGGCCGCCATGACCGCAGGCGACATCAGCGCGGCCAGGCAGACCAGCGCCCTGCCCGTTCTGCGAAAATTCATCCACCACTCCTTATGAAAAAAGCCCGGCCCTCATGTCGAGGGCCGGGCTTCTTTATAAGTGAAGCAGGCGGATCAGACCAGCTTTTCCAGCTCCGGAACTGCTTCGAACAGGTCCGCGACCAGGCCGTAATCAGCTACCTGGAAGATCGGCGCCTCTTCATCCTTGTTGATCGCAACGATCACTTTGGAGTCTTTCATACCGGCCAGGTGCTGGATCGCGCCGGAAATACCGACGGCGATGTACAGCTGCGGCGCGACGATCTTGCCGGTCTGACCGACCTGCATGTCGTTCGGCACAAAGCCTGCGTCTACCGCAGCGCGGGATGCACCAACGGCGGCGCCGAGCTTGTCGGCCAGGGTGTACAGGTGCTTGAAGTTGTCACCGTTACCCATGCCGCGGCCGCCGGAAACGACGATCTTGGCAGCAGTCAGCTCGGGACGGTCCGACTTGGCCAGCTCTTCGCCAACGAACGCCGACTTGCCGGCATCGTGGGCAGCGCTGACGGCTTCGACAGTGGCCGAACCACCTTCGGCAGCAACCGGATCGAAGCCGGTGGTACGCACGGTGATGACCTTGACGGCCGCGCTCGATTGCACGGTGGCAATGGCGTTACCAGCATAGATCGGGCGCTTGAAGGTGTCGGCAGACTCGACCGCGATGATCTCGGAGATCTGGTCGACGTCCAGCAGTGCAGCAACCCGTGGCAGGATGTTCTTGCCGTTGGTGGTGGCCGGAGCCAGCACGTGGCTGTAACCCTTGCCCAGCTCGGCCAGCAACGGCGCGACGTTTTCCGGCAGCAGGTGGGCATAGGCGGCGTTGTCGGCTACCAGCACCTTGGCCACGCCAGCGATCTTGGCTGCGGCTTCGGCGACAGCACCAACGTTGGCGCCGGCGACCAGTACGTGGACTTCACCACCAATCTTGGCGGCAGCAGCAACGGTATTGAGGGTGGCCGGGGCAACAGCGCCGTTCTCGTGTTCAGCGATAACCAGGATAGTCATTTAGATTACCTTCGCCTCGTTCTTCAATTTCTCGACCAGTTCAGCCACCGACTTGACCTTGATACCCGCGCTGCGTGCAGCCGGCGCTTCGACTTTTACGGTCTTCACAGTGGAGGCGGTAGAAACGCCCAGCGCGTCCGGAGTAACAGTCTCCAGTGGCTTCTTCTTGGCCTTCATGATATTCGGCAGCGACGCATAGCGCGGCTCGTTCAGGCGCAGGTCGGTAGTGACGATCGCCGGCAGGTTCAGCGATACAGTCTGCAGGCCGCCATCGATTTCACGGGTGACATTGAGCTTGTCACCGGCCACCTCAACCTTGGAGGCGAAGGTGCCCTGGGCGTAGCCAGTCAGCGCCGCGAGCATCTGCCCGGTCTGATTGTTGTCGCTGTCGATCGCCTGTTTGCCGAGGATCACCAGTTGCGGCTGCTCCTTGTCCACCAGCGCCTTGAGCACCTTGGCCACGGCCAGCGAGTTCAGTTCATCACTGGTCTCGACCAGGATGGCACGGTCAGCGCCGAGGGCCAGCGCGGTGCGCAGTTGCTCCTGGGCAGCGGTCGGGCCGACTGCAACGGCGATGATCTCGGTCGCAATGCCCTTTTCTTTCAGGCGTACGGCTTCTTCCACCGCGATTTCGCAGAAGGGGTTCATGGACATCTTGACGTTTGCAAGGTCGACGCCGGAGTTATCCGCTTTGACGCGAACCTTGACGTTGTAGTCGACCACTCGTTTGACAGCTACAAGAACCTTCATGGATTCCTCGTTACTCTCCGGTGAAAAGAAACTCGCCTGGGGACAAAGGCCCGGCGATTGCGCGTGGGTACAAGGGCACCTCTAAAAACGTATCGGCCAGAGGATTATTCACTGTGACTGATAAGTCCTGTAGCGACTGCCGAGGTAGAACCTGCGGGTCATTTTCTGTGGTGGCGTGTAAACTCCACTACATGACGGCTTTCAGCCCGAAAACCCTGCTCTACACCTGGTCTTTAGGGGTGCTCCTGCGCTCATCGATCAGCCTACGGCGAGCGTAAAACCGCTCGTATCTTGACCGTAACACCCAGCCTGGTCAATACGGCAAATCGGCCAGCCTCCAGCCGCCTCCCTGTGATTTTACTGGTCTGCGGCAAATTCAAACAAACGTTTGTATTGGACCGTTGGAGTGGTGTAGATATAATGCGCGGCATGACCCAGCGGTGTAGTCCGTGTTCGGTAAAGCTACAGCCTAGATAGCTACCGGTGACTGCCCGTCCCCCGACAAGAAACAGCGATGAGCCTTGAGTAGGAGAGAACCAGTGGAACGCGAATACATGGAATTCGACGTGGTCATTGTCGGCGCCGGGCCGGCAGGCCTGTCCGCCGCCTGCCGTCTGAAGCAGAAGGCCGCCGAAGCCGGTAGCGAGATCAGCGTCTGCGTGGTCGAGAAAGGCTCCGAAGTCGGCGCTCACATCCTCTCTGGCGCGGTGTTCGAACCGCGCGCGCTGGACGAGCTGTTCCCTGACTGGAAAGCGCTCGGCGCCCCGCTCAACACCGCGGTCAAACGCGATGACATCTATGTCCTCAAAGATGCCGGCAGCTCGACCAAGGTGCCTGACCTGTTCGTGCCCAAGACCATGCACAACCAGGGCAACTACATCATCTCGCTGGGCAACCTGTGCCGCTGGCTGGCCCAGCAGGCGGAAAACCTCGGCGTCGAGGTTTATCCAGGTTTTGCCGCTCAGGAAGCGCTGATCGATGACAACGGCGTAGTTCGCGGCATCCTCACCGGCGACCTCGGCGTCGACCGCGAAGGCAAGCCGAAAGATGGCCTGTACACCCCAGGCATGGAACTGCGTGCCAAGTACACCCTGTTCGCCGAAGGCTGCCGCGGGCACATCGGCAAGCAGCTGATCAAACGCTTCAATCTCGACAGCGAGTCGGATGTGCAGCACTACGGCATCGGCATCAAAGAGATCTGGGAGATCGACCCGAGCAAGCACGAGCAAGGCCTGGTAGTGCATACCGCGGGCTGGCCGCTGGATGTGGTCAGCAACGAGAACACCGGTGGCTCGTTCCTCTATCACCTGGAGAACAATCAGGTGGTGGTTGGCCTTATCGTCGACCTGTCCTACTCCAACCCGTACCTGTCGCCGTTCGATGAGTTCCAGCGTCTCAAGCATCACCCGGTGATCAGCCAGTACCTTGAAGGCGGCAAGCGCATCAGCTACGGCGCCCGCGCAATCGCCAAGGGCGGCTTCAACTCGCTGCCGAAGATGGTCTTCAATGGCGGCGCACTGATTGGTTGCGACCTGGGCACGCTGAACTTCGCCAAGATCAAGGGCAGCCATACGGCGATGAAGTCAGGCATGCTCGCCGCTGATGCGGTGGCTGCTGCGTTGCTGGCCGGGAGTGAAGGCGGTGATGTGCTCAATAGCTACGTCGATGGCTTCAAGGCCAGCTGGCTGCATGACGAGTTGTTTGCCAGCCGTAACTTTGGCCCGGCGATGCACAAGTTCGGGCCGCTGTTTGGTGCTGCCTTCAACTATGTCGACCAGAACTGGTTTGCCGGCAAGCTGCCGTTCACCCTGCGTGATACCAAGCCTGATTATGCGTGCCTGAAACTGGCGGCAGACTCGAAGAAGATCGATTATCCGAAGCCGGATGGCAAGTTGAGCTTTGACAAGCTGAGTTCGGTGTTTCTCTCCAGTACCAACCATGAAGAGGAGCAGCCTTGCCACTTGAAGCTGGCTGATCCGAGTGTACCGATTGCCAGTAACCTGCCGTTGTATGACGAGCCGGCGCAGCGATATTGCCCGGCTGGGGTGTATGAGGTGGTTACGCAGGAAGATGGCGCCAAGCGGTTCCAGATCAATGCGCAGAACTGTGTGCATTGCAAAACGTGTGATATCAAGGATCCGGCGCAGAATATTACCTGGGTTACGCCTGAGGGTGCGGGTGGGCCTAACTACCCTAATATGTGATTGTTTGAGGCTGGGGGCTGGGACTTGTCCATGTGATGCATGGGTAGGTCCAGCCCCTTTCGCCCTTACGGCGAGTCACTTTTTTGGCAAACGCCCGCGCGCCCCAAAAAGGTGACTCGCCGTAAGGGCGAAAGGGGCCAGAACTATCTATAAATCAAATGGATAAGCTCAAAAGACCCGCGATCAACCCGAAGACAGCCAAGCCTAACTAAGCAGCCCCCTCGCGACACAAAGCCGCCCCTGAAGCAGAACTATCACCTGCAAACACCAACGACTTCCGCCCCTGAAAATACAGCGCAGTCACCACCCCAACCACCCCCATCACCAAACAGAACCCCACACAAACCCAAGGACTCCAAGGCATCAAGGCGATCAAAGCCAAAGGCGTAGTACTTGCCCACAATGCATATGCCACGTTATAGGTAAAGGAAATCCCGGAAACCCGAATCTGCGCCGGAAACAACCCGACCATCACCGAAGGCACCACCCCCACCACCCCACAGCAAAGCCCCGCCAGCGCATAGGCCGGCCAGATCATCCCCCACTGCCCCACCAGACTCGCATACAACGTGGCAATCCCCACCGGCAGCGCCAGGCTATAAACAAGCAACGCCCGCCACGCCCCGATGCGGTCAACCAGCAACCCCGCCAGCACGCAACCAATATTCAAAAACACGATCCCGACACTGCTCAAGGCAAAGGTATGCCCAGCACTGATAGCAAAGCGCTGCTGCATCACTGTAGGCGTAATCACCACCAACACCACCACCGCCGAAGTCAGCACACAGGTCAGCAGCGCCGCCGGCAGCAACGCCCGCCGATGCTCGCGCAACACCTGGCGCAACGGAAACGCCACCGGCTGCTCACGCCGCTCACGCAGCGCCAGAAACACCGGCGTCTCACTCAACCAACGGCGCAGCCAAACCCCAATCACGCCGAACACCCCGCCAAGCAAGAACGGGTAACGCCAGGCGTAATCAAGGATCTCCTGCGGGGTAAACAGCTGCGCCAGCAAAGTAGCGGTAAGCGCGCCGAGCAAATAACCAAAGGTCAATCCAGCCTGCAAAAAGCCCAATGCGTAGCCGCGCCGGCCATCTGGCGCATGCTCGGCAACGAAGGTCCAGGCGCTGGGCACTTCACCGCCCACTGCCGCGCCCTGCAGAATCCGCAGCGCCAATAGGATCAACGGCGCGGCGTAGCCGATGTCGGCGTAGGTCGGCATCACCCCGATCAGCAGGCACGGCAGCGCCATCATCAGGATGCTCAGGCTGAACACCCGCTTGCGGCCCAGGTGGTCGGCAAAATGCGCCATCAAGATACCGCCCAACGGCCGCGCCAGGTAACCAGTCACAAAAATCCCGAAGCTCTGCAACAAACGCAGCCACTCAGGCATTTCCGGCGGGAAAAACAGCTGGCTGAGGGTCAGGGCAAAGAACACGAAGATGATGAAATCGTAGATTTCCAACGCGCCGCCCAGCGCCGCCAGACCCAGGGTCCGGTGGTCAGCGCGGGTAAACCGCGGCGCAGGCGCGCTATCGATGGCAGTCATGGCAGAGTCCGCAGATCGGCAAAGGGCGAGAGGATAACAAACCCTGCGGCCATCAGGCGCATCCAGGCTTAGCGGTTGAACACGGTCTGGGCGAAGTTGCGCCGCAGTCTTGGATAGCCCGAGCCTGGGGAAAGCCCGGGCGGCAGCGGCAACTGGCCGACCACCATCGGCAGGTCGATGATTGCCATAAATGACTCCAACGCCTCGCTGTCAGGCACTTTCGGTAGGCTGATGCTCACCGCCTTGCGCTCGGTCTGCGGCACCGCCGGCACTTTCAGGCGCTGCGAGTGATACAGCAGGGCATGCTGAATCTGCGAACTGACCCGACAGAAACGCGCCAGATCAACACCGGCGTGGCTAGCCAGCTCGATGTTGCCAATCAACAGATTGAACGGCTGCAGCGCGCTCTGCACCAGGCGCTGCAAGTCTTCGAAGTTTTCCACCGGGGCGATCCGGTAATACCCCATGGCATTGAGCATCTTCTCCAGCTGCAAACGCTGGGACGGGTGCTCGTCGGCGATGAGGATGCGCAAGGATTTATGAGGCATCGATCGAACCTGGGCAGAGGTAAGGACACACGCTCCATGACCATACTGCGCCAGTTCAGGCATGCCCGGTCACTACCAGGCGGGGTCTTTACTGATACTCGTCGCTAAAACGCGAGAAATCAAGGTGCCAGCACGGGGATTTTCACTGGCCGCCGTTCACGATTCCCACTGGCGCATGCGCACGCGGCAGTGCTTCATGGCATTGACGATGTGCTTTTCCACAAGACTGCGGGAAATACCCAGACGCTCGGCAATCTGCGGATGCGACAGACCGTCGATCTTGCGCAGCAGAAAACACTCGCGACACGGCGCGCTGAGTTCATCCAGTGCGCGCTGCATCAGTGCCAGGCGCTGGCCAAGCTGCATGCTCTGCGACGGCGCCGGGCTGTGCCAGCGCTCATCGCTGTCGAGCACATCGAGCGATTCGGTCTGGCGGATCAGGTGGCGGCGGTGGCGGTCAATCACCAGGTTGAGCGCAGTGCGATAAAGGAACGCGCGGGGATGCTCGATCTGCTGGGTATCGGTACGCTCCAGCACCCGCAGATAAGCGTCGTGAGCCACGTCTTCGGCGGCCTGGCGATTGCCCAGACGCGCGCAAAGAAAGCTCACCAACTCGCGATAATAATGTTCCACAACGGCACCTGGCGTCTCCCTGCTGGGCAATATGCACTGCATTGACGCGGGACTGAGTGATATCAGAGTGCGATCTTACAAATTATAATTATTCTCAGCAACAAGCACGCGATCACCTTTTCCGGCTAAATCCGGATACAGCGCTTTCGTCTATCTGGCACCTCCGTGCGCGCCCTGATTGGCAGCGTGTGGCCAACCTCACTGGCTGGAAGTTCGCATGAGTCGCTCAACCACCACCCGCCACCGTGTTTTGCTCGGTGGCCTCGGCCTGCTGGCACTGGGCAGCGTACTGGCCTGGGCCAGCTTGCCCTTGGCTGGCGCGCCAGTCAGCACCGTCGCGGTTACCCGCGCCGACATCGAAAGCAGCGTCACCGCGCTGGGTACCCTGCAGCCACGCCGCTACGTCGACGTGGGGGCGCAGGCGTCGGGGCAGATCCGCAAGCTGCACGTCGAAGTCGGCGACCCGATCCGCCAGGGTCAGCTGCTGGTCGAAATCGACCCCTCGACGCAACAGGCCAGGCTCGATGCCGGGCGTTATTCGATCGACAACCTCAAGGCGCAACTGGCTGAGCAACGCGCGCAATTCCAGCTAGCCCAGCAACAACAGCAGCGCCAACGTGCACTGGCTGCCGCCGGCGCCACCCGTGCCGAAGACCTGCAAAGCGCTGACGCCCAGCTCAAGGTCACCCAGGCGCGCATCGACATGTACCAGGCGCAGATCCGCCAGGCCCAGGCCAGCTTGCGCAGTGATGAAGCCGAGCTTGGCTACACGCGTATCTTTGCCCCAATGGACGGTACGGTGGTGGCGCTGGACGCGCGCGAGGGCCAGACCCTCAACGCCCAACAGCAGACCCCGCTGATCCTGCGCATCGCCAAGCTGTCGCCGATGACCGTCTGGGCGCAGGTCTCGGAAGCCGACATCGGCAAGGTCAAGCCGGGCATGAGCGCTTACTTCACCACCCTCGCCGGCGGCAAGCGCCGCTGGACCAGCCAGGTAAGGCAGATCCTGCCGATCCCGCCCAAGCCGTTGGATCAGACCAGCCAGGGTGGCGGCAGCCCGGCCAGCGCCAGCGCCGGTACCACCGGCAGCCAGGTGGTGCAGTACACGGTACTGCTGGATGTCGACAATCCCGACGGCGCGCTGATGGCCGAGATGACCACCCAGGTGTTCTTCGTCGCCGGCCAGGCCAGCCAGGTCCTGACCGCGCCATTGGCCGCCTTCGACGAAGGCAAGGCCGAGGGCCTGCGCCTGGCGCAGGTGGTCAAGCGCGACGGCAAGATCGAGCAGCGCGAGGTCCGCACCGGCCTCAGTGATCGACTGCGCGTGCAGATCCTCGACGGCCTCGCCGAAGGCGAGCAACTGGTCATCGGCGCGCCCAGCGCCAGCGGAGGTTGAATGTCTGTGCCTCTGATCGAGCTGAACGGCATCTGCAAAGTCTACGGCGGTATCGACAGCCCTGAAGTGCAGGTATTGCGCGGGGTCAGCCTGAGCATTCATCCGGGTGAATTCGTCGCCATCGTCGGCACCTCCGGTTCCGGCAAATCGACCTTGATGAACATCCTCGGCTGCCTCGACCGGCCCTCCTCCGGCAGCTACCACTTCGCTGGCAAGAACGTTGCAGAACTGGACAGCGATGAGCTGGCCTGGCTGCGCCGCGAAGCGTTCGGTTTCGTCTTCCAGGGCTACCACCTGATTCCGTCTGGCTCAGCCCAGGAAAACGTCGAGATGCCGGCCATCTACGCCGGGACCGCGGCCGCCGAGCGCCATGCCCGTGCCGCCGCCCTGCTCGACCGGCTGGGCCTGGCCAGCCGCACCGGCAACCGTCCGCATCAGTTGTCGGGCGGCCAGCAGCAGCGAGTATCGATTGCCCGTGCCCTGATGAACGGCGGCCATATCATCCTGGCCGACGAGCCGACCGGTGCGCTGGACAGCCACAGCGGCGCCGAGGTGATGAACCTGCTCGACGAACTGGCCAGCCAGGGCCATGTGATCATCCTGATCACCCACGACCGCGAAGTCGCGGCCAGAGCAGCGCGGGTGATCGAGATTCGTGACGGGCAGATCGTCAGCGACTCGGCGGCTGGCCAGCCGCCTGTGGTCATACAAGGGCTGCAGGCCGATGACCTACGCCAGCGTCTGGATCAGGGCGCCGTCGAGCGCGGCGCCTGGAAAGGCGAGCTGGTCGAAGCCTTGCAAGCCGCCTGGCGGGTGATGTGGATCAACCGCTTTCGCACCGCACTGACCTTGCTTGGCATCGTCATCGGCGTCGCCTCGGTGGTGGTCATGCTCGCTGTAGGCGAAGGCAGCAAGCGCCAGGTCATGGCGCAGATGGCCGCGTTTGGCTCGAACATCCTCTACCTGAGCGGGCGCCACGCCACCCTGCGCGAACCGGGCGGCATCGTCAGCCTCGATGACGTTGCCGCGGTCGCGCAACTGCCGCAGGTCGAGCGGATCATGCCAGTCATTGGCGGCGAGCTGATGGTCCGTCATGGCAACAACAATCAGCAGTTCTATGTCGGCGGCAACAATATCCAGTTCCCGCATATTCTCAACTGGCCGGTGGTGGCCGGCAGCTTCTTCACCGAGGCCGACGAGCGCTCCGGCGCCGCTGTGGCGGTGATCGGGCAGAAGGTCCGCGACAAGCTGCTCGCCCCGGGCAGCGATCCGATCGGCCAGTACCTGCTGATCGGCAACGTGCCGTTTCAGGTAATCGGCATGCTCGCGGCCAAGGGTGCCAGTTCCGGCGATCAGGACAGCGACGAGCGCATCGTGGTGCCCTATACCGCAGCGGCGATCCGCCTGTTCGGCAGCCACGACCCTGAGTACGTGATCATCGCCGCCGCCGATTCGGCCAGGGTCAGCGCCACCGAAGCAGCCATCGAGCGTTTGATGCGCCAGCGCCACCAGGGCAAGGCGGATTTCGAACTGACCAACGACGCGGCGCTGATTCAGGCCGAAGCACGCACGCAGAACAGCCTGTCGCTGATGCTCGGCGCCATCGCCGCGATCTCGCTGCTGGTCGGCGGCATCGGCGTGATGAACATCATGCTCATGACCGTGCGCGAGCGCACCCGCGAGATCGGCATCCGCATGGCCACCGGTGCCCGTCAGCGCGACATCCTCCGCCAGTTCCTCAGCGAGGCGGTGATGCTGTCGATGGTCGGCGGCGTGACCGGCATTGTCCTCGCCCTGGCGATTGGCGGCGGCCTGCTGCTGGCCGACATCGCCGTAGCCTTCGCCCTGCCGGCCATTCTTGGCGCCTTCGCCTGCGCCGTGGTGACAGGCGTGGTGTTCGGCTTTATGCCGGCGCGCAAAGCCGCCCGCCTCGATCCGGTCAAAGCCCTTACCAGCGAATAATCCATGACCTTGCCCAGCCGCATCAGCCTGTTATCCCTGAGCCTTGCCCTCGCCGCCTGCAGTACCGCGCCCGCCCCCGAGGCCAACCTTCCGGCACCGTCGGCCTGGCAAGGCGGCAGTGAGGTTAACAACCACCCGCTGCCAAATGCCCGCTGGTGGCAGGCGTTTGCCAGCAGCGAGCTGGACGGTCTGGTCGAGCGCGCCCGGCTCAACAGCCACGACCTTGCCGGCGCTGCCGCACGGGTACGCCAGGCGCAGGCGCGAGCGGTGATTGCCGGCGCGCCGTTGCTGCCGGACCTGCAATACGGCCTCGACGCCAGCCGCCAGCGGCTGCTGCGTGGCGAGGGTAACGACCAGCTCGACGCCAGCAGCAGCGAGCGCACCAGCACCGCCTTCGATGCACGCTTGAACGCCAGCTACGAGGTGGACTTCTGGGGCGGTGTGCGCGCCGCCCGCGACAGCGCCCTGCGCGAGGTCGACGCCAGCCGCTTTGATCGGCACACCGTCGAGCTGACCCTGACCAGCGCCGTTGCCGACAGCTACCTGCGTGGCCTGACCCTGCAAGAGCAACTGCGCATCGCCCGCCTCAACCTGGCCAACGCGCGCGATGTGCTCGGCGTGGTCGAGGCGCGCCAGGGTGCGGGGTCTGCCACTCGCCTGGAGCTTGCCCAGCAGCGCAGTCTGGTCGCCGCTCAGGAACGGCAAGTGCCGTTGCTCGAACAACAGTGGCAAGACAACCGCGTGACGCTGGCCACACTGCTCGGCGAACCGGTGCAGAATCTGCCGCAGACCAGCGCCAGCATCAGCGCCGTGCGCTGGCCGCAGATCGGCAGTGGTGTGCCCAGCGACCTGCTCGGCCGCCGCCCGGACATCGCCGCCGCCGAAGCACGTCTGGCCGCCGCCAGTGCCAATGTTCAGGTCGCCCGCGCTGCACTGTTGCCGCGGCTGACCCTGGGCGCCGAACTGGGCAGTGGCGCGCGCACCTTCGCCGACATCCTCGACAGCCCCTACTACACCCTGACAGCCGGGCTGATCGGGCCAATCTTCAATAACGGCCGCCTCAGTGCGGCCCGCGACCTGGCCACGGCCGAGCAGGAGGAACTGCTGGAGAACTACCGCAGCAGCATCGTTGCCGGCTTTGCCGATGTGGAAAAGGCGCTCAACGCGATCAGCGGGATAGACCGTCAGCGCCAGTGGCAGGATGAGGAACTCACCCAGGCCAGGCTGGCTTTCGATATCGCCCAACGCCGCTACAGCGCCGGCGCCGAAACCCTGCTCAGCGTGCTCGAAACCCAGCGCACGCTGTACCTGGCCCAGGACCAACAGGCGCAACTGCGTCTGGCCCGCCTGCAAGGCAGCGTAGCGCTGTACAAAGCCCTGGGCGGTGGCTGGCAGGTCGAGCAGTAGGCGAACGCCCGGGGCCGCGGCCCCAGGCCGGCTTCAGACGATATTCTTCAGCGACAAGTGCCGCGCATACCAAGGCCGCTGCGGCACCTTGCGCACCAACCCGGCGAGCGTGTCGTCTTCAGCAAAAGTGATGCGCAGAGCCAGCTTCATGGTCTCTACGTCCATCTCCACCGACTTGCCCACGCGCAGGCCGGGCGTGCTGCTGCAACCGTGGGTGTCCGGCCCCAGCCACGGATCGCCGACCTCGACGAAGCGTCCAGGCGCAAACCACTTCACCCCGCTCACCTCAAGCCGGCGCACCTGGCCCGGGTGCAGCCGCTCATGGGCCTGATACCAGTCCTCGATGCGCTCGTCGATCCAGCCGTGAAAGCCCCAGAACACTGGGTTGACGTGGGATGAAAACGGATCGCCAAGAAAATCGTTGTCGGCACCGAACCAGCGCGGAGCAAAGTCGCTCGGATCACGGGCAAACGGCACCGGAGCGCCGTTGCTTGGGTCGCGCGGGACCGAGGCCCAGCACATGTGCAGCCAGTCGTGCAGGGTCATTTCCATTTCCGAACCAAGCTCGCCCAGGCTGAGCCTGGCCAGGTACTGCGGGTCCTGATACTGCGACTCCCACACCTGGAAGTTGCTGCAGAACGTTTCGCTGGCCTTGATCGCTGCAACCCACTGGCCATACGGCTCGTCGCCCGGCGCCTGCCAGCTGGGCGGCACACAGCAGCCGTCGTGGTTTTCGTGGTAGCGGGCAAAGCCCTGACGGTCGAACTCGACGTTGGGCTGCGGCAGCGGAAACTGCTGCCAGGCGGGCAAGTCCTGCAACTGCCGCGCTGCCGCGAGCATGTGCCGGTGCATGAACAGAAAGTCGATACCCGAGCCATTGCGGTGCTTGCGCGGGCCGCGGGCATCGCGCTCCTGCTCACGTGGGCCGGGCTGCCAACCGAGCCCACGCAGGGCGTTGCGCTTGTCTTCGGGGAGCTTGTGCCACTGGTCGCGGGTGGCGTGCCAGAGCTGATGGAACAAGCGATGTTCGGGGCTGATCACCCAGGCCTGCATCGCCGCGTTGTACTTCAGGCGCTCACGTGCTTCGGGGAAACTGCGTTTGATCGCAACGAAGCGGCTGTCCGGCACCGGCAGGGTCAGCGAGCGGTCGACCCGTTGCAAGCGGCCACTGAGGCTGGCGTTGCCGGCATTGGCGAACTCGCCCCAGACCTCATCCAGGGTGGCGATGCACTCGTAGCCGGGGCCGCCGCGCAGGCTGATCAAACGCCAGCGCACCTGCCGCGAATTGGCCCCGACCAGGTCTCCGAGAATGCGGTAGGCGGCCACGCCGTCAGCGCGCAACTGCTCGCCGGTATCGACAAAACCACGCAGGCCACGGCCCTTGGTGGCGACGTCGATAAACGCCTGCACGCCCGTGAGTGGCAAGCCCTCGAGGCCGCCATCAACGCCCTCGAAGCGCAGGTCCCAAACACCGCGCATCTGCTCGGCGAGCACCTGGCCGGTGAAATCGGCAGGCTCCACCGTCGCTTCGCCGGGGGTAACGATGTCGTCGGCCGGGTCGTGGGTCAGCTGCCTGTGCGCGTAGTAAGCCGCCGTGCCAGTAGCCCCCGCCAGCGCCAGGCCAGCGATGAAGCCGCGTCGAGAAATGGTCATTGCGCCTCTGATCAAATGCGATGGTGCTGCAGGTGGTGTCCAAGCTAGAACGGATAACCACAGGTTGAATTTAACGCTCGGCCAGGCGCCGGCGAGCGGGCGACCAGCGCCCGCCCGCCGCAGCTGTCAGAAGCCTTCCAGCTCGGCCATCAGGTCGCTCAGGCGGTCGACCTTGTCGTCATCCAGCACACTGCCCTGCAGCCCTTCGACATACAGCGCCAGTTCCTCGACCGTGCTGCACTCGAACATTGCCCGCAGCGGCACGTTCAGTTGCAGCTGCTTCTGCACCCGCGAGGCGATCTGAGTGGCCAGCAGCGAGTGGCCGCCAAGCTCGAAGAAGTTGTCGCGCACGCCTACCCGCTCGCTGCCAAGCACATCGGCCCAGATCGCGGCCAGGGTCGCTTCCAGCTCGCTGCGCGGCGCCAGGTAGTCCTGGCTGTGCTGAGCACCGATATCTATGGCTGGCAGCGCTTTGCGATCGAGCTTGCCGTTGGCGTTGTGCGGCAGGCTGTCGAACCAGCCCCAGTGCAACGGCACCATGTACTCCGGCAGGTCGCTGCGCAGGCGCTGTTTGACCTGTTCAAGCAACGCTGCATCGGCCGTCACGCCGTGATGCGCCACCAGATAGCCGACCAGGTGCTTGCCGTTGACGCCCTCCTGCACGCCGACGGCGGCGTCGCGGATCTCGCCCTGCTCATGCAGGCGCGCTTCGATCTCGCCCAGCTCGATCCGATAACCGCGGATCTTCACTTGGTGGTCGATGCGACCGACGTATTCGAGCACGCCGTCTACCCGGCGCCGGGCCAGATCACCCGTGCGGTACAAGCGCTCTCCCGGCGCGCCGTATGGATGCGGTATGAACGCGAGGGCCGTGCGCACCGGGTCGCCGACATAGCCGCGGCCCACCCCGGTGCCGGCCACGCACAACTCGCCCACTGCACCCAGCGGCACCAGGGTCTGTTCTTCACCCAGCAGGTACAGCCGGTTGTTGTCGGTCGGCGTACCGATCGGCAGGTAGCTGCCTTCGGTCGACGCTGCATCGACACGGAAGAACGCCACGTCATCCGAGCACTCGGCCGGGCCATAAGCGTTGACCAGGCCAATTGCCGGGTAGCGTTGCAGCCATTGCGCGGCCAGCTCGGGCGGCATTGCCTCGCCGGTCGGCAGCATCCAGCGCAGCCGGTCCAGGTGCTGCTCGGGGTTGGCGAGCATGCCCTGAATCAGCGACGGCACGCTTTCCAGCACGCTGATCCCGCTCGCCTGCACATGGCTGAGCAAGCCTTGCGGGTCATGCGCGATGGCGTTCGGCACGATCTCCACGCGGGCCCCGAACAACGGCGCGGCGAGGAACTGCCAGACCGAAATATCAAAACTTTGCGACGCGGTCTGGGCGATCACGTCGTGCTCGTCCAGCCCCAGGTACGGCACCTTGCTCAACTGGTTGTTGAGCATGCCACGCTGCTCGACCATCACCCCCTTGGGCAAACCGGTGGAGCCGGAGGTGTAGATCACATAGGCGAGGTTGTCCGGGCCGCTGTAGACGCCTGGGTTATGGCTAGCCACGGCGCTATGCTGAATTTCTTCCCACACCAGCAAGGTTGGCCGTACGGCACCGGCCAGCTCATCCAGCAGTTGCCGCGCCTGTTCGGCGTGGGCGGCGGTGCACACCAGCAGCGGCGTGCGGCTCATCTCGACGATGCGTTGCAGGCGCGCCGCTGGCAGCCCGGGGTCGAGCGGCAGATAGCCCGCGCCGGCCTTGAAGCTGCCGACGATCATGCCCAGCAGCGGCAAGCCACGCTCGGCCAGCAGGGCTACGGGTTGATCGATGGCGACGCCCGCTGCGAGCAGCGCGTGGCCCATGCGGTTGGCGGCCAGGTTGAGCCCGGCGTAGTCAAAACTGGCCTCCAGGCAGCGCGCCACGACCCGCTGCGGATGCGCGGCGACGCGCGCTTCAAACAGCTCGACATAGCTCTGTTCAAGGCTGTAGGCATGCTCGCTGCGGTTGCAGTCTTCGAGCAGGAAGCGTTGTTCTTCAGCGCCGAGCAACGCCAGCGCGCTGACCTCGCCGTCAAAGCCCTCGACCAGCGCCAGCAGCAGGCGCTTGAATTCGGCCAGCAAGCGCTCGACCGTGGCGTGATCGAAATAGCGCTGGTCAAACGACAGGTGCAGGCCTAGGTCATCACCGGGGTAGCACACCGCGGTCAGCGGAAAGTTGGTGTGGGTCCGGCCCGAGTCAGAGCTGGCGTTGAGGTGCTGGGCGTGGTCGAGCACGGCCGTTTCCACTGGCGCGTTCTCGAACACGAACAGGCTGTCGAACAGCGCCTGGCCCTTGGGCAGTTCGCTGCGCTCCTGGATCGCCACCAGCGGCAGGTACTCGTATTCACGCAGCTCCATGTTGCGCTCGAGCAGGCCCTGCAGCCACTGCCGCACACTTTGCCGCTGCCCCGGCGCCGGCAATTGCACACGCAGGGCCACGCTGTTGATGAACAGGCCAACCGTGCGCTGCATCTGCGGCATGCTCACCGGCCGCCCAGCCACGGTAACGCCGAAGACCACGTCGCGCTCGCCGCTGAAGCGCGCCAGCACCAGTGCCCAGGCCGCCTGGGCGAAGGTATTGATGGTCAACTGGTGGGCCTGGGCCAACTCACGCAGGCGTGCGCCCTGCTCGACCTGCAGCCGGGTATAGCAGTCGCCGACGATCATGCCGTCGCCGGCATGGTCGTGGCGCAGCGGTCGGTCGCTGGGCAGCGCCGTGGCGCGCTCGAATCCGGCCAGGTTGGCTTGCCACCACTGGCGCGCTTCATCGAGGTCCTGCCGTTGCAGCCAGCCGATGTAATCGCGATAGCGCGGCGGCACTGGCAGTTGCGCCTGGCGGCCCTCACCGAGCGCCTGATAGATCTCGAAGAAGTCGTTCATCAGCAACGAGCGGCACCAGGCATCGATCAGGATGTGGTGATTGCTCATCATGAACCAGTAACGCTCGTCGGCCACGCGCACCAGGCGCAGGTGAAACGGCGCCTGGCTGAGCAATTCGAAGCCCGCTTCGCGTTCCTGCTTGTGCAGCGCTTGCAGGCGTTGCTCCTGGGCCTCTTCATCCAGCTCGCGCCAGTCCTGATAGTCGACCGCGGTGTGGCCCGGCTTATGGATGATCTGCAGCATCGCTTCGCCGGCGCTCCAGCTGAACGAGGCACGCAGGGCTTCGTGACGGGCGACTACCGCCTGCCAGGCCTGGGCAAAGCGCTGCGGCTCGAGCGCGCTGTTGATGCGATAGCGGTCCTGCATGTAGTAGATGCCGGTGCCCGGCTCGAGCAGGGTATGCAGGAGCATGCCCTCCTGCATCGGCGTCATCGGGTAGACGTCGTCGATTTGCGCAGCGGGTACGGGCAGGCTGTCGATCTGCTCCTGGCTCAGGTGAGCGAGGGGGAAGTCCGACGGGGTGAAGCTGCCGTTGCCATCGGCCAGGCAATGGGCAACCAGCGCCAGCAGTTCGCGGCGATAGTCTTCGGCCAGCGCGGCGATGGTGGCGTGCTCGTAGCGCTCGCTGCTGAAGTTCCAGCGCAGTTGCAGGGCACCGCCGTAAACCTGGCCATCGACGCTGAGCCAGTTGGGCAGCGCCGCGTCGAGGTCGTGGGCCAGGCCCGCCGGCGCATCCAGCGGCTGGAACAGCGCATGCGCATCGAACTGCTGGTCGAACTGGCCGAGGTAGTTGAAGGTGATCCGCGCCTGCGGCAGCGCTGCCATGCTTTCGCGGCTGGCGGCGTCAGCGAGGTAACGCAGTACGCCGTAACCGATGCCCTTGTGCGGCACCTGGCGCAGTTGTTCCTTGATGCGTTTGATCGAGCTTGCCTGGGCCTGATCGTGTTCGCCTGGCTCGATGGCCAGGGCCAGTGGATAGGCATTGGTAAACCAGCCGACGCTGCGGGTCAGGTCGAGGTCTTCGAACAAGCCTTCGCGGCCGTGGCCTTCCAGTTGCACCAGCACTTCGCGGTCGCCGCTCCAGCGGCACAGGGTGCGCGCCAGGGCGGTCAGCAGCAGGTCGTTGACCTGGGTGTGATAGGCCGCCGGCGCCTGCTGCAGCAGCTGGCGGGTTTGTTCGACCTCAAGGTTGATGCTCAGGGTCTGTGCATGTCGGTTGAGGTTGCCGCCCTGAGGATGATCACAGGGCAGCTCACGGCGCACGCCAGCCAGTTGCGTCTGCCACCAGCCAAGCTCATCGCGCAGCGAGTCGCTGCCGGCATAGGTAGCCAGGCGCGCTGCCCAGTCGCCCATGGCGTGGGTCTTGGCCGCGAGACTGGCGCCGCGGTACAGCGCCTGCAAGTCCTCGAGCAGCACCCGCCAGGACACGCCATCGACCACCAGGTGGTGGATAACGACCAGCAAACGCTGCTGGCCTTGTCCATCACTGACCAGCAAGGCGCGCAGCAGCGGCCCTTGCTGCAGGTCGAGGCTGCGTTGCACATCGGTATACAGCGCCTGGCAGCCGTCCAGATCGGCGACCGTTGCCGTCCACAGCAGTTGCTCGCTGGTCGGCTGTTGATACTCGCCGTGCCAGCGACCGTTCACCTGATTGAAGCGCAGCCGCAAGCTGTCGTGCTGGACCAGCAACGCGGCCAGCGCCTGTGCCAGGCTCGCCGCCAGCAATGGCTCACGGACCTGCAACAGCACGGCCTGGTTCCAATGCTGCGGCTCGACCACTTCACTGTCGAAGAACCATTGCTGGATCGGCGTCAACGCGCTGCTGCCGACCCGCGCGCCCTGCTCGATCACGCTAGGCGCATCGCTGTGCCTGACTACCGCGGCGAGTGCCTGGATGGTTTGGTGCTGGAACAGGTCGCGCGGGGTGAACTGTAGGCCCAGTTGGCGGGCCCGGCTGACCACCTGGATCGACAGAATCGAATCGCCGCCCAGCTCGAAGAAATTGTCCTGCACACCGACCCGGGCGACGTTGAGCACCTCCCGCCAGACCTGCGCCAGTTGCTCCTCTAGCGCATTCGCCGGGGCTTGATAATGCAGCTGCACCAGCTCCAGATCCGGCGCTGGCAAGGCGCGGCGGTCGAGCTTGCCGTTGCCCATCAGCGGCAGCTGGGCGAGCAGCACCAGGTGTGCGGGGACCATATAGTCCGGCAGGTGCCGGCGGGCATGAGCCTTCAGCGCTTCGCGCAGATCGGCCTGAGTAGCCGCGTCGGCGTTGGCCTGAGCGCAGACCAGATAGCCGACCAGCTGCTTGCCGCCGGGCAAGTCCAGCGCCAGCACCACTGCCTCGTCGATATCGGCGTAGGCTTGCAGGCGGCTTTCGATTTCACCCAGTTCAATCCGGAAGCCACGGATCTTCACTTGCTGGTCGGCACGGCCAACGTATTCGACCAAGCCATCAGCACGCAGGCGCACGCGGTCGCCGGTGCGGTACAGGCGGCCGCCGTCGCGGCTGAACGGGTCGGCGACAAAACGCTCGGCAGTCAAACCGGGGCGGTCGTGATAACCCTGGGCCAGGCCGGCGCCGCCGATGTACAGTTCGCCGATGCCGCCCTGGGGCAACAGCGCCAGATCGTCATCCAGCACGTACGCGCTGCGAGCGCCGATCACTTGGCCGATCGGCACGCTGCCAGCTTCGGCCGGCAGGGTCGGCGGCGCCAGACACGCGAGCGGCATGACCACGGTTTCGGTCGGCCCATAGGCGTTGAACAGCTGCTGCGGAACAAACGCCTGGCGGATCCGCTGCAGGTGCTCGCCGGTCAGCGCTTCACCGCCGGTGATTACCAGACGCACTGGCAATTGCTCGGCGCTGCTGGCCAGGTACTGAGCCAGCTGGCTGCCGTAGCTTGGGGTAAAGCCAAGAATGTTCACCTGCTGCTCGCGCACCAGCTGGCAGATTTCCTCGGCGCCCCACTGCCCTTGCCCGCGCAAGACCACCCGCGCACCGCACAACAGCGGCGCCAGCAGGCGCTCACTGGCAGCATCGAAGTTGATCGAATAGAAGTGCAGCTCGCAGTCGTCGCTGCGCATGCCGAACGCGCTGATCACGGCCTGGCAATGCATGGCGATTTCGCCGTGGCTGACCACCACGCCCTTGGGCTGGCCGGTCGAGCCGGAGGTGTAGATCAGGTAGGCCTGATGCTGCGCCAGGCTGAGGTTGGTCAGCGCTGCATCGCTGTAATCAGCCAAGGCCGCGGCATCATCCTCAAGGCACCAACGGCCGACAGTGGCCGGCAACTCGCCGAGCCGCTCGAACAAATCGCGCTGGCCGAGCAGCAGGCCGATGCGGCTGTCTTCGATCATGTATTGCAGGCGTTGCAGCGGGTATTCCGGGTCGAGCGGCACATAGGCACCGCCGGCCTTGAGGATTGCCAACAGGCCAACGACCATTTCCAGCGAGCGCTCAAGTGCCAGGCCAACCCGCACTTGCGGGCCGACGCCACGCTCGCGCAGCACCCGCGCCAGGCGATTGGCCTGCTGGTCGAGGGCGGCATAGCTGAGGTGTTCACCGGCAAAGGTCAGCGCCAGCGAATCCGGGCTGCGCTGGGCTTGCACGCTGAACAGACCGTGCAGGGTGTGTTGCAGCTCGCCAGCAGGCTCGCCCTGCAATTGGTCAAGTAGCGCCTGTTGCTCGGCCGCGGCCAGCATCGGCAGCTCGCACAGACGCTGCTGCGGGTCGGCGATCAGCCCAGCCAGCAGCTGTTGCCAGTGCTCGGCCATACGGGCGATGCGCGGTTCATCGAACAGGTCGCGGCTGTAGGTCAGGCAGCAGCCGAGGCGGCCGTCCAGGTCGGTAACTTCCAGGTACAGGTCGAACTTGGTCGCACTGGCGTCGTTGAGCAGGTAGTCGACCTGCATCCCGGCCAGCTCGCGGCTTTGCTGGAAGGCCCAGCGCTGCACGTTGCACATCACCTGGAACAGCGGGTTGTAGGCACTGCTGCGCGCCGGTTGCAAGGCTTCGACCAGTTGCTCGAACGGCAAGTCCTGGTGCGACTGGCCGGCCACGATGGTGTCACGCAGTTGCTCGAGCAGGTCGCCTGCACGCATCTGCCCGTCCAGCTCGCAGCGCAGCACTTGGGTGTTGAGGAAGGCGCCAATAAGGCCTTCGCTTTCCGGGCGAATCCGGTTGGCCACCGGCGCACCGATACGCAGGTCGCGCTGGCCGCTGTAGCGGTGCAGCAAGGCCGCCAGAGTGGCGGTCATGGTCATGAACAGGGTCAGGCCGCGCTCGCCATTGAACGCATGCACCCGCGCCGCCAGTGCCGGGTCGAGGTCGAAGCGGTACAGCCCGCCCTGATGGCTCTGCACCGGCGGCCGTGGGCGGTCGCTGGGCAGTTCCAGCAGCGGCTGTTCATCGCCCAGCCGGGCCTGCCAGTAGGCCAGCTGGCGCTGGCCTTCGCCGCCTTCCAGCCATTGCCGCTGCCACACGCTGTAGTCCAGGTACTGCACTGGTAACGGCGCCAGCGGCGACTCGCGATCATCGACAAAGGCTTCGTACAGCTCACCCAGTTCGCGGGCAAAGATGTCCATCGCCCAGCCTTCGGTGACGATATGGTGCAAGGTCAGGACAAAATAGTGCTCGCGCTCGCCGGCCTTGACCAGGCAGGCGCGCAGCAGCGCACCGCGCTCCAGATCGAACGGCTGGTGCGCCTGTTGATCGGCCAGCGCTTGCAGGCGCTGTTGGCGCTGCTCGGCAGCCACCGCGCTGAAGTCATGCCACTGCACCTGCAATGGGCTGTGCTCGGCGACGCACTGGTACGGCACGCCGTCGATGCTCGGGAAGGTGGTGCGCAGGGTTTCGTGACGGGCAATCAACGCATGCAGGGCGCGCTCGAAGGCATCCACGTGCAAGGTGCCGCGCAGGCGCGCCATGCCGCCGACGTTATAGGCCGGGCTGTCCGGCTCCATCTGCCAGAGGAACCACATGCGCTGCTGCGAATACGACAGCGGCACCGCCTGGCGCCGGTCGACCCGCGCAATAGCGCCTTGCTGGTTATGCTCGCCGCGCTCGCGCAGCCCGGCAATCTCGACACAGAATGCGCCCAGCTCGCTGGCATCGAACAAGGTCTTCAACGGCAGTTCGACGTCCAACGCCTGGCGTGTGCGCGAGACGATCTGGGTGGCCAGCAGCGAGTGGCCGCCGAGGGCGAAGAAGTCATCCTGCAAGCCCACCTGCGGCACGCCGAGCACTTCGCGCCAGATTGCCGCGACCTGCTGTTGCAGCGCAGTGTGCGGCTCGACGTGCTGGCGTTGTTGCCAGACCGGCGCCGGCAGCGCCTTGCGCTCGACCTTGCCGCTCGGGCCGATGGGCATCTGAGCAAGGTGGATCAATTGCGCCGGGACCATATAGGCCGGCAGGCGCTCGCTCAGTGCGGCCAGCAGCGCCTCGCTCTGCTCGTTACCGGTGTAATAGCCGAGCAACTGCGCACCAACCGCGTCCTGATGAATCAGCACCACCGCCTGAGAGACGCCCAGCTGAGCCAACAGGCAGGCCTGCACTTCTTCGGGTTCAACCCGGAAGCCACGGACCTTGACCTGCTGATCGAGCCGGCCCAGATATTCCAGCGCCGCATGCTCGGGCAACCAACGGACGCGGTCGCCGCTGCGGTACAGGCGCGCGCCGTTGCCATCGGCCTGCGGCACGAAGCGCTCGGCGGTCAGCCCTGGTCGGTCCAGGTAACCCCGAGCCAGGCCGACGCCACCCAGGCACAGCTCGCCCGGCACACCTGGCGGACTCAGCTCGAGCTCGTCATCGAGCACATGGCAGAGCACGTTGGCCAGCGGCCTGCCAATCGGTGAACGCTCGCCATCGCTGGGCTGGCAATGCCAATGGGTTACGTTGATTGCGGTTTCGGTCGGGCCATAGCGGTTGTGTAGGTGCACCTGCGGCAGTACCTGCAGAACCCGATCACGCAGGCTGGCCGACAACGCCTCGCCACCGGAGAACAGCCGGCGCAGGCTCGTGCAGCTCGCAGTCAGCGGCTCCTCGACAAACACCTGCAGCAACGGCGGGACGAAGTGCAGCGTGGTCACGCCAAACTGCTGCACCAGCTCGGCAATGCGCTGCGGATCACGGTGCTCGCCGGGGCCGGCGAGGACCAACGGGCAACCGGTGAGCAGCGGCCAGAAGCACTCCCACACCGACACGTCAAAACTGATCGGTGCCTTCTGCAGCAGCACATCGCTGGCCTCCAGTGCATAGCTGGTCTGCATCCACTGCAGGCGCTCGGCCAATGCCCCATGGGTATTGCCGACGCCTTTGGGCTGGCCGGTGGAGCCTGAGGTGTAGATTACGTAGGCGAGGTTGTCGCCTTCCAGATGCAGCCCCGGCGCATGGCTTGGCCAGCTGTCCAGGTGCAACTGGTCAAGGGCGATCACGCTGACCTCGGCACGCTGCGGCAGCTGTGCCAGGCAGTCGCTGTGGCTGAGCAACAGGCTCGCGCCACAGTCGGCGAGCATGAACGCCAGCCGCTCGGCAGGGTAATCGACGTCCAGCGGCACATAGGCGCCACCGGCCTTGAGGATCGCCAGCAAGCCGACCAGCAACTGTGGCGAGCGCTGCAGGGCAATCGCCACACAGGTATCGGGGCCGACACCTTTGTCGCGCAGGTAATGCGCCAGGCGGTTGGCCTGCTGGTGCAGGCTGGCGTAATCGAGGCTGCCGCCGTCCCAGAGCAGAGCCGGCTGTTGCGGGGTCAGGCGCGCCTGTTCGTTGAGCTGCTCGACCAGCAAGCGCTGCGGCGCCGGCGCTGCGCACTGGCCCCATTGCAGCAGTTGCGTGCGCGAGGCGGCATCAAGCAACTGCACATCGCCCAGCGCCAGCTGCGGTTGAGCGCTGACCTGTTCGAGCAAGGCCAGCAGGTGCTGCGACAGGCGCCGCACGGTGGCCGCGTCGAACAGCTCGGCGGCATAGTCGAAGGCCAGGCTGAGGCGGCCCTGCTGGTCTTCTTCGCTGTGCAGTTGCAGGTCGAACTTGGCTTCACGGCTGTGCCATGGCAACTCTTCGGCGAGCAAACCAGGCAGGCGGCGCAGCGCTGACAGATCGCGTTGCTGATGGTTGAACATGACCTGGAACAGGCCCTGCTCACGCGCCTGCGGCAGTGTTTCAAGCAGCTGCTCGAACGGCAGGTCCTGATGCGCCTGCGCCTCGATCGTGGCCTGACGCACCTGGGCCAGCAACTGGCTGAACGGCTGGCGGCCATCGAGCTGCGCACGCAGCACCTGGGTATTGATGAAGAAGCCAACCATGCCCTGAGTTTCCAGGCGTGGGCGGTTGGCATTGGGCACGCCAACGCGGATGTCGTGCTGCCCGCTGTAGCGGTGCAGCAAGCCCTGCCAGGCAGCCAGCAGGATCATGAACAGGCTGGCCTGTTGCTGCTCGGCAAGCTGCTTGAGCGCGGTGGTGAGCTGGGCCGGGACTTTTACGCTGAGGCGCTCGGCGCGCAGTGTGCGCTGGCTCGAACGCGGCTGATCGGTGGCCAGATCGAGCACCGGCAGATCATCACCCAATTGCGCTTGCCAGTATTCGAGTTGTGCTGCAGCCGCGCCCTCGGCCAGCCACTGGCGCTGCCAGATGCCGTAATCGGCGTAGCCCAACGGCAGCGCTGGCAGGCTGACGTGCTGGCCCTGGCAGCGGGCCGCGTACAGGCGAGCGTACTCATCCAGCAGAATGTTCAGCGACCAGCCGTCAGCGACGATGTGGTGCAGCGTCAGCCACAGCTGGTGCTGCTCATCATCCAGCCGCGCCAGAGTAGCGCGCAGCAGCGGCCCATTGCCCAGATCGAACGGCTGCTGCGCCTCGGCTTCGCGGCGGGCCGCAACCTGCGCGGGGTCCAGCCCATGCAGGTCAAGCTGAGCGAGCTCCAGTTGCAGCTCAGGCAGCACCCGTTGCAGGGCCTGGCCGTCGACTTCGCTGAACACCGTACGCAACGATTCATGCCGGCTGACCAGCGCTTGCAGGCTGTGCTGCAGCGCGGCAACGTCGAGTTCGCCGCGCAGGTGCAGGCCGGCCGGGATGTTGTAGGCTGCCGACTGCGGTTGCAGCTGCCACAGCAGCCACAGGCGGTTTTGCGCAAGCGACTGCGGCAGTGGCTGAGCGCGGCCGCGCACGTCGATATGAGTGCGCTGCTGGCCGCCGTCAGCCAGCAGTGCAGCTACCGCTGTGCTGTAGTCAGCCAGCACCGGGGCGTCGAACAGGGTGCGCAGGCTCAGCTCGATGCCAAGCTCGTCTGCCAGTTGCGCGGTCGCCTGCGTGGCGGCAATCGAGTTGCCACCCAGCAGCAGGAAGTGGTCATCGGCCGCCACCGCTTCGACCTTGAGCAGGTCACGCCAGATGGCAGCGATGCGCGCTTGCAGGGGCTCTGTCACAGAGGCCGCCGACGCCACGCTGCTGATCGCCGGGAAGCGCGCGTAGCAATCAAGGCTGCCGTCATCCATGCGCTGGCGACAGGCCGCGCGTTGCAGCTTGCCGCTGGAAGTCTTCGGTAGCGCGCCGGGGTTGAGCAGCAGCACTGCCGCCGGTGCCTGCCGACAGGCATCGGCGATCACCTGGCGCAGGGTCTTGATCAGCGCCTCGGGAGCGGTCGACTTCTGCACATTGCGGCTCACTTCGACAGCGACACCGATGCCCTCCTCGCCGTTGTCGTCGACGGCGAATACCGCCACCCGCCCCTTGCGCAGCCCTTCGACTTCGCGCTCGAGGGTCTGCTCCAGGTCCTGCGGGTAGAGGTTTTGCCCACGTACGATGAGCATGTCTTTCAGGCGCCCGGTGACGAATATCTCGCCGTCGCGGATAAAGCCCAGGTCGCCCGTGCGCAGCCAGGTCTGGCCGTTCATCTCGACGAAGGTGCGTGCCGTCGCTTGCGGGTTGCGCCAATAGCCACGGGCGATGCTCGGGCCGGCGGCCCAGATTTCCCCGACCTGGTTATCCGCCAGCAGCTGTTGCTGCTGTGGTTCGACGATGCACACGGCGTGCTCGGGTTGCGGATAGCCGCAGCTCATCAACACACTGCCCTCGCCGCTTTCGATACGGTGCTCGGCCAGCGCCTGGGCATCGACCTGCAGAGCAGCAATGCCATGAGCGCGACGGCTGCCGCTGACGAACAAGGTGGCTTCGGCCAGGCCGTAACTGGCGAAGTAGCTGCTGCGCTCGAAGCCGCATGGCTGAAACTTGCTGGCAAAGGTTTCCAGGCTGTCCTGGCGGATCGGCTCGGAACCGGAATACGCCACCCGCCAGCGGCTAAGGTCGAGCCCGGCCAAGGCCGCTTCGCTAACCCGTTCACTGCACAGGCGATAGGCAAAATCCGGCCCGCCGCTGATGGTGCCGCCGTACTCGCTGATCGCCTGCAGCCAGCGCAGCGGCCGGGCCAGGAAGTACCCCGGCGACATCAGCACACACGGCACGCCACTGAAGATCGGCTGCAGCAAGCCGCCGATCAAGCCCATGTCGTGGTACAGCGGCAGCCAGCTGACGATGACGTCGTCGGGGTTCAGGTCGATGCCAAAGCCCTGGCGAATCAGTTGCTCGTTGGCGACCAGGTTGGCATGGCTGACCTGCACGCCCTTGGGCAATGCGGTAGAGCCTGAGGTGTACTGCAAGAAGGCGATGTCATCGCCCGCCAACTGTGGCTCGCGCCACTGCGCCGCCAGCGCCGGGTCGAGCTGGTCGACCGCCAGCAACTGCGGCGCGCCGTCAGCAGCGAGCGCATCAAGTTCCTGCAGGCTGTCGCGCAGGGCTTCCACGGTCAGCAGCAAGCGCGGCTGGGCATCGTCGATGATCGACAACAGGCGCTGTTGATGATGGCGCTTTGCAGACTCCGGCGGATAGGCCGGCACGGCAATCACACCCGCATACAGGCAGCCGAAGAACGCCGCGACGTAATCGGCACCGCTGGGGAACAACAGCACCGCCCGATCACCGAACTCGGCCCGCGCCTGCAGTGCTGCGGCGATGGTCCGCGCCCGCGCATCCAGCGCCTGATAGGTCAGTACTGCCTGCTCGCGCGGGTCATCGGCCAGAAAGCGCAAGGCGATCCGCTCGGGGGTCTGCTTGGCGCGTTGCGCCAGGGCCTGGACCAGCGAGTGCGGGAGTTCGAAGGCGTCCGTCATGGGTGTTCCTGCCAGTGTCTGGGTAAGTCGGGCCTGGCCGTTGCCTCGCTGAATGCGGGCGGCGTAGGCGGCCTTGGGTACACAGGGGAACGGATGGGCAGGGCAAATAATTAACAGTGCGGGCAGCGAGGGGGATGACTGTGCGAGGGCAGGCTTAGATCAAACACGAATAGATACTCATTAACTTTCGTATTTGACAACCATTATCATTCCGCCTAATTTGTCGCTCGTCGCAGGAAGCGCCCTATCCAAAAGCGCTCCTATTCCTAAAAGAGCTAAGGTGATTTCCATGGCGGAACAACTATCCACAAGTAAGTGCGATTCACCCTTACTCCAGGCGTTCGTCGACAATCGCAGCATTCTCCTCAAAATAGC
The DNA here is from genome assembly GCF_044740745.1 of Pseudomonas sp. NPDC088322. Taxonomy (NCBI): domain Bacteria; kingdom Pseudomonadati; phylum Pseudomonadota; class Gammaproteobacteria; order Pseudomonadales; family Pseudomonadaceae; genus Pseudomonas; species Pseudomonas sp. NPDC088322. Next base: position 783,756 of record NZ_JBIURK010000001.1, on the reverse strand, counting down.
CGCGCGCATCACTGGCTGCCGCTCGCGTGCCGAGGATGTTGTTCAGGACGCCTTCTTCCGGCTCAACGCCGCACCGCAGATCACCTCCTCGATCAAAGCTCAACTCAGCTATCTGTTCCAGATCGTGCGTAACCTGGCCATCGATCACTATCGCAAACAGGCGATGGAGCTGAGGTATTCGGGCACCGAAGAGGAAGGCATGAACGTGGTGATCGTCAATGCATCGCCCGAGCACACCCACATCAACCTGGCTGCGCTTGAACACATTGCCGATGCATTGAATGAACTGCCCCAGCGCACCCGTTATGCCTTCGAGATGTACCGGCTGCACGGCGTCCCGCAGAAAGACATCGCCAAGGAACTTGGCGTCTCGCCGACACTGGTCAACTTCATGATTCGCGACGCCCTGATCCATTGCCGCAAAAGCGCCCAGCCGCACGCTTGAGGGCTACTGCGGGCTCATCGTCTGGATCTGATAGGGCTGAAAAATCCGCGTCAATTCACCGTTGCTGCGCAGTTGTTGCAATAGCGCGGCAAATGCCTGCGGGCTGATCGGTGCATTCGGGCGCAGCAGTGCGTAATGATGATAAAGCTGATCGACCCGTTCCGAGCCCATCAACTGCTCGCGGCTGGCAGGGTTGCGAGCAAGAAAATCATTGAAATACGAGCGCGTTACCAGGGCAATGTCGGCGCGCCCTCGCTGGACCATTAACAGGTTGCTGTCATGCGAGTAGGTCAAGGTCGCATGGTAGTTCGCACTGAGCTGCTGTGGGTCGGCGTTGAAGTCGGCGAAGGCGTAATGATAGCCGTGGTAAACAGCCAGACGCTTGCCATGCAGCTCAGCGAAGTAATTCTGGTCCCTTCCCGGCTGGCGCCGCGCGACAAAAATTTCGGCATCTTCCAGGCCCATGTCGACGGCCTGGTGGGGGACCTGTTGCCAGCCCCACTGAGGGTTCTCGAAAATCGCCATGTCGGTGCGCCCTTGCTCCAGGTCGGCAAAGCGCCGCGGAATCGAGGTGGGCACCAGAACGAAGAAGTAGTCCTTTTGCAGCGTGTTGAGCGCCTGTGTCAGTTGCGGCAGCAGGCCACTGTCGGCGCCCCGCTCCGGGCGTTCGGTATAAGGCGGAAAATGCGCCGCACCGATGCGCACCTCGATGCCTGCCTCGGGTTCGGCACAGGCAGGCGCGACGTGCCCCAGCAGAGCAACCAGCAACAGCGACGAGCAGGCCTTGAGCCTGGGCAGTGGAATCAACACAGACACTTGCAGACACACCAAACCTTGATGCGCCTAAGCTAGGCGTTTTCTGCAAGCGGCACAACCAGCACATATGCCAAAGTGCCATAGGGTGCCTGTTTGGCCGAGTTTGGCTACTCTCTAGCGAGTCTTGCAAGGGAGCCTGCCATGGCCCATTGGTTAGTGATCGACCTGGAGGCCACCACCGACGACGGTGGCTGGCCGCTCACAGAGATGGAAATCATTGAAATCGGCGCCAGCCTGGTGACGCGGCAAGGCCATGAGGTCGACCAGTTCCAGTGCTTCGTCAAACCGAAAAAACGCCCGCAGTTGACTCCGTTCTGCCGCAAGCTGACCCACATCAGCCAGGCGGACGTCGACGCCGCCGCGTGTTTTCGTGAGGCCTGGGCTGGGTTCGAGGGCTGGCTGAGTACGCATGCCGATGAACTGCAAGCCTGGGTCAGCTGGGGCGACTATGACCGCCGCCAGCTGCTGCAGGAATGGCACGACTATAAAGTGCGCAGCGTGCTCCAGGACACCGCCCACATCAACCTCAAGCAGCGCTTCGCCAAGGCCCGCCACCTGCAACGCCCGGCCGGGCTCAACAGCGCCCTGCAACTGGCTGGCCTGCAGTTCAGCGGCCAGCAGCACCGCGCCCTCGAAGATGCGCGCAACACCGCGCGCTTGCTGCCGCTGAGCCTGCCGGCCGAGAGCCCCTGAAAGCAGATGACGACACGCTGGGGCTTGGGCATACTGGCCAGCCCCTTTTTCATCCCCCCTTTACAGGAGTCGCCCCCATGTTCAAGGTCAACGAGTACTTTGATGGCACCGTCAAGTCGATCGCTTTCGAAGGCACTGAAGGCCCGGCCACCGTCGGCGTCATGGCCCCGGGCGAATACGAGTTCGGCACCGCCAAGCGCGAAATCATGCACGTGGTTTCCGGCGCCCTGACCGTCAAGCTGCCGGGCAGCGACAACTGGCAGGAATTCATCGCTGGCAGCCAGTTCAACGTGCCTGCCGACAGCAAGTTCCAGCTCAAGGTCGCAGTTGCAACCGCTTACCTGTGCGAATACCGCGACTGATCCAGCAATCGCATTGGCTCTGCAGGCGCGGCGCCTGCTGAGTTGCTGCTCAGCGCTGGATGAAGCGGGCAACCCGTTCTGCGGTGGTTTGCAGGTGCTGCTCATGGGTGAAGCCCGACGCTTTCAGCGGCTTGAGGTCATGATCCGCCGCCGCCAGCCAGCACAGTTCGATGGCTGACGACAGCTGGTAGCCCGCGACCGTTTCCCGGTTGCCCAGGGCATCGCGCTCGCCCTGCACAATCAAGGTCGGTGTCTGCAGTTCCGCCAAGTGCGCGACCCGCGGCTTTTCCGGCTTGCCCGCTGCGTAGAACGGATATCCCAGGCACACCAGTGCATCTACCTGCAGTTCATCGGCCAGCAAACTGGCCATGCGCCCGCCCATTGACTTGCCGCCAATCGCCAGCGGCCCTGTGACCAATGGTCGCACCTGTTGATACACCTCGCGCCAGCATTCAAGCAAAACCTTCTGCGGGTTAGGTGGCCGCCTGCCGCCTGTTGCGCGCCGTTGGGCCATGTACGGGAACTCGAAGCGTAGCAGCGCCAGCCCTTGCCCTGTCAGCCTTTGCGCCATGTCGTTCATGAACCCGCTGTCCATCGGTGCGCCAGCACCGTGGGCCAGGATCAAACACCCCACATAGCCCTGCTCGCCACCGGCTTGCGGTAGATCGCAGCGCAAGCCTGAAACATTTGCCACTTGCGCCCATTGATCCCCGTCAATACCGGCATTTTGCCCATCTCTCATTCTTGCCTCGCTGTTTAGTCTGCCTATAACCGTGGATGGGAACCCATACATGAACACAACACCCAGAACCGCCTACAACTACAAGGTGGTCCGCCAATTCGCCATTATGACGGTGGTGTGGGGAATCGTCGGGATGGGGCTCGGCGTTTTCATCGCTGCCCAACTCGCCTGGCCTGCCCTCAACTTCGACCTGCCGTGGACCAGCTTTGGCCGCCTGCGACCGCTGCACACCAACGCAGTGATCTTCGCCTTCGGCGGCTGCGCGCTGTTTGCCACCTCGTATTACTCGGTGCAGCGCACCTGCCAGACCACCCTGTTCGCGCCGCGCCTGGCGGCATTCTCGTTCTGGGGCTGGCAACTGGTGATCGTGCTCGCCGCGATCAGCCTGCCGCTGGGCTACACCAGCTCCAAGGAATACGCCGAGCTGGAATGGCCGATCGACATCCTGATCACCATTGTCTGGGTGGCCTACGCGATCGTGTTCTTCGGTACGCTGATCAAGCGCACCACCAAGCACATCTATGTGGGTAACTGGTTCTTCGGTGCGTTCATCCTCACCGTGGCGCTGCTGCACATCGTCAACAACCTGGAAATCCCTGTCAGCCTGACCAAGTCCTACTCGGTGTATGCCGGCGCAACCGACGCCATGGTGCAGTGGTGGTACGGCCACAACGCGGTGGGCTTCTTCCTGACCGCAGGCTTCCTCGGCATGATGTACTACTACGTGCCCAAGCAGGCCGAACGCCCGGTGTATTCCTATCGGCTGTCGATCGTGCACTTCTGGGCACTGATCACCCTGTACATCTGGGCCGGCCCGCACCACCTGCACTACACCGCCCTGCCTGACTGGGCGCAGTCGCTGGGCATGGTCATGTCGCTGATTCTGCTCGCGCCAAGCTGGGGCGGCATGATCAACGGCATGATGACCCTGTCGGGCGCCTGGCACAAACTGCGCAGCGACCCGATTCTGCGCTTCCTCGTGGTGTCGCTGGCGTTCTACGGCATGTCGACCTTCGAAGGGCCGATGATGGCGATCAAGACCGTCAACGCCTTGTCGCACTACACCGACTGGACCATCGGCCACGTCCATGCCGGCGCGCTTGGTTGGGTAGCGATGATTTCCATCGGTGCGCTGTACCACACCATCCCGAAAATCTGGGGCAAAGAGCGCATGTACAGCATTGGCTTGATCAATGCGCACTTCTGGCTGGCGACCATCGGCACCGTGTTGTACATCGCCTCGATGTGGGTCAACGGCATCGCCCAGGGCCTGATGTGGCGCGCGGTCAACGCCGACGGCACCCTCACCTACTCGTTCGTCGAAACCCTGGTGGCCAGCCACCCAGGCTTCATCGTGCGCTTCGTCGGTGGTGCGATCTTCCTCAGCGGCATGTTCCTGATGGCCTGGAACACCTGGCGCACGGTGCGCGCACCGGATGCAGCCGCCGCCCCTGCGAACGCCCAGTTGGCCTGAGGAGAGTTGCCTGATGAAACATGAAGTCATCGAGAAAAACGTCGGCCTGCTGGCGGTGTTGATGGTGTTGGCCGTCAGTATCGGCGGCCTGACCCAGATCGTCCCGCTGTTCTTCCAGGACGTCACCAACAAACCGGTCGAAGGCATGAAGCCGTACACCGCGCTGCAGCTGGAAGGCCGCGATATCTATATCCGCGAAGGCTGCGTCGGTTGCCACTCGCAGATGATCCGGCCGTTCCGCGCCGAGACCGAGCGCTACGGGCACTACTCGGTCGCCGGCGAGAGCGTCTGGGACCACCCGTTCCTGTGGGGCTCCAAGCGCACCGGGCCGGACCTTGCCCGAGTCGGCGGGCGCTACTCGGACGACTGGCACCGCGCGCATCTGTACAACCCGCGCAACGTCGTCCCCGAGTCGAAAATGCCGTCCTACCCATGGCTGGTCGCCGACCAGGTCGACAACAGCCACACCGAGACCAAGATGCGCGCCCTGCGCACCCTCGGCGTGCCTTACACCGACGCGGATATCGCCGGTGCCCGTGACGCCGTCAAGGGCCATACCGAGATGGACGCGCTGGTCGCCTACCTGCAGGTGCTCGGCACTGCGATCAAGAACAAGAGGTAAGCAATGGAACTGTCAATTGACATCGGCATGATCCGCGGCCTCGGCACCTTGGTGGTGATGATCGCCTTCATCGGCCTGAGCCTGTGGGTGTTCAACCGTCGCCGTGACCGTGATTTCGCCGAAGCGCGCCTGCTGCCCTTCGACGATGACCGCCTGCCCCCTGCCGGGCAGGAGCCTGCAATGAGGAGTAACGGGCAATGACCACCTTCTGGAGTACGTACATCAGCGTACTGACCATCGGCAGCCTGATCGGCCTGACCTGGCTGCTGCTCAGCACCCGCAAGGGCCAGAGCAAGGACACCACCGACCAGACCATGGGCCACAGCTTCGATGGCATCGAGGAGTACGACAACCCGCTGCCCAAGTGGTGGTTCTGGCTGTTCGTCGGCACCCTCGCCTTCGGCGTCGGTTACCTGATCCTGTACCCAGGCCTGGGCAACTGGAAGGGCATCCTGCCGGGCTATGAGAATGGCTGGACCCAGGTCGATGAATGGCAGCGCGAGATGGACAAGGCCGACGCCCGCTTCGGGCCGATCTTCGCCAAGTTTGCCGCCATGCCGGTGGAAGAAGTGGCCAAGGACCCGCAAGCGCTGAAAATGGGCGGTCGCCTGTTCGCCTCCAACTGCTCGGTGTGCCACGGCTCGGACGCCAAAGGTGCCTACGGCTTCCCCAACCTGACCGACAGCGACTGGCGCTGGGGCGGCGACCCGGAAACCATCAAGGCCTCGATCATGAACGGCCGCCACGGCGTCATGCCGGGCTGGGCGGAGGTGATCGGTGAACAGGGCGTGGCGGATGTGGCAGCGTTCGTGCTGACCAACATGGACGGCCGCAAGCTGCCTGAAGGGGTCAAGGCTGATCCAGCCAAAGGCCAGCAGATCTTCGCCAGCAACTGCGTCGCCTGCCACGGACCGGAAGGCAAAGGCACGCCAGTGATGGGCGCACCTGACCTGACCCATCCACAGGCGTTCATCTATGGTTCCAGCTTCGCCCAGTTGCAGCAGACCATTCGCTACGGCCGCCAGGGCCAGATGCCAGCCCAGGCTGACATTCAGGGCCACGACAAGGTCCACCTGCTGGCAGCCTACGTGTACAGCCTGTCGCAACCGCAACCGGCGCAGACCGTGACTGCCAAGTGACACTCTCGGGGCCGTTTCACGGCCCCGGCTTCCCCGCTTCTCCCCACCGCCCACCTCGCTTGCACCCCCTCCGAACACAACTAAGCTTGATGCCAAGGCGGCAACGCCCTACTCGCACGTCCCATAGCGCCTGACGCCGGGCCGACTTTGGGCGGTTCAAGCTACGGCTTTGGAAGGGTATCCGACCTACCCAGACAGGCCCGAAAAAGCCTGACCAATCGATCAGAAAAAGTCGAGAAACGGTACACATAACAAATATTTATTTGTGTACAATCATCCAGACCCAAGCGCTGCGGGACGGCAGCATGCAGGGTTTGGACACGGGTCGGCGCGAGGAGCCTTGCGTTGCCATACCCCCAGGGGTTACCGATACTGGCGCCGATTTTCAACCAACAAGAATATTCAAACCGTGGAACCTTAGAATGAGCACAGCAATCAGTCCGACTGCTTATAACTATAAGGTCGTCCGCCAGTTCGCCATCATGACGGTGGTCTGGGGGATCCTTGGCATGGGGCTCGGGGTGTTCATCGCCTCGCAACTGGTCTGGCCGCAACTGAACCTCGACCTGCCCTGGACCAGCTTCGGCCGCCTGCGCCCGCTGCACACCAACCTGGTGATCTTCGCCTTCGGTGGCTGTGCGCTGTTTGGCACCTCGTATTACGTGGTCCAGCGCACCTGCCAGACGCGGTTGATTTCCGATAGCCTGGCGGCGTTCACCTTCTGGGGTTGGCAGGCGGTCATCGTCAGCGCCTTGATCACCTTGCCGCTGGGTTACACGACCACCAAGGAATATGCCGAGCTTGAATGGCCAATCGCGATTCTGCTGGCGATTGTCTGGGTCACCTACGGCGTGGTGTTCTTCGGCACCATCGTCAAGCGCAAGACCAAGCACATCTATGTCGGCAACTGGTTCTACGGCGCCTTCATCGTCGTCACCGCGATGCTGCACATCGTCAACCACATCTCGCTGCCGGTCAGCCTGTTCAAGTCGTACTCGGCCTACGCCGGTGCGACCGACGCGATGATCCAGTGGTGGTACGGGCACAACGCGGTGGGCTTCTTCCTGACCACGGGCTTTCTCGGCATGATGTATTACTTCGTGCCCAAGCAGGCCGAGCGGCCGATCTACTCGTACCGCTTGTCGATCGTGCACTTCTGGGCGCTGATCACCCTGTACATCTGGGCCGGCCCGCACCATTTGCACTACACCGCCCTGCCCGACTGGGCGCAGTCGCTGGGCATGGTCATGTCGATCATCCTCCTGGCGCCGAGCTGGGGCGGCATGATCAACGGCATGATGACGCTGTCCGGGGCCTGGCACAAACTGCGCACCGACCCGATCCTGCGCTTCCTCGTGGTGTCGCTGGCGTTCTACGGCATGTCGACCTTCGAAGGGCCGATGATGGCGATCAAGACGGTCAACTCGCTGTCGCACTACACCGACTGGACCATCGGCCACGTACACGCCGGCGCGCTCGGCTGGGTGGCGATGATCTCGATCGGCGCCATCTACCACATGATTCCCAAGCTCTACGGCCGGGCGCAGATGCACAGCGTCGGCCTGATCAACGCGCACTTCTGGCTGGCCACTATCGGCACCGTGCTGTACATCGCCTCGATGTGGGTCAACGGCATTACCCAGGGCCTGATGTGGCGTGCGATCAACGATGACGGCACCCTCACCTATTCGTTCGTCGAGGCGCTGCAGGCCAGCCACCCGGGCTATATCGTCCGCGCAGTGGGCGGTGCGTTCTTCGCCTCGGGGATGTTGCTGATGGCCTACAACGTGCTGCGCACTGTACGTGCAGCGGATGCCACAGAAGCTGAAGCCGCCGCCAAGATCGTCGTTGTGGGAGCGCACTGATGAAGCATGAAGCAGTCGAGAAGAACATCGGCCTGTTGGCCTTCTTCATGGTCATTGCCGTCAGCATCGGTGGCCTGACCCAGATCGTCCCGCTGTTTTTCCAGGACGTCACCAACAAGCCGGTCGAAGGCATGAAGCCGCGCAGCGCGCTGGAGCTGGAAGGCCGCGATATCTATATCCGCGAAGGCTGCGTCGGCTGCCACTCGCAGATGATCCGGCCATTCCGCGCCGAAACCGAGCGCTACGGGCACTACTCGGTGGCCGGCGAAAGTGTCTGGGACCACCCGTTCCTGTGGGGTTCCAAGCGCACTGGGCCGGACCTGGCCAGGGTCGGCGGGCGTTACTCGGATGACTGGCACCGCGCGCACCTGTACAACCCGCGCAACGTCGTGCCCGAGTCGAAGATGCCGTCCTACCCGTGGCTGGTCGAGCACAAGCTCGATGGCAAGGACACCGCGAAAAAGCTCGAAGTGCTGCGCACCCTGGGCGTGCCGTACACCGATGCCGACATCGCCGGCGCTGCCGACGCGGTCAGGGGCAAGACCGAGATGGACGCGCTGGTGGCGTACCTGCAAGGCCTCGGCACCATCATCAAAAGCAAACGGTGACGCTGATGGATATCGGAATGATCCGCGGCCTGGGCACCGTGGTGGTACTGGTGGCGTTCGTCGGCCTCGCCCTGTGGGTGTTCAGCCCACGGCGCAAGCGCGACTTCGACGAGGCCACGCAACTGCCTTTTGCCGATGACCCCGAAGCCAGCCAGCACGTCGAGCAAGCGCAAGCAAAAGCGTCTAGGAGCAAACAACAATGACTACCTTCTGGAGCCTGTACGTCAGCGTGCTGACGCTGGGCACGATCTTCGCCCTCACCTGGCTGCTGCTGTCGACCCGCAAGGGCCAGCGCGAGGACATCACCGACGAGACCGTCGGCCACGCCTTCGACGGCATCGAGGAATACGACAACCCACTGCCCAAATGGTGGTTCTGGCTGTTTGTCGGCACCATCATCTTTGCCCTTGGTTACCTGGTGCTGTACCCAGGCCTGGGCAACTGGAAAGGCATCCTGCCAGGCTACAGCTACCTCGATAACGACAAGCAGACCGAGTTCAGCAACGGTGAGGCGGGCTGGACCGGCGTGCACGAGTGGGAAAAGGAAATGGCCAAGGCCAATGCCCGCTTCGGGCCGATCTATGCCAAGTTTGCCGCGATGCCGATCGAGGAAGTCGCCAAGGACCCGCAGGCGCTGAAAATGGGTGGCCGGTTGTTCGCCTCCAACTGTTCGGTGTGCCACGGTTCCGACGCCAAGGGCGCCTATGGCTTCCCCAACCTGACCGACAGCGACTGGCGCTGGGGCGGCGAGCCGGAGACGATCAAGGCCTCGATCATGAACGGCCGCCACGGCGTGATGCCGGCCTGGGCCGAGGTGCTCGGCGAGCAAGGTGTGGCTGATGTGGCCGCCTTTGTCCTGACCAACCTGGACGGGCGCAAGCTGCCCGAGGGCATCAAGGCAGACCCTGCCAACGGCCAGAAACTGTTCGCCACCAACTGCGTCGCCTGCCACGGGCCCGAGGCCAAGGGTACGCCGGCCATGGGCGCACCTGACCTGACCCATCCGCAGGCGTTCATCTACGGCTCAAGCTTCGCCCAGTTGCAGCAGACCATCCGCTACGGCCGTCAGGGCCAGATGCCGGCCCAGGCCGAGTTGCAAGGCAATGACAAGGTGCACCTGCTGGCCGCCTATGTGTACAGCCTGTCGCAGCAGGAAGCCGCCGAGCCTGCCAAGCCGTAATCCAGCCAGGTCAGCCGAGGCGTTTGCACCTCGGCTGACCTGGATCAATTGACAATCGCACTTACACCATTTCACAGGCAAACCCAACGCGACATAACGTCGCAGCACGGTCCGACCTCGCCAGCACAGGCGTATCATAGGCCGCAGAGCGTCAGCACCAGGCGCACGACCGCGGCCGGCATGCACTGGCCGCGGCACTTCTCCACTGCCGTGGGACTCGATGATGAGCAAGCACATTCCGGTACATGACGTGACCCCGCCTGCCAACAAGGGAAAGGATTCCGTCGACCTCTATGCCTCCCGTGCCAAGATCTACACCCGCGCCTTCACCGGCGTGTTCCGCAGGCTGCGCATGGTCGGCGGCGCGCTGCTGTTCCTGCTCTACTTTGGCACCGTGTGGCTGAACTGGGGCGGCCACCAGGCTGTCTGGTGGAACCTGCCCGAACGTAAGTTCTACATCTTCGGCACCACCATCTGGCCGCAGGATTTCATTCTGCTGTCGGGCATTCTGATCGTCGCCGCCTTCGGCCTGTTTTTCATCACCGTGTTCGCCGGGCGCATCTGGTGCGGCTACACCTGCCCGCAGAGCGTGTGGACCTGGGTGTTCATGTGGTGCGAGAAAATCACCGAGGGTGACCGCAACCAGCGCATGAAGCTCGACAAGGCGCCAATGAGCGCCAACAAGCTCGCTCGCAAGACCGCCAAGCACAGCCTGTGGCTGCTGATCGGTTTCGTCACCGGGGTGACCTTTGTCGGTTACTTCTCGCCGATCCGCGAACTGCTCGTGGAATTCTTCACCGGCGAAGCCGATGGCTGGGCCTACTTCTGGGTCGGCTTCTTCACCCTGGCCACCTACGGCAATGCCGGTTGGCTGCGTGAACAGGTGTGCATCTACATGTGCCCGTATGCGCGCTTCCAGAGCGTGATGTTCGACAAGGACACCCTGATCGTCTCGTATGACCCGCGCCGCGGCGAACTGCGCGGCCCGCGCAAGAAAGACGCCGACTACAAGGCGCAAGGCCTGGGCGACTGCATCGACTGCACCATGTGCGTGCAGGTGTGCCCGACCGGCATCGACATCCGTGACGGCCTGCAGGTCGAGTGCATCGGCTGCGCTGCCTGCATCGACGCCTGCGACACCATCATGGACAAGATGAACTACCCACGCGGCCTGGTCAGCTACACCACCGAACACAACCTGTCCGGGCAAAAGACACACATGGCGCGGCCGCGCCTGATCGGTTATGCAGTAGTCCTGCTGGTGATGATCGGCGCCCTGGCCACGGCCTTCGCTACCCGTTCGCTGGTGGGGTTCGATGTCAGCAAGGACCGCGTGCTGTACCGCGAAAACGCCCAGGGGCGGATCGAGAACGTGTACAGCCTCAAAGTCATGAACAAGGACCAGCGCGATCACGTCTACGTGCTCGAGGCCAGCGGCCTGCCAGACCTGCAACTGCAAGGCCGACGCGAGATCCGTGTCGAGGCCGGTGATATCGTCAGCCTGCCGGTGCAGCTGTCGGTGGCCCCCGAGCAGTTGCCGTCGACCACCAACGAAGTCATCTTCACCCTCAAGGACGCCGACGACAACGGCACCCAGGTTGAAGCCAAGAGCCGTTTCATCGGCCCGCAAATTCGCTAAGGAATCCGCTCCATGCCTGCTACTGCCGCCAGCCCCTGGTACAAGCACCTCTGGCCCTGGATCCTCATCGGCATCCTCACCACCTCGGTGTGCCTGAGCCTGACCATGGTCAGCATTGCCGTGCGCAACCCGGACAACCTGGTCAACGACAACTACTACGAGGCCGGCAAAGGCATCAACCGCTCGCTCGACCGCGAACTGCTGGCGCAGACTCTCAACCTCAAGGCCAGCGTGCTCCTCGATGAGCTGACCGGCGAGGTCGAGCTGCGTCTGAGCGGCAACAGCGACCCGCAGACCTTGGAACTCAACCTGATCTCGCCGACCCAGCCGGACAAGGACCGCAAAGTCCAGTTGGCGCGCAGCGAAGCGGGCCGCTATGTTGGCCAACTGGACGACAAGGTCGAGGGCCGGCGCTTTGTCGAGCTGCTGGGCAGCCAGGATGGCCACATCTGGCGCTTGTTCGAGGAAGAGAAGGTCGAGCACGGCGTAACCCTCCAGCTCGGCGATGAAGCCATCCAGGGCGCCGAGCACCTGTAGGAGCGGCCTTGTGTCGCGAAAGGCCAGCGAAGCTGGCCCGGCAATTGTGGCCGCGGCATGAATCCTAGGGCCGCTTCGCGACCCTTTCGCGACACAAGGCCGCTCCTACGGGGATGCGTGCAACTTTGCGGTTTTTGTAAGGCCATGATGTGATGACTCAGCCCAACCCGTGCTACCACTGCGCCCTACCGGTCCCTGCCGGCAGCCGCTTCAACGCCAAGGTGTTGGGCGAGCTGCGCGCATTCTGCTGCCCCGGTTGTCAGGCCGTTGCCGAATCCATCGTCGCTGGCGGCCTTGAGCACTACTACCAGCACCGCAGCGAAACCAGCGCCAACCCAGAGGCCCTGCCCCAGCAGTTGCAGGACGAACTGGCGCTGTACGACCGCAACGATGTTCAGCAAGGCTTCGTCCGCCATGACCATGGCCATGCCGAAGCGGTGCTGATGATTGAAGGCATCAGTTGCGCCGCTTGCGGCTGGCTGATCGAGAAACACCTGCGCAATGTGCCAGGCGTGGCCGACGCCCGCCTGAACCTGTCCAACCACCGCCTGCTGCTGAGCTGGGACGACCTGCAACTGCCGTTGTCGAAGCTGATGGCCGAGCTGCGCCAGATTGGCTACGCCGCCCACCCGTATCAGCCCGACCAGGCCGCCGAGCAGCTTGCGCGGGAGAACCGCAGCGCCTTGCGCCGCCTCGGTGTGGCCGGGCTGTTGTGGTTCCAGGCGATGATGGCGACCATGGCCACCTGGCCGGAATTCAACATCGACCTCAGCCCCGAGTTGCACACCATTCTGCGTTGGGTTGCGCTGTTTCTGACCACGCCGATCGTGTTCTACAGCTGTGCGCCGTTTTTCAAAGGCGCCGCGCGCGACCTGCGCACCCGCCACCTGACCATGGATGTGTCGGTGTCGCTGGCCATCGCCCTGGCGTACTGCGCCGGTATCTGGACGGCGATCACCGGGAGTGGCGAGCTGTACTTCGACACGGTCGGCATGTTTGCCCTGTTTCTGCTGACTGGCCGTTACCTTGAACGCCGCGCCCGCGAGCGCACGGCGGCGGCCACTGCGCAACTGGTCAACCTGCTGCCGGCCTCGTGCTTGCGCCTGAACAGCGAGGGGCGCAGCGAGCGTATTCTGCTGGCCGAACTCAACTGCGGCGATCGGGTGCAGGTGCTGCCCGGCGCGGTGATCCCGGCGGACGGGCGGATTGTCGAGGGCCGCTCGAGCATCGACGAGTCATTGCTCACCGGCGAGTACCTGCCGCTGGCGCGCAGCCCGGGCGATCACGTCACCGGCGGCACCTTGAACATCGAAAGCACGCTGAGCGTCGAGGTCCAAGCGCTGGGCCAGGCCACGCGCTTGTCCGCCATCGTCCGGCTGCTGGAACGCGCCCAGTCCGAAAAGCCGCGCCTGGCGCAGATCGCCGACCGCGCCTCGCAGTGGTTCTTGTTATTCACGCTGTTGGCCGCAGTCGCCATCGGCCTGCTCTGGTGGCAACTGGACCCGAGCCGGGCATTCTGGATCGTGCTGGCGATGCTGGTCGCCACCTGCCCCTGCGCCCTGTCGCTGGCCACGCCGACCGCGCTGACCACCGCCACCGGCACCCTGCACAAGCTTGGCCTGCTGGTGACCCGCGGGCATGTGCTGGAAGGCCTCAACCAGATCGACACGGTGATCTTCGACAAGACCGGCACGCTCACCGAAGGCCGCCTGACCCTGCGCAGCATTCGCCCTTTGGGCACGCTGGGCAGCGACCAGTGCCTGGCCCTCGCCGCCGCCCTGGAAAACCGCTCGGAGCACCCGATCGCGCGTGCCTTCGGCCGCAGCACGCGGCCCGCCGAAGAAGTGCAGAACGTGCCCGGGCTGGGCCTGGAAGGCCAACTCGACGGCCAGCACCTGCGCATCGGCCAAGCCAGTTTCGTCTGTGCCCTGAGCGGCAGCGAGCCACCGCTGCTGCCCGAGCCGCGTGGCCAGTGGCTGCTGCTCGGCGATGCACACGGCCCGCTGGCCTGGTTTGGCCTGGACGACCGCCTGCGCGATGACGCCCAGGGTTTGCTCGACGCCTGCAAGGCGCGCGGGTGGCAGACCTTGCTGCTGTCAGGCGACAGCTCGCCGATGGTCGCTGAGGTGGCCGCGCAACTGGGCATCGATGAGGCGGTTGGCGGCCTGCGCCCCGACGACAAGCTGGCCCGCCTGCGCGCCTTGCAGGCCGCAGGGCGCAAGGTGTTGATGCTCGGTGATGGGGTCAATGACGTGCCCGTGCTGGCTGCAGCGGACATCAGCATTGCCATGGGCTCGGCTACTGACCTGGCAAAAACCAGCGCCGATGCGGTGCTGTTGTCCAACCGCCTGCAAGCGCTGGCCCAGGCGCTGCTGCTGGCACGCCGCACGCGGCGGATAATCGTCGAGAACCTGGCCTGGGCAACCTTGTACAATGGCCTGATGTTGCCGTTCGCGGCGCTGGGCTGGATCACCCCCGTGTGGGCCGCCATCGGCATGTCGGTCAGCTCGCTGGTGGTGGTGCTCAATGCCCTGCGCCTGACCCGCCTGCCCGACCCCGCGCCCGCCAGCACGGCCCGCGTCGAGGCGGGTGCCGGCGCGACCATCCTTCACTGAGCGATACCGCCATGCCTGCGCTGTACATCATGATTCCCGCAGCCCTGCTGATCGTTGGCGTGGCCATCTACATCTTCTTCTGGGCCGTCGACAGCGGCCAGTACGACGACCTCGACAGCCCGGCGCACAGCATCCTCTTCGATGACCAGGACCCAGGCCATCAAGCGGCGGTCAAGCACGACACCAAGCCCGCGGATGAGGACACCCCGCCCCGTGGCTGATCTGCTGCCCCTGCTGGGCTCCGCGCTGGTGCTCGGCCTGCTTGGCGGCGGCCACTGCCTGGGCATGTGCGGCGGCCTGATGGGCGCGCTGACCCTGGCCATCCCGGCAGAACAACGCGGCCGCCGGCTGCGCTTGTTGCTGGCCTACAACCTCGGCCGCGTGCTCAGCTATGCCAGCGCCGGCCTGCTGCTGGGCATGGCCGGCTGGGCCGTGGCCAGCAGCCCGGCAGCGCAGGTGTTGCGGGTAATCGCGGCGTTGCTGTTGATCGCCATGGGCCTGTACCTGGCCGGTTGGTGGAGCGGGCTGACCCGCATCGAAGCACTCGGCCGTGGCCTGTGGCGGCATATTCAACCGCTGGCAACTCGCTTGTTGCCGGTGTCGAGTTTGCCACGGGCGCTGCTGCTCGGTGCACTGTGGGGCTGGCTGCCGTGCGGGCTGGTCTACAGCACCCTGCTGTGGGCAGCGAGCCAGGGCAATGCCGGCTACAGCGCGGCGCTGATGCTGGCATTCGGCCTCGGCACCTGGCCGGTATTGCTCGCCACCGGGCTGGCCGCCGAGCGGGTCAATCGGCTGCTGCGCAAACGCAGTGTGCGCGTGGCCGGTGGCCTGCTGGTGATGGTGTTTGGCCTGTGGACCCTGCCCGGCCCGCACCAGCACTGGCTGATGGGCCACTGAGGGCGCCTCGCGAGGCGCGTTGATACAAATCAAAACAGATTCCTACAGACGCTCATAGACTTCGGACACTGCTGCTCCTATCCGGGGACTATTTCACATGCTCGACGAACTTCGTTGGGACGCCGACCTTATCCGTCGTTACGACCTGGCCGGCCCTCGCTACACCTCCTACCCAACCGCTCTGCAACTGCACAGCGAAGTGGGTTCGTTCGACCTGCTGCATGCCCTGCGCGAGAGCCGCCGCGCGGTACGGCCGCTGTCGCTGTATGTGCACGTGCCGTTCTGCGCCAACATCTGCTACTACTGCGCGTGCAACAAGGTCATCACCAAGGACCGCGCCCGCGCCCTGCCCTACCTGCAGCGCCTGCAACAGGAAATCCAGCTGATCGCCTGTCATCTGGAACCTAAACAACGTGTTGAACAGCTGCACTTTGGTGGCGGCACGCCGACCTTCCTCAGCCATGTCGAATTGCGTCAGCTGATGGCGAGCCTGCGCGAGCACTTCAACCTACTCGACGACGACTCCGGCGACTACGGCATCGAGCTTGACCCGCGTGAAGCCGACTGGTCGACCATGGGCCTGCTGCGCGAACTGGGCTTCAACCGGGTCAGCCTCGGTGTGCAAGACCTCGACCCAATGGTGCAGCGTGCGGTCAACCGCCTGCAGAGCCTGGAGCAGACCCGCACCCTGATCGAGGCGGCGCGTACCTTGCAGTTCCGCTCGGTCAACCTGGACTTGATCTACGGCCTGCCCAAGCAGACCCCGGAGGGCTTCGCCCGCACCGTCGACGAAGTAATCCGACTGCAGCCCGACCGCCTTTCGGTGTTCAACTACGCGCACCTGCCAGAGCGCTTCATGCCCCAGCGGCGTATCGACAGCAACGACCTGCCGGCCCCGGCAGCCAAGCTGGAAATGCTCCACGCCACCATCGAGCAACTGACCGCAGCGGGTTACCGCTACATCGGCATGGACCACTTTGCCCTGCCCGACGACGAGCTGGCCATCGCCCAGGAAGAAGGCACCCTGCAGCGCAACTTCCAGGGCTACACCACCCACGGTCATTGCGACCTGATCGGCCTCGGCGTGTCGGCCATCAGCCAGATCGGCGACCTGTACTGCCAGAACAGCAGCGACCTGAACACCTACAAGGAGCTCCTCTCCAACGCACAACTGGCGACCCAGCGCGGGCTGCTGTGCAACCAGGATGATCGCCTGCGCCGGGCGGTGATTCAGCAATTGATCTGCCACTTCGAGCTGGACTTCGAGCAGATCGAACGCACCTTCATGATCGATTTTCGTGGTTACTTCAATGAGCTGTGGCCGCAACTGCAGGCGATGCACCGCGACGGTCTGATCCGTCTCGACAGCAAGGGCATCAAGGTCCTGCCGGCCGGGCGCCTGTTGGTCCGCTCGGTATGCATGGTGTTCGATGCCTACCTGGCGCAACACAATCGCCAGCGTTTCTCGCGGGTGATCTGACGCGACCAAGCAGCGCATGGACTTCCCTGTGGGGCAGGCACATCATTGGCTGAGGACGGGCTGCGCGACACCACGCGGCAGACCCGCCAGCCTGCACAAAAAAAGTGCAGGCTGGCCCTCAAGCCATGCCGTCGGTTATCCTTACGGCTTATGTGTGATTTCCCACAAGGATCGATTGAAATGTCCGAGCCAGTAAAACTGCGCACACACAACCAGGCCCACTGCAAGGATTGCAGCCTGGCCCCGTTGTGCCTGCCATTGTCCCTTAACCTTGAGGACATGGATGCGCTGGATGAAATCGTCAAACGCGGCCGCCCGCTGAAAAAGGGGGAATTCCTGTTCCGCCAGGGCGACGATTTTGGCTCGGTCTATGCGGTTCGCTCCGGTGCCCTGAAGACCTTCAGCCTGAGCGACAGCGGCGAGGAGCAGATCACCGGCTTCCACCTGCCGAGCGAGCTGGTCGGCCTGTCGGGCATGGACACCGAGGCCTACCCGGTATCGGCCCAGGCCCAGGAAACCACCTCGGTATGCGAGATCCCCTTCGAGCGCCTCGACGAACTGTCGGTGCAACTGCCGCAACTGCGCCGCCAGCTGATGCGAGTGATGAGTCGGGAGATTCGCGACGACCAGCAAATGATGCTGCTGCTGTCGAAAAAAACCGCTGACGAGCGCATCGCCACCTTCCTGGTCAACCTGTCGGCGCGCTTCCGCGCACGCGGTTATTCGGCCAACCAGTTCCGTCTGAGCATGTCGCGCAACGAGATCGGCAACTACCTGGGCCTGGCTGTGGAAACCGTGTCGCGGGTGTTCACGCGCTTCCAGCAAAACGGCCTGATCACGGCCGAGGGCAAGGAAGTGCATATCCTCGACCCGATCCAGCTGTGCGCACTGGCCGGCGGCGCTATCGACGCCTGAGCCAGTTGACGGGGTATACTTGCGGCCAGATTTCTCAGGATACCCCTCATGTACAGCGACACTTTCGACCTCAAAGCCCTGATCCGCCCGGTAGTGGACTTCCCCAAGCCGGGTGTGATCTTCCGTGACATCACCCCGTTGTTCCAGTCGCCGCGCGGCCTGCGCTATGTGGCCGACCGGTTCATCGAGCGCTATGTCGAGGCCGAATTCAGCCATATCGGTGCCATGGATGCGCGCGGTTTTCTGATCGGGTCGATCATTGCCCACCAGTTGAACAAGCCGCTGATCCTGTTCCGCAAACAGGGCAAGCTGCCGGCGCATGTGCTGTCCGAGGGCTATCAGACCGAGTACGGCGAGGCGTTTCTTGAAGTGCACGCGGACAGCCTGTGTGAAGGCGACTCGGTGCTGATCTTCGATGACCTGATTGCTACTGGCGGCACCTTGCTGGCAGCAGCCAACCTGGTCCGGCGCACCGGCGCGCAAGTGTTCGAAGCGGCGGCGATCATCGACCTGCCGGAGCTGGAAGGCTCGCAACGGCTGCAGGACGCAGGCGTGCCGACCTTCTGCCTGACCGAGTTTTCCCTGAGCGAATACTAGGGGCTGCCTGATCTGCGCTGGCCGCTGGCGGCCAGCGCATCTCCCCGTGTAGGTCAGCCTGTGTAGATCAACGCCCGCCTGGCGAGACGATGATCTTCACATTCTGCTCCTTGTTGTTGACCAACTCCTCAAAGCCCAACTCGACGATCTGCTCCAGGCCAATGCGCCCGGTCACCAGTGGCTGAATGTTCAGGCGGCCATCGTTGATGAAGGCGATCACATCGGCAAACTCGCCGTTGTAGGCCAAGGCACCCAGTACCTGTTTCTCGGTCGAGACCAGATCGAAGAAGTTGAACAGGCTCGGCTCCTCGAAAATCCCTACCAGTACGCACTTGCCGGCTTTGCGAATCGCATCGACGGCCAGCTTGGCGGTGTTCTTGTTGCCGATGCATTCGAAGCTGACATCAGCACCCAGCCCGCCGCTGAGCGCGCGGATTTCAGCCAGCGCGTCGCACTGGCTCGGGTCGAGCACGGCACTGGCGCCGACCTCAAGGGCCTTGGCCTTGCGCGCCGAGGACATCTCCAGGGCGATCACCTGAGCCGCACCTGCGGCCTTGGCGCACATGATGGTGCATAGGCCGATGGTGCCAGCCCCGACTACCACCACGTTCTGCCCAAGCAGGCTGCCGGCCTTTTTCACCGCATGCATGCCCACCGCCAGCGGCTCGATCAGCGCGCCGGCTTCGCGCGGGAAGCCTTCGGGCAGGCGGTAGAGCAGATTGGCCGGGACGTTCACTCGCTCGGCGAACGCACCGTTGTTCATCAGCCCGGTAAAGGCCAGTTTTTCACAGATGTTGTACAAGCCATGGGTGCAGTAATAGCAGGTGCCGCAGTGCTGGCAGGCATCGGCAGCAACCGGATCGCCAACGGCGTAGCCGCTGACGCCCTCGCCGAGCTTGGCGATCTCGCCGCAGAATTCGTGGCCTAGAATGCACTGGCCCTGAATACCGGTCAGCGGGTGCGGTGCTTCGACCGGGATAAATACCGGCCCGGCCACGTACTCGTGCAGGTCCGAGCCGCAGATGCCGCACCAGTCGACCTTGATCTGCACCCAGCCCGGCGGTGGGTCTGCCGGCAGCGGTACCTGTTCGACGCGAATGTCATTGCGCCCATGCCAGACGGCGGCGCGCATATGGGAGTGGCTGAGGTCGTTCATTGTTGTTTTCTCCAGGCTCACGGGATCAGTGCTTGCGGACAAAGTCCTGCAGCAGCTGGTTGATCTGCTCGGCAGCTTCCATCTGCACCATATGGCCAACCCCTGGCAGCACCACCGCTTCGGCCTCTACGCCTTGGGCATGGCTGGCCGGGATGATCGCGTCTTCGCTGCCCCACAGCACCAGGGTCGGCTGCTGGGCGATCACGCCGCGCAGGTCATGGCGTTGCTGGTCGCCATCGGCAATCGCTGCGGCCAACAAACGCAGGGCAGCGTCGACGCCTTCGAGGCGCTTGAACTTGAGCATGTCCTCGAGCATCTGCCGGGTGACCATGCCCTGGTCGGCAAACAGTTGGCTCATGGCTGGTTTCAAGCCATTGCGATTGGCCGCTTCGACAAAACCGCGCAGGTAGTCGCCATTGATCTCCCGGCCCAGACCAGCGCTGGCGATCAAGCTCAGGCTGGCCACCCGCTGCGGCGCCAGGCGGGCCAGATTCAAGCACACCGCGCCGCCCATGGAATGCCCGGCCAGGTGCGCGCGGGTGATATCGAGGTGGTCGAGCAAGGCCAACACGGCGCCGCTGAGCTCGTCCAGGTCACCATGCTCAAGGGTCTTTGCCGACTCGCCGTGACCGGGCAGGTCCAGCGCAATCACCCGCCGCTCGGCGGCCAGGGCCGGGTGGTTGAACAGCCAGTTGTTGAGGTCGCCGCCAAAGCCGTGCACCAGTACCAGCGGTGTACCGCCCTCGCCCAGTTCGAACCAGCGCAGCAGGCGCCCGCCGACCTCGGCTTTCTGCGGTGCCGGGCCTTGCGCCTGCTCACTGGCAGCGCTGGCGACGAACTCGGCCTGGAAGCGCTCGACCACCGCGTCGATCTCGGCCTCATCGGCCTCGCCGTCGACCAGCACGGCGAGCAATGCGCCGACTGCCAGGGTTTCGTCCGGCTGGGCGACCTGGCGGCGCAACACGCCGCTGAACGGCGCCTCGACGCTGCTGCTGATCTTGTCGGTCTCGACATCCAGCACCTCGTCGCCCTTGTTGATCTGCTCGCCTTCCTGCTTGAGCCAGGCGTCGACTCGGCCCTCGGTCATCGACAGGCCCCACTTGGGCATGGTCAGGGTATGGATCTGGCTCATGCAGCACTCCTTGAGGCGTCCATGACTTTGCGCACGGCGGCTTCGATCTTCGCCGCATCGGGGATGTACAGGTCTTCGAGGGCATCGGAGAACGGCACTGGCGTGTGCGGCGCGGTAACCATCTCGATCGGCCCCTTGAGCGCGGCAAAGGCCTTTTGCGCGACCAACGCGCTGATGTCGGTGGCCAGCGAGCAACGCGGGTTGGCTTCGTCGATCACCACCAGCCGGCCGGTTTTCTCCACGCTTTCAAGGATGCTGTCCTCGTCCAGCGGGCTGGTGGTGCGCAGGTCGAGCACCTCGCAGTCGATGCCCTGGCGGGCCAGGTTGTTGGCAGCTTCCATGGCCAGATGGACCATGCGCCCGTAGGTCACCAGGGTGATGTCGTCGCCGTCGCGCAGGTAATTGGCCTCGCCGAACGGTACGGTGTAGAGCTCTTCGGGTACGTCGCCCTGCATGCTGTAGAGCAGCTTGTGCTCGCAGAAGATCACCGGGTCGTTGTCACGGATGGCCTGGATCAGCAGGCCCTTGGCGTCATACGGTGACGACGGGCAGACCACCTTCAGGCCCGGGATATGGGTCCATAGCGAGGTGAGCATCTGCGAGTGCTGGGCCGCTGCGCGCAGGCCGGCACCGACCATGGTGCGCATCACCAGCGGTGTCACCGCCTTGCCGCCGAACATGTAGCGAAACTTCGCCGCCTGGTTGAGGATCTGGTCCAGGCAGCAGCCGGCAAAGTCGACGAACATCAGTTCGCAGACTGGGCGCAGGCCTTGGGTGGCAGCACCGACGGCGGCACCGACGTAGCCGATTTCAGACAGCGGCGCATCCAGCACCCGCCCCGGAAACTGATGATAAAGGCCCTTGGTCACGCCAAGCACGCCACCCCAGGCGTCCTGCTCACCCGGCGCACCGGCGCCGCCGGCGACGTCTTCGCCAATGATGAACACAGTGCTGTCGCGGCGCATTTCCTGGGCCAGGGCCTCGTTGATGGCCTGCTGGTAACTGATCTTTCTTGCCATGGTGATTGTCCTGTCGTTGTTATTGTCGGGGGCTCACGGGTAGCTGACGTAAACGTCGCTGAGCAGATCGGCGGGCTGTGGTTTGGGGTCGGCCTTGGCGCGGCGTACGGCGTCCTCGATCAGGTCGTCGACGCGGCCATCGATGGCGTCCAGTTGCGCGGCGCTGAGCAGGCCGGCACGGGTGGTCTTGTTGCGAAACTGCAGTAGGCAGTCGCGGGTTTCGCGCAGGTTCTTGACCTCGTCGGGGGCGCGGTAGGTTTGTGCGTCGCCCTCGAAGTGGCCGTAGTAGCGGGTCAGCTTGACCTCGATCAGCGACGGCCCCTGGCCGCTGCGCGCACGCTCGACGGCGGCGCCTGCGGCTTCGTGCACGGCAAAGAAGTCGTAGCCGTCGATCGTCACCCCGGGCATGCCGAAGCCGGCGGCGCGGTCGGCAATATGGTCGCAGGCCACCGACCATTTCGACGCGGTGGCTTCGGCGTAGCCGTTGTTCTCGGCGACGAAGATGCACGCCAGGTTCATCACCGAGGCCATGTTCATGGCTTCGAACACCGCGCCTTCGTTGGAGGCGCCGTCGCCGAAGAACACCACCGAGACGTCATCGCGGCCCTTGAGCTTGGCTGCCAGCGCCGAGCCGGCCACCAGCGGCGCGCCGGCACCGACGATGCCGTTGGCGCCGAGCATGCCCTTGGACAGGTCGGCGATGTGCATGGAACCGCCCTTGCCGCCGCAGACGCCGGTCTTCTTGCCGTAGATCTCGGCCATCATCCCGTACACATCGACGCCCTTAGCGATGCAGTGGCCATGGCCGCGGTGGTTGGAAGCGATGCAATCGGAATCGCGCAGGTGCGCCATGACCCCGGCCGCCGAGGCCTCTTCGCCGGCATACAGGTGGACGAAACCGGGGATCTCGCCGGTGGCAAACTCGACATGCAGGCGCTCTTCGAAGGCGCGAATGGTGCGCATGACTTCATAGGCATGCAGCAACTGCTCGGAGCTGAGTTGGGTGGACATCTTGTTGTTCTCCAGGGTTGTCTCAACGCAGGGTTGCAGGGGTGTGCCGCTGGTCGCGGGGGACGACCAGCAGATGGTGGCGGGCGGCATGCGCCAGCACTGCCTCGACATCGACCGAAAGTGGGCCGTGCAGGTCGAGGGTGATGGTTGGGGTGTCTTGCTCGGCAAACTCGATTTCACGCTCGCCATCCAGCGCCAGGGTGCCGCTGCGCAGGCTCAGCGGATACGCCACGCCCGGCTGCAGCGGGCCACTGGCGGTCACCCCACAGCCTTGCAACAGGCCGGGCGCGAGCGGCGCCAGCAAGACCTGTGTGGCGCTGGTATCGAGGCGCACCCAGGCGCCCTGCTCGGCCTGACGTGAAACCGGGCACCACAGCCCGCAGATGGCCGACAGGCCGATGGCGTGTGGCTCGGCAAAGCAGGCGAACACTTCTGCCAGGTCTTCGCTGCGGCTCAAGGCGCGGGCGCCGACAAAGCGTTGAGGTGAAACCGCGACCTCGACCAACGCCCATTCGCACAGCTGCTGTTGCGGCACCCGCACCAGCAGCCGCTTGTTGCGGCGCAGGCCTATGGCTGCTGGGATCTGCCCGCTGGCCAGCAGGCCACCGGCGAGGCCCGCGCTGGTCGCTTCGCGCAGTTCAGGGAAGGCGTTGTTGGTGCCGGTCGACAAGGTCAGCAACGGCGTATCGCCGGCTTCGGCGGCGACCGCCTTGTGCGTGCCGTCGCCGCCCAGCACAGCGATCATCGCCACGCCCTGCTCGACCATCTGGCGAGCCGCGAGGCGGGTGTCGGCGGCGGTTTGCGTCAGAGGCAGATCGAGCATCTGCAACGCCGGCCAGCGCTGCTCACGGGCCATCGGGCCAGTGCTGGCCTTGAGCACCGCGGCGGCGATGCCGGTCATATCGGTTGGCAGCAGCACCTGGGCAATGCCAGTGGCGCCAAATGCGGCGAGCAGGCGCTGGATCGCCGAGGCTTTGTCGGTGCTGGAATACAAACCGGCATTGGCCGTCAGGCGGCGCAGGTCGCGACCGGAGGCAGGGTTGGCAATGATCCCGATGATCGGGCCGGGCTGGCGCATGGCGCACCTCGTTTTATTGTTTGAGGAGAGCCAGAGCAAGGCCGGTGCCAGCTTTTGATCTGAACGCTGCAAACCCTGTGGCAGAGCGGTTTCAGCTATTGTCCAGCGCACATTGGCGGCTTGCCGGCGAGACGCCGGGTGCCGCGCCAGCAGCGCCGACCGCGAGACGCTGAGACGCCGCGTCTCAGCCGCGCCGCCAATCAAGCAGCGCTTGTCGCGGCTTTCGCACGGGTGCTTAATGGCTCGATAAAGACAAGAACGAGAGACCCGGAGGCCCGAATGCTCGCCGCGAACTCCAGAGCCCATGTCGACTGTGTCAGCCGCGTGCTGAAAAACGCCGAACGCCAGCCACAGGTGCCGGTACCCGCGCTGATCCTCGATTCGTGGCGGCGCTCGATGGAGCTGCATCACCTCGACCCTGGTTCGCAGCAAGGTCCACGCATCCTTTCGCCAAACCTGCTCAACGAATGCCGCGAGCGCGCCGAGCTGTTTCTGCGCATCGCCAGCGACGCCGTGGCGCGCCTGCACGCCCAAGTGCGCGGCGCCGACTACTGCGTGCTGCTGACCGACGGCCAGGGCCGCACCATCGACTACCGGGTCGACAGCAGCATCCGCACTGACTGCCGCAAGGCCGGCCTGTATCTGGGCACCTGCTGGTCGGAAGTGGAAGAAGGCACCTGCGGCGTGGCGGCGGTGCTGACCAGCAAGGCGCCGGTGACCGTGCACAAGCGCGATCACTATCGCGCTGCATTCATCGGCCTGACCTGTACCGCAGCGCCGGTGTTCGACCCGCTGGGCGAACTGCTGGGGGTGGTCGACGTGTCCGCGCTGAAGTCGCCGGATGATCGGCGCAGCCAGCACCTGATTCGCCAGCTGGTCGAGCAGACCGCTCGCGAGATCGAAAACGCCTTCTTCATGCACAGCAGCCAGGGCCACTGGGTGATGCGCGCCCACGGCACCCCCGGTTATGTCGAAAGCCAGCCCGATTACCTGCTCGCCTGGGATGCCGAAGGCCGCCTGCAAGCGCTCAACAGCCTCGCCCGCGAGCATCTGCTGGCACGCAACGGGCGCCTGCCGCAACACATCGGCGAGCTGTTCGACCTTGAGCAACTGCGCCGCGCCAGCGAGGCCAGCGCCCAGCGCCTGCCAGGTTTTGCCTTGTATGGGCGAGTCAGCGCGCCACAGCGGCGCAGCCCGCCATCAGTGCCCACGGCGCCAGCCCAAGACGCGCGCATCAGCCAGCACCTGCGCCTGGCCACGCGGGTCAAGGACTGCAACCTGGCGGTGCTGGTGCAAGGTGAAACCGGGGTCGGCAAGGAAGTCTTCGCCCGCCAGCTGCACCAGCTCAGCCAGCGCGCAGCAGGGCCGTTTGTCACGCTCAATTGCGCGGCGATCCCGGAGTCGCTGATCGAAAGCGAGCTGTTCGGCTATGTTGCCGGAGCGTTTACCGGCGCCTCCAGCAAAGGCATGCAGGGCCTGCTCCAGCAAGCCGATGGCGGCACGCTGTTTCTCGACGAGATCGGCGACATGCCGCTAAGCCTGCAAACCCGGCTGCTGCGGGTGCTGGCCGAGGGCGAGGTGGCGCCGCTGGGTGCGGCACGGCGCGAGCGCGTCGATATCCAGGTGATCTGCGCCACTCACCGTGACCTGGCAACGATGGTCAGCGACGGGCGCTTTCGCGAGGACCTGTACTTCCGCCTGGCCAACGCCCGCTTCGAACTGCCGCCGCTGCGCGAGCGCGACGACCGCCTGAGCCTGATCCACCGCCTGCTGGCCGAGGAGGCGCAGGCCTGCAGGGTTGAGGTGCTGCTCACCGATGCGGCGCTGGAAGCGCTGTTGAGCTACCGCTGGCCGGGCAACCTCAGGCAGCTGCGCCAGGTGCTGCGCTATGCCTGCGCGGTGTGTGATGGTGGCCAGTTGCGCCTGGATGATCTACCGCAAGAGTTGCGCGGCGCCGCTCAGGACGCGCCGGCGCTGACCAGCGTCTCCAGCCCGGCCCGGCAGATGATTCTCGATGCGCTGATTCGTCATCGCTGGAAACCGGCGGATGCAGCTCAGGCGCTGGGCATTTCCCGGGCAACCTTGTACCGGCGCGTGCACGAGCACCGGATTGAAATGCCGCGGATGAAGTAACCGGCTGGGGGCAGCCAGTTACAGCGCAATCGGTCGGCGCCCGGCAAAGGCATGGGCCAGGGTGCCGCCGTCGACCAGCTCCAGCTCGCCACCGAGCGGCACGCCGTGAGCGATGCGCGAGGCAACCAGGCCCTGCTCGTGCAGCAACTGGGCGATGTAGTGCGCGGTCGCCTCACCTTCTACGGTCGGGTTAGTGGCGAGGATCACTTCGGTGAAGCTGCCCTGCTCGGCGATGCGCGCCATCAGCTGCGGGATGCCGATAGCCTCAGGCCCGAGGCCATCGAGCGGCGACAGGTGCCCCTTGAGTACGAAGTAGCGACCGCGGAAACCAGTCTGCTCCACGGCATACACATCCATCGGCCCCTCGACCACGCACAGCTGGGTGTCGTCGCGGCGCACATCGGCGCACTGCGGGCACAGCTCCTGTTCGGTCAAGGTGCGGCACTGGCGGCAGTGGCCGACCCCT
Source organism: Pseudomonas sp. NPDC088322 (assembly GCF_044740745.1). NCBI lineage: Bacteria > Pseudomonadati > Pseudomonadota > Gammaproteobacteria > Pseudomonadales > Pseudomonadaceae > Pseudomonas > Pseudomonas sp. NPDC088322. The sequence continues at coordinate 757,135 of NZ_JBIURK010000001.1, read as the reverse complement.
TCCATCGCCTGGGTCAGGCTCTGCGCCATGCGCAGGCCGCCGCTGCGGTCACGCTCGAGCAACTGCAGGGCCATGCGCTGGGCGGTTTTCTGGCCGACACCGGGCAGGATGCGCAGCGAGTCGATCAGTTGGCGGATCAGTGGGCTGAAGCTCATCGGAGAGGCCTGACAATACAAATTAAGAGGCGGTTTATACCGGCCACGGCAGGCAGCGTCAAATCAGCTACAGCCGAAACCGACAAGGCCTACCTGTGTTGTGGTTGACCCTCGACCGCGCCTGCGGGTTCGGTCGGCTGCGGTTACTGGCCAGGGTTTAACCAGCGCAAAAAAAAACGCCCGATCAACGGGCGTTTTGTCCTGCAGGAAAGCCAATGCCTTAGAAAGGCATCTTGAAGCCCGGCGGCAGTTGCATGCCAGCGGTCATGCCGCCCATCTTGTCCTGGCTGTTCTGCTCGACCTTGCGCACGGCGTCGTTGACGGCGGCAGCGATCAGGTCTTCGAGGACTTCCTTGTCTTCCTGCATCAGGCTGTCGTCGAGGCTGATGCGCTTGACGTCATGACGGCCGGTCATGACCACGCTGACCAGGCCGGCGCCGGACTGACCAGTGACTTCGGCGCTGGCCAGCTCTTCCTGCATCTTGGCCATTTTTTCCTGCATTTGCTGAGCCTGCTTCATCAGGCCTGCCATGCCACCTTTCATCATGGGGGTATACCTCGATTGGTTCATATGATGCGGCCTGGCGCAGTGCCGGCCGCATGGATATCGGTCTATTGCCCCTGGCTGACCAGAGGCTCTACGGGCTCAATAGTATCCTGCCGCACGGTCGCGCCAAACTGGCGGATCATCTGCTGGATGAGCGGATCCTGCTCGATCGACACTTCGGCATCGTGCTGACGCTCGGAACGCTTGCGCGCTGCGGCCTGGGCCGGGGTTTCCTGCTCCGGGCGAATCAGCTCGATGCTCAGCTGCAGGGTGCGCCCGAGGTGCTGGTTGAGCGCGTCGTTCAAGCGCCGCTGCTGGGTCGAGTTGAACAGCGCGCCCTGCGCCGGGTCAAGGTGCAGCAGCCAGTTGTCGCCGTCGACGGCAATCAACGTACAGTTTGCGGCGATGTTGCCTGTCATCCCCGATACAGGCAACTGTGGGCATAATTCCAACCATTGCAGGGCCAGCCCGGTTGCCGGCTTGGAGGCTGGCAGCGGCTCGGGCGGCGGCGCCTGCTGGTCTTCCTGAACGTGCTCGGCGAGTTCGTCGAGGTAGCTGAAACCAACCGGGTCGGCCTCACCGGCATAATAGTCCTCGTCCAGCGGCGGCTCGTCGTCACGTTCCATACCGACGCCATCGTAGGCAGCCGGGTCGAACGGCGGCGCGTCGTCACGTGACGGCGCGTGCTGTGCTTCGGGTTGCGGCTCGGGCTTGGCTGGCGGCTCAGGCGCAGGTGGCTTCGGCGCAGCGACAGGCGCTGCCTGCTCTTCCCATGGCAGGTCGATGGCTTGCTCGGCAACTGGCGCTGGCGCAGCAGGTTCTGGTTCTGGCTCTGGTTCCGCAACAGGCTCCGCGACTACTGGTTCGGCAACCGCTGGGGCCACCGGCGCAGCCGGGGCCGGCACCTCTGCAACCGCGCTGACGGGCGCTGCCGCTGCCACCGCTGTTGCTGAATCAGCTGTGGCCTGGCTGATCCCCACTGGCTTTAGCTGCGGTCTCGGCGCGTCATCGTTGTCCGCCGGGCGGAATGCCAACATGCGCAGCAGGACCATTTCGAAACCGCCGCGCGGGTCTGGTGCCAGCGGCAAGTCGCGCCGGCCGATCAAACCCATCTGATAGTAGAACTGCACGTCCTCGGCAGGCAGCGCCGACGCCAGCGCCAGGACTCGATCACGGTCGCCCTGACCATTGTCGACCGCCTCGGGCAGCGCCTGGGCGATGGCCACGCGGTGCAGCACGTTGAGCATCTCGGCGAGCACGCCGGACCAGTCCGGGCCCTGCTCGGCCAGATCGCGCACCGCCTCCAGCAGCGCTCGCGCATCGCCTTCGAGCAACGCCTGCAACACGCCGTACACCTGGCCGTGATCAAGGGTGCCGAGCATCGCCCGCACATCGGCGGCCAGTACCTTGCCTTCGCCAAAGGCGATGGCCTGATCGGTCAGGCTCATGGCGTCGCGCATCGAGCCATCGGCAGCGCGCCCGAGCAGCCACAGTGCGTCATTCTCGAACGGCACGTTCTCGGCAGTCAGCACGTGATTCAGGTGCTCGACCACCCGCTCCGGGCTCATGTTCTTCAGCGAGAACTGCAAGCAGCGCGAGAGGATGGTGGCCGGCAGCTTTTGCGGGTCGGTGGTGGCGAGGATGAACTTGACGTAGGGCGGCGGCTCTTCCAGCGTCTTCAGCAAGGCGTTGAACGAGTGCGTCGAGAGCATGTGCACTTCGTCGATCAGGTAGACCTTGAAGCGGCCACGGCTCGGTGCGTACTGCACATTGTCGAGCAGCTCGCGGGTGTCTTCGACCTTGGTTCGGCTGGCGGCGTCGATCTCGATCAGGTCGACAAAGCGCCCCTCGTCGATCTCTCGGCACACCGAGCAGGTGCCACAGGGCGTCGAGGTGATGCCGGTTTCGCAGTTCAGGCACTTGGCGATGATCCGCGCGATGGTGGTCTTGCCGACCCCGCGGGTACCGGTAAACAGGTAGGCGTGATGCAGCCGCTGGTTGTCCAGCGCATTGATCAATGCCTTGAGCACATGGGTCTGGCCGACCATTTCGCGGAACGAGCGCGGACGCCACTTACGTGCAAGAACCTGATAACTCATCAAAAACCATCGCAAACTGAACCAGCGGAAGATCGCTAATGCTAGCGGAGCGGGGCCGAAATTGCACCCGGCCAATCTCGTCTACGCTAAGCCATGCACGGTTCGACGCAGATCAAGGAGGAACAGACGTGCGCCGACTACTGGCCAGCCTGCTGTTATGCGCCACGCCCAGCTGGGCCGAGCAACCGGTGCTGCGCTTCGCCATTGCCGAGAGCTGGAGCATGCCGCTGATCCGCATCGAGCAGGGTCAGCCGGTCGAAGGCATTCTTTATGACTTGATGCAGTCTGCCGCGCGCGAAGCCGGGGTGCGGCCTGAGTACCACGTGTTGGCCCGCCTGCGCATGCAGCAAGCCATGGAGGACGGCGATGTCGACGTGCGCTGCCACCTCGCAACCAACTGGTTGATCGAGCGCCCAGGCGAGTACATCTGGAGCGTGCCGCTGATGGTCCAGCGCGATCTGCTGGTAAGCCGCGCCGGCCTGCTCGACCCCGTGGATGCCTCGCGCCTGCCGGCTCAAGCCATTGGTACGGTCCTCGGCTATAGCTATCCAACCCTGCAACCCCTGTTCAGCCGAGGACAATTGCACCGCGAAGACAGCCGTAGCCAACAACTGGCCCTGCAGAAACTACAGGCCGGGCGCTACCAGTACGCAGTGAGCAATGAGTTATCGCTGCAGTGGTTCAACCGCCAACTGCCAGCCGAAGCGCAATTGCAGAGCCGCGCGCTGCTGGATGAGCAAAACCTCGGTTGCGTGGTCCGCAGCGACTCGTCGCGCCCGACCCAGGCGCTGCTCAGGGCGCTGGTGCGGATCAAGCAGTCCGGCGAGATGGACCGCATTGTTCAGCACTACGCCGCGCCCACTTCGCCAGCGCCGATGGTGATCGGCTCACACCAGTGAAAGCAGCAACGCCGTGGCATACAAGCCGCTGCCGAACACCAGCGTGGAAATCAATAAAACCGTAACGCCCATGAATACACCCTCGCAGATTGCCGAAAAACCCCAATGCCGCGCAGCATGGAAGTTGAAGTCAACTTCAAGTCAAGGGAGCAGTCATGGACATCGTCGATGTCGCCAAGCGCACCGGAGTACCCGCCTCGACCCTGCGCTACTACGCCAAGACTGGCTTGCTCGAGTCACTTAGCAGCGCCGGCCAACGTCGCCAGTTTTCCGCAGACGTGGGTAGGTGTACGCGAGCGGCGCTCGAATAACTGAGGGGAGTTGGGTTGAACAGTGAAGGGCGATGTTGGAGCAGGCGCGCCGAAAGATTTTCCGACCCCTGAAATGGAGGCGGCCCCACCAGCCACACCCCGGCACTCAATGTCCCCGCCTTGGCTGCTTCCTTCCGGATCTGACCAGGTCAACGGGTAATCAATGCGGAGGGACCGATAGGGCCACCATAACGCGACTTGCCACGTGACAAGCCGCGCCATTGTACCGCTCTGCGACGAAGTTACAACCTCTACATCAAGAAAAAATCATCATTTCTCAATGACTTGACCCGCGAGGCAGTCAGATGTCGATGCCGTGGCCGGCCAGGAAGCCGACAAAGGCGTCCTCATCGAGCACCTTGACCCCGAGTTCGCTGGCTTTGGCCAGCTTCGAGCCGGCGCCGGGGCCGGCGACGACGCAGTGGGTCTTGCCAGAGACCGAACCGGCGACCTTGGCGCCGAGCTGTTCGAGCTTGTCCTTGGCGATGTCGCGGCTCATGCGCTCGAGGCTGCCGGTAAGCACCCAGGTCTGCCCGGCCAGGGGCAGGCCTTCGACCACGCGCTTGTCGCTGGCCCAGTGCATGCCGAACTTCAGCAGCTGCGCTTCGATAGCGCGTGCCAGCTGTTGGTTGGCCTCGACCTTGAAGAACTCGCACACGGCTTCGGCTTGCTTGGCCGCCAGGGCCTGACGCAGGTCGATGCCGTCGGCCTGGATGATCTGCTCGAGGCTGCCGAGCTTGGCCACCAGCTTCTCGGCGCCAGTCGGGCCGACCGAAGCGATATCGAGCTTGGCGATCAGCCCGGCGAGGGTAGTGCTGGCGGCGAACTCGGGGGCCAGCTCACCCTCCTCCTGCAACTGCATGCCGCTGTCGAGCAACTGCTGGATGACGTCGCGGTTGTGCTGGTCTTCAAAGAAGTTGTGGATCTCGTGGGCGACTTCCAGGCCGATATCGGGCAGGTAGGTGAGCACCTGCGGCAGCGCCTCCTGCACCCGCGCCAGGCTGCCCAGCGAGCGCGCCAGGACCTTGGCGGTCTCTTCGCCGACATCGGGGATGCCGAGGGCGTAGATGAAGCGCGCCAGGTTTGGTCGCTTGCTGTTGTTGATGGCCTCGAGCAGTTTGTTACTGGAAACCTCGGCAAAGCCTTCGAGGTCGACGATCTGCTCGAAAGTCAGCTTGTACAGGTCAGCCGGCGAGCGGATCAGCCCCTCATCGACCAACTGCTCGACGCTTTTTTCACCTAGACCATCGATGTCCATGGCGCGGCGCGAGACGTAGTGGATGATCGCCTGCTTCAGCTGCGCGGCGCAGGCCAGGCGGCCAACGCAGCGGTAGACCGCACCTTCGCTGGTGGTCTCTTTGCCTTTGCTGCGCTTGATCAACTGGGTACGCTCGACCTGCGAGCCGCACACCGGGCATTCACTCGGCACCGGCACCGGACGGGCGTCAGCCGGGCGGCGCTCGAGCACCACCTGCATGACTTGCGGGATGACGTCGCCAGCGCGACGGATGATCACCGTGTCGCCGATATGCACGCCGAGCCGGGCGACTTCGTCCATGTTATGCAGGGTGGCATTGGATACGGTGACGCCGGCGACCTTGACCGGCTTCAGGCGCGCGACAGGCGTGACTGCGCCGGTACGACCGACCTGAAACTCGACGTCGAGCACTTCGGTCAGCTCTTCCATGGCCGGGAATTTATGGGCGATCGCCCAGCGCGGCTCGCGTGCACGGAAGCCCAGCTCGCGCTGTGCGGCCAGGCTGTTGACCTTGAACACCACGCCATCGATCTCGTAGGCCAGCTCGTTGCGGCGAGCGCCGATGTCTTGGTAGTAGGCCAGGCATTCTTCAATACCAGCGGCGTGCTTGAGCTCGCGACTGATCGGCATGCCCCAGGTCTTGAGCTTCTCGAGGGTGTCGATGTGGCTGTCGGCGATGCTTTCGGAGGTTTGCCCAACGCCATAGCAGCAGAATTCCAGCGGGCGGCTGGCGGTGATCTTCGAGTCCAGCTGGCGCAGGCTGCCGGCGGCGGCGTTGCGCGGGTTGGCGAAGGTCTTGCCGCCAATGGCAGCCTGGCTGGCGTTGAGGCGGTCGAAGCCGGCCTTGCTCATGAACACTTCGCCGCGCACTTCAAGCACGGCTGGCCAGCCGCTGCCCTGCAGCTTGAGCGGGATGTTGCGTACGGTGCGCACGTTGCTGCTGATGTCTTCGCCGGTGGTGCCGTCGCCACGGGTGGCACCTTGCACCAACTGGCCATCGCGGTACAGCAGGCTGACCGCAAGGCCGTCGAGCTTGGGCTCGCAGCTGTAGTCGACGGCGCCGGGCTGATCGAGGCCGTCGACCACGCGGCGATCGAATTCGCGCAGGTCAGCTTCTTCGAAGGCGTTACCCAGGCTGAGCATGGGCACTTCGTGGCGGATCTGGCTGAAAGCCGCGAGGGCACTGCCGCCGACGCGCTGGGTTGGCGAGTCGGGGGTGACCAGGTGCGGGTGTTCGGCTTCGAGGGCTTTGAGCTCGTTGAACAGGCGGTCGTATTCGGCGTCGGGGATGCTTGGCTCGTCGAGGACGTAGTAGCGGTAGTTGTGCTGGTCGAGTTCGGCGCGCAGCTGATGGATGCGGGTTTCGGCGGTCATGGGGGGGGTCTCTTGCTGGGCACAAGAGCGGCTTTGGGTGGGTTTGGCGGATGGGGGGCCGCTATGCGGCCCTTTCGCGACACAAGGCCGCTCCTACAGGGGACCGCGCATGCCTAAAGAGCGGCGGGGACCGCACTGACCTCAACGGCAACGGGATCCATGTAGGAGCGGCCTTGTGTCGCGAAAGGGCTGCGCCGCAGCCCCAATCCAGGCACCGCCGCACTCGCCTGCCCCACTCAACCCCAAAGCTGCTCTAGCGCAAAAATCACTGCGGGCAGGATCACTATCGACCCTGCCCGCACAGTTAAATCAACGTTTCTGAGTCAGCGCGCGACGCTCGAACTCAACGATACGCTGGCGATAATGCTCGATGGTCTGCGCCGTCAACACGCTACGCTGGTCATCCTTGAGTTCGCCATCGAGCTCATGGGCCAGCTTGCGCGCAGCAGCGACCATTACGTCGAACGCCTGCTTGGGGTGGCGCGGGCCTGGCAAGCCGAGGAAGAAGCTCACCGCACGGGTGCTGAAATGGTCGATGTCATCCAGGTCAAACACCCCTGGCTTGACCGCGTTGGCCATCGAGAACAGCACTTCGCCGTGACCGGCCATGCTCTCGTGACGGTGGAAGATGTCCATTTCGCCAAAGCGTAGACCGCTCTCGAGAATGTTCTGCAACAGTGCCGGGCCGCGGAAGCCGGTTTCGTCACGGGAGATCACGCTGATCACCAGCACTTCTTCAGCCGGTGGCAGCTCCTTGACGCTGCTGCTGGACGAGCTCGAGGAGAAACCGCTAGTGCGGTTGTTGTCAGTCTCGTAGGCGTTGTCAGGCTCGGCGAACAGGTCGGGCTCACGCGGCTCGGCCGCCAGGCTCAGATCGCCTTGATGCGGCTCGCTGTTGCGCTTGCCGCGCTTGGCGGCCTTGACGGGTTTGGCTTCGCGCTCGCGCTCACGCCCTGCGCTCATCGACGGCAGGTCGGTTTCATCCAGCTCGGGCTCTTTGTGCTGGCCTTCCAGCACGCGTGCCGGGCCGAGCACTTCCGCGCCGCCTTCTTCGTCCGCAACATTGGAGTAGCTGCGATCGAGACGGAATTTCAACTTGCCTTTGCCACCACGCATGCGACGCCAGCCGTCGAAAAGAATACCGGCGATGACAATGATGCCGATGACGATCAGCCACTCGCGCAGACCGATTTCCATTTAATCCCGTGCCTCTATAAAAAATATGCTTGAAAACAAAGGGTTCAAAGCCCTTTAACACGTGGCGCCAACTCTATGTTCTGACAGGCGTTTTACCCACGCAGAATACACGTGACGGTAAAGCTAGCACGACCAAAGGCAACTTTACACCGTCTGTCACACATGACAGGCGTTTTAGCTGCTGAAAACGCCTCAGCGTCGCTTATCAGGCGTCTACCATGGCCATCGCCGCCTCTACATCAACTGCAACAAGACGTGAACAGCCTGGCTCGTGCATCGTCACCCCCATCAGTTGATCGGCCATCTCCATGGCGATCTTGTTGTGGGTGATGTAGATGAACTGCACGGTCTCGCTCATTTCCTTGACCAACCGGGCGTACCGCCCGACGTTGGCATCGTCCAGCGGCGCATCGACTTCGTCGAGCATGCAGAACGGTGCCGGGTTGAGTTTGAAGATAGCGAACACCAGCGCCAGCGCAGTCAGGGCTTTCTCGCCACCCGACAACAAATGGATGGTGCTGTTTTTCTTGCCAGGCGGGCGCGCCATGATTGTCACCCCAGTATCGAGTAAATCTTCGCCCGTCAGTTCCAAGTAAGCGCTGCCACCGCCGAAAACTTTTGGAAAAAGTGCCTGCAAACCGGCATTTATCTGATCAAAGGTATCCTTGAAGCGGGTGCGGGTTTCCTTGTCGATCTTGCGGATGACGTTTTCCAGGGTCTCGAGCGCTTCCACCAGGTCGGCGTCCTGCGCATCCAGATAGCGTTTGCGCTCGGACTGCTGCTCGTACTCTTCGATGGCTGCCAGGTTGATCGCACCCAGGCGCTGAATACGCCCTTCGATTTGTTCGAGCTGCTGTTCGGTGGTCGCTTCGCTGGCCTCGGGATCGAGCGTGGCAAGCACGCCTTGCAGGTCAAAACCGTCGGCCAGCAGTTGTTCCTGCAAGGTGCTGCGACGCAGGTTCAGGCCTTGCGATTCAAGCCGTGACTGCTCCAGCTGACCGCGCAGCAAAAGCGACTGCTGCTCGGCCTGGGTGCGGCGTTTTTCGGCGTCGCGCAGTTCGCGGTCGGCGTCGTCCATATGCAGCCGGGCCAGGCGCATTTCTTCATCGACGCTCATGCGCCGTTCGAGCAGCTCTTCAAGTTTCAGGCGCAGCTCTTCCTGCGGCGCTTCGCCCTCTTCCAGATTCAGGCTCAACTGCTCCTGGCGCTCGCTCAGGCGCTCGGCTTGCTGCTCCAGCCGCTCCAGCGCCTGCCGGGTGGAATCATGCTGGGCGCGCAGCGAGCCCAGGCGCACGGCCAACTGGTGGGCGTGGTCCTTGTGCTGGCGGGCTTCCTGGCGGATGCGGTCGAGGCCTTCGCGCAGGGTGTCGCGGCGGGCCAGCAATTGTTCGCGCTGCTCGGTGTCCTCGGCCATCAGGTCAAGGGCCTCTTGCAGGATCAGCCGCGCCTCACCGAGCTGTTCGTGCTCGAAGGCGCGCTGCTCACCGAGCTCGCTTAATTCTTCTTCAAGACGGCGGCGACGCAGCTCAAGCTGCTCGGCGCGGGCGCGACCGGCAGACAAACGCGCCTTGAGCTCACCGTGCTGACGGTTTTCGTCCTGGCTACGGCGGCGCAGTTGTTCGCGCTGCTCTTCAAGGTCACGCTGTTGCTCGCGCTGGCTGTGCAGGCGCTGCTCGAACTGGTCCAACTGCTCCTGTTGCTGCAGTTGCTGCTCGGCCAGCTGTTCGATCTCCTGCGCGCGGGCGAGCACGCCGCCTTGCGCTTCGCTGCCGCGGCTGACGCGCAGGAAATGCCGGCCCACCCAGTAGCCATCGCGGCTGACCAGGCTTTCGCCAGCCAGCAGACTTGCGCGCTGGCTCAGCGCCTGCTCAAGGGTCTCGACCGGACGCACCTGGCCCAGCCAAGGGCTGAGGTCGGTGCGCCCTTCGACCTTGTCGAGCAAGCTGCCGGGCACCCGAGCGCCCTCGCCGGCCGCCAGCAACAGGCGCAAATCACCTTGTTCCAGCGTGGCAAAGTCCAGCTGGCTGAAGTCGTCGACCAGCACTGCCTGCAAGTCAGCACCCAGCACCGTCTCGACGGCCAGCTCCCAACCTGCCTCGACGCGCAAACCCTCGGCCAGGCGCGGACGCTGTTGCAAACGTTGCTCGCGCAGCCACTCGCCAGCACCGGCAGACGGCTCCAGGGCGGCTTGCTGCAACGCCTCCAGCGACGCCAGCCGGCCGCCCAGACGCTGTTGCTCGCCCTGCAACTGCTGATGGCTCTGGTTGAGCTGCTGCAGTTGCTCACGCACAGCTTCGAGGCGTTCGAGCACGTCCTGCTCGCTGAGCTGCAGTTCTTCCAGCAGCAGCTCACTGCTGGCGACCTGCTCGGTCAACTCGAGCATGGCTGCGTCCTGCGGGTCGGCGCTGAGCTGATCACGCTCGTCAGCCAGCTTGCGCTGGCGTTCAGCCAAGCGCTCGAGGCTGGTTTCCAGCTGCTGCAAGCGCGACTGCTGGACTTCGGCCTGGCGCCGCGGCTCGGCTGAGCGGGTATTGAAACTGTCCCACTGCTCCTGCCAGCCGTGCATGCCCAACTCGGCTTCTTCGAGCACGGCAGCCGCTTCTTCGGCTGCGGCGAGGGTCATCTCCTGCTCAGGCTCAAGCTGCTCCAGTTCTTCGCCGAGGGTCGCCAGCAGGGTGCGGTCATGGCCCAGGTGCGACTCGGTCTCCAGCCGTGTGCGCTCGGCTTCCTTGAGATCATCCTGCAACTGGCGCAGGCGCTGCTGGCCGTGCTGAATGCTCTGCTCGACCCGGGCAATGTCACCGGCCACCGAATAGAAGCGGCCCTGGACCTGATTGAAGCGTTCGGACAATTCATGGTGGCCGTCGCGCAGGCGCTCGATGCTGGCATCGGCATTGCGCTGCTCGGCCACCAGCGCCTCGAAGGCTACTTCCTGATCGCCGATGACGGCGCCGCGTTGCTGCACCTTCTGGTCCAGCTCACGCCAGCGCAGGGCCGACAAGCGCGCCTTGAGCAGACGCTCTTCAGCTTTGTACTCGCGATACTTTTCTGCGGCCTGGGCCTGGCGGTGCAAACGCTCGAGCTGGCGCCCGAGCTCATCGCGCAGGTCGGTCAGGCGGGCGAGGTTTTCCTGGGTGCGGCGAATTCGGGTTTCGGTCTCGCGGCGGCGCTCCTTGTACTTGGAGATGCCGGCGGCTTCTTCGATGAAGTTGCGTAGCTCCTCTGGCTTGGCCTCGATCAGCTTGGAGATCATGCCCTGCTCGATGATCGAGTAGCTGCGCGGGCCCAGCCCGGTTCCGAGGAAGATATCGGTAATGTCGCGGCGACGGCATTTGGTGCCGTTGAGGTAGTAGGTATTCTGCGCGTCGCGGGTCACTTTGCGCCGGATCGAGATCTCGGCGTAGGCGGCGTACTCGCCGACCAGGGTGTTGTCGCTGTTGTCGAACACCAGTTCGATACTGGCCTGGCTAACCGGCTTGCGGCTGGTTGAGCCATTGAAGATGACGTCGGTCATCGACTCGCCGCGCAGGTTTTTAGCCGAGCTTTCGCCCATCACCCAGCGCACCGCGTCGATGATGTTGGACTTGCCACAGCCATTGGGCCCGACCACGGCGGCCATGTTGCTGGGAAAGTTGACCGTGGTCGGGTCGACGAACGACTTGAACCCGGCCAGGCGAATGCACTTCAAGCGCATCGATCAGACCCGTGCCAACGCAGCCAACACCAGCTCGCAGCTGCGCTGGCAGTAGGCAACCAGCACTTCGCGAATACGTGCAATGTCGCGCGCAACCACGGCTTGGAGCAGGCGATCGAACAGGTCGAGGTAGTCGAGCATATTCGCCTGGCGCTGATCCAGCGCGAGGTAATAGGCGCGGCTCATGGCGGGCTGCAGGTTCTCGACGGTTTCCTGCAGGTACGGGTTGTCGGCGAACGGATACGCAGCGCGCATCACTGCAAAACTCTCGGCGACGAAGGTCTTGATGTCGGTGGCGGCGTAGGCCTGTTGCAAGCGCTGCTGAATGCCCAGAAACGGCATCAGGTCGGCATCGGTGCGCCATTTCTGGGCAACGGCGTTGCCGAGCAGAATGTAGAACTCGCCCATCAGCGCACACAGGCTACGCACACTGCGCTCGTCAAGACGGGTCACGTGGGCGCCCCGCCGCGGCAGGATCGCCACCAGATGGCGACGCTCAAGGATCAACAGCGCCTCGCGTACCGAGCCGCGGCTAACGTTCAGGGCCTGAGTGACCTTTTGCTCCTGGATCCGCTCACCCGGGGCAAGCTCGCCGCGGATGATCCGCTCGGCCAGATGGTGGGCAATCTGCTCGGAGAGACTGTCCGGCGCCTTGAACGTCATGGTTTTCCTTCAAAATCATTGAACTGGGCACAAGCGGCGGATTGTAGCGCACTTGCCAGGTAGTCGCGCAGAGGTGCGCTGCGCTTTATTCGTTGCAGGCGGCCGTGGGAATCAGGCGCGATCTATGCTTAACAAAAGACACACTGTTCGGTGCGGACTCACTGCGCGCGATTTCTTGACCTTTGAGTCAGAAAATCATTGACCCGGCGATCAAGCCTGCTTAGAGTCCGCCGGAACAACAATAAAACCATTGCGAGGCCTTCCCCGTGATCCAGTTTCTCGTAAACCAGGAGCTGCGTAATGAGCACGCCCTGGACCCGAACATGACCGTGCTGCAGTACCTGCGCGAACACCTTGGCAAATCCGGCACCAAGGAAGGCTGCGCCAGTGGCGACTGCGGCGCCTGTACAGTGGTGGTCGGCGAGCTCGAAGAAGACGGCCAGAGCCTGCGCTACCGCAGCCTCAACTCGTGCCTGACCTTCGTTTCGTCGTTGCACGGCAAACAATTGATCAGCGTCGAAGGCCTCAAGCATCAGGGCGAACTGCACAGTGTGCAAAAAGCCATGGCCGACTGCCACGGCTCGCAATGCGGCTTCTGCACTCCCGGCTTTGTCATGTCGCTGTTTGCCTTGCAGAAGAACAGCAACGGCGCCGACACCCAGCAGGCCCAGGAAGCCCTCGCCGGCAACCTGTGCCGTTGCACCGGCTACCGGCCGATCCTCGCCGCTGCCGAACAGAGCTGCGCCACACCGTGCCGCGATCAGTTCGATGCGCAACAAGCGCAGACCATCGCCCGCCTCAAGGCCATCGCCCCGTCCGAAACCGGCGAACTGAACAGCGGCGACAAGCGCTGTCTGGTGCCGCTGACTGTTGCCGACCTGGCCGACCTGTACAGCTCGCACCCAGAAGCGCGCCTGCTTGCCGGCGGCACCGACCTGGCGCTGGAAGTAACCCAGTTCCACAAGACCTTGCCGGTGATGATCTATGTCGGCAACGTCGCCGAACTCAAGCGCATCGACAAGACCGCCACTCATCTGGAGATCGGCGCAGCGACGCCGCTGACCGACTGCTACGGCGCGCTCAGCGATGAGTACGCCGATTTTGGCGCCCTGCTGCACCGCTTTGCGTCATTGCAGATTCGCAACCAGGGCACCCTCGGCGGCAACATCGGCAATGCCTCGCCCATCGGTGATTCGCCGCCGCTGCTGATTGCCCTGGATGCCCAGGTGGTACTGCGCCAGGGCCAGCGCCAGCGCGTGCTGCCACTGGAAGACTACTTCATCGACTACCGCATCACGGCCCGCCAGGACAGCGAGTTCATCGAGAAGATCATCGTGCCGCGGGCCAGCAACGACTGGACGTTCCGCGCCTACAAGGTCTCCAAGCGACTGGACGACGACATCTCGGCAGTTTGTGCAGCGTTCAACCTGAGCATCGAAAACGGTGTGGTCAGCGGCGTGCGCATTGCCTTTGGCGGGATGGCAGCGATTCCCAAACGCGCCCGTGCCTGTGAAGCCGCGCTGCGCGGCAAGCCGTGGAACCAGGCCACCCTTGAACGTGCCTGCCAGGCGCTGGGCGAAGACTTCAGCCCGCTCTCGGACTTCCGCGCGAGCAAGGAATACCGCCTGCTGACCGCACAGAACCTGCTGCGCAAGTACTTCATCGAACTGCAATCGCCGCACATCGAAACCCGGGTGACCGACTATGTCTAATCATCATGCCGTCAAGAGCCAGGCCGAGATGGCCGAACTGTTCCGCCAGGACCTGACCACCGGTGTCGGCCGCAGCGTCAAGCACGACAGCGCCGACAAACACGTCAGCGGCGAAGCGGTGTATATCGATGACCGCCTCGAATTCCCCAATCAGTTGCATGTGTATGCGCGCACCGCTGACCGCGCCCACGCGCGCATCCTGAGTATCGATACCGCGCCGTGCTACGCCTTCGAAGGCGTACGCATCGCCATCACCCATGAAGACATCCCCGGCCTCAAGGATATCGGCCCGGTGGTCGCCGGCGACCCATTGCTGGCGATCGACAAGGTCGAGTTCTTCGGCCAACCGGTGCTGGCGGTAGCTGCCCGCGACCTGGAAACCGCTCGCCGTGCGGCGATGGCGGCGATCATCGAATACGAAGACCTCGAACCGGTGCTGGATGTGGTCCAGGCGCTGCGCGACAAGCACTTCGTGCTCGACAGCCATACCCATCAGCGCGGTGATTCGGTTGCCGCCCTGGCCAGCGCCCCGCACCGCTTGCAGGGGACCTTGCATATCGGTGGCCAAGAGCACTTCTACCTGGAAACGCAAATCTCCTCGGTGATGCCGACCGAAGACGGCGGCATGATCGTGTACTGCTCGACGCAGAACCCGACCGAAGTGCAAAAATTGGTCGCCGAAGTGCTCGATGTGCCGATGAACAAGATCGTCCTCGACATGCGCCGCATGGGTGGCGGCTTCGGCGGCAAGGAAACCCAGGCCGCCAGCCCGGCATGCCTGTGCGCGGTGATAGCGCGCCTGACCGGCCAGCCGACCAAGATGCGCCTGCCACGGGTCGAAGACATGACCATGACCGGCAAGCGCCACCCGTTCTACGTCGAGTACGACGTCGGCTTCGATGACGACGGCCGCCTGCACGGCATCCAGTTCGACCTCGCCGGCAACTGCGGCTACTCGCCTGACCTGTCCGGCTCGATCGTCGACCGCGCCATGTTCCACTCGGACAACGCCTATTACCTTGGCGACGCCACCGTCAACGGCCACCGTTGCAAGACCAACACCGCCTCCAACACCGCCTACCGCGGTTTCGGCGGGCCGCAAGGCATGGTCGCCATCGAGCAGGTGATGGACCACATTGCCCGTCAGCTCGGCCGTGACCCGCTGGATGTGCGCAAGGCCAACTACTACGGCAAGATCGAGCGCAACGTCACCCATTACTACCAGACCGTCGAACACAACCTGATCGAGGAAATGACCGCCGAACTGGAGGCCAGCAGCGACTACGCCGAGCGGCGCAAGTCGATCCGCCACTTCAACGAGCACAGCCCGGTACTGAAAAAAGGCCTGGCACTGACCCCGGTCAAGTTCGGCATCTCATTCACCGCCACCTTCCTCAACCAGGCCGGTGCACTGATCCACATCTACACCGACGGCAGCATCCACCTCAACCATGGCGGCACCGAGATGGGCCAGGGTTTGAACACCAAGGTTGCACAGGTGGTTGCGCAGGTGTTCCAGGTCGAGATCGACCGCATTCAGATCACGGCGACCAATACCGACAAGGTCCCCAATACCTCACCGACCGCTGCATCCAGTGGCGCCGACCTGAACGGCAAGGCGGCACAGAACGCGGCCGAGATCCTCAAGAAGCGCCTGGTCGAGTTTGCCGCCCGACACTGGAATGTCACCGAGGAAGACGTTGAATTCCGCAACGGCCATGTGCGCGTGCGTGAGGAACTGATCAGCTTCGAGACGCTGGTGCAGCAGGCCTATTTTGCCCAGGTGTCGCTGTCGACTACCGGCTTCTACCGCACGCCGAAGATCTTCTACGACCGCTCTCAGGCGCGCGGCCGGCCATTCTACTACTTCGCCTTCGGCGCAGCCTGCGTCGAGGTCATCGTCGACACCCTGACCGGCGAGTACAAATTGCTGCGTGCCGATATCCTGCATGACGTCGGCGACTCGCTGAACCCGGCCATCGACATCGGTCAGGTCGAAGGCGGCTTCATTCAGGGCATGGGCTGGCTGACCACCGAAGAGTTGGTGTGGAACGCCAAGGGCAAGCTGGTTACCAACGGCCCGGCCAGCTACAAGATCCCGGCCGTGGCCGACATGCCGCTGGACCTGCGGGTCAAGCTGGTCGAGAACCGCAAGAACCCGGAAGACACCGTGTTCCATTCCAAGGCCGTCGGCGAGCCGCCGTTCATGCTCGGTATCGCTGCCTGGTGCGCGATCAAGGACGCCGTCGCCAGCATCGCCGACTACCGCGCGCAACCCAACATCGACGCGCCAGCCACGCCTGAGCGGGTCCTGTGGGGCTGCGAGCAGATGCGCCAGACCCTGGCCGTGCAGCAGCCTGCTGAACAGCACGTGGAACCTGTCACATCGTGACCGCAGGCAGCCCCGCGCAGCCCTGTGCTGCGCGGGGCTGAGTTGAAGCCAACTGAGGTTTTGTATCATGCACCAATGGATCAACGCCCTCGCCGACCTGCAAGCTCGCGGTGAACCCTGCGTGCTGGTGACCATCATCGAAGAGCGCGGCTCGACCCCGCGCAATGCCGGCTCGAAGATGGTCGTCAGCGCCCGCCAGCTGTTCGACACCATCGGCGGTGGCCACCTTGAGTACAAGGCCCTGCACATCGCCCGGCAGATGCTCGACGAGCAGCGCAGCACCCCGCATCTGGAGCGCTTCAGCCTCGGCGCGAGCCTTGGCCAATGCTGCGGCGGCGTTACCGTGCTGCTGTTCGAGCCAATGGCGGCGGTGCAGGCCGAGATCGCCGTGTTCGGTGCGGGCCACGTCGGCCGGGCTCTGGTACCCTTGCTCGCTGCCCTGCCCTGCCGGGTGCGCTGGATCGACTCGCGCGAGCAAGAATTTCCGGAGCTGATCCCCACCGGCGTGAGCCGCATCATCAGCGAGGAGCCGGTCGACGAAGTGGCTGCGCTGCCGCCAGGCAGTTACTGCATCGTCATGACCCACAACCACCAGCTCGACCTCGAGCTGACCGCGGCGATCCTCAAGCGCAACGACTTCACCTGGTTCGGCCTCATCGGCTCGAAGACCAAACGGGCCAAGTTCGAGCATCGCCTGCGTGATCGCGGCTATGACGATGCGGTGCTAGCACGCATGCGTTGCCCGATGGGCCTGGCCGAGGTCAAAGGCAAATTGCCGATCGAGATCGCCGTGTCGATTGCCGGCGAAATCATCGCCACCTACAACGCCTGTTTTGGCCAGCACGATGCTGCGGTCAATGCCGGCCCCATTGCTCAGTTGCTGCCGCCGTCGCGCCGCAGCCACGCCAATTGACGAGAGTGTTATGAGCGCAACCCGCAAAGCTTACCGATCCGCCATTCTGCACAGCGTTGGCGACCCCGCCGAAGTCGGCCTGGAGGCATCCTGCGAGTACTACCCGGACGGCCTGCTGGTGGTCGACGAAGGCCGCATCAGCGCCCTCGGTCACGCCAGCGACCTGCTGCCGACGCTGGATGCCGACATCGACGTGGTGCATTACCAGGATGCCCTGATCACCCCGGGCTTTATCGACACCCATATCCACTTCCCGCAGACCGGCATGATCGGCTCCTATGGCGAGCAGTTGCTGGACTGGCTGAACACCTACACCTTCCCCTGCGAAAAGCAGTTTGCCGATAAGGCGCATGCCGACAAGGTCGCGAAGATCTTCCTGCAGGAGCTGCTGCGCAACGGCACCACCACCGCACTGGTGTTCGGCAGTGTGCATCCGGAGTCGGTCAACGCGCTGTTCGAAGAGGCCGAGCGGCTGGACCTGCGCCTGATCGCCGGCAAGGTGATGATGGACCGCAACGCGCCGGATTATCTGACCGACACGGCGGAGTCGTCCTACACCGAGAGCAAGGCGCTGATTCAGCGCTGGCATGGCAAGGGCCGGCTGCACTATGCGGTGACGCCGCGCTTTGCCCCGACCAGCACGCCCGAGCAATTGGCGATGGCCGGCCAGTTACTGAAGGAGCATCCGGGGGTGTACATGCATACGCACCTGTCCGAGAACCTGCAGGAGATCGACTGGGTCAAGGGCTTGTTCCCGGAGCAGAAGGGTTACCTGGACGTCTACGATCACTTCGAGCTGCTGGGGGAGCGGTCGGTGTTTGCCCATGGCGTGCATCTGTGTGATGAAGAGTGTCAGCGGCTTTCGGAGACGGGCTCGGCGGTGGCGTTCTGCCCGACCTCGAACCTGTTCCTGGGCAGTGGCTTGTTTAACTTGCCGCAAGCTGAGAAGTTCAAGGTCAATGTCGGGCTGGGCACGGATGTTGGCGCGGGGACCAGTTTTTCGCTGCTGCATACCTTGAATGAGGCTTACAAGGTGATGCAGTTGCAGGGCGCGCGCTTGCACCCGTTCAAGTCGTTGTACCTGGCGACGCTGGGTGGGGCTCGGGCTTTGCGGCTGGAGGATCGGGTGGGAAGTTTGCGTCCGGGTAATGATGCGGACTTCGTGGTCCTCGATTATAAGGCTACGCCGTTGCTTGAGTATCGCCTGCAGCAATCGGGGGGGATCGAGGAAACGTTGTTTGTGTTGACGACGCTGGGGGATGATCGGACCGTGCTGGAGACGTATGCGGCTGGGCGGTGTGTGCATCAGCGGTAGCGCGCTGGCGCAGGGCGGGATTGTTGTGGCTGCCCGAGCTTTGATTGGTTTGAGATTGCCGGGGCTGCTACGCAGCCCTTTCGCGACACAAGGCCGCTCCTACAGGGGCCGCGTACCATCGACATGCGCGGTCTGTGGGAGCGGGTTCACCTGCGAAGGGTCGCGTAGCGGCCCCGGCAATCTGACGGCCAACCACCATCGCGAAACCCACTTTGACCCGCTCTGCGCCAGCGCAGCGAAGGGGCCGGATGTGGAGCCAAGACCTTGTTTGGGGCGTTTGCCAAAAAAGTGACTCGCCGTAAGGGCGAAAGGGGCCCGATCAAACCACACATCAATCGGATAAGTCCCAAGCCGACAACCAACCAATCAACCTTTAGCCGAAGTAGCCCGAGCAGGCTTCTTCTGCAACAAGTGCGAAAACACCGCATGCAGATCGTCCGAAGCACTCTCCTCATCGAGGTTCAGCTTGCTGTCGATATGATCCATATGATGCATCATCAAGCTAACCGCCTGCCCCGCATCCCTCGCCTCGATCGCATCGATCAGCTGCATATGCTCATCATATGAACAGTGCGACCGGTTCCCGCTCTCATACTGAGCAATGATCAGCGATGTCTGCGACACCAGACTACGCTGGAAACTCACCAAAGGTGCATTCCCAGCAGCCTCGGCCAGCTTCAGGTGAAACTCCCCGGAAAGCCGAATCCCGGCCCCACGATCACCCCGCGAAAAGCTGTCGCGCTCGTCACGCACCATCTGCCGCAGCTCGTTCAGCTGCTCAGCCGTAGCATGCTGCACCGCCAACTCGGTAATCGCCCGCTCAACCATCCGTCGCGAAAAGAACACCTGCCGCGCCTCTTCAACCGTCGGACTGGCAACCACGGCACCGCGATTGGGCCGCAGCAACACCACGCTCTCATGGGCCAGACGCGACAACGCGCGACGAATGATGGTGCGGCTGACGCCAAAGATCTCGCCCAGCGCTTCCTCGCTCAACTTGGTGCCCGGCGCCAGCCGCTGCTCGAGGATCGCCTCGAAAATATGCGCGTAGACGATGTCGTCCTGGGTACCACTGCGCCCGGCCTTGCCGGTGCGTACAGGTTTCTTGAGAGGCTGCAGCTGTTCGTTCATGGGCACTCGAGCATGGGAATCCGCCAATCGGACCTTGACTGTACTGCCTGTCAGAGGGTGGCTGGCAAGCCCTGGTTGGAAATAAGAAGAAAGGTACTGGCCCATTGTACACAGGCTGACCCGTTTCTGCAGGTGGCCATTTCGGCATATAGCCACTATTTACAAGATTGTACCCAGGAAAGATAAAACATTATTTGCATTATTTGTACACAAACGCATAATCCAGCGAGCAACTTCTTGACCCATGAGTCAACAAAAACGGTCAGACGTCTGCCTCACCCTCGCGGAATCACCAAGTGCATAGCGCAGGACACTGGTTCCGAACAACAAGAAAGACTTGAGGAGTACTCGCTGTGGACACCCGCAAATCCGACGCCCCTACGCTGGATCTCACCCCGCCGCTCGAAACGAGCTGGCTGGAACGGATTTTCAAACTCAAGCGACATGGCACCACCGTCAAGACCGAAATGATCGCCGGGGTGACCACCTTCATCACCATGGCCTACATCATCTTCGTCAACCCCAACATCATGGCTGACGCCGGCATCGATCATGGTGCGGCGTTCGTCGCCACCTGCATCTCGGCCGCGCTCGGCTGCCTGCTGATGGGGCTTTACGCCAACTGGCCGGTTGGCCTGGCGCCGGGCATGGGGCTCAACGCCTTCTTCACCTACACCGTGGTCGGCACCATGGGCTACACCTGGGAGGCGGCGCTGGGCGCCGTGTTCGTCTCCGGGGTGCTGTTCATGTTCCTGACCTTGTCGCGGATTCGCGAATGGCTGCTCAACAGCATTCCGCTGAGCCTGCGCCATGCCATGGGGGCCGGCGTCGGATTGTTTCTCGGGCTGATCGGCCTGAAGACTGCGGGCATCGTCGTCGACAGCCCGGCGACCCTGATCAAGCTCGGCTCGCTGCACGAGGCCGGCCCGCTGTTGGCGGCGGTGTGCTTCCTGATGATCGCGGTGCTCAGCTATCACCGAGTGTTCGGTGCGATCCTGATCGCCATCATCAGCGTTACCCTGGCCGGCTGGGGCTTGGGCCTGGTGCAGTACGGCGGGGTGTTCTCGCTGCCGCCGAGTCTGGCGCCGACCTGGATGGCCATGGACGTCGCCGGCGTGTTCAACGTGAGCATGATCAGCGTGGTGCTGGCGTTTCTCTTCGTGCACATGTTCGACACCGCCGGGACCTTGATGGGGGTTGCCCAGCGCGCCAACCTGGTGGCGCCGGACGGCAAGATCGAAAACCTGTCACGGGCGCTGAAGGCCGACAGTGCCTCGAGCGTGTTCGGCGCCGCCGTTGGCGTGCCGCCGGTCACCAGCTATGTCGAGAGCGCTGCGGGAGTGGCCGCAGGTGGCCGTACCGGGCTGACCGCCGTGGTGGTCGGGGCACTGTTCGTCGCGGCGATGTTCTTCGCCCCGCTGGCAGGGATGATCCCCGCCTACGCCACCGCTGGCGCGCTGATCTACGTGGCGATGCTGATGATGGGCAGCATGGCCCATATCAACTGGGACGAAGCCACCGACAGCATTCCGGCGATCGTCACGGTGATCATGATGCCGTTGACCTTCTCGGTGGCGGACGGCATTGCCCTGGGCTTCATCAGCTACGTGGTGCTCAAGGCCGGGACGGGCAAGTACAAGGAGATTTCGCCCAGCCTTTGGGTACTCTGCGTGATCTTCATCGCCAAGTTCGTATTCCTCTAGGGCCTCTTGCAGTGGCCTGTCATTTTTGACAGGTCACTGCAGAAAAACCCCACGTTAGACTCGGGTCTCATCTTCTCCATGCCGAGACCCGAACATGCTCCCCAACACCACCCCACCCTCCGTTTTGCCCCCGGCGCTGCGCTTCTACCAAGGGTCATCCCTGGCGACCGAGCTTCAAGGTGAGCGATGCGTCACGCTGCTGCGCCATGGCGAGTCAGCCTTGGCGCAGCTGGACAACACCACGGCCACCCGTCCGCTCGGCGTCGATCAGCAAGGATCGATTGTGCGGCTGCAGGGCGCCGCCAGCAGCGCGAGCATCGCCTACGCCGCCTATGGCCACCACCCCCTGGAGGCGGGCGCCAGCCTGCTGTCGTTCACCGGACAAAAGCGCGAACCGGTAACCGGCTACTACCTGCTCGGCAACGGTCATCGCGCCTACAGCCCGTCGCTCATGAAATTCCTCAGCCCGGACAGCCTGAGTCCGTTCGGCAGCGGTGGGTTGAATGCCTATGCCTACTGCCTGAATGACCCGATAAACCTTACCGACCCCACTGGGAAAACCCCTTGGGCGCTTACGTTCATGAGAAAACACGTCCAACCGAAAATTCAGGTTGCAAAAAAGTCAGTAGACCTGGCGAGCAAAGCACTCTTCCCGGATCCAACCTCGCAGGAATCACCAAGGTTGGGAAGGGCAGTAATCCGTAAATTTGCCAGTGACCAAGTGGACAGCACACCCTTTACGCAAAAGCTGTTCAAGGTCAACGACAACCTGACGAGTCACAACGACGCCACGCTGACCACTGAGCACGCGGGTATATACCGCGATATAGCCACGCAAAATCTCAGCGGTCAGATCTCGAACACGTCGGCTCACCTCGAGGCCGCACGCGTATGGGTGACCACTGAGAAAGGCGCTGAACGCATCGTCGGGGCCACATTCAATTTCATGGGCGCCATTGCTGCTGGCGCCGAGGACAAGGCCGGCTATGCGACTGGCCGAGTACTGAAGCAGAACAACCAGGCCGTGCGAAAACACACCTGAACAAAGACCGGCGATGGTCACAAGACCTCAGAAACACCAATCTCTAGACGAAAAAAAGCCCGCCAGTGTGAGAGCGGGCCAAAGACCTACGAAGATTCTTCTAGCGACCAACTAGCTTCCACGATAGGTCGAGTAGCTGTAAGGCGAGATTAGCAGCGGCACGTGGTAGTGCTCCTGCTTCTCGTCGACCCCAAAGCGCAGTACCACAACATCCAGGAACGCCGCTTCTGGCAAAGCCACGCCCCGAGCTCGATAGTAATCCCCGGCACTGAACTGCAACTGGTACACGCCGGTGCGGTAATCGTCACCCTGCAGCAACGGCGCATCGACGCGGCCATCGCTGTTGGTCAGCGCGGTATTAACCAATTCCAGCTGCTGGCCGTCGACACGGTACAGCTCGACCTTGATCGAGCTGCCCGGGCAGCCATGCGCAGCGTCCAGTACGTGAGTGGTCAGACGTCCCATGTGCGTGTCGCCTCTTGTTCAGTTCGTGGGCAGAAAATACCCAGCAAGCACCGTAAGAGGGCCTGCCGTGTGCGGGAATGAGCTCATTAAGACACTTTCTCAATAAATTGTACACAATTTTTTAGACCCTTCAGCGCCACTCCGCCACACGCTCGCGAAAACCTGCTATGTATCGCCAGATATAGGCTGTATAAGCAGGCCCAGGTCATTAGCTGACCAATCAGGCAAGTTTCTTGCAAAGCAGTCTCACGCGACAAAAGGGCAGAAATGCGGAAAAACAGGCTTACAAAAGATTTCAGAAGTTGTATACAATCAGCCCATCCGGTGAGTGCGACAACCCGACGCGGGTCCACCACCCCTCGCACAACGTACAAGAAGGAAGACTGCAGTGAGCGCTGACTACCCTCGCGACCTGATCGGTTACGGCAACAACCCACCTCACCCGCACTGGCCGGGCAACGCCCGCATCGCCTTGTCGTTCGTACTCAACTATGAGGAAGGTGGCGAGCGCAACATCCTCCACGGCGACAAAGAGTCCGAAGCCTTCCTGTCTGAAATGGTTGCCGCCCAGCCCCTGCAGGGCCAACGCAACATGAGCATGGAGTCGCTGTACGAGTACGGCAGCCGCGCCGGCGTCTGGCGCCTGCTCAAGCTGTTCAAGGACACCGGCGTACCGCTGACCATCTTCGCCGTGGCCATGGCCGCGCAGCGCCATCCGGATGTGATCCGCGCCATGGCCGAAGCTGGCCATGAGATCTGCAGCCACGGCTACCGCTGGATCGACTACCAGAACATGGACGAGGCGCAGGAGCGCGAGCACATGCTCGAAGCCATCCGCATCCTCACCGAGCTGACCGGCGAGCGCCCACTGGGCTGGTACACCGGTCGTACCGGCGCCAACACGCGTAGGCTGGTGATGGAAGAAGGCGGTTTCCTCTACGACAGCGACACCTACGACGACGACCTGCCCTACTGGGAGCCGAACAACCCGACCGGCAAGCCGCATCTGGTGATCCCGTACACCCTCGACACCAACGACATGCGCTTCACCCAGGTGCAGGGCTTCAACTGTGGCGAGCAGTTCTTCCAGTACCTCAAGGACGCCTTTGATGTGCTCTACGAAGAAGGCGCCGAAGCGCCGAAGATGCTCTCGATCGGCCTGCACTGCCGCTTGGTCGGTCGCCCGGCGCGGCTGGCAGCGCTGAAGCGCTTCGTCGAATACGCCAAGAGCCATGACCAGGTCTGGTTTGCCCGTCGCGTGGACATCGCCCGCCACTGGCACACCACCCACCCGTACCAGAACGAGAACGCCTGATGACCGCCTTCAAGACCCTGACTCCTTCGACCCTGAGCCGTGACGCGTTCGTCAGCGCCTTTGCCGACATCTACGAGCACTCGCCGTGGGTGGCCGAGAAGGCCTATGACCTCGGTCAACTGGCCGAGCTGGACCAGATCGAAGCCCTGCATCAGCGCATGAGCGACATCCTGCTCAGCGCCAGCCACGCCGACCAGTTGGCCTTGATCAACGCTCACCCGGACCTGGCCGGCAAAGCCGCCGTCCAGGGCGAACTGACCGAATCGAGTACCAATGAACAGGCTGGCGCCGGTATCCACCAGTGCACTGCCGAAGAGTTCGCCCGCTTCACCGAACTCAACGATGCCTACAAGGCCAAGTTCCAGTTCCCGTTCATCATGGCGGTCAAGGGCAGTAACCGACACCAGATTCTGGCGGCGTTCGAAACCCGGATTCACAACGATGCCGATGCCGAATTCAAAGAGGCGCTGGCGCAGATCAACCTGATCGCGCTGTTCCGCCTGCTGCAGCTGTAAGGCTTGCCACAAGGTCTGGCCCGAGTCCGCCACGCGAGCGTACCCAGGGCCTTCCGGCAAGCGCACCACCACATTAGCCAGTCATAGAAGAAGAGATAACAAGCATGCGCACACTAGTGATCGAGCCCCTGAGCAAAGAAGCCTTCGCCCCCTTTGGTGACGTGATCGAAACCGACGGCAGCGACCACTTCATGATCAACAACGGCTCGACCATGCGCTTCCACAAGCTCGCCACGGTTGAAACCGCCGAGCCTGAGGACAACGCCATCATCAGTATCTTCCGCGCCGACGCGCTGGAAATGCCGTTGACCGTGCGTATGCTCGAACGCCATCCGCTGGGCAGCCAGGCTTTCATTCCGCTGCTCGGCAATCAGTTTCTGATCGTGGTCGCGCCAGTTGGCGATGCACCTGTATCAGGTTTGGTCCGTGCCTTCCGCAGCAACGGCAGGCAGGGCGTCAATTACCATCGCGGCGTTTGGCACCACCCGGTGCTGACGATCGAAAAGCGGGATGATTTCCTGGTGGTTGATCGCAGTGGTTCAGGCAACAACTGCGATGAGCATTACTTCACCGAGGAACAGATGTTGATCCTCAATCCCCACCAATAAGAAAAGGTCGGTCATCCACGGCCTGCATGAAATACTCGGTGTCGCGATAAACCTGCTGCGCTCGCAGCCTGCTTATCGCGCGCAAGGTCGCGTGCAGCGTTCAAGCTGGTGATCGGCAAGAGGTACATACTGTGGAAGCACACCTTCACGAATGGCTGAACCTGAGCATTCGCTGGGTTCACATGATCACAGGCGTCGCCTGGATCGGTGCATCGTTCTACTTCGTCTGGCTGGAGAACCACCTCAACCGCAGCAACCCGCGCGATGGGTTGTCGGGTGATCTCTGGGCCATCCACGGTGGTGGTATCTACCACCTGGAGAAGTACAAGCTGGCGCCGCCGAAAATGCCCGAGAACCTGCACTGGTTCAAATGGGAAGCCTACTTCACCTGGATGTCCGGGATCGCCCTGCTGTGCGTGGTGTTCTACTGGAACCCGACCCTGTACCTGCTCGCCCCGGGCAGCTCGCTGAGCGGCGCCGAAGGCGTGGCCATCGGTATCGGTTCGCTGGTAGCCGGCTGGTTCATCTACGACATCCTCTGTGACTCACCATTGGGCAAGCGCCCTGCCCTGCTCGGCGGCGTGCTGTTCGTACTGATCATCGCCGCATGCTGGGGCTTCAGCCTGGTGTTCAGCGGTCGTGGTGCGTACCTGCACACCGGTGCGATCATCGGCACCATCATGGTCGGTAACGTGTTCCGCATCATCATGCCGGCCCAGCGCCAGCTGGTCGCGGCGATCGAAGCCAACCAGACGCCCGACCCGCTGTTGCCGGCCAAAGGCCTGCTGCGCTCGCGGCACAACAACTACTTCACCCTGCCGGTGCTGTTCATCATGATCAGCAACCACTTCCCGAGCACCTACGGCAGCCAGTACAACTGGTTGATCCTGGCCGGGATTGCAGTGGCTGCGGTATTGATCCGTCACTACTTCAACACCCGTCACGACAGCAACAAATACGCCTGGACCCTGCCCGTCGGCGCTCTGGCGATGATCTGCCTGGCCTATGTCACCGGCCCTAAACCTTTGCCAACTACTCCTGAGCAGGCTGCGGCGAAGATCGAGTATCAACCGCTGCCAGCCACGGCCGTAGGCGGCAAGACCGCTGCCGAACAGCGTGCTGCCGATGCGGCCAAGGCGGCTGAAGCACCGGCCGCTGCTGCACAGGCTCCGGCCCAGGCCACAGCCCAGTCGGGTGACACCTTCGACACGATTCACAACGTGATCCAGGAACGCTGCACTGTGTGCCACTCGTCCAAGCCGACCAGCCCACTGTTCAGCACGGCGCCAGGTGGCGTGATGTTCGATACCCCGCAGCAGATCCAGGCCCAGGCCGCGCGCATTCAGGCGCAAGCGGTTGCCAGCCAGATCATGCCGCTGGGCAACATCACCCAGATGACCGTTGAAGAACGCAAACTGGTCGGTGACTGGATCGCCAAAGGCGCCCCCGTCAACTGACCCCACGCATCGCCAGGCTTGCTCCTGCACCGGGACCACTTCCCGTGCAGGGCACGCCTGCGCTACGCGCACTACGCAACAAGCAAGCATCGAGCGCAAACCCGCAGCGTGAACCCCTGGCTTTTACCCAAAGCCTGGCGCTGCAGGTTGACCGCTTGGATCCGAGAATAAAAACAAAACTCGAGGTGCTGCATGTCAGAGTCATCCAAGGCGTACATCCCTGTTGCGCCGCCACGACAGCCCCTGCCCCTGTTTCAGCTGATCCTGGTGGGTCTGCAACACGTGCTGCTGATGTACGGCGGCGCGATCGCCGTGCCGCTGATCATTGGCCAGGCCGCTGGCCTGTCGCGTGAAGAAGTCGCCTTCCTGATCAACGCTGACCTGCTGGTCGCAGGCGTTGCCACAATTATCCAATCGTTCGGTATCGGCCCGGTCGGCATTCGCATGCCGGTGATGATGGGCGCAAGCTTTGCCGCAGTCGGCAGCATGGTGGCCATGGCCGGCATGCCCGGCGTGGGCCTGCAGGGCATCTTTGGTGCGACCATCGCCGCCGGCTTCTTCGGCATGCTGATCGCACCGTTCATGTCCAAGGTGGTGCGCTTCTTCCCGCCGCTGGTCACCGGCACGGTGATCACGTCGATCGGCTTGTCGTTGTTCCCGGTGGCGGTCAACTGGGCCGGTGGCGGCCAGCAAGCGGAGACCTTCGGCGCGCCGATCTACCTGATGGTGGCCGGTCTGGTGCTGGCCGTGATCCTGCTGATCAACCGCTTCATGCGTGGCTTCTGGGTCAACGTGTCGGTGCTGGTTGGGATGGGCCTGGGCTACATCGTCGCCGGTTCGATCGGCATGGTCGACCTGTCCGGGCTGGGCGCTGCGCCATGGCTGCAAGTGGTCACGCCGCTGCACTTCGGCATGCCGACCTTCAGCCTGGCGCCGATCCTGTCGATGTGCCTGGTGGTAGTGATCATCTTCGTCGAGTCCACCGGCATGTTCCTCGCCCTGGGCAAGGTGACTGATCGCGAAGTAACCCCGGGCATGTTGCGCCGGGGTCTGTTGTGCGATGCCGGTGCGTCGTTCATCGCCGGTTTCTTCAATACCTTCACCCACTCCTCGTTCGCCCAGAACATCGGCCTGGTGCAGATGACCGGCGTGCGTTGCCGCTACGTCACGGTCATGGCCGGGGCCATGCTGATCGGCCTCAGCCTGCTGCCCAAGGCGGCGTACCTGATCGCCTCGATTCCACCGGCCGTGCTTGGCGGTGCGTCGATTGCCATGTTCGGCATGGTTACCGCCACCGGGATCAAGATCCTCCAGGAGGCGGACATCTCCGACCGACGCAACCAGTTGCTGGTTGCGGTGAGTGTCGGCTTTGGCCTGATCCCCGTGGTCAAGCCGGAGTTCTTCGCGCAGATGCCGCAGTGGATGGAACCGATCACCCATAGCGGGATTGCCATGGCCACGGTCTGTGCCCTGGTGCTCAACGTGCTGTTCAACATCCTCGGTGGTGCTGACCGGGCGGCGCACAACGACGCCTGTCACCAACACTGAGTCGACGGGGTGGCCAGGCTGGCTACCCCGTTGATTGCAACGCTCTCACGCTCACGCAGTACCGCTACACCGTCGGCCCGCCGGAATGGGCCGTTCGGGGCGCCCTTGCGCCGAAAAAACCCCAAAAAAAACAATAAGTCCGGGAATCACGACATGAAGCGCATCACCTCGTCCCTCTTGCTCGGCAGCAGCCTGCTGGCGACCGTCCCCGCCCACGCCGGCGAATGGCTGCAGTGGCACGGCGAAAGCCTGACCTACCTGTACGGCAAGGATTTCAAGGTCAACCCGAATATCCAGCAGACGGTGACCTTCGAGCACGCCAACAAATGGAAGTATGGCGACACCTTCCTGTTCGTCGACAAGATCTTCTACAACGGCAAGGCCGATGCCAGCAAAGGCGCCAACACCTACTACGGCGAGTTCAGCCCACGCCTGTCGCTGGGCAAGATCACCGGCCAGAGCTTTGCCTTCGGCCCGGTCAAGGACGTGTTGCTGGCCATGACCTACGAGCGTGGCGAGGGCGACAACGAAGCCTATCTGATCGGCCCTGGCTTTGACCTGGCGGTGCCCGGCTTCAACTACTTCACCCTCAACTTCTACTTGCGCAACACCGAGGGCAGCCGCCCCGGTGACAATGTCTGGCAGATCACCCCGGCCTGGTCCTACACCATCCCGGTCGGCCGCTCGGACGTACTCATCGATGGCTACATCGACTGGGTGGTCGACAACGACCAGACCCGCCGCGGCACCTACCACGCCAATCTGCACGTCAACCCACAGGTCAAATACGACCTCGGCAAAGCCCTCAACTACGGTGCCAAGCAGCTGTATGTCGGCTTTGAGTACAGCTACTGGAAGGACAAGTACGGCATCGACAGCCGCGGCAATCTGGACAGCAACCAGAGCGTAGCCAGTGCGCTGGTCAAGGTGCATTTCTGAGAAGCTGACCGAACGCCCAACTTTGGTTCCACGTGCTTCAGGACGGAGCACTTGAGGCGCAGCGCGCAACTGAGTAATCTGCGCGCCCCCTCGCTCAGGGCAGAATGATTTCTGCCCGCGTTTACTGACCGCTCAGTCAATGAATTCGGGTGGTTGGTCTGCGTGTTGCCAGCCGTACAGGACCGTTTTCAGCCGTTCAGCAAGACGTCGAGCAGGAAGATTGCGACCAACGACAAAAGTTGGCGCAGCTCTTGCCAAACAGCTGTGGTCAATCGAAAAAAGTTGACTCAAAAGACAAAAACAGCGCCACCACCGAGCGCTGACAACAGATCCGAATCAAGGGAGCGACACACGCGATGCGTACCATCAACAGCCTGATCCTCGCCGGCAGCCTGCTGGCCTCCGGGACCACCTTCGCCGGTGACCTGCTGCAGTGGCAAAGCAACAGCCTGACCTACCTGTGGGGCAAGAACTTCAAGGTCAACCCGGAAATCCAGCAGACCTTCACTTTCGAGCACGCTGATGGCTGGAAGTACGGCGACAACTTCGTGTTTGTCGACAAGATCTTCTACCAGGGTAAAAAGGACGCCGGCAACGGCCCCAACACCTACTACGGTGAGATCAGCCCGCGCCTGTCGGTGGGCAAGATCCTCGACCAGAAGATCGCCTTCGGCCCGGTCAAGGACGTGCTGCTGGCGATGACCTACGAGTTTGGTGAAGGCGACAGCGAGTCGTACCTGATCGGCCCTGGCTTCGATCTGGATATCCCAGGCTTCGATTACTTCCAGCTGAACTTCTACCAGCGCACCACCGACGGCAGCCGCGCCGGCGACAACGTCTGGCAGATCACCCCGGTGTGGGCGTACACCATCCCGGTCGGCTCTTCGGACGTGTTGATCGACGGCTTCATGGACTGGGTAGTCGACAACGACCAGAACCGTCGTGGCACCTACCACGCCAACCTGCACTTCAACCCACAGATCAAATACGACCTGGGCAAGGCAATGCATCTGGGCGAGAAGCAGTTGTACGTGGGTATCGAGTACGACTACTGGAAGAACAAATACGGGATCAAGGATTCCGACGGTTTCACCACCGACCAGAACACCGCCAGCCTGCTGGTCAAGGTGCACTTCTGATCTGATCAGGCGCGGCGTATGAGTCCGCTCCAGTCAGGATGATCCCTGCTGGAGCGGTACCAGTTCGATCAGTTGCTCGCCAGTTTGCGCACCCGCGATACCCCGCCGACGACCACCGCAGCGACAAAGCCGGTGATCGCGCCAACCACACCGTACAGGCCGAACTTCGCCACCGCGCCCCAGCCCGCGCTCGCGCTAACCAGCGCCTCGATCAGGTGTTCAAGCGGCTGGATACCCTCGGCAACGAAGGTGCCGCCGACCAGAAACATCGCCAGCGTGCCGATCCACGACAACGCCTTCATCAGGAACGGCGCCGCAGCCACCAGGCCGCGCCCGAATTTCTTGACGAATGTGCCCCAGGCGCCCTGAGCTTTCGACTTCGCGAGAGCAAAGCCTGCGTCATCCATGCGTACGATGCCGGCGACCAGGCCATATACGCCGACCGTCATCGCCAGCGCGATCACCACCAAAGTGATGATCTGCTGATACAGAGGCGCATCGGCAACCACGTTGAGGGTGATGACGATGATTTCGGCACTGAGGATGAAGTCGGTCTTGATCGCGCCCTTGATCTTGCGCTGCTCGTACTCGGCCAGCGCTTGTGGGGTTTTCGGCACAGGCTTGTGTTCAGCGTCCGCTGCTTCATCGCCGCCACGCGAAAGCTTGTCCTTGATTGCCTCATAGCCCTCATAGCACAGGTAGATCCCGCCCAGCATCAACAGCCACTTGATCGCGGCCGGCAACAACGCGCTGAGGATCAAGGCGCACGGCACCAGGATCGCCTTGTTCTTCAACGAGCCCTTGAACACCGCCCATACCACCGGCAGTTCACGATCGGCCTTCATGCCGGTGACCTGCTCGGCGTTCACCGCCAGGTCATCGCTGAGCACGCTCGCCGACTTCTTCGCCGCGACCTTGCTCATCAGCGCAATGTCATCGAGCAACGCCGCGATATCATCCAACAAAGCAAAAAAACTGCTGCCAGCCATTCCATTGATTCCTAAAGGTGTCCGCAGCCACCCAGGCCTGAGCCCGCGCGGCTGCGATAAAGACGTGATTGCCGACAAGTTGGCATAGAGACCCTAGCCACGCTGAACAGTTCTGGCTGGGCGCCCCAGCGCTACAGCAGCGGTGTCGTCGCCAACACCACCAGCGGCATCGCCAGCGCCGCCAGCAGCGTCTGCCCGGCGATGATCGCCGCCATCAGTGGCGCATCACCGCCCAACTGCCTGGCCATGATGTAGGCGGACGACGCGGTGGGTAAAGTCTGGAACAGCACCGCCGCCAGCGCCGCCTCGCCTTCAAGGCCGAACAAGCGGCAGATCAACACCGTCACCAAGGGCATTGCTACGAACTTGATCACTGACGAAGTGCCGATCGGCTTGAGCCAGCCGCGCATACTGCGCAGGTGCAGCGCCGCCCCGATGCACAGCAGGCCCAACGGCAGCGACGCCTGCCCCAGCGCCTGCAGTGCCGGAGCCAGGCCCGGCGGGATGGCAAGCCCGCTGCCCCTTACCAGCATGCCCAGCGCACAGGCCAGCAGCAGCGGGTTGAGCGCCAGCTGCTTGAGCACGCTGGCCAAGGTCGGGCGACTGCCCGCGCCATATCGGGCAAACACCAGCACGCAGAGGATATTCACCGTGGGCACGATCGCAGCATTGGCGATGGCAGCCAAGGCGATGCCATGGGCGCCGAAAATCCCCGCCGCAGCGGTCACCCCGACATAATTGTTGAAGCGCACACCACCCTGGAACAGCGAGGTAAATGCCGGGTCATCGGCCGGGAACAACCGCCGCGCCAAGACCATCACCGCAGCCACGACCACCGTCGACACCACCAGCACGCTGACCATCGCCTGCACCGGCAGGTCGCCCAGCTGTGCGGTTGCCAGGCTATGGAAGAACAGTGCCGGCAGCAGCACGTAATAACCGAGCTTTTCGGCATACGGCCAGAACGCTTCGCCGACGAAGTTCGCGTGGCGCAGCCAGAGCCCAAGCATGATCAGCAAGGCAATCGGCACCAAGGCGAGAATGAGCGCGCTGGTCATTGGCCAGCCGCCGGCAAAATTGACAACGTTCGCCGCAACACAGAAACCTCCTCCATAACAACAGCCCGGGACTATAAACTGAATAACCAACAACGCGCGGCGATTTATTATTCCGAGGATACAAAACAATAGATGCCCTTGCCTCCATTACTCGGGCCACGGCAGAACTGATCAACTGGTCAAGTTAATAACGGTGGCGCATAGCACGCGATTCATCAATCCCTGGCAAACGTTTGCTACCATGCGCGCGACCCCGCACTTGAGCGGCGTGCTTGTCATCTGCACCGGCCATGATGCGCAGTAAACCGCGAGTGGCGTGGTCTATGATTATTAGTGCGCGCAACACCGCAACTCCATCAGTGGAACTGGCCAACGTGAACAACACATCAATTCAAGCGAGCAGGCGTTGGATGGCTCGCAAGTTCCCTGACACGTCGCAGTGGCCACGCATCCAATTGCTCCTTCGCTTCAGCGGCGTCGCCTGCATTTTGCACGGCACGTTATGGGGCGTTTATTACGCGACCCATGCCATGTTGCTGCTGGCAGTGTTGCTGTTCACGGTGGTGCTGTCTGGCCTGGCCTGCCTGTACCTGGCGACTCAGCCGACACGGCGCGCGCTGCCGGCTTTGGCCCATTGCCTGCTGATCGCTACCGTGATTGCCAGCCTGGCCGACTCGGCGACGGCCGACACATCACGCTCGGCCAACCTGTTTCTGATCCCTATCGGCGTGGCCGCCTTTCTGCTGTTTCGCAACAGTGGCATCTACCTGCGCTGGGTGTTTCCGTGCCTATGTTTCGCAGCCCTGGTGTTCTTCGCCAACAGCCCATTGACCTTTAGCCGCCTGGAATTGCTGCCATCAGACATCAGCCAGTTCGGGCATGCCCTGAACAGCATCACCGCCATGGCCCTGACCCTGGGCGTGCTGGCGATATTCCGCGATGAGCAGAAATTCAAGGTCGAACTGCACAGTGCGCTGGCACGGGCACTGGCCCGCCGCGAGCTGTGCACTTACCTGCAGCCACAAGTCTGCGCACAAGGGCGGGTGATCGGCGCCGAGGCCCTGCTGCGCTGGGACCGCCCCGGACACGGCATTCAGTCGCCCGCCGAATTCATTCCCGTTGCAGAGCAAAGCGGCCTGATCCACGACATCGGCCTGATGGTGCTGGAACAAGCCTGTCGCCAGCTAAGTGAGTGGTCCGAGCACCGCGATGCACAGCACTGGAAGTTGTCGGTAAACGTCAGTCCGCTTCAACTGACTTCGTCAACCTTTGTTGAAGAAGTTCGAGAGATAGTTCACAAATTTAATATTCCTGCCAATCGACTTCGCCTGGAAATAACCGAGTCGGTATTTGCCAGTGATCTGGTGGCAACTGTGATGAAAATGGAAGATCTGCGCAGCGACGGCATATCGTGGTCACTGGATGACTTCGGCACGGGGTTTTCTTCATTGGCCCTGCTGCGCGAACTGCCACTGGATGAGTTGAAAATCGATCGCTCATTTATCGCCGGTATTGAGAGTGACGTGGGCAAATATGAACTGATCAGAAAGATCATTGAAATTGCCGAGATACTGAACATATCGACGGTTGCCGAAGGCGTTGAGACCGAGGCCCAGTTCGATTGCCTGCAAGCGATGGGCTGCACTGCCTTCCAGGGTTTTTACTTCGGCCGGCCGATGATCGCGGCGCAGTTCATCGGCAAATACGCGGCCAGCTAAGCGCAAACCGCGGCATGGCTTACTGGCCCGGTTCACCTTGGGCAGGCGCAGTGCCCAGTGAAAGCAGCCGGCTGATGCGGCTGGTTGCAAGCTTCATGTGATCAACCAATGCCGCTACATCGCAATCCTGCTTGCGGTACTGCGGAATGGTGGCCGAGAGCGACCCTGCCACCTGGCCGTCGACAAAGAACGGCACGCCGATACCAAAGGCGCCGAGGACTCGCTCGCCGTCCCCCTGCGACCAGCCGCGTTCGCGAATGGCGAGCAAATCCGCCTGCAGCGCCGAATGCGAGACGATGGTGGCCTCGGTGAATCTGTTCAGGGTCAGGCCGTCAGCGAACTCGGGGGCCAGGTGCGCCAATACAGCCTTGCCCGCAGCACCGGCATACAGCGGCACTTCAACACCGGTTTCGAGTTTGTACTGGATGGGCTTCCAACCCTGAGCCACTTCGATGAATTGCGCCGTGCTGGAGCACGCATCGAAGCTGAGAAAGGCCACCGTTTCGCCGGTCTGCTTGACCAACGCCTCAACGATCGCTCGGCACAGTTTTGCCACAGGGAAGCGGTTGTCGCCGAGCACCGCCGCCCACTGGTACAGGCGCGCCGCAGGGTATAGCGCCTGGCTGCTGGCAAACACCAGGCTGGCCTGTGCAGCAGACTCGACGATCTTGCGCGCCGTGGCGCTGTTGCACTGCAGCTCGGCGGCAATCCCCGCCTTGCAGGGGTAGCCGTCGGGTACCGCACAGAGGATTTGCAGCAATACCTCCAGCCGAGCCGCAGTGGCGCTGTCCTCGTCGCAACCCCGCACCTGCGGACAGGCTCGCGCGGTGACGGGCAATCCCTCGAGGTGGTTCAAGACCTGTTCGACTTTGCGCAACGCCGCACTGGCGCTGCTGCCACCGCCAGCGCCCAGGTCGTGCAGCGACACCGTCACCAGCAGCCCTTGCGGCAAGCACCGGGTGGCCAGGGCCACCGCTGCGGGGAACTCGGATTCGGCCATCGCCTGCCCGTTGTCGGCTGGCACCGGCAGCTGTTGCTGGTCAGGCTGCGCGCCGCTGTTCAGATGATCAGCGAACGCTCGGCCGATATCGCCAAAACCCAGCGGATAGATCGCGCCAAGCTGCGGCCTGAAGGCCAAGGTGGCCGCTGCCTCGCCGCAACACAGCACGAAGTAGCCGTCACAGTGCGGGGCATACACCGAGAGCAAGGCTGACTGCTTGGCATCGCCGGCCAGCTCATCGAGCAGCTTCCCAGCCGCATTCCACACGGCGCTGTGCGCACTCACCGCCTGCATCAGCACCCGCAAGCGTGGCCCGACCCGATACTTGCCCGCACCATCTTCCGCTGCAAGGTCACGTTCGACCAGTGCCGCCAGGATCCGATTGATAGTGCTGCGGCTCTCGGCGAGCTCGCTGGCCAGCTCCCTGACACCCCACGGCTCACCCTCCGCTCGTCTGACCAGTGCGTCCAGTACCTCGATCAAACGACCGTGGCTGGAGGTGGCGGCAACCGCGTGGCTGGCCGCGGGTTCAGGGCGTGGGTTAGGCATTTCAGAGGCTTGGCATGCTGCTACGGGAGCCCATTCTGTGCTCAAGGCCACAACCAAAGCAATTAGCCCGCCTGTTGACAACCAGGCTGGGCACGAGGATGCTTGGAAAAAACAAAACAGGACACTGTCCCATTTTTTAAAATGGCCGTGACCAAAACGCTGGAGTGACCTATGAATAACAACAATACGTTGACCGAGCCCGTCGCCATGTCCGAGCCTGTCGCCGAGCGCAAGACCAAGGCGAAGAAAGCCACCGCCGCCGCCGTGTTCGGCACCTTCGTCGAGTACTACGACTTCAGCATCTACGGTTATCTGGCGGCCACCCTGGCGCTGGTGTTCTTCCCGTCCGATGACCCCACCACCGGCCTGCTCAACACATTTCTGGTATTCGGCTCGGCGTTCCTCGTGCGCCCGCTCGGCGCCGTCGCGTTCGGCTGGCTGGGTGACAAGGTGGGCCGCCGCACCAGCCTGATTGCCAGCATCACCTTGATGGGCATCGCCGCGACCTTGATCGGCCTGCTACCGGGTTATGCGCAGATTGGCGTGTGGGCGCCGATTCTGCTGGTGGCGCTGCGCATGCTTCAGGGCTTTTCCGCCGGCGGCGAAATCGGTGGCGCAGCGAGCTACATTCGCGAGTGGGCACCGGCCAATCGGCGTTCGCTGTACATCTCCTTCCTGCCCTCGATCGCCCAGTTCGGCAAGGGCCTGGCAGCGGCCATCGCTGGCCTGGCCGCAGCCTGGCTGACCGACCCGCAGATGGCCGACTGGGGCTGGCGCGTGCCGTTCCTGCTGGCTTTGCCGCTGGGCATCATCGGCCTGTGGATGCGCCTGGGCATTGAAGACAGCCCTGAGTTCGAGTCGAACAAGACCATTGACGCCGAGCCGAAAAGCGCGCCCTTCGCCGAGCTGGTGCGCGATTACATGCGCCCGCTGACCAAGGTCATGATGATCTCGCTGGTGCAGAACATCGGCACTTACATCGGCACGGTATTCATCGCCGCCTACTTCAGCTCGATCCTCGGCTACTCAAAAGGTCAGGCCTCGACCATCGTCCTGGTGGCGGTGAGTTTTGCCGCGCTGATGATTCCCCTGGCCGGTCACCTCGGCTCGATCATCGGCAGCAAGGCCGTTCTGCGCCTGGCCTATCTCGGCTACGCCACCCTTTCGATCCCCTCCTTCATGCTCATGCAGCAAGGCCAGGTGAGCCTGGCCATGGTCGGCCTGGCCCTGGGCATGGTGCCGTACGCGCTGTGCCTGGCCGGCACCTACTCGGTGATGCCGGAGTTCTTCCCGACCCACGTTCGCCACACCGGTGTCGCCTTCGGCCACAGCGTCGGCGCGGTGATCGGTGGCGGCATCGGGCCGTTCATGGCGACCTGGCTGATCGGCGCCAGCGGCAACCAGTCGGCACCCGCTTTCATCCTCTGCGGCGCTGGCGTGCTGGGCCTGATCGTGCTCAGCACCGTGCGCAACAACGCTGCCGCCGACGCCAATCGCCATCAATTTTCCTGAGTACAGACCATGCCTCTGATCTACGTCACCAGCCCCATTCACCCGCGCGTGCTCGCCGGCCTTGCTGACCTTGGCGAGGTGCGTCTGGGCTATGGCGCCAACGCCGTCAGCTATGACGAAATCCACAACCAGGTCGACGCGGTGTTTCTGCGTGGTGGTCATGTCAGCGCCGAGATGATCGCTGCCTCGCCGAAACTGCGCATCGTCGCCCGCCATGGCGCAGGCTACGACAACGTTGATTACCAGGCCGCCGCGCAACATGGCGTGTGGGTCACCAACACTCCCGGGGCCAATCAGCGCAGTGTCATCGAACATGTCTTCGCCTTGCTGCTGTCGCTGTGCCGCAAACTGCCCATGGCCAGCGAGCAGACGCGTAAACGCAACTGGGCGCAGGACCGCCTGGCACTGACCGGCATCGAGCTCGAAGGGCGCACCCTGGGCCTGGTCGGCTTTGGCAACATCGGCGCAAGCGTTGCGCCCGTGGCCGAGGCCTTTGGCCTGAAGGTGATCTTCACCGACCCGGCAATCGCACCAGGCACCGATCCGCGCTGGGTCGACCTCGACACCCTGCTGGCCACTGCCGATGTGATCAGCCTGCATGTACCGCTGCTACCCACCACCCGCAACCTGATCGGTGCCAAGCAGTTCGCCCAGATGAAAGACGGCGCGCTGCTGATCAACACCAGCCGGGGCGGCGTGGTCGATGAGCAGGCCATGGTCGCAGCGCTGAACAGCGGCAAGCTGGCCGGCGCGGGGGTGGATGTACTCGACGCGGAGAATCTCGACATGATCAACCCTTTCAACCACCCCACTCCGGCCATCGCCGAAACGCCGAACCTGATCGTCACCGCGCATGTGGCCGGGCAGACCGACGAATCGTTGATGCGGGTTGGCATGAGCGCCCTGCAGGCGATTGCCGCCGTGCTCCAGGGGCAAGCCCCGGCGCACCCGGTCAACCAACCTGTGGCGAAGTCGTTCGACTGAGCGCCGGCGAATCTGGAGGTTTCATATGTTCATCAACGTGTCCGACGACTCGATCAGCGTCAACAGCCAGTGGCAACGGGCAGACTTGGCGCTGATTGGCGAGATCGCCCGTTACCCGGTCGCCCTGATCGGTGACGTTCTGCAGCGCATGGGCATGATGGCTTCGGCCATCCGCCATACCGCTGGCAAGCCGAGTTTTTTCGGCACCATCCTGCCGCTCAATACCCGTGAGGGTGACAACCTGGCGATCCACCGAGCCCTCGATGAAGCGCAGCCCGGCGATGTGCTGGTGATCAATGGCAACAGCGAGGTCAACCGCTCGGTGTTCGGCGATCTGCTTGGCGAGATCTGCCTGGCCCGGCAAGTGGCGGCGGTGGTCATCGACGGCGCCGTGCGCGATGTGGCAGAACTCGACAGCATGGGTTTGCCGGTCTATGCCCGCGCGGTCAACCCCGCAGGGCCGTCGAAATGGGGCCCGGGCCAGGTCGGCATCGCCGTGGCGTGCGGCAATGTCGTGTGCCATCCGGGCGATGCGATAATTGGCGACCGCGACGGCATCATCGTCATCCCGCGCAGCCGTCTCGCCTCGCTGGCCGAGCAGGTGAAGCTGCAGGACGGTTACGAGAACAGCTTTCGCGACAAGGTGCGGGCAAGCGTGCGCTGAGCGCCGGTCGGGTAGCAGCCTAGGCACTGCTGCCCGACATTTCCCCTCTGCGATGCTCATCACCCCGGCTGCCCCCAGACCAGCTCCCTCGTCCCTTGCGCAAACAGCCTGCCTTGAGCCTCGCTCCGGGCCGGTGCTACCATGCCCGATCCCTCCTAGAGGCGCCCTTTCCGAGGAAGATCCCTGCAATGAGCACCATTCGCGAGCGCAACAAGGAACTGATCCTGCGCGCGGCCAGCGAGGAATTCGCCGACAAGGGCTTCGCCGCCACCAAAACCAGCGACATTGCGGCCAAGGCGGGTTTGCCCAAGCCGAACGTCTACTACTACTTCAAATCCAAGGACAACCTCTACCGCGAGGTGCTCGAGAGCATCATCGCGCCGATCATGCAGGCATCGACGCCGTTCAATGCCGACGGTGATCCGAAAGAAGTGCTGAGTGCCTACATCCGCTCGAAGATCCGCATCTCGCGTGATCTACCCCATGCCTCGAAGGTGTTCGCCAGCGAGATCATGCACGGCGCGCCGCACCTTTCGCCGAGCCAGGTCGAGCAGCTCAACGAGCAGGCCCGGCACAATATCGAGTGCATCCAGCGCTGGATTGAGCGCAAACAGATCGCCCCGGTCGATGCCCATCACCTGATGTTCAGCATCTGGGCGGCGACCCAGACCTACGCCGACTTCGATTGGCAGATCGCCGCCGTCACCGGCAAGGCCAAGCTCGCCGACAGTGATTACGAGGCCGCTGCGCAAACGATCATTCGGCTCGTGCTCAAGGGCTGTGAGCCAGAGCTGGCTTGAGCTGAATCAGAAAGGGCCGCAGCGCGGCCCTGGGTGCAGTGATCAGGCCGCGACACCGGCATCTGCGGTCAGGCCCGCCGCTTCGATGGCGCTGATTGCGCACTGTTCATCGATATCCGAAGTATCGCCGCTGATCCCCACCGCACCCAGCACCCTGCCCTGCTGATCGCGAATCAGCACGCCCCCTGGCGCCGGCACCACCGGCCGCTCGCCCAAACCATTCAATGCGGCAAAAAACGCCGGTCGCTGCTGCGCATCCAACGCCAGCAGACGCGAGCCCTTGCCCAGGGCAATTGCACCCCAGGCCTTGCCGGTCGCTACCTGCGGGCGCAGCAGGCTGGCGCCGTCTTCACGCTGCAAGGTCAGCAGATGCCCGCCGGCATCCAGCACCGCCACGGTCAGCGGCGCAGCGTTGATCTTGCGGCCTGCGGCCAGCGCGGCGTTCACCAGGCTGACAGCGACTTTGAGGGTCAAAGTGGTCATGGAAAGGTCCTCTTCTTGTTGTGAGAAGCCCTGAGGGCAGTTGAAATCCAATGGCATAAATAGAACACAACTACGATTATCTTTGTATACAATATTTTTAGGCGATCGTGCACGATCAGACGAAACGCCGTTTTCACGGGCATTCCGACTGAAGCGTTTGCTGCCGACGAAAATGGATTGACCTAGGCCACCGAGCGTGAATACACTCTGGCCAAGAACAAGTTGTATACAATTACAAAATCGATGAGGCACAACCCATGAGCAAAATGAGAGCAATCGATGCAGCCGTTCTGGTCATGCGCCGGGAAGGTGTAGATACCGCATTCGGCATCCCAGGGGCCGCTATCAACCCGCTGTACTCGGCCCTGAAGAAAGTCGGTGGCATCGATCACGTCCTCGCTCGCCACGTCGAAGGTGCCTCACACATGGCCGAGGGTTACACCCGCGCCAACCCGGGCAACATCGGCGTGTGCATCGGCACTTCCGGCCCAGCCGGTACCGACATGGTCACTGGTCTGTACAGCGCCGCCGCCGACTCCATCCCGATCCTGTGCATTACCGGCCAGGCGCCGCGTGCACGTCTGCACAAAGAAGACTTCCAGGCCGTCGACATCACCAGCATCGTCAAGCCGGTGACCAAGTGGGCAACCACCGTGCTCGAGCCAGGCCAGGTCCCTTACGCATTCCAGAAGGCTTTCTTTGAAATGCGCAGCGGCCGTCCAGGCCCGGTCCTGATCGACCTGCCGTTCGACGTGCAGATGGCCGAGATCGAATTCGACATCGACGCCTACGAGCCACTGCAGATCAACAAGCCAGGCGCTACCCGCGTGCAAGCGGAAAAAGCCCTGGCCATGCTCAATGACGCCGAGCGCCCATTGCTGGTGGCCGGTGGCGGCATCATCAATGCCGACGCCAGCGACAAGCTGGTCGAGTTCGCCGAACTGACCGGCGTGCCGGTCATCCCGACCCTGATGGGCTGGGGCACCATCCCGGACGATCACCCGCTGATGGTGGGCATGGTCGGCCTGCAGACCTCGCACCGCTACGGCAACGCGACCCTGCTCAAATCGGACATGGTGTTCGGTATCGGTAACCGCTGGGCCAACCGCCACACCGGTTCTGTCGATGTCTACACCGAAGGCCGCAGCTTCGTTCACGTCGACATCGAACCGACCCAGATCGGCCGCGTGTTCACCCCGGACCTGGGCATCGTTTCCGATGCTGGCAAGGCGCTGGATATGTTCCTGGAAGTGGCCCGCGAGTGGAAAGCCGCCGGCAAGCTCAAGGACCGCAGTGCCTGGTTGGAAGACTGCCAGCAGCGCAAGGCCAGCCTGCAGCGCAAGACCCACTTCGACAACGTGCCGGTCAAGCCGCAGCGCGTCTATGAAGAGATGAACAAGGTATTTGGCAAGGACACCTGCTACAT
The DNA here is from genome assembly GCF_044740745.1 of Pseudomonas sp. NPDC088322. Lineage (NCBI taxonomy): Bacteria > Pseudomonadati > Pseudomonadota > Gammaproteobacteria > Pseudomonadales > Pseudomonadaceae > Pseudomonas > Pseudomonas sp. NPDC088322. The sequence continues at coordinate 715,561 of NZ_JBIURK010000001.1, read as the reverse complement.
CAGCACCATCGGTCTGTCGCAGATCGCTGGCGCGCAGCTCCTGCACGTGTACAAGCCGCGTCACTGGATCAACTGCGGCCAGGCCGGCCCGCTCGGCTGGACCATCCCGGCGGCCCTCGGTGTGGTCAAGGCCGACCCGCAACGCAAGGTCGTCGCGCTGTCTGGTGACTACGACTTCCAGTTCATGATCGAAGAGCTGGCCGTTGGCGCGCAGTTCAATCTGCCCTACGTCCACGTGCTGGTGAACAACGCCTACCTCGGCCTGATCCGTCAGTCTCAGCGTGGCTTCGAGATGGACTACTGTGTACAACTGGCGTTCGAGAACATCAACTCGACCGAAGCCGGCAGCTACGGTGTCGATCACGTTGCAGTCGTCGAAGGTTTGGGTTGCAAGGCCCTGCGCGTATTCGAGCCAGGCGAAATCGCCCCTGCCCTGCTCAAGGCGCAGAAGATGGCCGAAGAGTTCCGCGTACCGGTCGTGGTTGAAATCATTCTCGAGCGCGTCACCAACATTTCCATGGGCACCGAAATCAACGCGGTCAACGAGTTCGAAGACCTCGCCCTGGTGGGCAACGACGCCCCTACCGCTATTTCGCTGCTCGACTGATTGCCTGACGCCCCCGCGCCGGTTGTGCCGGGGGCTTTCATTTGCAAGGAGATCACCATGCCTCGCTTCGCTGCCAACCTGTCCATGCTGTTTACCGAGCAGGACTTTCTGGCCCGCTTCAAGGCCGCCGCCGACGCTGACTTCAGCGGTGTCGAATACCTCTTCCCGTACGATTTCAGCGCCGCTGAAATCAAGGCGCAACTGGACGCCAATGGCCTGACCCAGGTGTTGTTCAACCTTCCTGCGGGCGATTGGTCGACAGGTGAGCGCGGGATTGCCTGCCACCCCGACCGCGTCGAAGAATTCCGCGCCGGTGTCGACAAGGCCATCGCCTATGCCAAGGAGCTGGGCAATACCCAGATCAACTGCCTGGCGGGCATTCGCCCACAGGGTCTGGAATGCGCCACCGTGCGCAAGACCTTTGTCGACAACCTCAAGTTTGCCGCCGACAAGTTGCAGGCCGCCGGGATCCGCCTGGTCATGGAAATGATCAACACCCGCGACATCCCTGGCTTCTACCTGAACACCACGCAGCAAGCGCTGGACATTCAGACCGAGGTCGCCAGCGCCAACCTGTTCCTGCAGTACGACATCTACCACATGCAGATCATGGAAGGTGACCTGGCGCGCACCATCGAAGCCAACCTGCCGCGCATCAACCACATCCAGCTGGCCGACAACCCTGGCCGCAACGAGCCCGGCACCGGTGAGATCAACTACCGCTTCCTGTTCGAGCACCTGGACCGCATCGGCTACAAGGGCTGGGTCGGCGCCGAGTACAAGCCGCTGACCACCACTGAAGCGGGCCTGGGCTGGCTGAAGACGCACAACGCGATCTGATCGGGCTGCGCCTGGTTCATCGAGATTCGACAATTACAAAAGAGGGTATCTCTCATGGCTAAAATCGGTTTTATCGGCACTGGCATCATGGGCAAGCCCATGGCCCAAAACCTGCAAAAAGCAGGTCACAGCCTGTTCGTTTCGACCCATCACGACGCAGCACCGGCTGACCTGATCGCCGCTGGCGCGGTGGCCCTGGCCAATCCAAAGGAAGTGGCTCAGGAAGCTGAATTCATCATCGTCATGGTCCCGGATACCCCGCAGGTCGAAGCTGTCCTGTTCGGTGAAAACGGCGTTGCCGAAGGTGTTGGCCCGAACAAGATCGTCATCGACATGAGCTCGATCTCGCCCACCGCGACCAAAGCCTTTGCCGAGAAGATCAAAGCCACTGGCGCGGCCTATCTGGACGCCCCGGTGTCCGGCGGCGAAGTCGGCGCCAAGGCGGCCACCCTGAGCATCATGGTAGGTGGTTGCCCGAAAGCCTTCGAGCGCACCCTGCCGCTGTTCGAGCTGATGGGCAAGAACATCACCCGCGTCGGCGGTAACGGTGACGGCCAGACCGCCAAGGTCGCCAACCAGATCATCGTCGCGCTGAACATCCAGGCAGTTGGCGAGGCGCTGCTGTTCGCCGCCAAGAACGGCGCGGACCCAGCCAAGGTGCGTGAAGCACTGATGGGCGGTTTCGCTTCGTCGAAGATTCTTGAAGTGCATGCCGAGCGCATGATCAAAGGCACCTTCGATCCAGGCTTCCGCATCAACCTGCACCAGAAGGACCTGAACCTGGCCCTGCAAGGCGCCAAGGAGCTGGGCATCAACCTGCCGAACACCTCCAACGCGCAGCAAGTGTTCAGCACTTGCGTAGCACTGGGTGGCGGCAACTGGGACCACTCGGCATTGATCAAGGGCCTGGAGCACATGGCCAATTTCTCGATCCGCGACGAGAAGTGATCTGAATTGATTTGAATCCGGGGGTTTGCGACGCAGCCCCCAGGGGTCTCTGACCCGCAATCGAGCAACACCCGCCCCTGGTTCAGCCTGCACGGAGGTCGTTCCGGGGGCGTTTTTTTATTACGCATAACAACAAGAATTTTGGGAGCCTGCCATGTCGGTCGATCCGCAACAATTTCTGCGCGAGCTGTTCGACACAGCCATCGCCGCCGCCCACCCAAGCCAGGTCCTTGAAGCCCACCTGCCCGCCGACCGTAGTGGCCGGGTCATCGTTATCGGCGCCGGCAAGGCCGCCGCAGCCATGGCCGAAGTGGTCGAAAAAACCTGGCAAGGTGAAGTCTCCGGGCTGGTCGTGACCCGCTATGGGCACGGCGCCAGCTGCCAGAAAATCGAAGTGGTCGAAGCTGCCCATCCTGTTCCCGATGCCGCCGGCCTGGCCGTGGCCAAGCGCGTGCTGGAGCTGGTCAGCAACCTCACTGAAAGCGACCGGGTGATCTGCCTGCTGTCTGGAGGCGGCTCTGCCCTGCTCGCCCTGCCAGCCGCAGGCCTGTCCCTGGCCGACAAGCAACAGATCAACAAGGCCCTGCTCAAGTCGGGCGCGACCATCGGCGAGATGAACTGCGTGCGCAAGCACCTCTCGGCGATCAAGGGCGGCCGCCTGGCCAAGGCCTGCTGGCCGGCCACGCTGTACACCTATGCCATTTCCGATGTGCCCGGCGACCTCGCCACCGTGATCGCCTCAGGCCCGACGGTGGCCGATCCGAGCACCTCGGCGCAAGCGCTGGCGATCCTCAAACGCTACAACATCGAAGCGCCGCAAGCGGTCATCGACTGGCTCAACAACCCGGCTTCGGAAACCGTCAAAGCCGACGACCCGGCCCTGGCCCGCAGCCACTTCCAATTGATCGCCAGGCCCCAGCAGTCGCTGGAGGCGGCAGCCGTGAAAGCCCGCCAGGCCGGCTTCAGCCCGCTGATCCTCGGTGACCTTGAAGGCGAGTCGCGCGAGGTGGCCAAGGTGCATGCCGGCATCGCTCGGCAAATCGTCCAGCACGGCCAGCCGCTGAAGGCGCCCTGCGTGATTCTCTCCGGCGGTGAAACCACCGTGACCGTGCGCGGCAATGGCCGTGGCGGGCGCAACGCGGAGTTTTTGCTCAGCCTCACCGAAAACCTCAAAGGCCTGCCGGGCGTGTATGCCCTGGCCGGCGACACCGACGGCATCGATGGCTCGGAAGACAATGCCGGCGCCAGCATGACCCCGGCCAGCTATGCCCGCGCCGCTGCCCTGGGGCTTTCGGCCAGCGATGAGCTGGACAACAACAATGGCTACGGCTACTTCGCCGCGCTCGACGCCCTGATCGTCACCGAGCCGACCCGTACCAACGTCAACGACTTCCGCGCCATTCTGATTCTCGAGACTGCCCAATCATGACGCCTGATAAAAAAGTCAAAATCCTCGCCACCCTCGGCCCTGCCATCAACGGCATCGACGATGTACGCCAACTGGTCGCAGCCGGGGTGAATATCTTTCGCCTCAACTTCAGCCACGGCGAGCACGCCGACCACGCCCTGCGCTATCAGTGGATCCGCGAAGTCGAGCAACAGCTGAACTACCCGCTGGGCATCCTCATGGACCTGCAAGGGCCCAAGCTGCGCGTCGGTCGCTTTGCCGAAGGCAAGGTCCAGCTGCAGCGTGGCCAGGCACTGCGCCTGGACCTGGACAGCACCCCGGGCGACAGCCACCGGGTCAACCTGCCGCACCCGGAAATCATCGCTGCATTGCAGCCAGGCATGGACTTGCTGCTCGACGATGGCAAGTTGCGCCTGCGCGTGACCGCCAAGCATGACGACGCCATCGATACCGAAGTGCTGGCCGGCGGCGAGCTGTCCGACCGCAAGGGTGTCAACGTGCCGCAGGCGGTGCTCGAGTTGAGCCCGCTGACCGAGAAAGACCGCCGTGACCTGGCCTTCGGCCTGGAGCTTGGGGTGGACTGGGTGGCGCTGTCGTTCGTGCAGCGCCCTGAGGACATCATCGAAGCGCGCGAGCTGATCGGCGACCGCGCTTACCTCATGGCAAAGATCGAGAAGCCATCGGCGGTCGACCAGCTGCAGGCCATCGCCGAGCTGTCCGACGCAATCATGGTTGCCCGTGGCGATCTGGGCGTGGAAGTCCCCGCCGAGAGCGTGCCGCAGATCCAGAAGCACATCATCAACACCTGCCGCCAGCTCGGCCGCCCGGTGGTGGTGGCAACGCAGATGCTCGAATCGATGCGCTTCTCGCCTGCGCCAACCCGCGCCGAAGTCACCGACGTCGCCAACGCTGTCGCCGAAGGCGCCGATGCGGTGATGCTGTCGGCGGAAACCGCCTCCGGTGACTATCCGCTGGAAGCCGTACAGATGATGAGCAAGATCATCCGCCAGGTTGAAAACGGCCCGGATTACCAGGCACAGCTCGACGTCGGCCGGCCAAAAGCCGAGGCCACCACCTCGGATGCGATCAGCTGTGCAATCCGCCGTATCAGCGGCATTCTGCCGGTGGCGGTGCTGGTCAACTACAGCGAGTCCGGGGCCTCGACCCTGCGCGCCGCCCGCGAACGGCCACGGGCACCGATCCTCAACCTGACGCCAAATCTGGTGACGGCGCGCCGCCTGAGCGTGACCTGGGGCGTGCACTCGGTGGTCAACGACCGCCTGCGCCAGGTCGACGAAATCTGCTCGACCGCACTGGAAATCGCCCAGGCGCAAGGCATGGCCAGCATCGGCGATACGCTGCTGATCACCGCCGGGGTGCCGTTTGGCAAGCCGGGCACGACCAACACGCTGCGCATCGAGACTTTGATCTAGGACCGTATTGGGCTGCTTTGCAGCCTTCGCGGGCAAGCCCGCTCCCACACAAAACCCTGTGGGAGCGGGTTCACCCGCGAAGGCCGCAGAGCGGCCCAAAAGACCAACCGCGGAACCGAGGCCCAAAGAGGCCCACCGCCAACTTCAACCTACTGACTGCCCATGTACACACAAAATTTCGTCACCCCGTGCCCCGACTGGGCCACGGCGCTTCTCAACGGCTTCAGCCAGGTATTGCTGCAGCGTAGCCCGCTGTGCGGCCTGTGTTGTCTGCTCGCCATCCTCCTGACCGCCCCGCAGTTGGTCGGTGGTGCCCTGCTGGGCGCGCTGGCAGGGTTGCTCACGGCGCAGCGGCGCGGCTACGACCGGGCTGATCGCCAGGCCGGCCTGTACAGCTACAACGGCGTCCTGATCGGCATCCTGTTCAGCGCAGTGTTGCCATGGTCAGTGATTCTGCCGCCGCTGATTATCGCCGCCAGTGGCCTGTCGAGCATCCTCGTCCATCAATGGCGCAAACGCGGCGCCTGCCTGCTGCCGGCCTATACCGCACCGTTCGTGCTGCTCGGCTGGGCCGCGCTGCTGGCTGCGCAGCCGTCTGCCGCCGGCACAGCGGTCAGTGCCGAGCCTCTGCAGGCACTGGCGCGTGGCCTGGGCCAGGTGTTTCTGCTGGAGCAGCCGCTGGCGGGGCTGCTGATCGCCATCGGTTTGTTCCTGTCCAATCGCAGCGCTGCACTCTGGGCTTTGTTCGGCTCAGGCCTGGGCGCCTGCGTTGCGCTGCTCATGGGCGATGTCCACAGCGCCGGGATGGGCTTGCTCGGTTTCAATGCCGCGCTGGCGGCACTGGCCTTTTGCGGCCAGCGCGAACGGCCGTGGCTGCCGCTGCTGGCGATCATCCTGGCCATCGCCTTGCAACCGCTGTTCAACCTGCTGCCGGTGGCCGCCTTGACCGCGCCGTTTGTGGCCGCCTGCTGGTTGCTGCACCTGAGCAGCCGCCTGCCGCGCGGGCTGGCGGGCGGTAAACCACGCCGCTTGCACAGCTGAGGGGCAAGCCCTAGGCTCTGCCCATTGCATAATGGAACGCGCCCCATGAACTCCCCGGCGAGCCTGCGCGAGCGGCTCTACATTCTGGTTTTTCAATCCGACACCACCGCTGGCAGACGCTTCGACAAGACCCTGCTGCTGATCATTCTGGCCAGCCTGGTGGTGGTGATCCTCGACAGTATCGATGAGGTTCACCAGAACTATTCAGGCCTGCTCGCCGCCATCGAGTGGGGCTTTACGGCGATCTTTCTTGCTGAATACCTGACCCGCCTGTACTGCTCGCCCAAGCCGCTGCGCTATGCCTTCAGCTTCTACGGCCTGGTCGATCTGCTGGCCATCGTGCCGGGCATCATCGCCTTGTATTACAGCGACGCCCAGTACCTGCTGATCATCCGCGTGATCCGCATGCTGCGGATCTTCCGCGTGCTCAAGCTGAGCCCGTACCTCAAGCAGGCCAACTACCTGATGAGCGCGCTGCGCGGCAGCAAGCAGAAGATCATCGTGTTTCTGGTCAGCGTATCGACTCTGGTGACCGTGTTCGGCACCTTGATGTACGTGGTCGAAGGGCCCGAGCATGGCTTCACCAGCATCCCCAAAGGCATCTACTGGGCGATCGTCACCCTGACCACCGTGGGCTTTGGCGATATCGTGCCGAAGACGCCGCTGGGCCAGGTGCTGTCGTCACTGGTGATGATCACCGGTTACTCGATCATCGCCGTGCCGACCGGCATCTTCACCGCCGAGCTGGCCAACGCCATGCGTGGCGAACAACTCCAGCACGACTGCCCGACCTGCCGTAAAAACAGCCATGAGCACGGCGCTGCATTCTGCTCGCGCTGCGGCAATGCGCTGTTCCCCAGGAAGGAATAACCAAAGCGTATTTCGTTCTTTAAACGCTTGGGAAACACCCGCTATAGTCGCAGGCACTCTGCCATTAACTGTTTCAAGAACAAGGATCGCGTCGTGAAAAAACTGTTTACCGCCTCGCTGCTCGCCGCAGGCTTGACCCTGGGCAACCTGGCCCAGGCCGCGCCGACGCTGCTCAACGTTTCCTATGACGTGATGCGCGATTTCTACAAGGACTACAACGCCGCTTTCCAGAAGCACTGGGAAGCCGAGCACAAAGAGAAGATCAACCTGCAGATGTCCTTCGGCGGTTCGAGCAAGCAAGCGCGCTCGGTGATCGATGGCCTGCCGGCTGACGTCATCACCATGAACATGGCCACCGACATCAATGCCCTGGTCGACAACGGCAAGCTGGTCCCGGACAACTGGGTCACGCGCCTGCCAAACAACAGCGCGCCGTTCACCTCGGCCACCGTGTTCATCGTGCGCAAAGGCAACCCCAAAGCGCTGAAAGACTGGCCTGACCTGCTCAAGGACGGCGTCCAGGTGATCGTGCCCAACCCCAAGACCTCCGGTAACGGCCGTTACACCTACCTCTCGGCCTGGGGCTACGTGCTGAAAAACGGCGGCGACGAAAACAAGGCCAAGGACTTTGTCGGCAAACTGTTCAAGCAGGCGCCAGTGCTCGATACCGGCGGCCGGGCGGCTACCACCACGTTCATGACCAACCAGATCGGCGACGTGCTGGTCACCTTTGAAAACGAAGCCGAAATGATCGCCCGCGAATTCGGTCGCGATCAGTTCGAAGTGGTCTACCCAAGCGTATCGGCCGAAGCCGAGCCGCCGGTCACCGTGGTCGACAAAGTGGTCGACAAGAAAGGCACCCGCGCCGCCGCCGAAGAATACCTGAAGTACCTGTGGTCGCCACAAGGCCAGGAAATCGCTGCCAACAACTACCTGCGCCCGCGTGATCCAGCGGTACTGGCCAAGTACACCGACCGCTTCCCGAAAGTCGACTTCCTTTCGGTAGAGAAGACCTTCGGTGACTGGCGCACGGTGCAGAAAACCCACTTCAACGACGGTGGCGTGTTCGACCAGATCTACACCGGCCAGTGATCGACTGACGCTTGCCAGAGCAATCCGGGCCAGGCCATGGCCCGGATTGCATCGAACTTCCCTCGCCTTCGGCAATCAGTTCCTTGAGTAACCCCCCACGCCCGCCACGGCCCAAGGAGTACTCCAGTGCTGCGCTTGCTAACCCCGCTACTTCTCAGCCTGTTGCTGAGCACCTCACTCTACGCCGCTGACCCCGCGCCTGCCGAAGCTCCCGCCGAAGAACCTGCTCCGGTGTTGCAGGGTGGCTTGCTGGGTGCCCTGGCCGATGGCCTCGACAGTGCAGCCAAAGACCTCGACCTAGATGCCCATGTGCTGGACACCTGGCGCCTGCGCACCGACCGCGCCAGCAAAGAGGTGGAGCGCCTGGTCGACCGCCACTCGGGGCACGACGGCCTGCAACTGATCGGCGATTTTGTCCTGCTGACGGTAGCCTGGGCCGCCAGTTTCTCGCTGCTCAGCCTGCTCGGCCGCTGGCTCGCCGCCCGCTGCGCGCGCACCGCCCTGCTGCAACGGCGCAAGCGCCTGCGTGGCTTGCTGAGGTACTTGCTGCCCTATACCTTGCCGGCCCTGGCGAGCTTGCCGCTGACGCTGTATGCCAGCCGCTTTCTCGACCCGTCGATTGCCCGTGCACTCGGCCTGAGCCTGGCCTACGCGACCAGCAGCGGCCTGTTCTCGACGTCGATCATCCTCTGCCTGATCACCCTGTTCGATGCAGGCCACAAACGCCCTGCCGTCGCCGTGATCAGGCAGATGGCCCCGCGCGCGTTGTTCATGATCGGCTTTCTCGCGGCCTGGAGCGACGCGCTGACCAGCCCGCAGATCGCTCGCCAGGTCGGCGGCAATATCACCGCCAGCATCGCCGTGATCACCGGCCTGATCGCCACCTTCATCTTTGCCAGCCTGGTCCTGCGCCTGCGCCGGCCGGTGGGTCACCTGATCCGCAACCGCGACTTGCATGATCGCCTGCACCACCGTGCAGTGCAGGAGACCCTGCGGATCTTCTCCAAGCTGTGGTACCTGCCGATCCTGATGATGATTCTGGTCTCGGCGATCAACCTGATCGGTGCCGGCGAAGAGAGTCAGAAAGCCCTGCAGAATGCCCTGCTGACCACCGTGCTGCTGGTGGCCACGCTGTTCCTCAGCACCCTGCTGCAACACCTGCTGGCGTCACGCAAGGTTGATACGCAGCAGAAGGTCCGCCCCTACAAGGAGCTGCTACGCAGCCTCGCCCATGCGCTACTGCGCATCGCCATGGCGATTACCTTTATCGAGCTGCTCGGGCGCATTTGGGGTTTCTCGGTGATCGACTTTGCCCTGAGCAACCGCCTCGGCCAGGCCATCAGTAACTCGATTTCAAGTATCGGCCTGATCCTGCTGGTGACCTGGCTGCTGTGGGTGGTGCTCGACACCGCCATTCAAGAGGCGCTGAAGCCACCCGTCGGCAAGCGCAGCTCGCGCCAGCCCAGCACTCGCGTGCGCACCATCCTGCCGATGCTGCGTAATGCGGTGAAAGTTATCCTGGTAGTGATCTGCACCATCACCACCATGGCCAACCTGGGCATCAACGTTGCGCCGCTGCTGGCCGGTGCCGGGGTAATTGGCCTGGCCATCGGTTTTGGTTCGCAGCAGTTGGTGCAGGATGTGATCACCGGGCTGTTCATCCTGATCGAAGACACCATTTCGATCGGTGACTGGGTGGTGCTCGACTCCGGCCACGCCGGCACGGTCGAGAGCCTGACCATCCGCACCCTGCGCTTGCGCGACGGCAAGGGCTTCGTCCACTCGGTGCCGTTTGGCCAGATCAAGGCGGTTACCAACCAGTCGCGGCAGTTTGCCTATGCGTTCTTCTCGGTGCAGTTCACCTACGACAGTGACGTCGATCAGTCGCTGGCGTTGATTCACGAAGTGGGCAAGTCGATCAGCGAAGACCCACTGCTGCGGATCAACCTGCAAGGGCCGCTGCAGGTGTTCGGCGTCGACCGTATGGACCTCAACGGGTTCGTCCTGACCGCGCAGTTCCGAACCATTTCCGGTGGCCAGTACGCGGTCAGCCGGGCCTTCAACGAACGCCTGAAAAAGCGCGTCGATCAAACCGACAACGTTGCTTTCGCCCAGGTCTACCCGATGCCCGCCCAGGCCCGCGCATTGCCTGCCTGAACCCTGCCAAGCACTGTCGCCCTCGCTGTCGAGGGCGGCAGCTCATAGTTGGCGGAACACCAGCGCCTTCAAGCCACCCTCAGGATCAGCATCGGCAAACTCCGGCGGATTCTGCAGACGCTCGATGAACTGCAAGCCCGGCGCCTGTTCGGCCATGCCCTGGATCAGGAAGTCCGAGCCAATCGCCGGGTCGTTGACACACGCCAGCACCGTGCCGCCTGCGCTGAGCAACTCGGGCAAGCGGCGCAGGATTTTCGCGTAGTCCTGGGTCAGCACAAAGCTGCCGCGCTGGAACGTCGGCGGGTCGATGATGATCAGGTCATACGGCCCGTACTTGCGCACTTTGCCCCATGACTTGAACAGTTCATGACCCAGAAACGCCACCTGGCCCACATCATGGCCATTGAGCCGATGGTTCTCGCGTCCACGCGACAGTGCCGACTTGGCCATGTCCAGATTGACCACCTGAGCAGCGCCGTTGGCGATTGCCGCCACCGAGAAACCGCAGGTATAGGCGAACAGATTGAGTACCCGCTTGCCAGCGGCGTGCTCACGCACCCAGCGCCGGCCATAGCGCATGTCCAGAAACAGACCGTTGTTCTGGCGCACGCCCAGATCGAGCAGGTAGGTCAGGCCGTCTTCGACCACCTCACGCTGCTGCACCGGCTCGCCGAGCAACCACTGGCCGGGGCTGTCGGGCAGGTAACGGTGCTGAATCAAAATCGCCTCGCCGGTCCACAGTGGGCGCTCGGCCAGTGCCCGCAGCATCGCCTCGAGCTCAGCCAGCTGGCCCTCGGGTGGCTCGCGGAACAACGCCACCAGCAACACCCCCTGCAGCCAGTCGACCGTGATCTGCTCAAGCCCTGCCCAGCAGCGGCCACGGCCATGGAACAGGCGCCGGGTTTCCAACGGAGCAGGGTCGAGAGCGGTGAGCAGGTGCTGCTCGAGGGTATCAATCACGGAGGTCATGGGCGCGTCGCTGAGGATCAAAAGAGGGCATTCTACCCGCTTCAACTGCGCTCAGTCGCATGGGCTTGGCGCCGCTTTGCCCGGGGCGCGAAACCACCAGCCTTGTTGCATGCCGGCAGCGGCCAGCAGAATCAACGCCACCCCCAGCCACTGCAACGGCGCCAGCCGATGGCCAAAGGCGAACCAGTCGACCAGGATCGCCGCAATCGGGTAGATGAACGACAGCGCGCCGGTCAATGCAGTCGGCAGACGTTGGATCGCGCTGTACAGCAGCACATACATCAGCCCGGTATGGACGATGCCCAGGGTCAGCAAACTGGCCAGCGCCGGCAGTTCAGCGGGCAACCCACCAAGCTTGACCCACGGCGCCAACAGGACGATGCCGGTGCTGACCTGGATCAGCGCGATCAAGTGCGGCGGCGTACCGCTCAGGCGCTTGATGATCAACGCCGCAACCGCATACAGCAACGCCGCCCCAAGGGCCAGGGCAATCCCCAGCAGATAGTCGCTGCCACTGCTCTGGCCGTTGCCGTGGGCACTGACGATGGCCAGCATGCCGACGAACGCCACCCCCAGCCAGCTCAGTTTGGCCAGGGTGATCTTCTCGCCGAGAAACACCGCAGCCAGGCCGACCAACAGAAACGGCTGTACGTTGTATACCGCAGTACCGATGGCAATCGACGCCCGCGAATACGAGGCGAACAGCAGCACCCAGTTACCGACGATGGCCACCCCGCTGACAATCGCCAGCAACACGGCGCCGCGGCTGATCACGCCGGACTTGAGCAGGCCCAGGCTCGCGCAGATCACCAGTAACGCCCCCGCGCCGAACACACAGCGCCAGAACACTACCTCCAGCACCGGTTGCCCGGACACCAGCACGAACCAGCCAATCGTCCCGGAAATAAGCATGGCAACGATCATTTCCAGCGAACCACGGCGTATTGAACTGTCCATCGGCCACCTCCGTTGATGATGGCAACAGTATGACGAGGGCTGGCGGCCGCCTTCCAGCGGATAACCAAGGCAAAAATCGCCATTCACCTTTACGATCAAGGCAAATCAGAAGCTTCGCCTAACGAGGTACTTATGACCGATGCCATCGACCAACTCCTGATCACCGCCCTGATGGAGGATTCGCGCCGCTCGCTCAAGGCGTTGGCGCAGATCAGCGGGCTTTCGGCGCCCAGCGTCAGCGAGCGGCTGCGCCGGCTGGAAGAGCGCGGCGTGCTCCGCGGTTACACCGTCGAAATCGACCCGCGCTGTTTCGGCTATCAGTTGCAGGCGATTGTGCGCATCCGCCCACTGCCCGGCCAACTGCAGGAAGTCGAGCGCCAGATCATCGCGATTGCCGAGTTCACCGAGTGCGACAAGGTGACCGGCGAGGACTGCTTTATCGCCCGCCTGCATGTGCGCTCGATGGAGCAACTGGACAGCTTGCTCGACCGCATCAATGTCCTGGCCGAAACCAACACCGCGATCATCAAGAAGAGCCCGGTGAAACGCCGCCTGCCGCCAATGGCCGGGTGAGCGGCTTTCCTGCAGACCGGCACGGCCAGATTGTGCTGCTTATTTCTTGTACACAGAATTGTCACCTAAGGTGCCATTTTTGTGTGCACTTCTGGGAAGCACAGCACCAAGACGTTACACGCGCGGCGCGAGATAATTTGACCGATTGATCAGCAAACCAACTTGGTAAAAAATTTAAATTGTTCAAACGGTCAACTTATAAACAATTCAATTCAGTAAGTTAGCGATTTAAATAAAGAGTTCACGGAACTGCAATTTGTGAACTTGCACACCCGATGGCATGGAACTGGCTTTGCTGTGCTTGTGTTTTGTATACAACTTGAACAAAACCTAAATACACAACAACGCGCAGCGCCTGCCCCAAGCAGGCCGCAGCCTCCAGAACCCAGTGATGCCAAGGTTCAGCCGTGACCAGACGAGACCGTGCACTCTCGCCCCTCACTGCAAACTGCGCATCAGGAGCCGCCGGAATGAGTAGCAGCCTCGACCTTGCCCCTGAACTATCCGTCGCCAGCACCGCCCAGCCGTCAACCTTGACCGGCGCATCGCCGGCCCTCGAACTCAGCCCGCGCCTGCACAACCGCGACCTCGCGCCGACCCGTCTCGAGGGCCGACGCTGGGGCGGTTACAGCATCTTCGCGCTGTGGACCAACGATGTGCACAACATCGCCAACTACTCGTTCGCCATGGGCCTGTTCGCGCTCGGCCTGGGTGGCTGGCAGATTCTCCTGTCGCTGGCGATCGGCGCAGTGCTGGTGTACTTCTTCATGAACCTGTCTGGCTACATGGGGCAGAAGACGGGTGTGCCCTTCCCGGTCATCAGCCGCATCGCCTTCGGCATCCACGGCGCACAGTTGCCGGCATTGATTCGCGCCGTGATCGCCATCGCCTGGTTCGGTATCCAGACCTATCTCGCCTCGGTGGTACTGCGGGTATTGCTCACCGCCATCTGGCCGCAGGTGGCCGCATACGATCAAGACAGCATCCTTGGCCTGTCGAGCCTGGGCTGGGTGTGCTTCGTCGCGATCTGGCTGGTGCAGCTGGTGATCCTTGCCTACGGCATGGAAATGGTGCGCCGCTATGAAGGCTTCGCCGGCCCAGTGATTCTGCTGACAGTCGCGAGCCTGGCCGGTTGGATGTACTTCCAGGCCGACACACGCATCGCCTGGTCGGTGGCCGAGCCGCTGACCGGATACGAAATGTGGCGCAATATCTTTGCCGGTGGCGCCTTGTGGCTGGCGATCTACGGCACCCTGGTGCTGAACTTCTGCGACTTCGCCCGCTCATCGCCGTGCCGCAAGACCATCCGCGTCGGCAACTTCTGGGGCCTGCCAGTGAACATCCTGGTGTTCGCTGTGATCACCGTGGTGCTCAGCGGTGCACAGTTCAAGATCAACGGCCACATCATCGACAGCCCCACCCAGATCGTTGCGACCATCCCTAATACGCTGTTTCTGGTACTGGGTTGCCTGGCGTTCCTGATCGTCACCGTCGCGGTGAACATCATGGCCAACTTCGTCGCCCCTGCATTTGTCCTGAGCAACCTCGCCCCGCGCCACCTGAACTTCCGCCGCGCCGGCCTGATCAGCGCCACGCTGGCGGTACTGATCCTGCCGTGGAACCTCTACAACAGCCCACTGGTGATCGTCTACTTCCTGTCCGGCCTGGGCGCCCTGCTCGGCCCGCTGTACGGGGTGATCATGGCCGACTACTGGTTGCTGCGCAAAGGCCAGATCAACGTGCCTGAGCTGTACAGCGAGAACCCGGCTGGCGCCTATCACTACACCCGCGGCATCAACTGGCGGGCGATGGCGGCCTTCGCACCGGCGGCGCTGCTGGCCATCATCCTTGCGCTGGTACCCAACTTCCACGGCGTGGCGCCGTTCTCCTGGTTGATCGGTGCGGGCATCGCGGCTGCGCTGTACCTGCTGATTGCCCCGCGCAATCGCCAATACCACGACGTCAGCGGCGAGTGCATCGCCGTCGACCACAGCAGCCATTGATCAAGGAAGAATCTGCATGCGCATTCTTATCGTCAACGTCAACACTACCGCAGCCATCACCGAGGCTATTGCCGAGCAAGCCCGCAGCGTCGCCGCGCCAGGCACCGAGATCGTCGGTCTGACGCCGTACTTTGGCGCCGAGTCGGTGGAGGGCAATTTCGAAAGTTATCTGGCGGCCATCGCCGTGATGGACCGCGTGTTGGCTTACGACCAGCCCTATGATGCGGTGATCCAGGCAGGCTACGGCGAGCATGGCCGCGAGGGGCTGCAGGAGTTGCTCGATGTGCCAGTGGTAGACATCACCGACGCCGCCGCCAGCACCGCCATGTACCTCGGCCACGCCTACTCGGTGGTAACCACCCTGGACCGCACCGTACCGCTGATCGAAGATCGCCTGAAACTCTCCGGGCTGTATGACCGCTGCGCCTCGGTGCGCGCCAGCGGCCTGGCGGTGCTGGAGCTTGAAGAGAATCCGCAACGGGCGGTGGACGCCATCGTCGAACAGGCCGAGCGCGCTGTGCGCGAAGACAAAGCCGAGGTGATCTGCCTTGGTTGCGGCGGCATGGCCGGCCTCGACGAGCAGATTCGCCAGCGCACCGGGGTGCCGGTGGTGGATGGTGTCAGCGCTGCGGTAACCATTGCCGAGTCGCTGGTGCGGCTTGGCCTGAGCACCTCCAAGGTACGCACCTACGCGACCCCGCGGGTGAAAAAAGTCGTCGGCTGGCCAATGCGCCTGGGCCGCTGATCAGCCCTGCCCGGCTCAGGTCGGGCAGGCCTTGTTGCCACCATCCAGACCCTGACGCACGTTACGGCTGAGCATGCTCGCCTTGCCGTCGTGCCAGGTCAGGGTAATCACATACAAACTGTCGAAATCCTCGTTGCTCCAGTCCTCGGTGATGACTCGCTCGTCACCCAGGGCCTTGCCGGCCACGGCATTGATCAGATCAGGCAGGTAACCGTGCGACCAGGCGGTGTAGACGGTGGCGTTGCGGTACTTATCGGTCAGCAACTCATCGGCCAGCTCGTCGTAGTCATTGGCGCCGAAGTCGATATTGACCGGCAGACCGAGGCGAATGGCGCTGGGGCTGATGGTCATCAGCGGGCGAATGTAGCTGTAGCGCTGATCTTGGCTACCCTCTTCGACGTGCCGCGAGGGGTTGGCAGCGAAGACATAATCGGCATCGCCGAACCGCTCCGGCAGCACACTGGCCAACTCGATGGCCCGATTCAGACCCTGGCAATTCAGCTGGCCAAGACCTTCGCCAGGCTTCTCTGCGTGGCGCAGAAACACCAGAGTCTGGGTGCCATCGACCGGCTCTTCATGGTTGTGCACCACGGCATAGGTCAGGGGCACCAGGACTGCCGCAAACGCAGTGGCAAGGTAGAGATGACGGCGTCGCAAGGACTGCAGCAACTTCATGGCGATGGACTCATCCGACAAAAGAAGGAAGGCGTCCGTGCCTGCATTTCGTGATCATCTGCACAGGCTGGCGAGCCAGCCGTGCAAGCGGGACCATCTTGACCTAGAAATGTGAACGAAATTCATTCGCCGGGGCAAACTTGCCGGGTGAAGTTGTTACAGTTTCAGTCGTCGCGGGTCAGCACTTCGAGCAATTCGATCTCGAAGGTCAGGTCGGAATTGACCGGAATCGCGCCGACGCTGCGCTCGCCGTAGGCCAGGTGCGCCGGCACCTGCAGCTTGCGCTTGCCGCCGACACGCATGCCCATCAGGCCCTGATCCCAGCCTTTGATCACCCGGCCGCTGCCGATCACGCACTGGAACGGCTTACCGCGCGACCAGGAGGAATCAAACTCGCTGCCATCGGCCAGCCAGCCGGTGTACTGGGTGGTGATCAATGCGCCCTTGACCACAGCCTTGCCGTCGCCTTCGAGCAGGTCGGTGATCTGTAATTCGTTGTTCATGAAGCTCCTTGGAAAAGCTGCGCTGCACTCAGATGAACACGCTGCCCTTGAGGTACAGCGCGCCGTGGCCGCTGATGATAACCCGGCCGTTGCCGAGCACCTCACAGTGCAACTGGCCTTTGCGCGCACCGCCCTGCTCGCAGCGCAGGCTGCTTTGGTCCAGACGCTGCGCCCAGTACGGTGCCAGCGAAGTGTGCGCCGACCCGGTCACCGGATCTTCGTTGACGCCCACCCGAGGGCCGAACCAGCGGGTGACGAAGTCAAAGCCGCGGCCCGGCGCAGTCACCGCAATACCGCGCACATCGAAGGCTGCCAACGCGGCGAAGTCCGGGCGCAGGGTCTCGATCAACGACACGTCGTCAATCGCCACCAGGTAGTCATCGCTGCGGTACACCTCACGTGCGCTGTCCAGACCGAGCGCCTCCAGCAAGCCTGGCGGGGTCGCTACCGGCTGCGGTTGCTTGGCCGGAAAGTCCATTTCCAGCATGCCGTCAGCGCCACGGCTGACCCGCAGCTCGCCGCTGCGGGTACTGAAGCGCAGCACCTCAGCCTGCTCGCCAAGTTGCTCGAACAACACCCAGGCCGAGGCCAGGGTGGCGTGCCCGCACAGGTCGACTTCCACCGCCGGGGTAAACCAACGCAGCTGGTAGCCGTCGCCGTGCTTGACGAAGTAGGCAGTCTCGGACAGGTTGTTCTCTTCGGCGATGCGCTGCAGGGTGGCATCGTCCAGCCACTGCTCCAGCGGGATCACTGCTGCCGCGTTACCGCCGAAAGGTTTGCTGGAAAAAGCGTCTACCTGAAAGATCTCGAGTTGCATGCAATAAGCTCCACTGTCCATGACTGGCCGGGTAAAAATTCAGCTGCGAACGGGGGTCAGCACCGGTTCGCCAGCAAAAAACGCCTGCAGATTGCGCAGCACCAGGGTCACCGTATCGCGTGCGGCCTCGGGCGACTGCCCGGCCACATGCGGGGTCAGCACGGTGTTGCCGAGTGCCTTGAAGGCGTCGGGTACATTGGGTTCGTCGTCGAATACATCGAGTGCCGCGCCAGCGATCCAGCCCTGCTCCAGCGCCTCGAGCAAGGCGGCGCTGTCGACCACACTGGCGCGGGCGATATTGACCAGGTAGCCCTCTGCACCGAGTGCTTTGAGCACATCGGCGTCGACCAGATGCTGCGTCGCAGCGCCGCCGGGTGTAGCAATCACGAGGATGTCGACCGCCTCGGCCAGACGCAGCGGGCTGTCGTACCAGGTGTAGGCAAGCTCTTTACGAGGTGTACGGCTGTGGTAGCTGACCGGCATGTCGAAGCCCAGCGACGCGCGTTTGGCAATCGCCTGGCCAACAGCACCGAGGCCGATGATGCCCAGGCGCTTGCCCGACACCGACGGGCTGATCACCCGGTTCCACTCACCGCGGCGAGTGCTTGCGTCAGCGTTGGGGATATTGCGCAACAAGGCCAGCAGCAGGGCCAGGCTGTGATCGGCGACTGCTGCAGCGTTGGCGCCGGCGCCGTTGGTGACGGTGATGCCACGAGCTGCAGCGGCGGTCAGATCGACCTGTTCATAGCCGGCACCGATCACACAGATGATCTGCAAGTGTGGCAGCGCCTGAATCTCGCTGGCAGTCAGACCAAGTGGGCCGCGGGTGAGCACCGCGTCGATCTCATCGGCCTGCTGAGCGATGGCCGCAGCGCGCAGCTGCGCATTCGGCGCACGAATCAGTCGATAGCCCGCCTGCTCCAGCAGCGGCAGGTAATCGTCGACGGTTTCAACCAGTACCAGGACTGTCTTGCTCATGCACCCTCCGGCTCTATGCGAGGAGGGATTATGCGGGGTCAGGGGCAAGTACAGTCAATCGAAGAATTGCCCTTCAACTGTACTGTACCGGCCCTGGTAGAGAGGTGCTGCAGATGCTTATTGCGCGAAGGCGCGACCCAGGCCACCCGGCACACCGCTGCTGTCGGTTTCCTGCCATGGACCTTCCGGGCTCAGCGACCAGCTCCAGCCGCCGTCATAGCGGTAATAGGTGCGCTGACGGTAGAAGGTGTTGGGTTTTTTCTCCAGCACATACACGCCCATTTTCGGGTCCCAGTGGCTGGCACCACCTGGCGGTGGCGCGAAGCTGGCCGAAGTGCGCGGCATGGCCTTCGGCGCTGCGGTTGGCTTGCTCGGCTGCGTACCCGGCTTGCTACCCGGCAATGGCGTGACCGCCGGCCCTTGGCGCGGCGGCACGCCTTCGACCGGTGGCAGCGGCTGCTGGACTGGCTCGCGCACCGTACACGCAGACAGACCCAGGGCCAGGGTGATCAGGGTCAAGCGGACGGCATGCTTCATGGTGGGCTCTCTTATTGGTCAGGGCTGTCGATTGTCAGGTGCTGAATGCCCGGCGTGCGATTGCTCATCGGCGCGCTCTGGCCGATCCATTCGCCATGAGTCGGCTGGCCTGCGCGGGACACCCGTGCAACCAGTTGGACTTCGGCAAAATCGGACAGTTTCATCTGCGCCATCATGGCATCAGCGTCTGACAGTTCAACTTCGATCGGCAGCTGGCCCACCGTCACCCGCTTGGCCGCCAACGGCATCGGCGGGCCGCTTTTGGCGCGGGCGAAGATGAACACCGTGTCGCTCGGCTGAACCTTGCCCTGCAGCGCTGTGGCCAGCTCGACCCGTACCTGCAAGCGCGCGGGTGATACAGCTGGTGCGGCCGCTTTGCCTGGCGCGGCGCTGAGCTTGTCGGCGGCGCGATCGATACCGCCCTGCAACGCGGCGCGCGAGGCATCACCCTCAGGCAATTGCGCCAGCAGGCGCTGCCAGTAGTCGATGGCCTCCTGGTAGCGTTCGCCTTCGAACGCGGCGATGCCGCGCAGGCCGAGGCTGGTGACTTCCTTGGGGTCAGCCTTGAGCGCTTCGTCGGTAAGCTCCTGCAGCTGTGCGCTCCATTGTTTGTCGGCAGCAAAGTACAGCGCCTGGGCCCACTGCCCGAGCAGCTCTGGCTGGCGACCAGCAAGGGCAACGGCACGCTCGAAGATCTTCGCCGCATCAGCCGGGCGCTGGTCAGCCATGTACGCACGACCGAGGAAGTACAGGCCTTCAGCTGAATCCGGCTGGGCCTGCACCGCGCGCTCGAGGCGGCTGGTCATCTCGTCCATGGTTTTCGGTGCCTGGGCAAACTCACGGGTCAGCTCGACCTTGTCCGCCGCACCAAAATGCAGATACAGCCCCACCGCCATCACCGGCACCAGCAACGCTGCCAACAGCGGTACCGCCCGCCCCAGATGACCCTGGCGCGGTTCGCCGGCGCCTTCGGTATCGGCCAGCAGTTCCCGCGCGGCTTCATCACGGCCGCTGGCCAGTTGCTCGGCATCGAGTACGCCGGCAGCCTGCTGCGCGCTCAGTTCGGCGACACGCTCCTGATACAGCGCCACGTTCAGGGCGGTACGGTCTTGTTCCTGCTGGCGGCCACGGCCACGCAGGATCGGGATCAGCAGAAAGCCGAGGGCGGCGAGCAACAACAGGCCCGCGCCAAGCCAGAATTCAGTCATGGGTAGCTTCTTTATCCAACAGTTTGGCGAGACGTTCGCGTTCTTCCACCGACAGCTGCGCGCTGCCGCTTGCCACCGGCTGCCGGCGCCGGCGGACAATCACCGCCAACATGACAAAGCCCCCCGCCAGCAGAATTGCCGGGCCGAACCAGAGCAGCCAGGTGCGCCCGCTCAAGGCCGGTTTGTAACGGACGAAGTCGCCATAGCGATCAACCATGAAGGCAACGATCTGCTGATTGCTCTGGCCTTCGCCGAGCATGCGGAAGATCTCCCGACGCAGGTCGGCGGCAATCGGCGCATTGGAGTCAGCGATGTCCTGGTTCTGACACTTGGGGCAGCGCAGCTCCTTGGTCAGTTGCTGATAGCGCTCGCGCTCGGCGTCGTCACGAAACTGATAGGTGTCGATCGCGGCCTTGGCCACGCTCACTAGGCTCAGGCCGAGCACGGCTGCTGCCAACCAGCGCTTCATGGCTTGGCCTCATCGACCAGGCCCTGGTACAGCGGCGCCAGCTGCTCGCGCCAGACCGTGGCATCGACGATGCCGACGTGCTTGTAGCGGATGATACCCTTGGCATCGATCAGAAAGGTCTCCGGCGCACCATACACACCAAGGTCCAGACCCAGAGTGCCCTGTTCGTCGCGGATATCCAGCTGATACGGATTGTGGAACTCGGCGAGCCACTTCAACGCCGCAGCGTTATCGTCCTTGTAGTTGACGCCATGGATGACCACGCCCTGCTCGGCCAGCGTGTTCAGGTAAGGATGCTCAACCTTGCACGACGGGCACCAGGTGGCCCACACGTTGACCAGCGCCGGCCGGCCGAGCAGGTCGGCCTGGGTCAGGCTGCGCTCGCCTTGGGTGGAGGCCAGCGAGAAGGCCGGGAATGGCTTGCCGATCATCGCCGACGGCAGCTCATCGGGCTTGAGGAACAAGCCCTTGTAGAGAAACACCGCCAGCAGTAGAAACACCGCCAACGGCAGGACCATCATCCAACGCTTCATGCAGTTGCTCCAGTCGCGCCGAGGGCTTCACGCACGCGGCTCTTGACCTTGACCCGGTAACGCCGGTCGAAGGCTGCCAGTAGCCCGCCCAGGCCGGTCAGCAGACCGCCCAGCCAGATCCAGCGAACATACGGTTTGATGTGCACGCGCACGGCCCAGGCGCCGTTTTCCAGCGGCTCGCCGAGGGCCACGTAGAGGTCGCGGGTGAAACCGGCATCGATCCCGGCCTCGGTCATCATCGACTGCTGCACGGTGTACAGACGCTTCTCGGGGTGCAGCACGCTGACCTCGCGACCGTCCTTGGAAACCCGCACGGTGCCACGGTCGGAGATGAAGTTTGGCCCTTCGAAGTGCTTGGCGCCTTCGAACAGGAAGTGATAGCCGCCAAGCTCGACCGTCTCGCCCGGCGCCATGCGCAGGTCGCGCTCGGCGCTGTTGTTGCTCGACAGCACCACGCCCAGGGCGCACACAGCCAGGCCCAGATGCGCGACCTGCATGCCCCAATAGCTGCGGGACAGGCCGCGCACGCCCTTGCCCAGGCCTTTGTGGCGGGTCTTGTCGAAGATGTCGCGCAGGCCGGCGAGCACTACCCACGCCGCCAGGGCAAAGGTCGCCAGCGCCGGCCAGTCGAAGTCATCGGCAATCAGCCCGGCAATCGGCGCCAGAATTGCGCTGCCAATCAATACCGGTGTGAGCATGCCCGCCAGCCATTTGCCCGGCGTGTCCTTCCAGCGCACCAGCACGCCGATCCCGAGCACCACCAT
Organism: Pseudomonas sp. NPDC088322; assembly: GCF_044740745.1. Lineage (NCBI taxonomy): Bacteria > Pseudomonadati > Pseudomonadota > Gammaproteobacteria > Pseudomonadales > Pseudomonadaceae > Pseudomonas > Pseudomonas sp. NPDC088322. The sequence goes on along the minus strand of NZ_JBIURK010000001.1, from coordinate 693,434 downwards.
CAGCAATGCCATCAACGGCAGGAACAGCGCATCGAAATACGGCGGGCCGACCGACAGTTTGGCCCCGGTCAGGGAATCGAGCACCAGTGGGTACAGCGTACCCAGCAGAATCATCGATGCAGCCACCACCAGCACCAGGTTGTTGGCCAGCAGCAATGTTTCTCGCGACCACAGGGCAAAGCCGACCTGGCTTTTCACCACCGGCGCGCGCAGAGCGAACAGGGTCAGCGAGCCACCCACGACAAACAGCAGGAAGATCAGGATGAATACACCGCGCTCCGGGTCGGCGGCAAAGGCGTGCACCGAGGTCAGCACGCCGGAGCGCACCAGGAAGGTGCCGAGCAGGCTCAACGAGAATGCGGCGATCGCCAGCAATACCGTCCAGCTCTTGAACACGCCGCGTTTTTCCGTGACGGCCAGCGAGTGGATCAGCGCGGTGCCCACCAGCCAGGGCATGAACGAGGCGTTTTCGACCGGGTCCCAGAACCACCAGCCGCCCCAGCCAAGTTCGTAGTACGCCCACCACGAGCCCAAGGTGATACCGACCCCGAGGAACGCCCAGGCGACGATGGTCCATGGCCGCGACCAGCGCGCCCAGGCGGCATCCAGGCGGCCACCGAGCAAGGCGGCGATAGCGAAGGCGAAGGCCACCGAGAAGCCGACGTAGCCCATGTACAGCATTGGCGGATGGACGATCAGGCCAAAGTCCTGCAGCAGCGGGTTGAGGTCACGGCCGTTGCCCGGCACCTGCGGCAACAGGCGCTGGAACGGGTTGGAGGTGACGATCAGGAACGACAAGAAGCCCACGCTGATCATGCCCATCACCGCCAGTACGCGGGCGAGCATGACTTGTGGCAACTGGCGCGAGAACACCGACACGGCGAAGGTCCAGCCGCCCAGAATCAATGCCCACAGCAGCAACGAGCCTTCATGCGCGCCCCACACTGCGCTGAATTTGTAGTACCACGGCAAAGCGGTATTGGAGTTGCTGGCAACGTACGCTACCGAGAAATTGTCGGTCATGAACGCATGGGTAAGGCAGCCGAACGCAAACACCAGAAAAGCGAACTGGCCCCAGGCGGCAGGTCGCGCCAGGCTCATCCACAGGCTGTCGCCGCGCCAGGCGCCGAGCAGCGGCACGCTGGCCTGAACCACGGCGAAACAGATCGCCAGGATCATCGCCAACTGACCCAGTTCGGGCACTATCAGGGCAGCATTCATGGCTTCTGCTCCGCGCCGCTGGCCGCCTGGCCGCTTTCCTTGAGTGCTTTGGTCACCTCAGGCGGCATGTACTTTTCATCGTGCTTGGCCAGCACTTCATCCGCCACCACCACGCCATCGGCATTGAGCTTGCCCAAGGCAACGATGCCCTGCCCTTCACGGAACAGGTCCGGCAGGATGCCGCGATAGGTGATCGGCACCGACTTGTTGAAGTCGGTGACCACAAAGCGCACGTCGAGCGAGTCAGCCGAGCGCTGCACCGAGCCCTTCTCGACCATGCCACCGGCGCGAATGCGCGTGTCCAGCGGCGCTTCGCCGGTGGCGATCTGGGTCGGGGTGTAGAACAGGTTGATGTTCTGCTGCAGGGCACTCAGGGCAAAGCCAACGGCGACGCCGACCCCGACCAGCAGGGCGCCGATGAGCAACAGGCGTTTCTTGCGCTGCGGATTCACTGATTGTTCTCCCGGCGCAGACGACGCGCCTCTTCTTGCAGATAACGACGGCGGGCCAACAGTGGTGCGGCGACATTGAGCGCCAGCACTGCCAGGCAAATGCCGTAGGCCGACCATACGTACAAGCCGTGGTGGCCCATGGCGAGAAACTCGCTGAACGAGGCAAAACTCACGATGCTGCCCTCCGCCCCAGGCTGTTCAGCACTTCTTCACGTACCCAGCTGGCGCGGGCCTCGCGCTTGAGCACCTCAAGGCGCATGCGCAGCAGCAGCACAGCGCCGAAGAAGCAGTAGAAGCCAAGCCCGGTGAGCAGCAGCGGCAGCCACATTTCTGCGGGCATCGCCGGCTTTTCGGTGAGGGTGAAAGTCGCGCCCTGGTGCAGGGTGTTCCACCACTCCACCGAATACTTGATGATCGGGATGTTGATCACGCCCACGATCGCCAGCACCGCACAAGCCTTGGCCGAGCTGTCACGATTACTGATCGCCTGGCCCAGCGCAATGATGCCGAAGTATAGAAAAAGCAGGATCAGCATCGACGTTAGGCGCGCATCCCAGACCCACCAGCTACCCCAGGTCGGCTTGCCCCAGATGGCCCCGGTGACCAGCGCCACGGCGGTCATCCAGGCGCCGATGGGCGCCGCGCACTGCAGGGCAACGTCGGCGATCTTCATCTTCCACACCAGCCCGACCACACCAGCCACCGCCAGCAGCACATAGCATGACTGCGCCAGCATGGCCGCCGGCACATGGATATAGATGATGCGGAAGCTGTTGCCCTGCTGATAGTCCTGCGGCGCAAAGGCCAGGCCCCAGACCATGCCGACTGTCAGCAACAGCACAGCGGCCACCGTCAGCCAGGGCAGCATGCGCCCGCTGATGGCGTAGAACCATTTGGGCGAGCCGAGCTTGTGGAACCACGTCCAGCTTATTTTCATCAGGTACATCCGGTCTTGGCTGGGCCTTGAGCATTCTGCCGTAGGCCCAGATCTCGTTATTCGCCGACGCTGATCTTCAGGCCGGCCGCTATCGCAAAGGGTGCCAGGGTCACAGCCAGGGCAGTCAGGCTGGCCAGCCACAACAGGTGGCCAGTGGCGGGCATATTCTGCAACGCCGCTTGCAAGGCGCCACTGCCCAGGATCAATACTGGGATATACAACGGCAAAATCAGTAGCGCCAGTAACAAACCACCGCGTTTGAGGCCCACGGTCAGTGCCGCGCCTACTGCACCGAGCAGGCTCAGCACCGGCGTGCCCAGCAGCAGCGAGGCCAGCAGCACCGGCAGGCAGCTCGACGGCAGGCCCAGCATCAGCGCCAGCAGCGGCGCCAACAATACCAGCGCCAGCCCGGAAAAGATCCAATGCGCCAGCACCTTGGCCAGCACCAACAACGCCAGTGGATGCGGCGACAGCACCCATTGCTCCAGCGAGCCGTCTTCAAAATCGCTGCGAAACAAGCCGTCCAACGACAGCAGTACCGCAAGCAGCGCGGCTACCCAGACCAGGCCAGGCGACAAGGTTTGCAACAATTGCGTCTCGGGGCCGACGGCAAGGGGGAACAACGCCACCACAATGGCGAAAAACACCAACGGGTTGGCCAGCTCGGCCGGGCGGCGGAACAGCAGGCGCGCTTCGCGGCGCAACAACAGGACGAATACACTCATGCGGCCCACTGCCCCACATTCAGTTCACGGTAGCCGGCAGGCTTGAGCGTGAGACTGTGGTGCGTGGTCAACACCACTGTGCCGCCCGCCTCGCAATGCGCGGCCAGGTGCGCTTCAAGCTGCGCAACGCCCTGTTTGTCGAGGGCGGTGAACGGCTCATCGAGAATCCACAGTGGCGGCCCGGCCAGGTACAGCCGCGCCAGCGCCACCCGCCGCTGCTGGCCGGCAGACAGGGTGTGGCAGGGCACATCTTCAAAACCGCGCAGGCCGACTGCGGCCAGGGCCTGCCAGATCGCCTCGACACTGGCCGGCTGATGTAGCGCGCAGAGCCAGGCGAGGTTCTCTTCGGCCGTGAGCAAATCCTTGATGCCCGCCGCATGACCGATCCACAGCAGGACGCTGGCCAGTGCCTGCGGCTGCTCGGCCAACGGCTGGCCATTGAGCTGGATCTGCCCGGCGGTGGGCTGCATCAGCCCGGCCAACAGCCGCAGCAGGCTGGTTTTGCCGCTGCCGTTGGGGCCGCTGATCTGCAGCATGTCGCCTGGGCCCAGCTGAAAATCCAGGTGTTCAAACAGCAGGCGCCAGTCGCGCTCGCACGCCAGGCCGGTGGCTCGAAGGTCAAGGGTCACGGTACCGCCTTATTCTGTGTGGAGCCTGAGTCTCAAGTCGCCCCCTGGCCTGCCGTTATACTGACAGTGGTGGGCGGCGTGGCCGGCATTATTACACGCGCCGCCGCGCTGCCAAGAGGGCTGCTTCGACAGGTTGTATACAATCATGACTGAAATCAATAGTCTCGGCGCACAAAGCGCAATCGCCCCGCAGGCAGCCAAAGCTGCCATGACCGGCGAACTGCTGCGCCTGCTGCAACCGCAGCCCGGGCTGATCGCGCCCGGCGAGACTGCCAAGGCCGAGGTCATGTCGCTGCGCCAGCTTGGCGTCGACTTCCAGTTGCTGCTGCGCCTGACTGCCGCCAACGGTACTCAGACCCAGGTCCAGACCACCGCCAGCCAACCATTGGCTCCGGGCAGCCAGCTGCTGCTGAGCCAGGCCGACAGCAATCGCCTGGCAGTCATGGTGCAGCAAGCCAACGCCAACAATGTCAGCACCCTCACCCGCCTCGACACCAGCCAGGTGCCGATCGGTACCCTGCTGCAGGGCAAGGTCCTGAGCAACCAGGCATTGCCAGTCAACCCCGGTGAAACTGCCAGTTTTCGCGCGTTGGTCAGCCTGCTCAACAGCAGCCAGGCCGGCGCCACCCTGAGTATCGACAGCCCGCGCCCGTTGCCGGTGGGCAGCCTGCTCAGCGCTTTGGTGCAGGGCGACCAGTCACTGCGCTTCGTGCCGTTGAGCGGGCGTCAGGATCAGTTGCTGATCAGCCAGCAACTGGCCAACCAGCAGGCTCGGCAAGCTTCGCTGCCCGGTGTGCTCAGCGCATTGCAGCAGCTCGCCAGCGATCCCGACACGGGCAGCCTACTGCGCGCCAGCGCCGAGCGCCTGCTGGCTAGCCTGCCGGATGCGCGCCAGCTCAGCGATCCCAAAGGCGTGGCGCAGGCATTGAGTAACAGTGGTGGTTTTCTTGAGGCGAAGCTGTTGGCCGGTTTGCCTGCGGGTATCGCCCCAGACCTCAAAGCGCAGTTGATCAGGCTGGTTGCGCAGGCGCTGCCGAACGCCGCCAACCCCATGAGCAACCCCACCGTTGCTGCCAATACTTTGGCGCAGGTGATGCCCGGCTTCGCCCGCAGTGCACTGGGCATGCTTGACCGGGTCAGCCCCCGACCGCAACCAGGCAGTTTCCCGCTACCGTCACGGTTGCTGCAGAGCCTGGAGCAGGAAGGCGATCTGGAGCAACTGCTGCGTCTGGCTGCGGCTGCCGTGTCGCGCTTGCAGAGCCACGCCCTGAGCAGCCTGCAACAGACCGGTGTGAGCGAAAACGGTAACCTGCAGACCACCTGGCAGGCCGAAATCCCGATCCGCCACGGCCAGGAGTTCATCCCTTTGCAAGCCAAGCTGCAGCGCGAAGAAACCCCGCAGCAACAGGCTGACGGCCAGCGCGAGCAACGCGATCCGCTCGAGTCGTTGTGGCGCATCGAGCTGGCCTTCGACCTGCCGCCGCTCGGCCCGTTGCAGGTGCAGGCGCAGCTCAGTCAGGGCCGCTTGTCCGGGCAATTGTGGGCGGAGCTTGCGCAGACCGCGCAATTGATCGACAGCCAACTGGGCAGTTTGCGCACACGCCTGCTTGATCGCGGTCTCGAAGTCGGTGACCTGCAATGCCACACTGGCACGCCGCCACAGGGTCCGAAAACACGTGTCGAACAACGCTGGGTGGATGAGACCGCATGAGTGACAAGCAATCACGTCAGGCCATTGCCCTGAGCTATGACGGTCAACAGGCACCGACATTGAGCGCAAAAGGTGACGATGAGCTGGCTGAGGCGATCCTGGCGATTGCCCGCGAGCACGACGTGCCCATCTACGAGAACGCCGAACTGGTGCGGCTGCTGGCACGCCTGGAACTGGGCGAGCAGATCCCCGAGGCGCTGTACCTGACCATCGCCGAGATCATTGCCTTTGCCTGGCAGCTACGCGGCAAGGTCCCGGTCGGGTTTGCCGAGGCTGATGCGACACCGCGCGACATCACCCCGCCCACTGCCCTGCTGGCGCCGCCGGCCAAACGTGGCTGAAATACAGCTAGGGGACCTGCCAGCAGACATAATTAACGCTGGCTGACAGCACAGTTCAGTCACCGTCGTGCCTCAATTCTCTGAGGCCTGCATCATGCCCATCCCCAACCTCGGCCAGGACGGCATCCAGTTCGTCCGCGACCATCTTGCCAAACTACCGCGTGCAGACCGCGCGGCCACCGCCGAACTGCGTCAATGGCTGCAAGCCAAGGGCATCCAGCATCCGCCGGAACAGCTCGACGTGGTGACCTTGCATTATCAGCTGGGCGCCGATTATGGCTGGACCGGCGTGGTAGCGCAGAAACTCAGCTTGACCGAGGCCTTGCTCTGCAACTACCAAGCACCTGAAAACAACGCGCTGCCGCACATGCTCGAAGACAATCAGCCGGCGGGTTCGGATCGCATCATCCGCCTGGTCGACAAACTGCGTCCTCCGCATCAGCCGGGCGCGATCAACTACTACGTGTTCAGCGGCATCTTTCGCCGGACCCAGCCACAAACCTATGAACACGCCACGCACATTCCTGTGCAGATGCAGGACTTGCAGGCTTTTGTCTGGGATCTGGACTTTCACACACACTACACCGCAACGCTGAAAAGCTACTGGCGCCAGCATCTGGAAGAATTTGGCCAATGTCTTAAGCTGAACTTCATCGCCGCCTGCAACAAACAGGCGGCCGAGGGCAGCCTGAGCGAGGACGCGGTCAGGCTCGCCTGGCAAGTGGCAAGACTGGAAGAAACCGCCCCGGCAACCGTGCAGGCGCGGATACTCAACGTCTACGGCTACCCCGCCACGGACCTCGTCTGCTTCAAACGCAGGGATGTCGACCGAGTCCTGCTGTACATCCCCGGCAACACCTCACCGCTGCACGAGTTTGCCTCCCACGGCGAGTTACAGGACTGGTTTGCACAGCAATGCCAGGATCCAGCCAAACGCCTGGCGCTGCAGGCCCACTTCAATCAGGCAGACACGCCGGATGGCCTCAGTTTCAGCGGTCTGAGCACGGCGCTGGAAGGCCTTGGAGCCTACCCGCAAGTACTACCTCTGGACGCCAATCGCCCTGGTTTCACCACAGCAGGCCCTTGGCCGCCGCGCGATTACGTCAATTACAAAGGTAAAACCTACAGCCCGCGCCTTGAAGGCCCTTTATTTGCAACGCTGGCCAAGCGTTATCGCCAACGCAGCTTCCAGGATGCCGACTTCCTGATCAAAAGCGACAGCGATGTGAGCAAGGCCAGATGGCGCGGGTATCTGGATTCAACCTTGACTTACCTGGCCCCACTGGCGCTGGCAGTGCCTGAACTGTGGCCGTTGTTTGCCATAGGTGGCGTTGCCCAGTTCGGCCTGGGCCTTGATCAGGCGATCAACGGCAAGTCACTACAGGAGCAAGCCGAAGGCGTCAGCGCCGCCGAGTTCGGCCTGCTCAATGCCCTGCCGCTGGTCGAGCAGTTGGCCAGCGACAAGCCGCTGTTGTTCGCCTTCAAGCAGGATCGCTTCGTCAGGCCCAGCCGGATCAACGAGCAGTGGGGATATCCGCTCAGCCCGCTCGACCCGCCACGGCTGCCGCCGGCAGATGCCAGTGAGTTCTTCCGCAGCGACAACACCATTGCGCCGTTGCCAGGTGGTGACGACAACGTGGCAGGTGCGGTGATCAGGACCTCCCACTACACCGGCGAGCCAGATACGCTGCAAGCCTCACTCTATGGCTACTCGATCGAGGTGCTGTATGACGTCGAGCAGGATGCGTTCATTACCGGAAGCGATCTCAACGAGGTCAATCCCACCTACATGACCGCCCCCACACAGGGGCGCGACCTGATCTCGGTCGACCGCGCCACGCGAACGGTCAGCGATGCAACGCGCATGCGCACCTTGCGCGCGCTGGGGGTGGATCTCGAGTTGCCGGTCCAGTTGCCACTGCCGACTGCCGACAGCCTGCAGCCGATCCCCAGACAAGTCTTGAGTGTCTGGGTGGGCAACGACCCGATTCCGCCTCAGCTGTTGAGCAACATTGCCAACAACGCGACCAGGGTTGAACGCAGCGGCTGGGCGTTCCGTCTGTATCTCTCCAGCGCCGACAGCGATGCCTTCAGCGGCAATCTGCGGCAATTGACGGAGCAGGCACCGAGCCTGCGCGTGTTGCCTCTGGAGGAACAGCCATTCTTTGCCACATTCCGCAGGTCACCCGCCTACCGCCAGTACGAAGCCGCTCTGCAGGGCAACGGCGGGGTCGCCCGCAACTACGCTTCGGCGGCAGATGTGCTGCGCTATCCGCTACTCAACGAGGAAGGTGGGCTGTACATGGATATCGACGACCGTTTGTTTGCTCCCGGCGAACATCCTGCAGACCGCCAGCCGGCTGGCGCCGAGCCGATCGAACCACTGAATCAATTCGAGCTGGCGACCACTGTCGATGGCCTGCTGCTGTCGACACCGATGTCCAACGAGAAGATGGGCATGGACTGCCTGTACAACAACAGCTTTCTCGGCAGCCGCGCAGGCAATCCGACCTTGGACGCGATCAGTGCAGAAATGAATGAGCGGTTTCTCGCACAGCCGGAGTTTTACAACAGCAAGCCACGGCTGGAAGAGGACCGCCGGGCGTTTTACCAATACGCCAATACCCTGTCCCGCTTGACCGGGCCGGCGCTGCTGAGCACGGTCGTTGATCGGCAGTTGCCGGCGATGCGCACATTGCGCAACTTGAACAATCTTTACAGCATGCGCCCGCAGAACTTCTGGAGCCTGCTGAGCATTGAGCAGTACCAGAGCGCGGTGCAGAGATATCTGCCGCTGAACCGGATTGCCGAGACTGGGGGGTTCAATTCCTGGGCGCACTGACAGGACTTGGCGGCTGGATTGGGGCTGCTTTGCAGCCCTTTCCGACCGGTCCGACGCTATCTTTCAGTCACTGCCATGCAACTTGCGCATCAGCTCGGCCTCGGCCTGGGTCAAACCACAGGTCTGAGTCAGCTCGCTGACACTGGCGCCCATGCCAACCAGCTTGGCCGCCTGGGAAAAGGTCACATCATTGGGATCGCGCTGCTCCAGTTGTTGCAGCTTGTCCGGCAACGGCGCGACCACAGCGCGCAATTCATGGATCGCCTCGCCCATGCGCACCGTGCCGTTCTGGTAATCGTCCACCCGCTTGGCCAGCTCCTTGATGCGCTGGTCACGCACGGCGTCACCTTGAGCCTGTTGCGCAGCCAGCTCACGCTGGCGCTTGCTGTAATTGAGAAAAAACCACAGGCTCAGCGCCCAAAGCAGCGCCAGGAAGATGACAGCAGCTTCGAAAATCAACTCAGATATTCTCCAGCTCTGACCATTCTTCCTCGGTCATCATCTTGTCCAGCTCGACCAGGATCAACAGCTCGCCGTTCTTGTTGCACACGCCCTGGATGAACTTGGCCGACTCTTCGTTACCCACGTTCGGCGCGGTTTCGATTTCCGACTGACGCAGGTAAACCACTTCGGCAACACTGTCGACCAGAATGCCGACCACTTGCTTGTCGGCTTCGATGATCACCACACGAGTATTGTCGGTGACCTCGGTCGGCACCAGGCCAAAGCGCTGGCGGGTGTCGATCACGGTGACGACGTTGCCGCGCAGGTTGATGATGCCCAGCACATAGCTCGGCGCACCCGGCACTGGCGCGATCTCGGTGTAACGCAGAACTTCCTGCACCTGCATGACGTTGATGCCGTAGGACTCGTTGTCCAGACGGAAGGTAACCCACTGCAGAATCGGATCTTCAGAACCCTGTGCGGACGACTTTTTCATTCCCCTACCCTCAAATGCCGCCAGCGGCGGTGTGCTCGGTGCGGCCGTGGCCGCGAATTATTGGTGTTTGGCGTGCATCTGCTTGACGGCGCCGCTGGCGATCAACTCGGCCAGTTCAGCGACGTCGAGCAACGCACACATGTGTTCGATGACCGTGCCAGCCAGCCAGGGCCGCTGCCCGCGCTGACTACGCCACTTGATCTCGTTGGGGTCCAGGCGCAACGAGCGGCTGACCTGGTGCACCGCCAGCCCCCATTCGTAGCCCTGCACCGAAATCACGTACTGCAAGCCCTGGCGGAAGTCGTCGCGGTAGCGATCGGGCATCACCCAACGCGCCGTATCGAGTACCTTGAGGTTGCCCGCCTGGCAGGTGAGGATGCCCAGGAACCAGTCCGGCTGACCGAACAGTGGGGTCAGCTCCTGCCCGGCCAGGGTGTAGATCGAGCCCAGGCACACCAGCGGCACCGCGAGGGTCAGCCCGGCTACATCGAACAACAGGCATTCGAACGGCTCCGCGGCCCAGGCCGGACGACCATCGCTGGTCGTAGGCGGCGTCGGCACATTGGCTGCCGGCAAGTGCACTTCGACCAGCGGCGCGGCCGGCTCAGGCGCTTCGACCTCGGTCAGCAACGGAATGCTCGCCTCGGCCACCACCGTAGTCTCGACAACGCTGAGCAGCGGTTCTGGCGCTGCCACAGCGGGGGCCAGCACGGTCGGCAGCAGCTTGGCCTGCGGCTCGGCAAACGGCCTGGCGCCAGCTACGTCGACAACAGCAGCCTTGCGCTGGGCATCACGTGCCTGCTCTTCGCGCACGGCGGCTTCGAAGTCGCTGCTTGGCGCCTCCTCGACCACTACCGCTGGCAGGTCAAGGTCGAACGGCTCGGTAGCCTCCTGCAACAGGCCATCGAGGTAACTCTGCAAGGCCAGTTGCGGTTTGCTGGCAAGCTGTTGCGCGTGTTTCATCAGGCCACCTGCAATGCGGGTTTGTAGGTGAGCATATGTTTGAGCAAGGCCCGATAGGCCACAACGCCGCGGCTCTTGCCATCGAACTGCGATGGCGTGACCCCGGCCCGGCTGGCATCGCGCAGGCGCGTGTCGACCGGGATATAGCCCTGCCAGACGCTGTCGGCATAGGTATCACGCAGCACCTTGAGGGTGCCCAGTGATGCCTGGGTGCGACGGTCGAACAGGGTCGGCACGATCTGATACGGCAGCGCCTGCTTGCGCGAGCGGTTGATCATCGCCAAGGTGCCGACCATGCGCTCCAGGCCTTTGACGGCGAGGAACTCGGTCTGCACCGGGATCACCAACTGCTGGCTGGCCGCCAACGCGTTAACCATCAGCACGCCGAGCAACGGCGGGCTGTCGATCAGGGCAAAGTCGAAATCCTGCCACAGCTGCGCCAGACTCTTGGCGATCACCAGGCCCAGGCCACTCTGGCCCGGCGACTGCCGCTCGAGCACCGCCAGCGCTGTGCTCGACGGCAGCAGGGAGATACGTTCGTGGCTGGTCGGCAGCAGCAACTGCCCCGGCAAGCCCTCGGGCACCGTGCCCTTGTGCAGGAACAGGTCGTAGCAGCTGTGCTCCAGCGCATCCGGGTTATGCCCGAAATAGCTGGTCATAGAGCCGTGCGGGTCGAGATCGACAACGACCACGCGCTTGCCCGCATCGGCCAGCAAGCCGGCCAGGGCGATGGTTGTGGTGGTCTTGCCGACGCCACCTTTTTGATTGGCTACTGCCCAGACTCTCATGGTGCGCTGCTTCCTCCCGGTATGGCCGCCTGCCCTCCCGGGAACGGTGTGAAATTCTGTGACGGGGATTTGACGGGGCTAGCCCCCTCCCGCCGCTACTGCGCTTGGCGGTGCACTTTGTGTGCCAGCCCGGCGCATCGCCGCATCCGGGGTCGCATTGGCGCTGCCGGTTGCGGTCAGGCTGCGGCGTACTTCCAGGTTGCGCGAAATCACCAGCACGACCCGTCGATTGCGCGCACGGCCTTCGGCCGTATCGTTGCTGGCGACCGGTTGATACTCGCCATAGCCGACCGAGGCCATGCGGCCGGGATTGACGCCGTTCATGGCCAACAGGCGGACGATACTGGCCGCACGCGAGGCCGACAGTTCCCAGTTGGTCGGGTACTGCGCAGTGCGGATCGGCAGGTTGTCGGTAAAGCCCTCGACGTGCACCGGGTTGGCGAACGGCTTGAGGATATTCGCCACCTTCTCGATGATCGCGAATGCAGCGTCGCTGGGCATGGCATCGCCACTGCCAAACAACAGCGCCGAATTGAGCTCAACCTCGACCCACAGTTCGTTGCCGCGCACGGTCATCTGGTTGGAGCTGATCAAATCGCCGAAAGCGCTGCGCACATCATCGCTGATGGTCTGCAGCGGGTCGGCGCTGGTCTGGCCGAGGCCCGCATCGGTCTGCTCGCTGTCTTTGATCAACGGCTCGGCTGGCTTGATGCTGAGCGGCTGTTCTTCGCCGATCGGGATGGCCCGCATGGCCCGCTCAGGGTCATTGAACACGCCGAGCAAGGCCTGCGAGACGACCTTGTACTTGCCCTCGTTGATCGAAGAGATCGAATACATGACCACGAAAAAAGCAAACAGCAGCGTGATGAAGTCGGCGTACGACACCAGCCAGCGCTCGTGATTCTCGGGTTCTTCGGTATGGCGACGGCGACGCATGGCTTACTCCATGAAGCCTTGCAGCTTCAGCTCGATCGAGCGTGGGTTTTCGCCTTCGGCGATCGACAGCAGGCCTTCGAGGAGCATCTCGCGGTAGCGTGACTGACGCATGACGATGGCTTTGAGCTTGTTGGCGACCGGCAGCAGGATCAGGTTGGCACTGGCCACGCCATAGATGGTGGCGACAAACGCCACGGCGATGCCGTTGCCCAGTTGGGACGGGTCGGCCAGGTTGCCCATGACATGGATCAGGCCCATCACAGCACCGATGATGCCGATGGTCGGCGCATAGCCGCCCATGCTTTCGAACACTTTTGCCGCCTGGATATCGCGGCTTTCCTGGGTCAGGAAATCCACCTCGAGGATGCTCCGGATAGCCTCCGGCTCGGCGCCGTCGACCAGCAGTTGCAAGCCCTTGCGCGCATACGGATCAGGCTCGCCGTCAGCCACGCCTTCCAGGCCGAGCAGGCCCTCCTTGCGTGCGGTCAGGCTCCAATTGACTACCCGATCGATACCACCGGCCAGGTCGACCCGCGGCGGGAAGATGATCCAGCGAGCGATCTGCAGCGCACGCTTGAACGACGGCAGCGGTGCCTGCAGCATGGCCGCGCCGAGGGTGCCGCCGAGCACGATCAACGCAGCTGGCGCGTTGAGCAGCGCACCGACATGCCCGCCCTCGAGGAAGTTGCCGCCGACAATGGCGACGAAAGCGAGGATCAGGCCGATCAGGCTGAGTACGTCCATCAGACGCAGGCCTCGACCAGGTGCCTGCCGATATCGTCGAGACTGTACACCGCGTCGGCCAGGTTGGCCTTGACGATGGCCATGGGCATGCCATAGATCACGCAGCTGGCTTCGTCCTGCGCCCACACCGTGCTACCGCCCTGCTTGAGCAGGCGCGCACCTTCACGGCCATCCGCGCCCATGCCGGTAAGTACTACCGACAGGACCTTGTCACCGTAGGACTTGGCCGCCGAGCCGAAGGTGATATCCACACATGGTTTGTAGTTGAGGCGCTCGTCGCCCGGCAGGATTTTCACCATGCCGCGGCCATCGACCATCATCTGCTTGCCGCCAGGCGCCAGCAGCGCCAGACCTGGGCGCAGCATGTCGCCGTCTTCGGCTTCCTTGACGTTGATCCGGCAGAGCTTGTCGAGGCGTTCGGCAAAAGCCTTGGTGAACGCCGCGGGCATGTGCTGGATCAACACGATCGGTGCCGGGAAGCTGGCGGGCAGTTGCGTCAGGACACGCTGCAGCGCAACCGGGCCACCGGTCGAGGTGCCGATCGCAACCAGCTTGTAGGGCTTGCGCTTGGGCGCCGGCGAATGCGCCACAGCAGGCGCTGCCGGGCTACGCACGGGAGCAGGCGTCGGAGAGCGCGGTGCAGGTGTGTGGCCAAGGCTGCTGGCCGGTGCAGGGCTGCTCGCGGCTGGCGCGGGCGCCGGTGCGGCGTAGCTGCTCAGGCGGCGGTTGCTGCGCGAGATGGTATGTACCTTCTCGCAGAGCATCTGTTTGACCTTTTCTGGGTTACGCGAAATGTCTTCGAAGTTTTTCGGCAGGTAGTCGACCGCCCCGGCATCCAGCGCGTCGAGGGTTACCCGGGCGCCTTCATGGGTCAGCGACGAGAACATCAACACCGGCGTCGGGCAGCGCTGCATGATGTGCCGCACCGCGGTGATGCCGTCCATCATGGGCATTTCATAGTCCATGGTGATGACATCGGGCTTGAGCGACAGCGCCTGGTCGATTGCCTCCTTGCCATTGGTCGCGGTACCCACAACCTGGATCGTCGGGTCGGACGAGAGAATTTCCGAAACGCGCCGGCGGAAGAAACCGGAATCATCCACCACCAGGACCTTGACTGCCATAAACACTCCATTAGATGGCGCAACCGCGAGGCTGCGCCACCGAAAATCAATAACGCTTGGCGGCGTAACGCTTGAGCATGCTCGGGACGTCGAGGATCAACGCAATCCGGCCATCGCCAGTGATCGTCGCGCCAGACATGCCCGGGGTGCCCTGCAGCATCTTGCCCAGCGGCTTGATCACCACTTCTTCCTGGCCGACCAGTTGGTCGACCACAAAGCCGATGCGCTGGGTGCCGACCGAGAGGATCACCACATGGCCCTCGTGCTGCTCTTCATGCACCTGGCCCTGGACCAGCCAGCGCTTGAGGTAGAACAGCGGCAGCGCCTTGTCGCGGACGATGACCACTTCCTGGCCGTCGACGACATTGGTGCGCGACAGGTCGAGGTGGAAGATCTCGTTGACGTTGACCAGCGGGAAGGCAAACGCCTGGTTGGCCAGCATCACCATCAGGGTCGGCATGATCGCCAGGGTCAGCGGCACCTTGATGACGATCTTCGAACCCTGGCCCTTGGCCGAGTAGATGTTGATCGAGCCGTTGAGCTGGGAAATCTTGGTTTTCACCACGTCCATGCCGACGCCGCGGCCGGACACGTCGGAAATCTCGGTCTTGGTCGAGAAGCCCGGGGCAAAGATCAGGTTGTAGCAGTCCGATTCGCTCAGGCGCTCGGCGGCGTCCTTGTCCATCAGGCCTTTTTCCACGGCCTTGGCACGCAGCACGTTGGGGTCCATGCCTTTGCCGTCGTCCGAGATCGACAGCAGGATATGGTCGCCTTCCTGTTCGGCCGACAGCACCACCTTGCCGGTGCGAGCCTTGCCTGAGGCGTCGCGCTCGTCGGGCATTTCGATGCCGTGGTCGACCGCGTTGCGCACCAAGTGGACCAACGGGTCGGCCAGAGCCTCGACGAGGTTCTTGTCGAGGTCGGTTTCTTCGCCGACCAGCTCCAGGTTGATTTCCTTCTTGAGCTGGCGGGCAAGGTCGCGAACCAGTCGCGGGAACCGCCCGAAGACTTTCTTGATCGGCTGCATGCGGGTCTTCATCACCGCAGTCTGCAGGTCGGCCGTGACCACATCGAGGTTGGACACAGCCTTGGACATGGCTTCGTCGCCGCTGTTCAGGCCCAGGCGCACCAGCCGGTTACGCACCAGCACCAGCTCGCCTACCATGTTCATGATCTCATCCAGCCGCGCGGTGTCGACGCGTACGGTCGTCTCGGCTTCGCTGGCGTGCTTTTCTGCGGGCGCTGCTGGCGCTGGCGCACGTGCCGGGGCCGCTGGCGCAGGCTTGGCAGCAGCTGCGGGTGCAGCAGGCTTGGGCGCAGCTTTCACCTCAGCCTTGGCTGCTGCCGGTGCAACGGCCACAGCAGCCGCTTCGGCAGCGTCAGTCGAGAACTTGCCTTTGCCGTGCAGCTCATCGAGCAGCGCTTCGAACTCGTGCTCGCTGATTTCGTCGCCGCTGGCAGCCGGCGCGGGGCTGGCTGCAGCCTCGGCAACCGCAGCAGTCGGCAGCGCATCGGCAGCGAAGGTGCCCTTGCCATGCAACTGGTCGAGCAATGCTTCGAATTCGTCGTCGGTAATCTCGTCACCGGCCGGCGCTGGCACGACAGCCTCGGGAGCGACCGTGGCCGCCTCGACCGAGAACTGGCCCTTGCCGTGCAGTTGATCGAGCAGAGATTCGAATTCGGCGTCGGTGATTTCATCCGACTCGGCGCTGGCTGCACCTGGCTGCGGCTGTTCAGCAGCCTCGGCCTCGGCCTTGACCGCATCGAGCGAGTCGAGCAGTTGTTCGAACTCGGTGTCGGTGATGTCTTCCTCGACCACCGCTGGCTCAGGCTCGACCACCGCGGCAGGCGCGGGCGCCGCACCCGGCTCGGCCAGACGCGACAGCGCTGCCAGCAACTCGCGGGAAGCCGGGGTCACCTCGGTGCGTTCGCGCACCTGGCCGAACATGCTGTTGACCGAATCCAGCGCTTCCAGAACCACGTCCATCAGCTCGGCGTCGACCCTGCGCTCACCTTTGCGCAGGATGTCGAAGACGTTCTCGGCAATGTGGCAGCACTCCACCAGCTCATTGAGCTGGAGGAAGCCGGCGCCCCCTTTTACAGTGTGAAAACCGCGGAAAATCGCATTGAGCAGGTCGGCATCATCCGGTCGGCTTTCCAGCTCGACCAATTGCTCGGACAACAACTCAAGAATTTCCCCGGCTTCTACCAGGAAATCCTGAAGGATTTCTTCATCGGCGCCGAAGCTCATTAAACGTGCTCCCTAAAAACCAAGGCTGGACAGCAGATCGTCGACATCGTCCTGACCGGACACAACGTCTTCACGCTTATCGGCATGAATCTGCGGACCTTCACCCCGAGTCGGATGTTTTTCTTGATCTTTTTCAGCACGCAACTGATCGTGGTCATGTTCGATACCGGCAAAGCGGTCGACTTGACTGGCCATCAGCACCAGCTTGAGCAGATTGCTTTCTACTTCGGTGACCAACGCGGTGACGCGTTTGATCACCTGGCCGGTCAGGTCCTGATAGTCCTGAGCCAGCAAGATGTCATTGAGGTGCCCGGACACCTTGCGGTTGCCCTCGGCACTGTGCGTCAGGAAAGTGTCGACTCGTTTGACCAGATCGCGAAACTCCGGCGCGGCCACTTCACGGCGCATGAAGCGCTGCCAGTCAGTGCTCAGCGCCTGGGCCTCACCGGCCAGGTCGTTGAGTACCGGGGTGCTCGCTTCGACCAGGTCCATGGTGCGGTTGGCGGCACCCTCGGTCAGCTTGACCACGTAGGACAAACGCTCGGTGGCATCGGTGATCTGCGAGACTTCCTCGGCCTGCGGCATTGCCGGGTCGATCTGGAAACTGACGATCGCACTGTGCAGCTCGCGGGTCAGTTTGCCGACTTCCTGGTACAGGCCACGGTCGCGTGTCTGGTTGAGCTGATGAATCAGCTGCACCGCATCGCCAAACCGGCCGCGCTCAAGGCTCTCGACCAGTTCCTGAGCGTGCTTCTTCAGGGTGTTTTCAAACTCACCCAAAGAGTTGTTGTTAGAGTCCATGGCGCCCCCTGGCGTGATTTAGCTATTCACGCGTTCGAAGATCTTTTCGATCTTCTCTTTGAGCACCTGGGCGGTGAACGGCTTGACCACGTAACCATTGACGCCGGCCTGGGCCGCTTCGATGATCTGATCACGCTTGGCTTCGGCAGTTACCATCAGCACCGGCAGATGCTTGAGACGCTCATCGGCACGCACTTTGCGCAGCAGGTCGATGCCGGACATGCCGGGCATGTTCCAGTCGGTGACGAGGAAGTCAAAGTGGCCGCTTTCGAGCATCGGCATGGCGGTCAGGCCATCGTCGGCTTCCTGGGTATTGGTGAAGCCCAGATCACGCAAGAGGTTCTTGATGATCCGCCGCATCGTCGAAAAGTCGTCAACGATGAGGATTTTCATGTCTTTGTTCAATTAGACCTCCAAGCAGTCTTAAACGCGCTCGGCCCCGAGCGCGCATTCAATCAATTCGGTACACCGTCAAAACGACTGCAGCGACCCCGGTTTCAACGCGCTCGCCATTCACCCAGCCGGCTGCGCAGACGTGCCGCGCATTGGCTGTGCAGCTGGCTGACACGCGACTCGCTGACCCCCAGCACCTCACCGATTTCTTTGAGGTTGAGCTCTTCGTCGTAGTACAGCGCCAGCACCAACCGCTCGCGTTCCGGCAGGTTGGCGATCGCATCGGTCAACGCCGTCTGGAAGCGTTCTTCTTCCAGATCACGCGACGGTTCGACCTGCGCACTGGCGCCATCCTCGTGCAGACCTTCATGTTCGCCGTCCTGCAACAGGTCGTCAAAACTGAACAGTCGGCTGCCCAGGGTATCGTTCAGAATCCCGTAATAATCATCGAGACCTAATTGGAGTTCGGCAGCAACCTCGTGATCTTTAGCGTCGCGACCGGTTCTTGCTTCAACAGCGCGCATCGCGTCGCTGACCATACGGGTATTGCGGTGCACCGAACGTGGCGCCCAGTCACCCTTGCGGACCTCGTCGAGCATGGCGCCACGGATGCGGATACCGGCGTAGGTTTCAAAGCTGGCGCCCTTGCTGGCATCGTATTTGTTGGACACTTCGAGCAGGCCGATCATGCCGGCCTGGATCAGGTCCTCGACCTGCACGTTGGCCGGCAAGCGCGCCAGCAGGTGGTATGCGATGCGCTTGACCAGCGGCGCGTAACGCTCGACCAACTCGTACTGGGCGTCCTTGGAAGCCTTGCTGTACATCTGAAAACCGCTTGCACTCATAGCACTGGTCCCGCACTGGTGGGCTGCACCAGGCGCTCGACGAAGAACTCCAGATGCCCACGAGGGTTGGCAGGCAGCGGCCAGCTATCGACCTTCTGCGCGATGGCCTTGAACGCCAGCGCACACTTGGAGCGAGGGAAGGCTTCGTAAACTGCACGCTGCTTCTGCACCGCCTTGCGCACGCATTCGTCGTACGGCACGGCGCCGACGTATTGTAGGGCGACGTCAAGGAAGCGGTCCGTGACCTTGGTCAACTTGGCGAACAGGTTGCGCCCTTCCTGCGGGCTCTGGGCCATGTTGGCAAGGACGCGGAAACGGTTCATGCCATAGTCGCGATTGAGCAGTTTGATCAGCGCGTAGGCGTCGGTGATCGAGGTCGGCTCGTCGCACACCACCAGCAGCACTTCCTGCGCGGCGCGGACAAAGCTCACCACCGAATCGCCGATACCGGCAGCGGTGTCGATGACCAGCACGTCGAGGTTGTCGCCAATCTCGCTGAAGGCCTGGATCAGCCCGGCGTGTTGCGCCGGCTGCAGATGGACCATGCTCTGGGTGCCCGAGGCGGCCGGCACGATGCGTACCCCGCCAGGCCCCTGCAAGAGCACGTCGCGCAACTCGCAGCGGCCTTCGATGACGTCGGCCAGGGTGTGCTTGGGCGTCAGCCCCAGCAGCACGTCGACGTTGGCCAGACCCAGATCGGCGTCCAGCAACATGACCCGGCGGCCGAGTTCGGCCAACGCCAGGGACAGGTTGACTGAAACGTTGGTCTTGCCGACGCCACCTTTGCCACCGGTCACGGCGATAACCTGTACGGGATGCATGCTACCCATATTTGTTCTTTACCTTGTCGCGCTTGAACCGAGGCCACATGGAGGGCTGTGATTAAAGCCCTTGCTGTAGGTACTTTGCATTGTGTTCATCTTCAACCCACGCGTTTGCCGGAGTTGTGGTACAGATCAGCGAACATATCGGCCATGGCCTCTTCGCTGGGGTCTTCCTGCATTTGCACGCTGACGGCGCGGCTGACCAGTTGGTGCTTGCGCGGCAGGTGCAGGTCGTCAGGAATACGCGGACCGTCGGTAAGATAGGCCACGGGCAGTTCATGACTGATCGCCAGGCTCAGTACTTCACCGAGACAAGCGGTTTCATCAAGCTTGGTCAGGATGCAGCCAGCCAGGCCGCAGCGCTTGTAGCTGTGATAGGCGGCAGTCAGCACCTGTTTCTGGCTGGTGGTTGCCAGGACCAGATAATTCTTCGAAGCGATACCGCGCCCGGCGAGCGTCTCCAGCTGCATGCGCAGGGCCGGATCACTGGCCTGCAGGCCGGCGGTATCGATCAGCACCACACGCTTGCGCAGCAGCGGCTCCAGGGCCTGGGCGAGGGACTCGCCCGGGTCGACGTAGGTCACCGACACGTTGAGGATGCGGCCCAGGGTCTTGAGTTGCTCCTGAGCGCCGATACGGAAGCTGTCCATGCTCACCAGCGCCAGGTTCTGCGCGCCGTACTTGAGCACATAACGCGCTGCCAGCTTGGCCAGGGTGGTGGTCTTGCCCATGCCGGCCGGGCCAACCATGGCAATTACCCCGCCCTCCTCGATCGGTTCGATCTCGGGTACATCGATCATTCGCGCCAGGTGTGCGAGGATCATCCGCCAGGCTTGCCGCGGCTCGTCGATTTCGCCGGTCAGGTCGAGCAGTTCACGGGCCAGCGCACCGGTCAGGCCAACACGCTGCAGGCGCCGCCAGAGGTTGGCCTGCAGCGGTTTGCTGCCCTGCAACTGGCTCCAGGCAAGCGAGCCCAGCTGTACTTCGAGCAGTTCACGCAGGCCGGACAGCTCCGAGCGCATGGCATCGAACAGGCGCGGATCAACCGGCGCCACTGCCGGTGCAGCCGGGGCGGCGGGCTGCTCGACGTGCGGCTCGACCAAGGGCTCGGAAGCGGTCAGCGAGAGGCCGGCAAACAACTGACGGTTGCCGTCATCGGCATCGCTGCGGCTGCTCAGTTCGGCCTGGGCGGTAGCGATGCGCGACTGGGTCTTGCGCAGCTCGTCTTCAAGCTCAGGGTTGGGCACCCGCGGCGCCAGCGCCGACAGCTTGTAGTCCAGTGCAGCGGTCAGCTCAACGCCGCCGGCGATGCGCCGGTTACCGATGATAGCGGCATCGGAGCCAAGCTCATCGCGGACCAGCTTCATGGCCTGACGCATATCTGCGGCGAAAAAACGCTTAACTTGCATACTCCACTACCTCAGCCGTTCGGGCCCACGGTGGCAACGATGGTGACTTGCTTGTTGTCAGGTATTTCCTGATACGCCAAAACATGCAAATTCGGTACAGCCAGGCGGCCGAAGCGCGACAGCATCGCCCGGATCGGCCCGGCTACCAGAAGGATAGCTGGCTGACCTTGCATCTCCTGACGCTGGGCCGCTTCGATAAGCGAACGCTGTAGCTTTTCGGCCATGCTCGGTTCAAGAAGAACACCATCTTCCTGACCTTGCCCGGCCCTTTGCAGACTATTGAGCAAAATCTGTTCCAACCTTGGCTCCAAGGTGATAACAGGCAGCTCGGACTCAACGCCGACAATGCTTTGCACGATGGCGCGACACAATCCGACGCGCACTGCGGCGACCAGCGCGGCATTATCTTGACTCTTGCCAGCGTTGTTGGCGATAGCTTCGGCAATGCTGCGGATATCGCGCACCGGCACTTGCTCGGAGAGCAGAGCTTGCAGGACCTTGAGCAGCCCCGACAAGGAAATGACACCCGGCACCAGCTCTTCGGCAAGCTTCGGCGAGGCCTTGGCCAGTACTTGCAACAGTTGTTGGACTTCCTCGTGACCGATCAGTTCGTGGCAGTGCTTTTGCAGAATCTGGTTCAGGTGGGTCGCCACTACGGTGCTGGCATCGACCACGGTGTAGCCCAGCGACTGCGCCTGCGCGCGCTGGCCGATGTCGATCCAAACCGCCTCCAGGCCGAACGCCGGGTCACGCGCGGCGATACCGTTGAGGGTACCGAACACCTGGCCTGGGTTGATTGCAAGCTCGCGGTCCGGGTAGATCTCGGCTTCCGCGAGGATTACCCCCATCAGGGTCAGACGATAGGCACTTGGCTGCAGGTCGAGGTTGTCGCGGATGTGCACGGTCGGCATGAGGAAGCCCAGATCCTGCGAGAGCTTCTTGCGCACGCCCTTGATCCGCGCCAGCAACTGGCCGCCCTGGTTGCGGTCGACCAGCGGGATCAGCCGGTAGCCTACTTCCAGGCCGATCATGTCAATCGGCGTGACGTCGTCCCAGCCCAGCTCCTTGGTGTCCATTGCCCGCTGCGGGGATGGCAGCAGATCCTGCTGGCGCTGCACTTCTTCCAGCGCCTTGACCGCCTTGACCTGCTGTTTGCGCCAGACCAGATAGGCACCACCGGCGGCCATTACACCGAGGCTGAGGAAGGCCACATGCGGCATCCCCGGGACCAGGCCCATGACAATCATGATGCCGGCCGACACGCCCAAGGCTTTTGGCGAGTCGAACATCTGCCGGTTGATCAGCTTGCCCATGTCCTCGGAGCCCGAGGCGCGCGTCACCATGATTGCGGCGGCGGTGGACAACAGCAAGGATGGCAACTGCGCCACCAAACCGTCACCAATGGTCAGCAACGCATAGACCTTACCGGCCTCCCCACCCGACATGCCGTGCGAGAGGATACCGATCAGCACGCCGCCGATGAGGTTGATGAACAGGATCAGCAGGCCGGCAATGGCGTCGCCGCGAACGAACTTGCTGGCACCGTCCATAGAGCCGTAGAACTCGGCTTCCTGGGCGACTTCGGCGCGGCGCGCCTTGGCCTGGGCCTGATCGATCAGGCCTGCGTTGAGGTCGGCGTCGATCGCCATCTGTTTGCCGGGCATGGCATCGAGGGTGAAGCGCGCGCTGACTTCAGAGATACGCCCGGCGCCCTTGGTCACCACCACGAAGTTGATGATCATGAGGATGGCGAACACCACGGCACCGACCACGTAGTTGCCGCCGATCACCACCTCACCAAAGGCCTGGATGACCTTGCCCGCCGAGCCATGGCCCTCGTGGCCGTGCAGCAGCACCACCCGCGTCGAGGCGACGTTGAGCGCCAGGCGCAACAGCGTCGCTACCAGCAGAATGGTCGGGAAGGCGGCGAAGTCCAGTGGCCGCAGGGCATATACGCAGACCAGCAGCACCACCAGCGACAGGGCGATGTTGAAGGTGAAGAACACGTCGAGCAGGAACGGCGGGATCGGCAACATCATCATTGCCAACATCACCAACAGCAACAACGGCACACCCAGGTTGCCCCGACCGAGTCCGCTCAGGTTGCTGCGCGCGTTGCTGATTAACTGACTGCGATCCACCGCGATTCCTCTTCAAGCAAAACTTTGACGCCTGTAGAGCGCCTGCGCTGCCTCTGCAAGAAGCTGTCCAACTTTGCCAACGGATGCCTGCGATCAGCTGTCGCGGCGCAGATCGTCCGGAATCGGCAGGTCTTTGTTCAGCGGATCAGGGCGCTTGCCCTTGCCGGCGCGGTGCTGGCGGACCTGGAAGACGAACGCCAGCACCTGGGCTACCGCCAGGTACAGGCCGGCAGGGATTTCCTGCTCGATCTCGGTGGAGTAGTAGATCGCCCGCGCCAGCTCCGGCGACTCGAGAATCTGCACGTTGTGCGCGGCGCCGATCTCGCGGATCTTGAGGGCGATGAAGTCGCTGCCTTTGGCCAGCAGCAACGGCGCGGCCCCGCCCTTCTCCGGGTCGTATTGCAGGGCTACGGCATAGTGGGTCGGGTTGGTGATGATCACGTCGGCATCAGGGATTGCCGCCATCATGCGCCGCTGCGAGACCTCGCGCTGCAATTGCCGGATGCGCTGCTTGACCTCGGGCTTACCGTCGGAGTCCTTGTGCTCGTCGCGCACTTCCTGCTTGGTCATCTTGAGTTTTTTCTGCGTCTGCCAGAGCTGGAACGGCACGTCAGCCGCAGCGATCAGCAGCAGCCCCGCCGACACCCACACCGCACTCCAACCGACCACTACCGCGCTGTGAATGATCGCTTGCTCCAGCGACTCGTTGGCAATGGACAACAGCGCTATACGGTCATTGAGCAGCACCAGCCAGCCCACAAACAGGATCAATACGAACTTGGCCATCGCTTTGAGCAGCTCGGTCAGCGCGTTCAGCGAGAACATCCGCTTGATCCCGGCCAGAGGATTCATCCGGCTGAATTTGGGTTGCAGCAGGCTGCCGGAGAAGATGAAGCCACCCAGAATGATCGGCGCTACAAAGGCAATCACGAACAGCATGATCAACAATGGCTGCGCCGCCCACAGCGCCTTCTGGCCTGATGCCAGCAGAAAAAGACCCATCGAGCGCTCGTCGATCAGGACCTCGCGTGACACCGAGAAGTTGATCCGCATCAGGTCCATCAGGGTGTCAGCCAGATGGCCGCCGAACACCAGCAGGCCGCCGGCGCCGGCGAGGGTCACCGCCACAGTATTTAGCTCTTTGGAACGGGCGATCTCACCTTTCTTACGCGAGTCACGCTTGCGCTTGTCGGTGGGGTCTTCCGTCTTGTCCTGGCCGCTCTCGCTTTCTGCCATGCTCAGCGCGCCCGTGCCAGATCACGCAGCCACTGCAGCGCTTCGCTGGCCAGTGCCTGGTAATGCGAGAGGATGTCGGCCAGGCCGACCCAGAACAGGCCAAGGCCGAGTACCAGGGTCAGCGGAAAACCGATCGAAAAGATGTTCAACTGCGGCGCCGCACGGGTCATTACACCAAACGATACGTTGACCACCAGCAGTGCGGTGACCACCGGCAGAATCAACAGCACCCCAGCGCCAAATACCCAACTCAGGCGCCCGGCTATTTCCCAGAAGTGCTGGACCACCAGGGCATTGCCGACCGGCAAGGTGGTAAAGCTTTCGCTGAGCACCTCGAACACCACCAAGTGGCCGTTCATCAGCAGAAACAGGATGCTCACCAGCATGGTCATGAACTGGCTGACCACCGCCACGTTGACGCCGTTGACCGGGTCGACCATAGAGGCGAATGCCATACCCATCTGGATCGCGACAATTTGCCCGGCGATGACAAACGCCTGGAACAGCATCTGCAACGAGAAACCGAACAGCGCGCCCACCAGGATCTGCTCACCGCACAGCATCAGCCCGCGCAGGCTCAGCGGGTCGAACTCCGGCATTGGCGGCAGCCCCGGCACGATGGCCACGGTAATCGCCAGCGCGGCATACAGGCGCACCCGCGCCGGCAGCATCTTGGTGCCGAAAATGGGCATGGTCATCAGCACCGCAGTCACGCGGAACAAGGGCAGCATGAAAGTCGCTACCCAAGTGCCGATCTGCGCGTCGGTAAGCTCCAGCATCGCCGGCTAACCGATCAACTGCGGGATGCTGGTGTACAGACCAAGCATGTATTCCATGAACTTGGTCACCAGCCAAGGCCCGACCACGATCAGCGTCACCAGCATCACCAGCAGACGCGGCAGAAAGCTCAGGGTCTGTTCGTTGATCTGGGTCGCAGCCTGGAACATCGCTACCACCAGACCGACCAGCAGGCTCGGCACTACCAGCACGGCGACCATCAGGGCGGTCAGCCAGAGCGCATCACGGAACAGGTCAACGGCAACTTCAGGGGTCATGCCACGCTCTCCTTGACGGTGTCAGAGGCCACCGAAACTACCGGCCAGGGTGCCCATGATCAGTGCCCAGCCATCGACCAGCACAAACAGCATGATCTTGAACGGCAGCGAGATGATCAGCGGCGACAGCATCATCATACCCATCGCCATCAGCACGCTGGCGACCACCATGTCGATGATCAGAAACGGGATAAAAATCATGAAACCGATCTGGAATGCGGTCTTCAGCTCCGAGGTGACGAACGCCGGCACCAGAATGGTCAGCGGTGCCTGCTCGGGGCTGGCAATGTCGGTGCGCTTGGACAGGCGCACGAACATGTCCAGGTCGCTCTGCCGAGTCTGCGCCAACATGAAGTCCTTGAGCGGCCCCTGGGCCTTGTCGATGGCCTGCTGAGCCGTCATCTGCTCGCTCAGGTACGGCTGCAGGGCATCCTTGTTCACCTTGTCGAACACCGGCGCCATGATGAACAGGGTCAGGAACAAGGCCATGCCGGTGAGCACCTGGTTGGATGGCGTCTGCTGCAGGCCAAGGGCCTGGCGCAGGATCGAAAAGACGATGATGATGCGGGTGAAGCTGGTCATGAGGATGACGAACGCTGGAATGAAACTCAGCGCAGTCATGATCATCAGGATCTGCAGGCTGACCGAATACTCCTGCTGGCCGTCGGCGCCACTGGACAAGGTAATGGCGGGGATCGACAGCGGGTCGGCGGCCAGGGCCAGCGGCGCGGCCAGCAGCAGCGCCAGGGTCAACAGCATGCGCACGGCGCCGATCATCACTTGGTGTCCTTCTGATCCTTGCCCATCAGCTCCAACAGCCGCTGGGCGAACTCTGGAGTCGCGGGGCGGGCACTGGCAGGCACCTCGACCGGCTCGGCCAGCACATGCAAGGCCTTGATGCTGCCCGGGCTGTGCCCGAGCAGGATCTGTTCCTTGCCGACCTGCACCAGCAACAGCCGGTCACGCGGGCCGATGGTGCGGCTGCCGATGATCTCGATCACCTGGCCACCGCGCGGCGCGGCGCCCTGCATGCGCCGCAGCAGCCAGGCCAGCGCGAAGATCAGGCCGACCACCAGCAACAAGCCAAAGACCATCTGCGCCAGTTGCCCGCCCAGGCCACCTGGCGGCGTCGCGGCGGTGACCGGGGCAGCAGCAGGCGCTTGCGAGGCAACCACCACTTCGCTGACCAGCAGCGTGGCGACAGCGGCCACAGCGCGTATCACCGGCTTCACTCAGCGCAGCTTCTTGATGCGTTCGCTAGGACTGATCACGTCGGTCAGGCGGATGCCGAACTTCTCGTTGACCACAACCACTTCGCCATGGGCGATCAGGGTGCCGTTGACCAGCACATCCAGCGGCTCACCGGCGAGGCGGTCGAGCTCGATCACCGAACCCTGGTTGAGCTGCAGCAGGTTGCGGATGTTGATGTCGGTGCTGCCGACTTCCATCGAAATGCTCACCGGGATGTCGAGGATCACATCCAGGTTCGGCCCTTCGAGGCTGACGTTTTCATTGGGCTTGGGCGAGCTGGCGAACTCTTCCATCGGCAGGCGCCCGGCGCCGCCACTGTCGGCGGCCAGCAGTGCATCGATGTCGGACTGGCCGGCATCACCGGTTTCTTCCAACGCGGCAGCCCATTCATCGGCCAGGGCCTGGTCCTCGGCAGAGGTGATTTCGTTTTCGTTAGCCATAGTGTCCTCGACAAGCATTCAATTCGGGGTTGCGACCGGCACGCCGTCAGCGGCGCTCGATCGGATCGATGATCTGCAGGGCCAGATTGCCCTTGTGCGAGCCCAGCCGCGCCTTGAACGACGGCACGCCATTGGCGCGCAGCACAAGGTGCTCGGGCAGCTCAACCGGGATCACATCGCCCGGCTGCATGTGCAGGATGTCGCGCAGTTTCAGCTGGCGGCGGGCAACCGTGGCGGTGACCGGCACACTGACATCGAGCACGTCCTCGCGCAGGGCCTTGACCCAGCGCTCGTCCTGATCGTCGAGGTCGGACTGGAAGCCCGCGTCGAGCATCTCGCGCACCGGCTCGATCATCGAGTAGGGCATGGTCACGTGCAGGTCGCCGCCGCCGCCATCGAGCTCGATGTGGAAGGTCGACACCACTACCGCTTCACTGGGGCCAACGATATTGGCCATGGCCGGGTTGACCTCGGAGTTTATGTACTCGAAGTTGACCGGCATGATCGCCTGCCAGGCTTCCTTGAGGTCAACGAAGCACTGATCCAGAACCATGCGCACCACACGCAGCTCGGTCGGGGTGAACTCGCGCCCCTCGATCTTGGCGTGACGCCCGTCACCGCCAAAGAAGTTGTCGACCAGCTTGAACACCAGCTTGGCGTCGAGAATGAACAACGAGGTGCCGCGCAACGGCTTGATCTTGACCAGGTTGAGGCTGGTGGGCACGTACAGCGAATGGATGTACTCGCCGAACTTCATCACCTGCACACCACCGACCGCCACATCGGCGGAGCGGCGCAGCAGGTTGAACATGCTGATCCGCGTATAGCGGGCAAAACGCTCGTTGATCATTTCCAGGGTCGGCATGCGCCCGCGCACGATCCGATCCTGACTGGTCAGGTCGTAGCTCTTGATGCTGCCGGGGTCGGCAGCACTTTCGGTCTGTACCAGGCCATCGTCGACGCCATGCAGCAGCGCGTCGATCTCATCCTGGGACAGCAGGTCCTGTACGGCCATTACGAACTCCTACTGCAACACGAAGTTGGTGAACAGCAACTGGTCGATGACCGGCTTGCCGACTTCTTTCTGCGCCACTTCCTGGACCACCGCAGTGGCCTTCTGGCGCAGCATCTCCTGGCCCACCGAACTGCTGGCCAGGGTGTCGAAGCCTTGCCCCGAGAACATCATCACCAGGTTGTTGCGGATCACCGGCATGTGCACCTTGAGTGCGTCGATGTCAGCCTGGTTACGGCCTTGCAGGGTGATGCTCACCTGCATATAGCGCTGGCGGCCATTCTGGTTGAAATTGACCACAAAGGCCGGCGCCAGCGGCTCGTAGATCGCTGCCGGCTTGACGTTGGCCAGGGCCGGGTCGGTGGCTGGCGCCGCTTCGCCCTTGTGCATGATGAACCAGGTAGCGCCCACCGACAGGCCAACCGCCAGCAGCAGTGCCACTACCATCAGCAGGATCAACTTGAGTTTGCCTTTTGCGGCGGGGTCTTTCACTGCTTCGCTCTTCGCCATGCCAATAATCCGTCGTCCATCAGGGGTTCGTAGGTGGATGACGTGGCTTGAGCAAGTGTTATGCCAGATATTGCAACGTAGACAAAACGCCGGGCCCGCCCGTCGTCACCCAACAGAGTGACGGCAGACTGGCCCGGCGTCCTGGATCAGCAAATGCTGGTTCAGGCGTAGTAATCGACTGCGCTGTCGCCGATCACTACTTGCTGCTCGGCCGCGCGTGAAGCCTCGCTCAGCTCGCCTTGTTCACCTTGCTCAGCCGCAGCGGCGGCGCCGCGCCGTGCCGCCACACCGGACAACTGCGATGCCTCTTGCTGCGCCTGCTGTTGCTGACCGCGGGACTGATCGGCAACGTTGACGTCAGGCTGGGCCAGGCCCTGCTGCGCGAATAACTCACGCAAACGGTGCAGCTGGCTGTCGAGGCTGTCACGCACACCGGCGTGACCACTGACGAAGGTAATCTGCGCGGCCTGGTCGGTGGCAATATTGACGCGGATGTCCAACCGACCCAGTTCGGCCGGTTCAAGCTGGATATCCGCCGACTTGAGGTTCTGGCTCGACAGGTACATGACCCGGTTGACCAGGCCTTCGGTCCAGGCGCCCTGGTTCATTGCCAACGGCTGTTGCAGCGGGCTGGGGTTGACCGGCACGGCGTTGGCGGTCTTGGCGGTGGCGGCCTGGGTCAGCGTGGCCAGGCGGTCAGCGAAGTTGTCGACGCGGGTATCACTGCTGGCGCTCTTGATGTCTTTCAGGCCGTCCTCGATCAGGCTGCCGAAAGCTTTGTGGCCTGACTCGGACTTGTCACCTTCGTGCTCGCCTTTCTCGACCACGTTCGCCAAGGTATTGACGGCAGCCTGGTTGCCGTCTGCGGGTGCCTTGCCAGTTTCTGACTGATTGGCCGCATGCGCCGAGGTCGTGCCTTTGGCCTGAGCACTGTGCTCAAGTGCAAAGCGCAGGCTTGGCAGGCCTGCCAAGGCGTCAGCTTCGGGGTCGAACGCAGCCTCGGCCGGCTCGCCGGTTTGCGGCGCTGCAGTTGCCGGCACACCCGCCTGCAAGACGGGAGCAACCGCCTGCGCCTGAGCCTGGATCAGTTGGGCACCGGCTGGGGCGTCAGTGACCTGGCCGGCAACCAGGCTGGCATCCACAGAAGCCTTGTTATCGCCGTCAGTGCTGGCGTCGGCCTGCTGCGCCGGGTCGCTGCCTGGCAAATTATTGCCGTCAGCGGCAACCTCAGGCTTGTCGGCGGTCTGGGCCTTGCCGGCCGAGGCGGCGTCGGGCTTGTCCTTCGGTTTGGCCGGGGCCACTTTGTCGTCACGTTGGCCGACACTGTCGCGGGCCTGCTTTGCCATCACTTGATCAAAGCCTTTATCCTGCGCAACAGCGGCCGCAGGCGGCTTGTCGGCGCCCATCCGGGTCTGCTTGGCGGGAGCGCTGGCTTGGATCAGTGGGTTGGGTGCGACAGGCATCGAGGGTCTCCGCGCCGGCTTGCGGCAAAATCGTCTGCACAGAGACAGGCAAAACTCGCGCCAGTTTTGCTCAACTGCCGGAGACACGCTCACATTCGAGTAGGTAGAAGCACTTCACCTGGCGGTATTCGGAGTCGATACGGTTGACCAGGTCTTCAACGCCATAGGCCGGCGACTGCTTGACCCGCTCTTCGAGCTGCTGGCAAAGGGCGGCCAAACCGACCGCACCCATGTTGCTGCTGCTGCCCTTGAAGCTGTGCGCGGCCATGCCCAACTCACTGGCATTTCTCGCGCCATGCAATTGGCTCAGGCGCCGCTCGGAGTCTTCCAGAAAAATCTCCAGCAGTTGCTGATAGCCACCCTCCATGATGTCCTGCAAGTCACGCAGGACCCGCTCATCGATGTGCACGTCCATCATCTGTTCACTCCCTGTTGAGGCGGCTAGGCCTGGCAGCGTGCTCACCAGAGCACCTCTACCTTGGCGCATCGACCGCCCTCGATCCATTGTGCATCCTGACTCAGGCGCCGCACCAGATGTATTCCGCGCCCACTGAAGGCATCCTGGCGTGGCAGCCGTGCCAGCACCTGCTCGACATCGAAGCCGACACCGCTGTCACGGATTTCGATGATCAGACGCCCTCCTCGCTCCCAGGGTTCAACCTTGAGATCTATCCGAATGTAACCATCTACCTGCTGCGCAAGTCGCTCACCGCGCAACCGGTAAAACTCCGCAAACCCTGCCGCATCGCCCTTTAGCGCTGAATCAAGGCCGAGCACGCCGTGTTCCAGGGCATTGGTATAGAGCTCGGCAAAGACGCTGTGCAACTGTCCGGCAAGCGGTCGCAGGCCATGGATTTCCTGCAGCAGCTGCAGCAGTTGCGGAACTGGATTGACCCACCGCAACGTCTCGCCGCGCAGCTCGAAGGCTAGCGACCAATCGAGCGGGCTGCTGCGCCCCCTGTCGGCATGGCCGGCATTGGCGGGTAAATCCGCGGCTGGCTCGAGCATGCGGATATCACACAGGCTGACATCATCCCGAGCGCGTCCGCCAAACGCCTGCAAGGCTTGCAGCAGTTCCTCGAACAACAGTGCGGGGGTGCGGTTCAGGGCGATTACCTGCTGCAGGCGCTCGACCCCAAACAGTTGCCCGCCGGCGTTGCTGGTCTCGATTACACCATCGGACAGCAGCAACAGCCGCTCACCCGGCGCCAGTGGCATCACCTGGGTACGCTCATCGAAGCGTTCCGGGGCCAGTACACCCAGCGGTAGCTGGGTAGACGGCAAGGTCGCCAGCACTTCGCCGCTGGCCGCCAGATGATAGCCATCGGGCATCCCGCCACCCCAGAACTCCACGGTGCCGCGCTGGTAGCTGATGTTCAGCAGCAACGCACAGCAAAACATGTCTACCGGCAGGATGCGCTTGAGCTTGGCGTTCATTTCGCGCAGCGTCTGCGCCAGACCATAGCCCTTGCCGGTCATGCCATAAAACGCCTCTGCCAGCGGCATGGCGCCGACCGCTGCGGGCAGGCCATGCCCGGTAAAGTCACCCAGCAGCACATGCATGTCACCCGAGGGCGTGTAGGCCGCCAGCAGCAGGTCGCCATTGAACAGTGCAAAAGGCGACTGCAAATAGCGGATATTCGGCGCCTGCAGGCAGCCGGTATGGGCGACCTTGTCGAATACCGCCTTGGCCACGCGCTGCTCGTTGAGCAGATGCTGGTGGTGCAGGGCTATTTCATCGCGCTGCTCGAGGACCTTGGCCTGCAACCTGTGCAGGCGCTCCATGGCGCCGATCTTCGCCGCCAGAATCACCGCACTGTAGGGTTTGGCGATGAAGTCGTCGCCACCGGCTTCAAGGCAGCGCACCAGCGCCTGTTCCTCGCTCAATGACGTGAGAAAGATGATCGGCACCAAGGTCTCGCCGGCCAGCGCCTTGATCTGCCGCGCGGCCTCGAAGCCATCCATGATCGGCATCAAGGCGTCGAGCAGCACCAGTTGCGGCCGGTGCTGGCAAAACAGCGCCACCGCCTCGGCGCCGTTTTCCGCGGTCAACACCTGATGACCCTGGCGGCGTACGATCTGCGCCAGCAACAGACGATCGGCAGCGCCATCCTCGGCAATCAGCACCTGCAAAGTGGCTTCAGCCGGCATGAGCGCGGTCAACTGATGTCGAACAGTTTTTCGAAGTTGGAGATCGCCAGGATCTTGCGCACATCGGCTGTGGCGTGCACCACGCGCACGTCGGAGTCGTCACCGCCAACATGGTCGCGCAACAGCAACAGCATGCCCAGCGCAGAACTGTCCAGGTAGGTTGCCTCACTCAGGTCGACCACAACCTGCTCGGGCCGGCCGTTCTGCCGCTCGTAAGCATCGCGAAACGCCTGATGCTTGGCGAAATCGAAACGGCCCTTGATCGCAATCGTCAGCTTCTTGCCGTCGGGGGAAAGCGTAGGTTCCACTGCCATGCTAGCGATTCCTTCGATGATGGCGGATGCAGCTTCAGAAGGTTTAGAAGACGCGCCGACAAGTTGCAAGCGACAGCGCCAACAAACTCGACCAATGCCCTAGTAAGCGCCGGATCGCGGCAGGCGCTGGGACAGCTCGTCCAGCAGCTTTTGCTCGCGCTTGTCTTCGAGCCGGCGCGCCTCATCCATGTAGCGCTGTACCAGCTTGCGCAAGCCCTCAACCCGGGCGTAAGCCTGCTGCCAGGTGGCACGGGCATTGTTGAGGTTGCTCTGGTGCCAGGCCAGGCTCTGCCGCTGCTGGGTCATAGCCGTTTCCAGCTGGGCCAGAAAGCGCTGATAGTTGAGCAGCCAGCTGCCATTGACGCCCTGCCCACCGCGGTTGATCCACTGCAGCTGGTAGTCTTCGCGAAAGCGCTCGAGCTCGGCCAGCTTGGCCTGGGCCTGGGCTACCTGCTGCTGGAAGTGACCAAGGCGCTGGACCGCCTTGCGCTCAGCCTCTTCGGCAATGTTCACCACCGGCGCCAGGCGCGCGGCACGGCTGGGCGTGCTCATGGCTTAGCCACCGCCTGTGGGCGTGGCAAACACGCCGGCCAACTGCTCACGGCTCTGCGTGCCGCTGACGTTTTCGTCCAGGCCCTGACGCAGGAAGCCGACCAGGCGTGCCTGCAAGGCAATCGCCAGGTCGGTCTCGGGATCGCCGCCCGCAACGTAAGCGCCCACGCTGATCAAGTCGCGGCTCTGCGACAGGCGCGACCACAACTGCTTGAATTTCTGCGCTTGGCGCAAGTGATCGGCGTCTACTACCTGCGGCATGACCCGGCTAATCGAGGCTTCGATGTCGATCGCAGGGTAATGACCTTCTTCGGCCAACCGCCGCGACAGCACAAAGTGACCGTCGAGCACACCCCGCGCCGCATCGGCGATCGGGTCTTGCTGGTCATCACCTTCGGACAGCACGGTATAGAACGCTGTGATCGAGCCCCCGCCGGCCTCGCCGTTACCGGCGCGCTCGACCAGCTTGGGCAGCTTGGCGAATACCGACGGCGGGTAACCGCGGGTCGCTGGCGGCTCACCGATGGCCAGGGCGATTTCGCGCTGGGCCTGGGCAAACCGGGTCAGCGAGTCCATCAGCAACAGGACATTCTTGCCCTTGTCGCGAAAGTATTCCGCGATGCGCGTGCAGTACATCGCAGCGCGCAGGCGCATCAGCGGCGCATCGTCGGCCGGCGAGGCGACTACGACCGAACGCTTCAGGCCTTCTTCACCAAGGATATGTTCGATGAACTCCTTGACCTCCCGCCCCCGCTCGCCGATCAGGCCGACCACGATGATTTCGGCTTCGGTGAAGCGCGTCATCATGCCCAGCAACACCGACTTACCGACGCCGGTACCAGCGAACAGACCCAGGCGCTGGCCGCGGCCGACGGTAAGCAGACCGTTGATGCTGCGGATGCCGACATCCAGTGGTTGGCTGATCGGGTCACGGTTCAGCGGGTTGATGATCGGCCCGTCGATCGGCACCCAATCTTCGGCCTTCATCCCTCCTTTGCCATCCAGCGCCCGGCCAGCACCATCGAGCACCCGGCCAAGCATGCTCATGCCCATCGGCAGGCGCCCGCTGTCATCCAGCGGCACCACCCGCGCGCCCGGCGCGATCCCGGCAATGCTGCCAACCGGCATGAGGAACACCTTGGTCCCGGCAAAGCCCATCACCTCGGCCTCGACCTGCACCGGGTGGTAGCTGTCGTCGTTGATCACCAGGCAGCGACTGCCGACTGCGCCGCGCAGGCCTTCGGCCTCAAGCGTCAGGCCGACCATGCGCAACAGGCGACCCTCGACCACCGGCTGCTCAGGCAGGCTGATCGCCTCGGCGTAGCCGCCCAGGCGCTTGCCGAAGCTGGTGCGGTCAAGGCGCATCGGTGCTGCCCAGGTCCAGGCTGATATCGGCAGGCGCCGGATGCAGGGCCTGATCGTGCAACTGGTCGAACAGCTGCGCTACGGCCTTCTCGATGCGGGTTTCCATGCTGGCGTCGATTCGGCTGTGGGCGGTTTCGATACGGCACCCGCCGGGCAACAACGTTTCGTCTTCAAGGATTTTCCAACTCTCTTCGTGGCGTTCGCGCAGGGCCTTGGCCAGTTCGAAGTCCTGCGGATTGAGGTGGATGCGGATATTGTCGGCGCCCATCGGCAGCAGCTTCAGCGCGCTGCGCAGCACCTGGGTGATCTGGCTCGAATCAGTGCGTAGCTCACGACCGATGACCTGCCGCGTCATGTGCGCCACCAGGTGCACCAGCGAGCGCTCGATCTGGGTGTCCTGCTCGGCAATCGGCTCCAGCAGATGCGCCAGCAACTGCTCAAGCTCACCCAGCTTGGCGGCGAGGGCTTCCTCGGCTTCCTGGCGGACCTTGAGCTGGGTGCTGTGAAAACCCTCGCGCTCACCGGTGGCAAAGCCTTCGTTGTAGGCTTCCTGGCGAATCGCTTCGAGCTCTTCGAGGGTCAGCGGCTGGACCTCGTCGAGGGGCACCTCTTCGATTTCCGGCTCGATGACTTCAGGCTCAGGCTCCGGTGCTGGCGCAGGCGCCGGGTCAAAGCTGGGCAGCGCCCAGACATCGACGCCTTCAAGGTCGCGGGCACGGATCAGGTCGCTGGGGTGTTCGGTGGTGGACATGCTGTGGGGCTCTCAAAAACCATGTTCGGCCAACGTACGCCCTGCTCGCGCGCGCGTCGGTGGAAAAATCCAGCGTGCCAGCGCTGGCGCCTGAGGTCGAACCTTTCAGCGCCAGCCTGAACAAGGCTTAGATCATTTCTTCGGCGCCCTTGCCGCCCAGCACGATCTCGCCGGCATCGGCCATTCGCCGCGCGATGGTGAGGATTTCCTTCTGCGCGGTCTCGACGTCGCTGACCCGCACCGGGCCCTTGGCTTCGAGGTCGTCACGCAGCAGCTCGGAAGCACGTTTGGACATGTTCTTGAAGATCTTGTCCTTGACCCGCTCGTCGGCGCCCTTGAGCGACACCACCAGCACGTCCGAGGCCACTTCGCGCAACAGCGCCTGAATGCCACGGTCGTCGACGTCGGCGAGGTTGTTGAAGACGAACATCAAGTCTTCGATCTGTTCGGACAGGTCGCCATCGATCTCGCGGATCGAATCCATCAGCTGACCTTCGACCGAACTGTCGAGGAAGTTCATGATATCGGCAGCCCGCTTGATACCACCCAGCGTGGTCCGCGCGGCATTGGAGTTGCCGGAGAACTGCTTCTCGAGGATCTGGTTGAGTTCCTTGAGCGCCGCTGGCTGTACCGTATTCAACGACGATACGCGCAGGATGATGTCAAGGCGCACCTTGTGGTCGAAGTTACCCAGCACCTCACCGGCCTGGTCAGGGTCCAGGTAGGCCACCACGATGGCCTGGATCTGCGGGTGCTCGAAGCGGATCACGTCAGCCACGGCGCGTGGCTCCATCCACTTCAGGCTGTCCAGGCCGCTGGTGTTGCCACCGAGCAGAATGCGGTCGATCAGGCCGTTGGCCTTGTCCTCGCCAAGGGCTTGGTTGAGCATCTTGCGGATGTAGCCGTCGGAGCCGACGCCAAGGCTGGTCTGCTCGCCGACGATTTCGACGAACTCGCTCATCACCTGCTGGACCTGGTCGCGGTGGATATTGCCCACCTGCGCCATGGCCACACCGACTCGCTGCACTTCCTTGGGGCCCATATGGCGCAGGACCTGCGCGGCATCGGTTTCGCCCAGCGACAGCAGCAGGATCGCGGCCTTGTCGGTGCGGCTCAGTTTGGCGGTAACGGCTCGGTTATCACTCATCGGCGTTGATCCACTCTTTCACGACCTGGGCGACACGGCCCGGGTCTTCGGCCACCAGGCCTTTGATTGCGTTCAACTGCGCCTCATATCCCTCACTCGGGCTTGGCAACAGAATGCTTTGCGGGCCAC
The DNA here is from genome assembly GCF_044740745.1 of Pseudomonas sp. NPDC088322. Lineage (NCBI taxonomy): Bacteria > Pseudomonadati > Pseudomonadota > Gammaproteobacteria > Pseudomonadales > Pseudomonadaceae > Pseudomonas > Pseudomonas sp. NPDC088322. Next base: position 657,041 of record NZ_JBIURK010000001.1, on the reverse strand, counting down.
CCAGGCTGACACGGTCGTTGGCCAGATCGCCATCCAGACCAATCATCCCACCCAGCTCCATGTCGCCGTCGGCAGCAGACTGCTTGCCACCGCCGGTGATGTTGTTGAGCACCGGACGCAATACGCCGAATACCAACACCAGAATGAACAGCACACCCATCATCTGCTTCATGATGTCCCAGAACCAGGGCTGCGAGTAGAACGGGATATCGGCGATTTCCGGGCTGCGATCAGCGGCGAACGGTACATTGATCACGGTCACGCTGTCGCCACGGCTCGCATCGAAGCCCACCGCGTCCTGAACCAGGCGGGTGAAGCGCGCCAGATCTTCGGCGCCCCACGGTGCACGGGTGGTTTCGCCAGTCGCAGCATCGAGCTTGGCCTGATCATCCACCACCACTGCCACCGACAGGCGGCTGAGGCGGCCCTGTTGCTGACGGGTATGGCTGATCGAGCGGTCCAGCTCGAAGTTCTTGGTCGACTGCTTGCGCTTGTCGGCCGGGTACGGTGCGAGCATAGGCTGGCCGGTGGCCGGGTCCATGATCTGCGCGCCATTGGCATCCAGCAATGGCTGGCCAGGCTGAATGGCACCCGCTGGGGTTGCCGCGGCGGTGGCGTTTTGCGGTGCGGCAGCGGCAGCTGGCGGCTGGTTGCTCAGAGCACCCGGCACGCCTTGCGGCCCCTGGCTGCTGGTGCGCTGCTCGTCGACCGACTGTTCGCTGCGCAGGGCTGGCTGATCAGGGTTGAACTGCTCGGAGGTCGACTCGACTGCACTGAAGTCGACATCGGCCGACACTTCAGCCTTGTAGCGGTCATTACCCAGCACTGGCTGCAGGATGTTGTGCACACGCTGGGTGAGCATGCCTTCCATGCGTCGGCTGTAATCGAACTGCTTGCCGGCCATGGTCAGCGAAGAGTCCTGCAGTTGATCGGAGAGCAGGTTGCCTTTCTGGTCGACCACGGTGACCTGGGTCTTGTCCAGTTCCGGCACGCTGGTAGCCACCAGATTGACGATCGCCATCACCTGGCCCGGCTCCAGCGCACGGCCCGGATACAGTTCGACCAGTACCGACGCACTTGGCTTGCGCTCGTCGCGCACGAATACCGAGCTTTTCGGGATCGCCAGATGGACGCGGGCGGCCTTGACGTTGTTCAGGCTCGACACGGTGCGCGCCAGCTCGCCTTCCAGGCTGCGCCGGTAGCGGGTCGCCTCCATGAACTGGCTGGTGCCCAGACCCTGCTCTTTGTCGAGCATCTCGAAGCCGACGTTGCCGTCGCTTGGCGCCACGCCAGCGGCTGCCAGTTTCAGGCGCGCACGGGAGAGGTCGTCGGCCTTGACCAGCAGAGCGCCGGAGTTGGGCTCCACGTTGTAGGGGATGTCGGCGGCGCCAAGCACTTCCATGACCTGCTTGGTGTCCATGCCGGCCAGGCTGCCATACAGCGGCCGGTAGTCCGGCTGCTGCGACCAGAGCACCACGGCAAAGCCGATAGCCACACTGGCAGCCAGCCCGACCAACAGGCCGACCTGACGCAAGGCGGGCATCCGCGAGATGTTTTCCAGGAACGACATGCCGAACAGCGGCGGCTTGGCCACTGGCGGCCCGCTCTTGGCGGGGGCGTTATCGACGACTGCTTCGGCCATGAGTCAATTAGTCCTCAAACCGGCATCTGCATGATGTCCTGGTACGCCTGAACCAGCTTGTTGCGCACCTGGGTCAACGCCTGGAATGACACCGAGGCTTTTTGTGAAGCAACCATCACGTCGGTCAGGTCCACGCCGCTCTTGCCAATTTCGAAAGCGTTGGCGAGCTGGCTCGAGGCCTGCTGGGTTTCATGGACCTTGCCAATGGCCTGGCCGAGCATGTCGGCAAAACTGCTCTGCCCTGGCGCCAGCTCAGGCGCAGCTGCCACTTTGGGCAGGGACATGGCATCGGCCTGCATGGACCGCATGTCCAACATCAGACGATTGAATTCAACACCTTGGCTCATGAACTTCTCTCTCCGGCGGCCGCATTTTTTTGACACTCATGCAGCGGATAGGCTGGTGCTAGCAAGAGCGATGCCAGCCATCCTGTAAGCGGGTTAATTAAGGTGAATCAGCCGAACAGGCTGGCCTCGACATCAAGGCCGGCATCGCGCATCTGCGCCAGCTTGTAGCGCAGGGTGCGTGGACTGATGCCCAGTCGATCGGCCGCTTCCTTGCGCCGTCCGCGCTCGGCGCGCAGGGTGTCGATGATCATCTGGAATTCGTGCCGGCGCAGGTCATCGCCCAACACCCCGGAATCAGCAGGCGAATCGCTAGTGACTGCCTGTGCAGGCGCGACCAGCGCTGCCGGTGCAGACAAGGCAATGACCCCACCCAGACAAAAATCCGCCGCCTCGATCAAGCCGCCCTGCTGCAGAATCAGCGCCCGCTGCAGGGCATTGTCGAGTTCGCGCACGTTGCCCGGCCACGGATGGTTCTGCAGGCAGTGGCGCGCCTCGGCAGACAACCGGACCGGCGCGTGCTTCATCTTCGCCACATGGCGCGCCAGCAGGCGCTCGGCCAGCGGCAGAATATCGCCGCTGCGCTCGCGCAGCGGGCACCAGGCCAAGGGGAACACCGACAATCGATAGAACAGGTCTTCGCGGAAGCGCCCCGCCGCTACTTCAGCGCCCAGGTCGCGGTTGGTGGTAGCCAGCACGCGAATATCCAGCGCGATCGGCTTGCGTCCACCCACCCGCTCCACTTCCCGCTCCTGCAACACCCGCAGCAGCTTGGCCTGCAAGCCCAGCGGCATTTCGGAAATCTCGTCAAGGAGCAAGGTACCGCCATCGGCCTGCTCGAATTTGCCTGGCTGAGCGGAAATGGCGCCGGTGAAGGCACCCTTCTCGTGGCCGAACAAGGTTGCCTCGAGCATGTTGTCCGGGATTGCTGCGCAGTTGATCGCCACAAACGGCTGCGCCGCTCGCGCGGACTGGCGATGGATGTACTGCGCCAAGACCTCCTTGCCGGTACCCGATTCGCCGGAAATCAACACCGTCGAATCACTCTGGGCGACTCGCGCAGCCAGCTCCAGCAAGCGCCGGCTGGCCGGCTCGCATGCCACCGGGCCGTCTTCATCGGCTCCGCCGACGCGACCGCCAGCATGACGCGCCACCAGACTTAACAGCGCCTGCGGCTCGAACGGCTTGACCAGGTAATCCACCGCGCCTTGGCGCATGGCCTGGACTGCACGCTCAACCGCAGCATGGGCGGTCATCAGCAGCACCGGCAATTGCGGATGGCTGCTGCGCAATTGCAGCAGCAACTGATGGCCGTCCATGCCCGGCATGTTGACGTCACTCACCACCAGACTGAACGCTTCACCGGCCACAGCGGCCAACGCCTCTTCGGCACTGCCCACAGCCCGGTAGGCAAAACCGCCGATCTCGAGGGTATCGCCAAGCGCTTCACGCAGCACCCGGTCATCCTCGACCAGCAGCACCTTGATACCCATCAGCGCGCCTCCCCAGGCAACTCGCCCAGCAGCGGCAGGATCACCTGCACGCAGGTGCCCCGACCTAGTCGCGAGCGCATGCGTACTTCGCCCTGATGTGCGCGCACCACCGCCTGAACCACGGCCAGACCGAGCCCGGTACCGGTAGTCTTGGTGGTCAGAAACGGCTCACCGAGGCGCGCCAGCAGCGCCGGCGCGATGCCGCAGCCAGCATCACTGACGCACAGGTGCAGCGCATGCCCACGGCGGAACAAATGAATTTTTACCCGCGCCGGCAGCGTGCTTGCCTGCAGGGCGTTTTCCAGCAAATTGAGCAGTGCCCCGACCAGGGTGTCGCGATTGCACAGCAACTCTCCTAGGTGGGTGTCGCACTGCCAACGCACTGCATGGCCCTGCACATGCACCTGCGCGGCTTGTTGCAACGCCTGGAACAAACCCTTCGGGCTGAGCCGATCAGCCAGCGGCAACTCACCGCGGGCGAACACCAGCATGTCGCGCACTTGATGCTCAAGCTCGTGCAGGCGCTCCTTGAGGTTTCCAGCAAAGCGCTGACGGGTTTCGCTGGGCAACTGTTGCTGCGGATCTGCCAGGTGGCTGGCATAGAGCATGGCCGCCGACAGCGGCGTGCGGATCTGATGCGCCAGCGAGGCAACCATGCGCCCGAGCGAGGACAAGCGCTCATGCCGGGCGAGTTGATCCTGCAGGCGACGGGTTTCGGTCAGGTCGGTCAACAGGACCAACTGGCCAGGCTCGGCATCCAGCGAACGAGTAGCGATCGACACACGGCGGCCATCGCGCAGGGACACTTCATGGCCATCGTCCTTGCGTGGAGCGAAACTGCGGGCAATGATCTGGCGCCACAATTCGCCGAGCAACGGCTCGCCCAGCAACTCGCAGGCCGCAGGATTCGCCTCGCGCACCCTGCCGTGCTCATCGATCACCACCACCCCGCCTGGCAACAGGTCGAGCAGGTTCTGCAGGCGATTGGCCAGGCGTTCCTTTTCGCCCAGTTCAGCCATGCGCTGCGCACTGACTACAGCCAGCTCGCCCTTGAGCTCGCGCACCCGCGCCTCGAGCATGCCGTAGGATTGATTCAGTTGGTTGGAAACCTGATTGAACAACGCGAATGCGTGTTCAAGGCCCTGTCGGCTTTCCTGCTCGACCGGGATGCGACCCTGCGGATCAGCGGCTCGGGAAATCGGGGCGGCGTGGGGCATCGTGCTCTCTCGCGTGGCTGACCGTCATAAAAACGGTGTGTTGCCTGCGATATAGCAATAGCCGTGCCGGAGATAGGGTTAACGGGGTGGAGGGCTTATCAGGGCTGCGCTGCAGCCCTATGCAAGGGAACGGCAGGCGTCAATCCTCTGCCTGTTCCTCGCCGTCACGACGACTCATGCCGTATTTGCGCATTTTCTCCACCAGCGTCGTACGGCGAATCCGCAAGCGCTCGGCGGCCCGCGCAACGATACCATTGGCGTCGTCCAGCGCCTGCTGGATCAAGCCTTGCTCGAGGCTACCGAGGTAGTCCTTGAGGTCGAGGCCTTCGGGCGGCAGCATCGCGTGATTGGAGAAATTCGGCGTATGGCCGTTGATCGCAACGCGCTCTTCCAGGTCGCTGCGCATGCTGTCGACCAACTGCTCGTCTTCATCGTCGACGTAGCGGAATTTCTTCGGCAGCTCGGACACCCCGATCACACCGTAGGGATGCATGATCGCCATGCGCTCGACCAGGTTGGCCAGCTCGCGGACGTTGCCAGGCCAGCCATGCCGGCACAGTGACATGATCGAGGCCGAATTGAACCGAATCGACCCACGCTTCTCGTGCTCCATACGCGAGATCAGCTCGTTCATCAGCAGCGGGATGTCTTCAACTCGCTCGCGCAGCGGCGCCATCTCGATCGGGAACACGTTCAGGCGATAGTACAAGTCTTCGCGGAAGGTGCCCTCTTCGATCATGACCTCAAGGTTCTTGTGCGTGGCGGCAATGATGCGCACATCGATGCTCTGGGTCTTGTTGCTACCGACACGCTCGAAGGTACGTTCCTGCAGCACGCGCAGCAGCTTGACCTGCATCGGCAGCGGCATGTCGCCGATCTCGTCGAGGAACAGCGTGCCGCCGTTGGCCAGCTCGAAGCGCCCAGCGCGACTGGTGATCGCACCGGTGAACGCGCCCTTTTCGTGACCAAACAGTTCGCTTTCGAGCAACTCGGCCGGGATCGCCCCACAGTTGACCGGCACGAACGGTGCTTCACGGCGCTTGGAATGATAGTGCAGGTTACGCGCAACCACTTCCTTGCCAGTGCCTGACTCGCCGAGGATCAGCACGCTGGCGTCGGTGTCGGCCACCTGCTGCATCATCTGCCGCACGTGCTGAATGGCGCGACTGGTGCCGACCAGGCTGCGGAACAGGTTCGGTTCGCGCTGACGGCCACGCTCGCGGGCATGGTCGTACATTTCGCGATATACCTGGGCGCGGTGCAGGGAGTCGAGCAGCTGGCTGTAGCTGGCAGGCATTTCCAGGTTGGACAACACCCGGCGGCGCAGATCCTCAGGGAACTCTGCAGCAGAAACATCGCCAAGCAGCAACATCGGAAGGAACTCATCCCAGCCTGCCACTGTCTTAAGCAGCCCTTGCACACTGGAAGGCGCATTGACCGCACCGATCAGTACGCACAGCACCTCACGACTGGAGGCCAGCGACTCTACCGCTTGCTGCCAGTCCTGGCTTGAGCAAGACAGGTTGTCTTCGCCGAGAAAGTTCAGAACCACTGCCAGATCGCGGCGGCGGGCGCTGTCGTCATCGATCAGGAGAATCTTGGTTTCACGCCACATGCAATAGCAACTTCCCTAGTCATATCGGCGCCCTGAGGGCGTGCTCGACATCATTCCGACTGAATGGTCAGTGTTCGGACGTCTGAAATTCGAATACAGCCACTAGTAAAGTCAAAAAAAAACGCACAGTCAAATTTATGGCGCTCAGTTTTTGTATCTCATCAGTGTCAGCTGAACAGATGGTATACCTTGGCGGCATTTTTCGCCTGACGGATTTGCGTCATCTCGTCGACTAAAGTTTGACGTTCCCCACTTGCAACTTCAATCAGATGCCGATAGACCTCGAGTAGCTGCTCAAGGCTGGCACGTACCTGGCTTTCATTGTGCGATGCTTCGGACAACACGTCATCGACGCACAGGCGGCACTCGAGGTCGAGCTCGCTCACTGCATCCCAGTCGCGGCCGGCGAGCGCTGCCAGCAGCGCCTCACGGGTCTGTTCGATACGCTCGATCACCATGCTCATGCCACGCTCCTTGGATCAGCCTTCCGGCTGTTGGTCGGCGATCGCATCCCAGCCTTCCTTGACCGTGATCAGCAGGCGGGCGACTTCGTCGATGATCGCGGTGTCGGTCTTCAGGTTGGCCTCGACCAGGCGCCGGCTCATGTAGGTGTACAGATTATCAAGCTCGGCCAGGCTGTCGGCGTGGTTTCCCAGGTCGAGACCTTCACGCAGGCCGCCGATGATGTCGATGGCTTTGCTGAGGAGGATGCCTTGCTGGGCGATATCTTTGCGCGCGATAGCACCCTTGGCTTGTGCCAGGCGGTCCAGCCCGCCCTGCATGAGCATCTGCACCAGACGATGCGGGCTCGCCTCGGACGTCTGCGCCACACCGTTGACTTTCTGGTACTGCCGAAGGGCCAGCATCGGATTCATGGATCTGCCTCGTTACCGCGAAAAAGGTTGCGTATACCCTGTATATCGCCGCCACGTCAAAAAACTTTAGCCGCGAAAAAAAACCCGGTGCGTCTTGGCAACGCTACCGGGCTTGTTTCAGCTGCTCATGCTCAGGACTTTTTGGCCTGCGCATTGATGGCTTCGAAGATCGAGGTAATCTGGTTGGCCTGAGCCTTCATCTTGCCCAGAGCGGTGTCCAGCGCCACGTACTTCTTGGTCAGCGATGCGGTCAGCGCCTCGGTACGACGATCCAGGGCAGCCTGCTGATCGGCAAGGTTCTTGGCGACCTTGTCGAGGTTGTTCTTGCGTGTCACCAGGCTGCCATCGACCGCGTTATACGGATCAATGACTTTGGTCATGCGCTCGAAAATACCATTGGTGCCACTGAACAGCTGCTGGATCTCGCTGCCAAGTTTCTTGTCATTCATGGCGCTGTCGAACTTGCTGCTGGAGAACTCCAGCGTGCCGTCTTTCTGCGTGTTGATGCCAAGCTGACTCAAGGTGGTCAGCCGGTCGCCTGCGCCAACTTCGGCCAGAACACCGCGCACATCGGCCAGCAGCGACCGGGTCGTCGGATCGTTGCTCAGTGGGCCGAGCGTTACGCTGCCATCAGCATTGGTGGTGGCTTTGGTCAGCGCAGCAACCGTTTTCTGCAGGGTGTTGTATGCGTCGACGAAACTCTGCACCGACGTTTTCAAGCCGTCGTTGTTGGATGCTACGGTGACCTTGGTCGGCGACCCAGCGAGGCTGGCGCCGGTCAATTCGAGTGACAGCCCGCTCACTGCGGTGGTGACGGTATTGGAGGCACTCTTGACCTCCAGGCCATCCACCAGCATGACCGCATCCTCAGCTAGCGCAGTGATATAGCCAGCGCCTTCGGTCTTCATCGATTTGGTGCCGTCGATCTCCAGATCAGGGATACCGCTGACCTTGATATCGGTATTGGCGCCTGTAGTAGTGGAACCCAGCACCAAACGAGCACCATCTTCACCGGTGATGATGTTGGCAGAGATGCCGCTGGCGCTCAGCTCCTTGTTGATCTGGTCGCGCACAGTCTGCAGGGTCGCATCATCACCAACAGTTATCTTGTAGCTCTTGCCACCTTGCTCGATGACCAGCTCGCCCGGATCAATGCTTTTACTCGGACCTTCAAGGAACGCCTGGCTGGCGACCTTGGAACTGGTGGCGAGGTTTTTCACTTCGATGCTGTAAGAGCCCGCCACAGCCGTGTTGCTGGCTTTGGCCTTGACCACGCTCTCGCTTGCCGACGTTGCCGCATAGGCATTGAACGACGGCGCATTCTTGTCGTTGAGCTTGCCCATCGACGTAGTGAAAGCAGTGAGGGCACTACGCAGCGCGCCAACCCCGGAAATGTACGCAGCATTGTTGCTGGTCTGCCGGGTGATCTGTGCCTTCTTGGCGGCAGTATCGGAATCGACCAGCACTTTTACGATTTCAGTGATGTTGATTCCAGAGCCGAGGCCCAAGGAGGAAACGATCGAGCTTGCCATGGTGGTGCTCCTCTCTGCTTGTGCGGTCACCCAAGGTTACAGGGCCGCCACGATTCATTATTGCTGAATTCGCCGCCAATCATACCTTGGCGTCGAATAGAAGACTGTTGACATCACTCAAGCTGCTGGCGATCCGCAACGCCTCTTCCGAGGGTAGCTGACGAATCAGCTCGCCAGTCTCGCTGGCGATGACCTTGACCACGATCTTGCCGGAATCCTCATCGGTGGAGAACTCCAGATTACGTCGAGACGTGCTCAGGAATTTTTCTATTTCCGATACCGCATTGCGAACCTGCTCGGCATCGATCACGGCCGGCGGTTGTTTCGTTTCACTGACACGATCAGTATCTGCCGAGCGCAACACAGGCGCATCAGCTACTGGCTTGTCGGCGACCACCTCGACCGGACGCACGGCCGGGTAAGACTGGTTCAGCTTGACGCTCATGTCCATGTCTGCCACCTCGCAACGAAAAAAGCGGAGAAGCGCAGCATTCTGCACTCCTCCGCCAACGACCAATCAACTATTACTGAAGCAGCTTCAGTACAGCGGATGGCAGCTGGTTGGCCTGAGCCAGAACCGAAGTGGAAGCTTGCTGCAGAGTCTGCTGCTTGGTCAGCTGGGCAGTTTCAGCGGCGAAGTCGGTGTCTTGTACGCGACCACGAGCAGCTTCGGCGTTTTCGTTGATGTTTTGCAGGTTGTTGATGGTGCTGGTCAGACGGTTCTGCACGGCACCCAGGTCAGCACGAGTGGTGTTGATGGCGTTCAGGGCGTCATCGATCGCGCTCATGGCGGCGGTGAAGGTGGCCTCGGCCGAGGAGCTGTCTGCACCGGTGATGTTCTGGCCGGTCAGACCGCTCAGTGCACCAGTGGTGTTCAGCGCGTCGCTCAGGTTGATGGTGATCTGGTTGTCAGTACCGGTGTTGGAACCGACCTGGAAGGTCATCTCGCCAGCGTCGCCGTTCAGCAGGTTCTTGCCGTTCAGCTGGGTGCTGTTGGCGATACGGTCGATTTCTTTCAGCATCGACTGGAACTCTTTGTCCAGTGCGGCACGGTCGTCTTCGCTGTTGTTGTCGTTTCGCGACTGAACAGCCAGTTCACGCATACGCTGCAGAATGTTGGTCTGCTCTTGCATCGCGCCTTCAGCAGTCTGGGCGATCGAGATAGCGTCGTTGGCGTTTTTGATAGCCATGGTCTGACCTTTGATCTGCGAGGTCATGCGGGTAGCGATCTGCAGGCCGGCAGCGTCGTCTTTGGCGCTGTTGATTTTCAGGCCGGAAGACAGACGGGACATCGAGGTGCTGAGTGCATCGGTAGCACGGTTCAGGTTCTTCTGAACGCCCAGGGAGGTAGTGTTGGTGTTAACGGTCAAAGCCATGACGAATTCCTCGTTAATTGGGTACTACGGCTTCCGGCCTTGGCAATTCGCCGGGTGGGGGCACAGAGAACCTTCGTAATAGTTATCGTCGTCAGCGGGCGTTGCTTTAGCGGATTTTCGAAAAAAATTGGTGGCATCCTGCCAGCCCAGAGAATTCGCGGACTTGACGCCATGATTCAGGCGCGCATTTGAAGACCGCAGTGGAAAAATTTGCCCTTGACGCAAGCTTGCCTGCACACCAACAAAAACGCCGCCCGGGATATGGCGGCGTTTCTATGCATACATCGACAGTGCTCAGTCACATCGTTCGATAATCGCCGAGCCCCATGACAGACCTACGCCGAAGCCGCTCAACGCGACGCGCTGGTGACGTGAGCCGAATACGTGTTTTTCCAGTAACAAGGGAATGCTCGACGACACAGTGTTACCCGTCTCGACCATGTCCTTGACGAACCTGGCCTTGTGTTGCCCTTCCTGGAAGCGCAGCGATACCGCATCGACGATGGCCGCGCTGCCCTGGTGCAGGCAGAACAGGTCAATGTCATCAGCCTGCAATTGGCTGGCATCGAGCAACTGCTGCAGGTGAGCGGGGATCTTCACCAGGGCAAAGTTGTAGACCTGGCGGCCGTTCATGTAGAACTTGCCTTCAGTGGTGCGCAGGTGCTCAGCGCCACTGCCGTCGCTGCCGAACAGCGACTTGCCGAGCTTCCAGCTGGCGTCCTCACCCATCCAGGTGGCGGTTGCAGCATCGCCGAACAGCATGGTGGTGTTACGGTCTTCAGGGTCGACGATCTTCGAGTAAGGATCGGCGGTGATCAGCAAGCCATTCTTCAGGCCCGCGGCTTCCATGAAGCCCTTCATGGCATACAGACCGTAGACATACCCAGAGCAGCCAAGAGAAATGTCGAACGCCGCGATATGGGTGGGCAGGCCCAGCTTGTGCTGGACGATCGCAGCGGTATGCGGCAGCCCTTCGGCGTCACCGTTCTGGGTAACGACGATCAACACATCAATTGCCGCCGGGTCCAGCGCTGGATTATTTGCAAACAAGGCCTTGGCAGCCTCGACAGCCAGATCGGATGTTTCCTGGCCGGCGTCCTTGCGCGGCAAGAACGTCGAACCGATCTTGCCGAAGATGAAATCCTGGTCTTTGCCGAATTTCGCACCCTGGGCGTAGTTGTCCACCCCTTCGGTGGGCACGTAGCTGGCGATGCTTTTAATGCCAATCATATGGCTTCCCAATTCAATAACAGCGAAACACCCACTGCATGCACAACGACAAAAAGCCAGGCGATACGGTGACTACCGATCCCTGACCCGTTTTGCAGGCGCTATGCAGCGGCTCCCGGTTTCCGACAATATACAGTGAAGATGCGCGTTCTGACTCTCAAGTCACGCTCTTTTTGTCGAATACGCGTTCGCTGCGGACTGCCCGGTCAGGCAATCGCCGAGCACCTCGACGAGCCGATCCTGGCCCGCTCGCGGCAGCCCCCACCAGAGTGGCAGACGCAACAGCCGCTCAGCACTGCTGTCGGTGACTTGCATCGAGCCGTGCACGCGTCCGTAGCGTTGACCCGCTGGGGACGAGTGCAGCGGCACATAGTGAAACACGGCATAGATCTCGTGCTGCCTGAGCGCATCGATCACAGCCTGGCGATCAATCCCGGGCGCGAGCAGTACATAGTACATATGGGCGTTGTGCTGAACGTCGAGGGGGATGATCGGCCGACGCAGCAAGCCTTGCTGCTCGAGCGGCTCCAGGGCGCCATGATAGTAATCCCAGCTGGCCAGGCGGTTGTCGGTGATCGCTTGCGCTTCCTCGAGCTGAGCCCAGAGAAACGCTGCAATCAACTCACCAGGCAAGAACGACGAGCCGACCTCCTGCCAGGTGTACTTGTCTACCTCGCCACGGAAGAAGCGACTGCGGTCAGTGCCCTTCTCGCGGATGATCTCGGCGCGCAGCACCTGCTTCGGGGTATTGACCAACAGCGCTCCGCCTTCACCGGAAATGACGTTCTTGGTCTCATGGAAGCTGAATGCACCCAGATCACCAATGCTGCCCAGCGCCCTGCCTTTGTAGCTGGACATCACACCTTGGGCGGCGTCCTCGACCACGGCCAGGCCATGCTTGCGGGCAATGGCCATGATGCTGTCCATTTCGCAGGCCACTCCAGCGTAGTGCACCGGCACGATCGCCCTGGTTCGCGGGGTGATGGCGGCTTCGATCAGGCGCTCGTCGAGATTGAGCGTATCGGCCCGGATATCGACGAATACCGGCACAGCGCCACGCAGCACGAACGCGTTCGCAGTCGAGACGAAGGTGTAGGAAGGCATGATGACTTCATCGCCCGGCTGGATATCCAGCAACAGCGCCGTCATTTCCAGCGCGGCGGTACAGGAGTGGGTCAGCAGGGCCTTGGCGCTGCGGGTGTGGGCTTCCAGCCACTGGTGGCAGCGCTTGGTATACGGGCCATCGCCAGCCAGCATGTTGCCGAACTTGGCCTCGGCAATGTAGTACAGCTCTTTGCCCGTCATGTGCGGGCGATTGAAGAACATCTTTTCTGTGTTCATTGCTGATTTTCCGCAGTCGCCACCCGAAGCCACGGGTCGCTGGTTAGCCATTCAGAGCCCCGGAACGGTGCTGATCCTGCCACCTATCTGAGTGCCCTTCTCAAGGTTCTGGTAAAAGTATGGGGTGAATCCGGCAGCGGCCATCGCCCGCTGCGTCCTGCCGATGTCATAGGCGACGCGGTGCAGTACAAACGTCTCACCGTCCCAGGTGGCGAAACCCGCGCGCGGGTCTCCGTCACGCGGCTGGCCAACGGAACCCGGATTGCAATAGATCTTGCCTTGGCCTTGCCAGAGAAACTGCACATGGGTGTGCCCTGAGGCGAAGCGACAGCCCGGCAGCGCATCGAAATAGCCTTGCGAGGGACGCAGATATTCATCCAACGGATCATTCCAGCCGCCATGCACCATTTGGATTTCCTGCTCCACGGCATGCGTGGCCAGGCCTTTCAACCAGTCAAGGTTACTCGCGCTGATGACACCCGCCTGATAATCCAGGCACGCATTGGCACTGTTCGAGCGGGGGCAGCGCTCTTGATTGGCCAGGTACCAGTCGTGGTTACCCATCACCGAAAGCACCTGGCGCTCGCGCAATGCATCGCAGCACGCATTGACCTCGCTGTAGTAGCCAGCGGTGTCGCCCAGGCAGATGATCCGCGACACGCCAAGCGCATCAAGCCGGTCAAGCACCGTACACAGTGCGCTGTAGTTGCCGTGGACGTCAGAAATGATGCCGATCATAGACAACGTGATCCTCTATGTAGCGGACCGCGAAGCCCTGCCTGAGTGTCGGCTGCTGGGCAATCCTGCCGTCCAGATAATAGTCCAGGCACATCGCCGCCTCGTTATAGCCAAAGGCAGTACGGATCGAGCTGGTCGAAGAAATCCGCGGATTGATCTCAAGCAAGCGCCAGCCGCCCTGGTCATCGCGGCGAAACTGCAGATTGGTCGGACCCACCGGCTTGAACGCACGGCACAATCGGGCAACCGTGCCGTCCAGGCTATCGGCCTGATAGACCCACGCCTTGGCGGTCGAACCGTCGGAGGCCAGACTGCGCTGGAAGGCAATGCTCGCACCGGCATTGCCCAGGCCGTCACCGAACACCGCCACGGTGTACTCCTGAGCCGCAGTGCCAATGATCGGCTGCGCCATCATCACCTCACCGAGAAGCGGCGCATAAGGCGTGAAGTCCTGCTCCTGGTGGACCCATACCAGTCCTTTAGAGGCATAACCCTTGCGCGGCTTGAGCAGAAACGGCAGCCCCAGGGCCTGCTTCAGCGAGTGGAAATCACCAGCGATCAGGCTTGGGATGCGGCAGCGCTCGTCAAGCGCCAGCAGGGCCTGATCCATGGCCCACTTGTCGCGCGACAAGTCGATCAGAGCCTGGGTATTGAGCGCCACCTGAGTACTCGTCTTCGCCAGCAGCGCACGGTGGTCGGAAAGCCAGTGGACGTCCTGCTCGATGCCCGGAATCAGCAAGTCGACCTGGTACCTGAGCACTACCTGTTGGAGCCAGTGGCCGTAGTTGGCATCGGCAGTCAGCGGCGCCTGTTCGAACACATCGCACCATGCCCGGCCGACCGCATCGTCGTAGATATCGGTGCCGACCAGGCGCACCGCGGGGTCGGCTGCACGCAGCGATTTCAGCAGGCCATAGCCCATGATGGCACCCACGCCCGTGACCATTACCGTTCTCATCCGTGCATCCCTCGCTGTGCCCGCATCAATTCGAAGCCGCGCCGGATATCCACCTTGGGCGCGTAGCCAATCCGTTCGAACAGCGCGTGCGCGCAGGCGAACATTGGCAGATCGGGGATATCAGCCCGATCCGGCAAAAACTGCACATCAACCGGCTGACCGAAAGCCTCGAACGCCGCTCGGGCAATCTGCGACAGGCGCGGGTCTTCTGGATGGCCACAGTTGTGCAAGCCCTCGACCCGCTGCTCGGCGACTCGTGCGCAGATCTCGGCGAGATCATCGACGTGCAGGTAGTTGCGACGAGGGTCGTTGCTGCCGTACAGCTTGACCGTGTTGCCGGCTGCTGCACTGTCGGCAATGGCGTACAGCAGCGGTTGGTGGATTCGACACTGGGCCTGACTGTCATAGACCTGGCTGATACGCAGAATCGTCAGAGCCATGCCCCGTGACTGACAGTACAGGCTGACGACTTCTTCGGCGTGCCGTTTGGACAGCGCATAGATACCGTAATACGGGTCTTGCGCTTGATGCGCGGCCCAGCGCGATGACAACAGAATGAAATGCCGCGCGCCACACTGTTCGGCCAGGCGACAGGCTGCCAGCGCACCGACGCTGTTGACCTGCTCGGCACGCACCAGATCGTCGGGCTCTGCGCCACCGAAATCGGCTGCGGCGTGCACCACTACATCGAACGATTGCTCACAGACCGGACTATCCAACCGACTCAGGTCAAAGACAATGTTAGCCTCGCGGCGCCCCGCCAACTGGACCGGGCCGTGGCGTGTCAGCGCCTGGGCGATTGCTTTGCCGAGGGTCGAAGTGCTGCCGATCACTAGGCTTTTCATAGGTCGGCGACGGTCGCTTCGAGCATCAGCGCGCAGCTGAGCTCCGGGTAATCGATGGCGACGGTGCACATGGCAGTGGTAATGCTTTCGCTGAGTTCGAGTGATTTCATCTGCGAGGTCATGAACGGCTTGAGGAACAGGCCTTCCTTGCGCACGACCCGCAAACCCGCCTGCTCGAGCTCTTGCGTCAGCGTGTCCAGTGAGTAGGCGCGCAGATGCCCCAGTTCATGATCGCCCTGCCCCAGCACCATCATGTCATCAAGCAGCCCAGCGGCATGGCCGAAGCGCCGGTGCAGCGATTGTGCATTGGGCACCAGAACAAAACAGCGGCCATTGGGCTTGAGGTACTGGCGGAAGTGGCGCAGCACTACCTGCGGGTCTTCGACATGCTCAAGGACAAAGCCCATGACGATAAGGTCAAAACGCTGATCGGTTTCGAAGGTTTCAAAATAGCCTTCGACGATGTGCGCCGGGCTGTCCGGGTATTGCGCCTGAAATTGGGCAATTACCGAAGGCGAACCATCGATCACAGTGTGCGAGTTGAAATAGCGAGAGAATCGATTGGTTGAGAAACCATGCCCGATACCCAGTTCCAGCAAGCTGAGCTCAGGGCCGCAAAGCTCCATGATCCGCCGCGGGTACCAGTTCAGCATGATGTTGTTGTCGTAGGCGTAGCCGAAACTGTCGCTGTAAGCGCCAATGAAAGTATCGAGTGTGTTGTTCATCTATGCCGTTTCTCCTGCATGGATCGGAGCGATGTCCGCCATGATCGTTGTCATGTGACTGACGCCGCTCAATCTGGCAACCAGGCACGCCGCCATGCTTGCAGTCGGTCGCCTTCGAGTAGCCAGTCCTTACGTACCTGGGCCTGCAGGGCAGAGCCCAACTGGGCTGACGCCTGTTGATCGTCCAGGTGCAGTCTGATTGCCCGGACCCAATCTGCCGCCTCATTGCTCACGCGTGTCAACGGCAACACCTCGCCACCGACAAACCCTGCAACCCGGCTGCAGATCACCGGCTGGCCACAGGCTGCATGCTGCAGAATGCGCAGGTCGCCCGAGCAGGCGTTGGCAAAGGATTCACGCATCGGCACCAGTGCCAGATCCAGATCCAGCTCTGCCAAAGCCTGGCCCAGACGGCTGTCGTCGACCTGCGGCTGCCAGGCTGTCAGCCAGCCACGCAAGGCGGCTGGGCAATCGCCCAGCACGACCCATTCGACCGCCCCTGCCAACGCCGGTATGACCTCGGCAAGCACGTCCGCGTCTTTGTCGCCCAGCCAGCCCACACGCGGCTTGCTGCCCTTGCCGCGACCGCCTTGGAGGCGCCCCCAGCTACTCGGCAACGCGCTTTCCAGCAAGCGCACATCTTCATGCTCAGCCTGCAACAGCTGCGCCAGCGCCGGAGTGCTTACCAACACCCGATCGGCCTGGCTGATGCCATGCTGCAGCCGCTGCTGCAGCTCGGCGGCGGAGAATCCGCCGGGCAAGGACATTTCCGGCAGATAGCCGTCCAGATCGTAAACTTTGAAAACCGCCGAAAATGCCCGCAAGCGCCGCAGCGCAAGCAGACCGGCGTCATCGCAGGGGCGCTGGACAATTACGCTGGTCGGTTCGAAACGCTCGATTTCGACCGGCGACAGCATCCCGGCAGTCACCGCGCCATCGAGCTCGCCGCAGTCGCGCAAGGCCATGAACGGCAACAGCAAGCGCGCCCTGCCCAGGGGCTGCGGACCTGCCGCGCAGGCCAGCACGGTTGGCAGGATGTGCTGTACCGGGCGCCAGCTCAACGCGTTGGTTTCCAGGCTGAAGCTTTTTCCGGCAGTCAGCGACAGATTGCGGTTATAGGCTGGATCGCGTGCCAGCGCGGGCAACCAGCGGGCATACAGCGCATCTTCCTGATCAGCGCTGGGCGCCGGCACTGGCTCGGCATCGAGCAGCAGCCGCGCATGCGGTGTCCAGACATTCAGGTAGCCGGACCGTTGCAGCTTCAGACACAGATCAACTGCGGTCCAGCAGGAGAGCAAAGGAGCGGCATCAAAGCCCCCCATTTCAATGAACAGCGCCCGGCGCAGCATCAGGCATTCACCGCCCAGCGCCGAGTAGTTCTGGTCCAGGCAAAGGCGGTCCATGTAGCCGGGGGCCTGGGCGGATACGCCTGCAAACGCCGGCCCGACCGAGCCCGCCAGGCCGAGCACCAAACCTCCCTGAGCAATGCTGCCGTCGCGGTTGAGCAACTTGCCGCCCACCGCGCCGACTTCCGGGCGCTGCGCGTGATTGAGCAGCGCCTGCAGCCAACCTGGCTCGAGCAGGACGCTACAGGCACTGAGCCAGACCAGATACTCGCCGCGAGCCTCCTGCGCCGCCGCGTTGCACATGGCCGCAGGCGCCTGACCGGGGGCAAATCGCAGCACCTCGAAACGGCCCGCACCTATCTGCTCGAGCTGGTCGAGCCAGGCTTGGCGGGCAGGGTCGTCTGTGCCCGGCTCGATCAACAGCACCTGGTAATCGCTGTAGGACGTCTGTGTCAGCAAGCTGTCGAGGCAGCGTTGAAACTGCTGCAGTTGCCCCTCCAGGTAAATCACGATACTGACCAGTGCCGGAGACTGCAGTCCATATTCAATGCGATAGCCACCGTGCGACTGCGCCAGCACCTGCGCGTTGACATAACCGCGCGCCTGCAAATGAGCGCCGATCACCGCCTGTTCGTCGCTGCACGGCACCTGGCCGGGCACCTGCGCTATGAGCAGCGTTTGACTGGCGTGGGCGACACAGCCCAGGCCGTGTTCGCTGAGCAGGCGCAACTGCAACTCAAGTTCGAACGCACGCCCGGCAGCGCAGCTGAATCCCTGCTGTAGGGCTTCACGCCGGTATAGCCAGTGCCTTGCCAGCTCTGCTGGGCGCGACAGCAACAGGTCGAGGTTGAGATCGGGGCGCAAGCAGAGTTCGACGGCGCCATCATCGCCACGCGACGCCTCGTCTGCGTATACCGCCAGACAGTCGCTGGCGGCTTCAGCCAAGCCTACTGCGCACAGCAGCAGGCCACTGTGGATGAATGTTGTGCCCGCCTCGACCAGCATCAGCCATGGGCTCTGGCTGCCGCTCAGCCACGCATTGATAGCAGCCAGCGGCTGCTGTGGATCCGTCGCCAGCCATTCGATATTGCTCTGCTTGGGCTGGACCCTGCCAAAAACGACGATCTGCAGCTGCTGATAGCGGCTGTGAACCAGACTGTCCACGGTGGCAGCCAAAGCCACCTGATCGCCTCGGTCAATCACCAGCACGGCAATGCGCGGCGCCCCCAGTCGCTCCAGACGCTGCTTGATGGCCTGCAGTTGCGCGGGCTGAGGGCGGCGCTGGCGGATCCAGTCGAGGATGCCCAGCCGATTACCTGCAGCTTCAAGGCGCGCGGCACGCTGGGTTTTGTCGATGAACACGTCAAGCTGCTGCCAGAACGGTGCGGTGCGCTCGACGTAGCGCGGCAAGGCAGCACCAAGGCTTGCCCTGGCGCGCTGCAGCGCATCCGCTTCATCACTCATGGCAAAACCGATGCAGCCAAAGAAGCTGTTGTCGAGGAACTCACGGTCGATGCCGACCCCCGCCATGAAGATGACCGGGCATCCGCAGAGTACGGCGATCACGCAGGTCATCGACCATTCGTAGGTGTAGAGCACCTCGGCCTTGCGCAACACCTCGGCCAACTCGGACAGGCTCAAGGGGTTGGCGATACTGAGCAGGCGGACCTGCTCCGGCAACTGGGTGTAGTCGATGCGCTCGAGTGGATAGCGGTTGTGATACAGGTAGCTGCCTTCACGCACCACTGCGGGGGCACCGCCTGCAAACAATTCGATATCGATGGTAGGCAGGCAAAGCAGGTCGCCATCCGGAAAACCCTGCGCTTCGGCAAGCCGCGCCGCGTAGTAGAACATCAGGTCGTCGGGACTTGCCTGCATGTCCTTGCCGGTGATGAACTTCTCGAAGTTAAGCATGAACCGCGCAACCACGGCTGCCAGCAACGGGTTGCCCGAAACCACTTCTGGATACACCGCAATCGGCACCTTGCCTTGTGCCCGGTGCCGTTCACGCACGGCCGCATCGAGCGCTGGCGTCTTCAGCTCAGGGTTCACCGCGCCGCTGCCGTGGATATACGCCTCGCGACCGCTAAGGTTGAGCACGTGACACAAATAGTGCATCGAGACGATGCCTGACGATGTTTCGCGATACCCAGGCGCCATGATGTAGTAGGGATGCTCTGGCTTGGCATACATCAAACGCAGTCGCGCGAGCGCTGCGTCGTAAGGTTGAGCGCCTGGTTGCGCGGTATTGGACATCAGAAACTCCAGGATCAGTTCAGGCCGGACGGCGCTGCAGGAACGCTGCAGCATCACTGCCGGTGTTGAACAGCAGGTCGATCACGCTTACCCCGTGCAGAAACTCGCCATGCAACTGCGGGTAAACCGGATAGCCGTCATAGCTCATGTAATCCAGCCCCAGCCCTGCTGCAGCGAATGCCGCTTGGTCCAGATAGCAACTGGCCGCAGGCCCGGACAGGTAATCGCTGGCGCCGAGTGCCTGGCACAGGTGGATAAGGCGCTCGTTCTTGCCGTCAGCTCGCCCCAGATCTTCCGAGCGGTACAACCGCGTGGAGATCCCCAGCAGCGGACACAAAGCGCTGATCAAGTGCTGGTTGATCTGCGACAGGAGGCTGAGCTTGGCTGCTTGCTCGTAGATCGCCCGCACCTTGCCTTCCATCTCGGCGAAACACGGCGCGCGACGGTAGCTCATGGCAATGGTTTTCCAATGCTGCTCGGCCCAGCCTGGATCACTGACTTCGACTTCGTTGATCAACTGCTCGAAACGACCTTTGTTCTTGACCGGCACTGTCAACCAGTGTTCGCCTTGCGCGGTCTTGACCTTGTTGCGGTTGCGCCAGTCGCGCCGGGTGTACTGCACATCGTCGTAAAAGACAAAGGCATCGACGCTGGCGATCAGGTCAAAATAGCCCTTCCACGGAATGTAATTCGACTGCAGCACAGCGACTTTCTTGTGCATCCCCGATCCCATCGCGCAGCGCGCCTACATCAGGCCTGTGACCTGTCAATAAATTGCCACCGGGCATAAAAAAGCCGGGTCCATGACCCGGCTTTTGCAATTCCCGCGCCAGCTATTACAGCTGCGCGAGCCACGCTTGCTGCGAGTGCGGGAGGCAGGCGTGGCCGAACTGCGCCTCGCCATGGAAGGCCCCAGGCCAGCGCTCGGCCAGCGCTGCTGCTGGATCTGCAACCACGCTGTCGGCAGGGCTGAGCAGCAACTGCGAACGTGGTGTCCACACCACCATCAGGCCGGCTTCCTTGGCAGCCAGGCACAGATTGATATCGGCCCCGGCCAGTCCTTGCAGACCACCACATTGGTCGAACACATCCTTGCGCACCATCAGGCAATCCGCCGAGACCGCCGCACAGCTGCGCACCGATGAGGCCCAGCTGTTGCTGGCTGCCTGGAGCATCGACAGGCCCTGCCATGGCGAGTACACCTGTGGCCCGGCGAGCAGCTCGTAGCCGGCATGCACCAGGCTGCCGTCAGCAGCTTCAAGCAGGCGGGCACCGACCACCCCTACCTCAGGGCGCTGGGCTTCGTTGAGCAGGCCTTCAATCCAGGCCGGGGTCACAACATGACAGCGCGTGGACAACAACAGCAGGTAGTCGCCGCGCGCCTGGCTGGCCGCCAGGTTCAGCAGATCACTGCGCGACGCACCAGGCGCCGCGCTGACCAGGCGTACACGCCCGCCCAATGCCCGTGCAGCCGCCTCGCTGGCAAATGCCTGATCGGCACCCGCGACGATGATTTCGTAGCGCGGGTAACGGGTACGCTGCAGTATCGAGGTCAGGCACGCCTGCAGTTGCGCCAGGTTGCCCTCGAACGCCAGCAGAATGCTCACCAGCGGAGTGCTGCTGTGACGGAAATCAATCACCAGCCCAGACGCGCCCTGATCGTTGACCTGGCTGCGATAGCCCAATTGCGTCAGGTGGCGATTGACGACTGCTACTGCGTCGCGCTTGGACGCCGGCGACGCTTGGCGCCCAATCACAAGGAACTCGTCCATGTGCGCCAGGCTGGCCACACCCTGGCTTTCGACCAAGCGCAGCAACACGTCAAGCTCAGCCGCGTTGGGATGGGCTTCGCTGTATCCACCCAGATCGAGCAAGGCCTGACGGCGCAGCAACCAGTGCCGCGCCATCAGCCCAGGCTGGCTACGCAGCAGGTCGAGGTTGGCACCCGGCCGCGTGACACTGTGCAGCCGACCCTCGTCGTCACGCTGGACTTCATTGGCAGCGATCGCCTGGCAGGCAGGCGCTTCGCTCAGTTCAACCTGCAGCCGGAGCAAACCGCCCGGGAGCAATACGTCGCCAGCCTCGAGCAGCAGCAACCATTCGCTTGGCAGTTGCGCCACAGCTTGATTGAGGTGCTTGACCCAGTTGCTATCACTGACCTGGATGAAATGCAGAGTGTCGCGCGGCGTGGTGATGGTCGGCGGTTTGCCGGCTTTCAGCACCAATAATTTGAAGTTGCGCAGGCCGCTGGCCAGCAGGCTGTCAAAGGTCGCTTGCAAGGCCAGGTCGTCGTTTTCCAGGTCAAGCACGACATAAGCGAGCTGCGCAGGGGCGTGCTTGTTCAGGTGCGCCAGAACGCGCTTATGAGAGCTCGCGTCCGGGGTGGCTGCAGCAATTGCGGCAAGCACGTGCCCCGACGGCGTGGCCTGTAATTGCTGCAGATTATCCACAGCAGGCACTCGCTCCAGCCGTGCCAGCCAGTCCACCAGCTCATGCCGGCGTTGCGCATCTGCCTCGGCAGAGAGGCTCGCCAGCAGCTCACGGCACACATCAGCGTTGAACATGCCCATGGCGAAGGCTTGCCAGTACCGGTACTGCAAACTCTCGGCAGTGTCGTTAGGGTGTTGCACCAGCAGATCGCGCTGACGTACCCATACCCCTTCAAGGGCCTGCTGGTGCTGCTGGCCAGTCGGCCAGGCGTGGTTGAGAAACTCAAGCTCAGTCAGTTGGGCAAACAGGGCGCCATTGTAATAAGGCAGTTGCACGTCCTGGCGCGGCTCAAAGTCGCGCTGCGGATCGTCGATCACGCTGGTCCACTTTGAAGTGAAAATCAACGGCGCCGCGATCAGGTCGTAACTGTTGCGAACAAACTGGTTGAGCAGGACGAAGCCGTCATCACCGGCACACAAGCCATCGCGCGCCTCGTCCCATTCACGCAGGGCGCGGACAGTCTGGGTCAGGCGCTCCTCGCGGGCGGAACAGGCCGCGTCACCGGCTTGCCACTCGGCGAGCACGTCGGTCTGTTCAAGCTGGACAACTTCACCCTGAGCCAGCAGCGCCAAGGACAACGCCACGCGCATGCCCGCGAAATCCAACTCGCTCGGCGCTGCTGCCACTGCGGCTTGCAGGATCGCCACGCGCTGCACTGCGCGCCAGGCCTGCTGCCCGGCCTGGGCATACTGCGTCAGCCGCGCAACAGCGTCAGGCGCTTGCAGCGGCGCAAACGCCGAACCGACCTTATGATATGCAACCTCACTGCTGGCGGCTGCGTAAGCCAACACATAACCTTGTGCAGCCACGGCCTGAGGCTGAGCGTGCAAACACGCTGCTGCCTGATCAAGCGCGGTGGGCAAGACAAAATCGGTGTCCAGCGCCAAGCTGACGAAAGGCGTCTGCACTTGCTTGAGCAACATGCTCAGATGATCAAGCCAGACCCCGGCGGCGCTCATTTCGGAAAGCGGCTCGAGGGCCATGCAAGGTACGCCAGCCTGAGCATAGTAATGCAGTGCGCGGGCACGGCTGCCTGACTGATCGTGTCCCAGCAGGACAACGGTCACATCACTGCGCGAGCCAATTGCGGTTTTGATCATAAAGCACCTGTTCAGTGGTCATTGCAGCGCGGGGCCAGGCCCGGCGCCAGGGTTCAGTCTGCCAGCCAGGCATTGGCCCAATGCTGCAAATGGTGCGGCATCAGCATGTAGTCGTGGAGCACGGCTTCGCGCAAGGCATCACCCTGGCGATAGCTGGCCTGCGGGTCGGCGAGGTGCATGCGGATCGCATCCAGCCATTGTTCCGTACTGTTGTCTTTCACCCGTGTGCAGGGCAGATAGCCGGCATAGGCCCGCGAATCGGTACAGATTACCGGGAAGCCGCACGCGCCATATTCGAGCAGGCGCAGGTTGCTCTTGCAGTCGTTGAAGAGGTTCTGTTCGAGCGGCGCCAGCGCCAGATCGAGATTGAGACTGGCCAGTTTGCGCGGGTACTCGGCCAGCGACACGGCGCGGTGAAACTCCTTGACATAGGGGCGTAGCGGCTCTGGGCACATGCCAAAGAAGACCCAGTCGACCTCGTCAACCAAGGCTTTGATGACGTCCAGCAGTAATTCCAGATCGCCGCGGTGGCTGGTACCACCGGCCCATCCGACGCGCGGGCGAGCGCTGGTCTGGCGGCGACTGGCGAGGTCTTTCCACATCGGTGCAGACAACATGTTCGGCACCACGCGGATGTCCTGGTGCATGCTCGACAGCGCGTCAGCCAGAGGCTCGGTGGACACTACCACGCGGTCACACAAGCCAATTCCCTGCGCCACCAGCTCGCGGATATTGCTTGGCAGGTTGCGCGCATGGTCGTTCTTCTTGGGTGGCTCGACGATGTAGTCGTCCAGCTCGTAGATTCGTCTGGCATTGGAAAAACGCTTGAACCGGGCCATTTCGTGCAGGTTTGTCGGGGTGTAGCGACACTGCAGGATCATCACATCCGGCTGCTCTCGCTGCAGTTCGATCAACCCGGGCGTCATGTAGTTGATACGCCCTTGAATCCAGCCGGCGCGCTCCAGTTCGGTGAATGGCTGAATGACCCGGTAATGGCCGATGGCCGTGGTATTGGTCGGCAGAGCCAGCACCGAAGGCATGACCCTGGCAATGAACGGATCCCAGCCAGTGCGCAAGCCAGGCTCAAGATTGAAATTACCCAGCTTCAAACTCAGGTTAGGGTTGTAGGCTGGGTCCAGCGCCACCGACGGCAGCCAGCGATCGTAGCAGGCTTGCGTGTCGGCCAACTGCACCTGGTCGGGCGTTGCCAATGCGGCCGCGCGCGATAGCTTGGCCACTCGGGAAAAGGGCGTCCAAACCACCAGATAGCCTGCGTCGCGAGCGCGCAGGCAGAGGTCAAGGTCGAACTGCGATGCCTGCAGGTGGGCAGTATCGAGCCCCTGCAACTGCGCAAACAGCTCACGCCGCACCAACAGACAATCCAGGCTCACCGCACTCCAGCTCTGCACCAGGCGCTGGCGGTTCAGGTAGCCATCTGCGTTCAGGTTATTGCTGGCGAAGGGGCTGCCAGCGGCAGCACCGCCCAGGCCAAGTACCAGGCCAGCGGACACTACTTTGCCATCGCCCGCGCACAGCATCGGCCCCACCACACCCACTTCCGGGCGCTGGGCTTGCTCCATGAGCGCGCTCAGCCACTGCCCGTCAAACAGCGCGCAACCGCTCTCAAGCAGCAGCAGGTAATCACCTCGTGCGTGCTGGCTGGCTTGATTGAGCACTGCGGCCCTGCCCTGCGCCTGCACCTCGACCACCTGCAGCTGATCCGCGCCGACGCCACGCATGGCCTGCAGCCAATCACGGACGTCGGCAGGCTCGTCACCAGTAGCCACTACCAACACTTCGAAGTAAGCGTACCGGGTGTGTTCAAACAGCGATTCGACACACTGCCTGAGTGCCAGCAGGTCGTGTCCTGCGCTGATCAGCACCGACACGCTCGCTGGCGTTTCATGCAGGTAATTGACGCGACAGATCAGGCTGCCCGGCTGGCCCTGCACCTGCGCCTTGACGCCAAGGCGACGCAGATGAGCCTCGACCACGCGCGCTGCCTGCTGCTGCGCATCCGCCTCGGCCAACCATTCGGCATAGCCAGACTGGCACTGCACAAGCACCTGTGGGACATGTTCTACGACGTGCAGGCCCTTGGCCTCGACCATGCGCCAGAGCAGGTCATGGGCCGCCATGCCGGAAAACTCAGGATCGAAGCCGCCCAAAGCGCGTAGCGCAGTTACGTTGAACGCAAGCATCCGCCCTACGTAAGGCAGGCTACGCATCAGATCAAGGTTGAAATCCGGCTTGAAGATCGGCCGACCCGGCTCAAGGTTGTCGAAGCCGTCTTCATCGGTATAAAGGCACAGGCTGTCGGTGCGCAGGGCCATGCGCTCGGCGAGAATCACCAATGCGTGAGCATGGACCCGGTCGCCGGCACGCAACAGCCATACCCAGTCGGCGGGCTGCTCAGCGGCGCTCAGCCACTGATTGAGCTCGGCCAGACCGGTGCCGTGGACGACCTGGTAGCAGACTCCAGGTGCATCCACGCCGGCCAGCTCAGCCGGGCCCTGCACCAGAATCTGCGCGCCTGGATAAGACTGTACAGCCAGACTATCGAGGGTTTCCTGCAATGCCGCCTCATCACCCTGCTGGCAAACGATGACCGGCACGATGCGTGGCTGGTTGGGCCATTGCTCGATGCGCTTGGGCAACAGTTGCAGTTGCCCCGGCGACAGGTTGCGGCAGGCCAACCACTGCGCATAAAGCTCGGCAAAGCTCAGTGCCTGACTACCGACCTGCTGCTGGAAGTTGGCGATCTGGCCGGAATAGAAACGGCGGATATCAAACTCTTCCCAGCGCTGATCCGGCTCGCCATTGAACGCTGCCAGTGGCAGGTAACGGACCCAGCCATTGGCGGGCGGCAGGTCGCCAGTACGTGCAGCAAGCATCTGTTGCAGCCACTGGGTTTCGACCTTGAACGCTTCGATAACGCCAACATTGTGGCTGAGCCTGGCCGCGTGAACCCGCTCGACACTGAGCACCTGCTCCAGGCTGGCCAGATGACCCCGGCGCAGCACACATGCATACAAGGCAAGGTCAAGGCGCGCGGTAAAGCCCTGGCCGTCGAGCACCAGATGGCTTAGATATTCTTCGACCTGGGCGCGGCGGAAAAGCGCGTGGCTAATGCCACCGAACAGGTTCGGCGCATTGTCGGCAATGCTCGCCAACAGGTCTGTGCCGATCAGCACGGCACTCTGCGGGGCAATGACGCTGTTGAGCGAGCGTGAAGGCAGCAGGATGTCATCAGCCGAGCACACCAGGCGCTGGCAGATGACCATACTGACCTGCGCCAAGTCCTGCAGAACCTTGGCCTGGCGAGTGATGCAGCTGTCGAGCAGCATGTCGTCATCGCAGAGAAACTTGATCAGCTCACCCGAAGCCTGTGCCAGACACACCTGCAGATTGCGGGCAAAGCCCAGTCGCACCGGATTGCGCAAGTAACGCAGCGGCACCGCGCTGTCTTTGCCAAGCTCGGCGCAGATGGTCTCGATCTGCTCATCGGCACTGTCGTCGCAGACGACGATCTCCAGATTGGGGTAATCCTGGGCGATGGCACTGGCCAGCGTGGCGCGGAAAAATTCAGCATTGAAGGCAGGAATGGCAATGCTGACGACGGGCTGATCACTCACGATGACGACCTTGACAAGGTTTACGGTTCACTGTGACAGCCAGCATGGCGAATCCAGTGTGTGGCACGCTGCAGGGCCCCTCACGGGACCCTGCGTGGATGGCGATGCCGGCCTGGAACAATCAGATGTAATTGACCAGCGACAACCCGGCGACCTTGGCGAAGGCCTGCAGGGACGCCTGCAGCATGTTGGTCTGGCGCTGCAGCCGCAGCATCACTTCGGCCGGATCGCTTTCGCGAATCGAGGTCTGGGTCTTGCTGTTCTCGGTGCTCAGCGCTTCATTGGTTTCTGCCTGCACATCCAGCGCCTGGCCACGGCCACCGATAGCACTGACGGACGAGCTGACCTGATTGATCGCGCTGCCAATGTTGCCAATGGCTGCATCCAGCGAAGCCTTGAAGTTCTGCTTGGCGACCGGGTCCGAATCGACCGGCGTGCGCAGTGCCGTGCGCAACTGGCTGAGGGTGTCGAGCACATTCTGGGTCTGGTGGGTATCAGCCTTGACCGAGAAAGAATCACCTGCATCCGGGGCGGTCGACAACGTGAACGTCACCCCGGCAGCAGTTGCGGTATACGGGTCAGCGGCCGTGCCGCTTCCGCTCAATGTACCGCTGCTGACCGGGCGACTGTCAGCGCTCAACGGTGCGGCGTAAAGGTCGAACTGGGTCGGGTCGGTTTCAGAAATCTTGAGGATCGCGCCGCCACCGGGGAATGCCGCCTTGTACAGGGCTTCATCGCTGATGCTTGCGCCGGTGACCTGGCTGCCGGACGGGCCATTGCCGGCACTGCGGGTGCCGCTGATGCTGTCTGGCTTGGCGCCGAGAGTAAACGAGTGGCCTTGCAGCGCGGCATCATAGTCGGCTTCGTCACCTGGCTTGAAGCTGATATCAAGGCGCAGGTCAACGCCGCGGAAGTTGATCGAGGTATTGGTGCCTTTGGGGTCGAACTTGCCGCCCTGGGACGCTTCGTTGGTCACGTCATCGCCATTGGCGGCCGTGATCTTGAACTGAGTGCTGCTGGTGAACTCGATGGTGTACGGCTCGCCGCTGCGGAAGCGGTCGTTGAATACCGAGCTGCCGGCGACCTGACCATTGGACATGTTGATGCGCGAGTCTGCCGCGGCAGGCGAGGTCAACTTGGCTTCGGTGCGGCTGGTATTGAGCGCCTGCTCGAAGGCATCGTAACCGGTCTCGTTTGCGGCCAGGCTAAGCATGTCACCCACCTGCAGCTGCAGGCTGGTCTGGTCACCTTTGTAGCTGTAGGTGCCGTCAGCGTTCTTCACATAAGGCTGGGTATCGCCTTTGGAGCCAGAGAACAGGTACTTGCCGTTCTCGTCCTTGCTGTTCATCAGCGAGAACAGTTGCTCTTCCAGTGAGCCGAGTTCATCAGCGTTGGCCTTGCGATCGGAGTCGGTAAAACCGGCGTTGCCCGAGCTGATGGCCAGTTCGTTGACACGCTGCAGAATATTGCCAATGGCGTTCAACGTGCTCTCGCTGGTACCGAGCGCATTGCGCACGTTGGTGATGTTACCGCTGTACTGCTTGAGCATGTTCTGTTGCTGCTCAAGCTGCAGGAGACGCGCAGCGCCTACCGGATCGTCGGCCGCAGTACGGATGCGCAGGTTGTCGCTGGCTTCCTGCTGGCTCTTCACCGTGTTGGCAAGGTTGCGCTGATAGTTGGCGCTGGTGGTGTTGTAGAACTGCGAAGTGGAAATGCGCACGGTCTACGGCTCCTTAAAGGCTGTTGATCAAGGTGGCGAAGGTTTCCTGGGCCGCCTTGATGATCTGCGACGACGCGGTGTAGTACTGCTGGAACTTGATCAGGTTGCCGGTCTCTTCATCGACCGAGACCCCCGACAAGGAATTGCGGCTGTCCAACGCAGAGTTCTGCAATGCACCGGTGGCGTCGCTGTCCATCTTCGCCTGGCCGGCCTTGCCGCCTACGTTGGAGACCAGCTTGGCATAGGCGTCGCTGATGCTGATGCCCTTGCCGTTGGCGCCCACATCTACGGTCGACTTGGTTTGCAGGTCGAGCACAGACTGAGCATTGCGATTATCCGCCGAACCCGAACCGGTCAGCGCCACGCTGTAGCTGTCGCCGTTTTTTGGCGCGCCATTGACGTTCATCTCGAAGGTAAAATTGCCACCTAGAGCATTGCCATTGGCATCGGTCAAAGGCACCGACAATTGCAGCTTGTTGTCCTGGCCGGGGATGATCGTGCCGGTGCCGATCGAGTCACCCTTGGCGTTGTACAGGGTGTAGCTCTGCGGCGAAGCGCCGTCATCGCCGAACACCAGCTTGACCGGGGTGGAATACTTGAGGCCGGTCTGCAGCTTGTTCAGCTCGGTTGCGTCGTAGATGTTCAACTTGGTGGTAAGGGTTGGCTGAGTGATCACGCCAGTGCCCTTGTTGCCCGAACCGCTGGTAGCGGTCAGCGGCGAGGCCATGGCCAGGCGCTTGGGGTCGGTCAGCACCGACTCGATGGTGGCGGCAGCATTGCGCGTAGGAGTGATCTTGAAGCTGTCACCGGCAGCATAGGTGCCGCCATTGCCCGACAGGCTGAAACCATCGAACACCGGCGCCGGGTCGTCGTCGAGGTTGTGCGTGCCCATGTCGGTGCCTTCCGGCAACTTGCGCACGGTGTATTCTTTCAGGTTGGCCGGGTTGTTGAAGGTTACCTGGTAGTCACTGGTGCCGAGCTTGCCGGTGTCGGCAATGGTCACGTTGATATTGCCGGTGCCGGCATTGCCCTGCTTGGCGATGCTGCGCTCGCTGATGGCCTTGGCGCTGTTGATGTCGCCGAACAGGCTGGCGCCGAAGTTACCTTCCTTGTCGATGCCTTGGGCCAATTGACTGTTGATTGCATCAGCCACCACCAGTGCCACGCGACCGAGCTCGTTGAGCGCCGGGTCGAGGGTTTCCTTGCGGTAGCGGATCAGGCCGCCAAGTTCACCACCGCTGGTGCTGTTGGTGATGTCCATCTTGGTCGAGCCGCGATTGAGGATCAGGCTCATGCGGGTCGGGTCGGCCGCGCTCGGCTCGACGCCAAGGGTCTGGGTGGTGTTGCCCAATACCAGCGCCTGGCCGTTCTTCAGGTAGATGTCGTAGTTGCCGTTTTTTTGCTCGACCACATCGGCGCCGATCAGTGACGTCAGCTGGCGGACTGCACCGTCACGCTGGTCGAGCAGATCGTTGGGCTGGCCGGTGACTACGCTGACCTTGGAGATCTGCTCGTTGAGATCGGCAATGGTCTTGGTCAGGTTGTTGACCTGAGTGGCCAGCGAAGCCATGTTGCTGTTGGTGTTGCTGTTCTGCTGATTGAGCTGGGCAGACAACGTATTGAAACGCTTGGCCAAGGTCTGCGCGCTGGTCAGCAGCAACTGGCGCGAGGCGTCTTCGGTCGGCTTGGCCGAGGCATCCTGCATGGCGCTGAAAAAGCTCTGCAGCGCTGCAGTGATACCGGTATCGGCACTGGACAGGGCGTTGTCCAGCGGAGTGATCTGGCTGAGGTAGGTGTTGGCATCGCTGGACAGCGACGTAGTGGTGCGCAACTGGTTCTCGAGAAACGCGTTGTACACCCGACGTACGTCGGCCAGGGTGGTACCGGTACCGATGAAGACCTGGCCAGTCTGCTGGCCGCCGCTGGTCTTCTGCACGTTTTGCTGACGCGAGTAGCTGGCGACATCGGCATTGGCGATGTTGTTACCCAGGGTGTACAACCCCGACTGTGCGGCTCCAAGCCCAGACATGCCAATATTGAGCAAACTCGCCATGGTTCTCTACCCTTAACGTTGCGTGGTGGTACCGAGCATTGCGTAGCTCTCGTACGACTTCATCTGTTTAGCGATCTGCGAGATCTTGCTGGCGTAGTTCGGGTCGGTTGCGTACCCGGCCTTCTGCAGCTCTCGCACAAACTGTTCTGGGTTATCGGCCGACTTGACCGCATCTTGATAGCGCGCATTGTTCTGCAGCAGGCTGACCAGGTCGTGGAAACTGTCCTGGTAGGAGTCGTAGGAACGGAACGCGGCGGTTTCCTTGACGAAGGCGCCATCGCGGAACTCGCTGGTGATCGCCCGCGCTTCACCGCCCTGCCAACTGCCGGTGGCCTTGATGCCGAACAGGTTGTGGCTGCTGCTGCCATCGGTGTTGCGCATCACCGACTTGCCCCAGCCGGTTTCCAGCGCGGCCTGGGCTACCAGGTAGCGCGGGTCGATGCCGATGCGCTTGGCCGCTTGTTCAGCCATTGGCAGCATGGTCGAGACGAATTCGTCACTGTTGCCGAAGGCCCTTTTCGGCGCCAGCGGTGGCTGGGCCATGGCCCGACCGAGGATGCGCGTACCGCCATCGGCGGCAGCAAACGCTTGCGCTGGCTCCCAGTCGCCCTTGACCACGCCATTGACCAGTTGCCCGTCACGCGCCGGCAGCGCCGCACCAGCGCCGGCCAGCGCCGGGTTGCCGGCAGACGGCACGATGCCGGCCAGCAGCCGATCGGTGAGCTTGCCAGGCAGCGACAGGCGCCGCGAGTTGAGCGCGGCGACGTCATTGCGCGCGGCACTGCTGGTATCGCCGTGAACCGGCGTCGCCACCTTGGTCCCCCACAGCGCAGGGCCTGCGCCCTCGCCGCGCAGGAACGGGTTGGGCGTCGCGACCGGGTTCTTCTGCTTGGACAATTGCCGCACCAGCACATCCTGCAAGCCGATGCCGCCGCCCTCGCGGGACATACTCACGGACAGCTGCTGGTCGTACATGTCACGGTACTGCTTGACCGTCTCGGTGTTCAGCTCGTTGTCTTCAGCCAGTACGTCACTAGCCTTGCGCGAAGCCTTGAGCATCTCGCTGATGAACAGCGACTCGAACTCCTGGGCGACTTTGCGCACGTTCGCTTCGCTGTCACGATCGCCATGCTTGAGCGAGGTCAGGCGGTTGAGGTCGGTGTAGGCACCGCTGTCGGCTTGACTGGAAACCAGACTCTTGGAGTTCATCAAAGCGCCCTCAAATCACGATCAGGTCGGCTTGCAGAGCACCGGCCTGTTTCAGCGCTTCAAGGATGGCCATCAAGTCACTGGGCGCTGCCCCGACCTGGTTGACCGCTCGGACGATCTCATCCAGCGTGGTGCCCGGGCCGAACTTGAACATCGGCTTGGCTTCCTGCTCGGCGTTCACGCGCGAACGTGGCACCACGGCCGTCTGGCCATTGGAGAACGGCCCCGGCTGGCTGACGATCGGGTCTTCGGTAATGGTCACGGTCAGGCTGCCGTGGGTCACCGCAGCCGGCGAAACCTTGACGTTCTGGCCGATGACGATGGTGCCGGTACGCGAGTTGATGATGACCTTGGCCACGGCCTGGCCCGGATCGATCTCGAGGTTCTCCAGGATCGACAGGTAGTCGACACGCTGGCTTGGGTCCATCGGCGCAGTGACCCGCACCGAACCGCCATCGAGGGCCTGGGCAACACCTGGGCCGAGCAGCTCGTTGACCTTGTCGACGATGCGCTTGGCGGTGGTGAAGTCAGGGCGATTGAGGTTCAGGGTCAGGCTGTTGCCCTGGTTGAAACCACTCGGCACGGCCCGCTCGACACTGGCACCGCCAGGGATACGCCCGGCCGATGGCACGTTGACGGTAATCTTCGAGCCATCGCGACCTTCGGCGTCAAAACCGCCGACCACCAGATTGCCCTGGGCGATGGCGTAGACGTTGCCGTCGATACCCTTGAGCGGGGTCATCAGCAAGCTGCCGCCGCGCAGGCTCTTGGAGTTACCGATCGACGACACGGTGATATCGACCACCTGGCCCGGCTTGGCAAACGCTGGCAGATCCGCATGGATCGACACGGCGGCGACGTTCTTCAGCTGCACGTTGCCCGAGCCTGGCGGCACCTTGATGCCGAACTGCGAGAGCATGTTGTTGAAGGTCTGCAGGGTGAACGGGGTCTGCGTGGTCTGGTCGCCAGTGCCGTTCAAGCCGACCACCAGGCCATAACCAATCAGCTGGTTGGTGCGCACGCCGGAGATACTGGCGATGTCCTTGAGGCGCTCGGCGTGGGCGCTGAACGCACAGGATACAAGCACGGTTGCGGCAATCAGCTGCCTGAAATTAAGCATGGGCATCCGTACTCAGAAAGGCCAAAGCGGGCTGAGGAAGAAGCGGTCCAGCCAACCGGGCTGGCTGGCATCGGCAAACGAACCGGTACCCGAATAGGTGATGCGCGCATCGGCGACGCGGGTCGACGGTACGGTGTTGTCGGTGGCGATGTCATCGGCGCGCACCAGCCCGGCAATCCGCACCAGCTCGTCGCCGGTGTTAAGGGTCATCCACTTCTCGCCGCGCACGGCGATGATGCCGTTGGGCAGGACTTCAGCCACGGTCACAGTGACCGAACCGGTCAAGGTATTGCCCTGGGCGGCCTTGCTGTCGCCCTTGGTCGCGCGGTTACCGCTGTAGCCGGCTTCGAGCGACAGGTCACCACTGCCCAACGGGTTGTTGGTATTGGGGATGGCGCCGAACAGCGAAGTCAGGCCGAGGCTGGCCTTGCTGTCTTTGCCCACTTGGGAGTTGGCACTCTTGCTCGCCGAGGTACGCTCGTTGAGGGTGATCGTGATGATGTCACCTACCCGAAACGCCTTGCGGTCGCCATACAGGTTCTGCTCGAAGCCAGCCTGGTAGATCGAGCCGTTGTTGGCCGACGCCGGCAATGGGGTGCGCGGCAACACCGGCGCGTAGTACGGGTCGTTGGGCTTGGGCGTCGGCGCGACGCAACCGGCCAACAACACCGCCCCACCCAGGGCGAATACGGACAACAAACGGCTCATGACGCTTCCCTCACGGTAGAACTGGCGCTGCAACAGCGACCTAAGGTTTACAGCTGCTGGGTGACGAACCCGAGCATCTTGTCGGCGGTCGAAATGACTTTGGAGTTCATCTCGTAGGCACGCTGGGTAGTGATCATGTTGACCAGCTCTTCCACGGTGCTGACGTTGGAGTTTTCCAAGGTCTGCTGCAGGGTGGTACCGAAGCCGTTCAGGCCAGGCGTACCGACCTGCGGTGCGCCGCTGGCAGCGGTTTCCAAGAACAGGTTGTTGCCCATTGCCTGCAGGCCTGCCGGGTTGATGAAGTCAGCCGTCTGCAGGTTGCCGATGATCTGCGCTGCCGGGTTGCCGGCGGTGGTGATCGACACGGTACCGTCCTGGCCCACGGTGAAGGTCTGGGCGTCGTTGGGGACGACGATCGCAGGCTCCAGGGCAAAGCCGTTGGCGGTCACTACCTGACCATCGGAGTTCAGGTGGAAGGTACCGTCACGGGTGTAGGACACGGTGCCGTCAGGCTGCAAGACCTGGAAGAAGCCGCGACCATTGACCGCCAGGTCGAGCGGGTTCTCGGTGGTTTGCAGGCTGCCGGTCTGGAAGTTCTTCTGGGTGCCAACGATGCGCACACCGGTACCGACCTGCAGGCCCGAAGGCAGCTCGCTGTCTTGCGTCGACTGAGCGCCAGGCTGGCGTTTGATCTGGTACAGCAGGTCCTGGAATTCGGCGCGATCACGCTTGAAGCCGGTGGTCGAAACGTTGGCCAGGTTGTTGGAAATGACCGTCAGATTGGTGTCCTGGGCGGACAAACCGGTCTTGGCGACCCAAAGTGCCGGAAGCATAGTGTTCTCCTCGCGCGCCTGTTTTTCGGCACCCGTTCAAAATTGATTAGCTGATTTGCAAAACCCGGGCCATGGCTTCATCGCCTTCCTTGGCCGTGTTCATCATCTTCACGTGCAGTTCGAACTGGCGCGACAAGGCCAGCACCGAGGTCATTTCCTCGACGGCATTGACGTTGCTCGACTCAAGGAAACCCGACACCACCTTGACGTTGATGTCGGCATCCGCAGGCTGGCCACTGGTGGTGTGGATCATGCCGTCGGTACCTTTGGTCAGGCCCTTGATGTCCGGGTTGACCAACTTGATCCGGTCGACCTCAGCCATCACCCGCGGGTCTTCACCCATGGCGCGAATGCTGATGGTGCCGTCTTCGCCGATCTCGACCTTCTGCTCGGGCGGCACGGCAATCGGGCCGCCGTTGCCGATCACCGGCATGCCATTGCCAGCGCGCAGGACGCCGAGGGCGTCAATATTGAGGCTGCCGGTGCGTACATAGGCTTCGCTGCCATCTGGTGCCTGCACGGCGATAAAGCCATTGCCGGTCACGGCAACGTCCAGCTCGCGGCCGGTTTCCACCAGCGCACCGGCGGTGAAGTCGGTGGCCGGGCGCTCGGACAGGGCAAATGCTCGCGACGGAAAGCTGTCACCAAACACCGGCATCGAGCGCGCCTGCTCCAGGTCACGCTGGAAACCGTTGGTTGAAACGTTCGCCAGGTTGTTGGCATGGGCCTTTTGCGCCAGCGCGTTCTGGCTGGCGCCGGTCATGGCCACGTAAAGCATCTTGTCCACAGTCTTCCTCCACTGCACTGGCGATTGCTTGCCGCTCGCCGCTGCTATACAGGCGATAAAGCAAGTTCCGAACCAACTTTTACAAAGCATGAAAAAGCCCGTGTTTACGGGCTCATGGGGGATAGTGGGGAAATACTCACGCCGGATATCCGGCGCTTGCTTGCCGCCGGCGGCAACTGGCTACAATTCGCGGCAACCGGCATTGTTGAAGGGCCCGGCAAAACGCTTCCAGCCCTCCCCTGGCGACCACTGCGAACACACCAGCCGGCCATCCACCTGGCTTTCCCAGCGCCACCACGGCGCGGTGCCAGCCTGAGCCTGCAGCAGATACAACACAGCAGCGCTGGCGATGATCAGTTTTTTCATGTCCACCTTGCCTGAAACGACGAGCCCCTTGCAGTGAAGGGGCTCGTCCAGTGTCCATCCTCAGCGCTTTTAGCCGACCATCTGTATGGTGGTCTGCATGATGGTGCTCTCGGTCGAGATGGTCTTGGCGTTCGCCTGGTAGTTGCTCTGCGCCTTGATCAGCTCGACCAACTCCTGAGTCAGGTTGACGTTGGAGGCTTCCAGCGAGTTGGACTCGACGCCGCCCAAAGTGCCGGTCTTGGGTGCGTCAACGCCCGGGATACCCGACGCAAAGGTCTCGGTCCAGCGGGTGCCGCCGATCTGCTGCAGACCCTGCTCGTTGGCAAAGCTGGCCAGCGCCACCTGGCCGATCGCCCGCGACTGCTGGTTGCTGAAGCTGGCAAACATGACGCCGGTGGAGTCGATGCTCAGGCTCGACAGAACACCGGTGGCGTAACCATCCTGCGACTGCGACATGCGCGCGGTCTCGGTGTTGTACGAGGTAGTGCTGTTCATCGACAGACGCATGCCATCCGGGTTGCCGGCCGAGCCATTGGGGCCCCAGTTGCCGGCACCGTCTTTTTCGGCCGGGATCCAGCCCTTCATGCTGAAGACATTGTTGGTCACACTCCATTCGGCGCCGGTCGGCAGGCCAGTCTGGTCGGCCGTCATCGAGGCAACGCTGCCGTCTTCGTTGAAACTGACGGTACCCACCAACGGCGCGGTGCTGGTCGGATCCATCGGGTTACGGCCGTCGACCAGGGTATACATGGTCCACTCGTTCTTGCCGGTCTTGCGATAGAACTGCTCCATGGTGTGCTCGTTACCCTGGCTGTCAAAAACCTTGGTCGGGAACGACTTGGTGTATGAGGTTTCGTCAGCCGGGTCGAAGACGATATCACCCGCGCCAGGCGGGGTAGCCGGCAGCGGAATGGAGGTTGCCGAGGAGTTCAGGTTGATGCCCTGATCGATCAACGTGGTGGCTTTTGGCGCCAGTGACGAGGTGTCGATCTTCAGGTCGGTGAGGATGCCCTTCTGGATCTTGCCGTTGGAATCAGCGGCGTAGCCCTGCAGACGCAGGCCGTCGGAGGTCACCACAAAGTTGTCTTTGTTGTTCTGGAAGGCACCGGCACGGGTATAGACCTGGGTGCCGTTGTCGGACAACACGAAGAAGCCGCGACCCTGGATACCCATGTCCAGCACGTTGCCGGTGTTGTTCACGTCACCCTGGCTGAACTGCTGGGAAACCGCGGCCAGGCGCACACCATTGCCGATCTGGTTCTTGCCCACGCCCAGACGGTTGGCGCCGGCATAGACGTCGGCGAACTCGGTGCGCGAGGACTTGAAGCCATTGGTATTGACGTTGGCAATGTTGTTGCCGGTGACGTCCAGTTGCTTGTTGGCTGCGTACAGACCGCTAAGGCCGATATTGAAAGACATGCTGTTGCTCCTTGTGCCGTTCTGGCCTTAGATACCGATGGTTTGTACGTCGGAAAGAGAGACCTTGCCGACGCCGGCGAGGTTGAGGACCATTTCGCCATTGGCGCTGAAACTGACGCTGGTGACCTTGGCCGGCAGCAGGGTATTCATCTGTACCGACTTGCCGTCCACCATGGTGCTGGCGGTAAAGGTGTAGGTACCCGGATCGACCTTGACGCCCTTGTCGTTGGTGCCGTCCCAGATGAAGTCGGCGTAACCGGCTTTCTGTTCGCCCAGCTCAATGGTCTTGACGGTATTGCCGTCCTTGTCCTTGACCGTGATCTTGGCCTCGCTGATGCCTTCCGGCACCACAAACTGCCCATTGAAGCTTGCACTGGTGTCAACCACCGCCTTGTCGTTCTGCACGATCACCGAACGACCGACCAGCGACGACGCCTGCAGCGCCTGGGACGAACCCAGCGAACTGGTGATTGCATTGACCGACTCGTTCAGCGAGGTGATGCCTTCAAGGCTGCTGAACTGCGCCAACTGCGCCACGAACTCGCCATTGCCCTGCGGTTCAAGCGGGTTCTGGTGCTGCATCTGGGAAACCAGCAACTGCAGAAACGCATCCTTGCCCAGCGAATCAGTGCCGGTCTTGGATGCCGTATCGGTGGTCACCTTCTTGGTCCCGGTGCTGACACCCGACGCTGCGATCACTTCATTGAGGTTGGTACTGTTGATAGCCATGGTCCGGATTCCTTATCACTGACCCAGGGTCAGTACCTTCTGCATCATGGTCTTGGCAGTGTTCATCAGCTCGGCATTGGTCTGGAACGAACGGTTCGCCGAGATCATGTCAGCCATCTCTTCGACCACGTTGACGTTCGGGTAGTAGACGTAACCGTCCTTGTTGGCCGCCGGGTGATTAGGCTGGTAGCGGGCTTCCAGATTGCTCTGATCTTCGATGATGCCCGTTACCTGCACGCCCTGCCCCGCTTCACCCTGGTCTTCGAACAACGACTGCCCCATGCCGGCCTGGGCCTGCTGGAAGGTGGTGGCGAACACGGGGTGACGTGCGCGGTAGGTCTGGTCGATGCTCGACGAGACCGTCTCGGCGTTGGCAATGTTCGAAGCGACGGTGTTGAGGCGGGTATTCTGCGCGCTCATGCCGCTACCGGCGATATTGAAAACGTTGGAAAGGGACATGGTTACTCTCCGCGCAGGGCCGATACCAGCCCTTTGAATTTACTGTTGAGCAAAGTGAAGCTGGCCTGGAAACCGATCGCGTTTTCGGTGTAGTTGGCCTGCTCGACCTGAGCGTCAACGGTGTTCTGGTCGACCGACGGCTGTGTCGGTGTACGGTACTTCAGGGTGTCGTCACCCATGGCCAGGCCCTGCGCTTCGATATGGCGAGTGTTGGTGCGGTCGAGCGCGATGCGGCCGTTTTGCTGCTTGTCGCTCTCGGCAGCCAGCACCGACGAAAAGTCCATGTCACGCGCTTTGTAGTTGGGCGTGTCGGCGTTGGTGATGTTGTTGGCCAGGACCTCTGCGCGCTGGGCGCGAAAGCCCAGGGCTTTTTCATGGATGCCAAGCGCTTTGTCGAAACTGATGCTCATGGATGCAAACCTTCGCCGATGGGGCCGGAGTGTCGTTGGCGAAGTTATAGCAAGGCCTGTGCCAACCAGCTGGAAGGCACGGGATCAGGGCGGTCAGCCTTGCTTGCGAGCATAGGAATGCCAGAAAAGCGGCAAAGTGCTTCCGCTTGATGGTAGGCGGGCGGCAATAGTTGGGCGGCAAAAGCGGCAAATCAAAAAATTGACGCCAACGAAAATGTCAATTGGCCACTATTTGGGATAGAATTCGCGCCGCGCAGACATGCGGCCCCGCTGGCCGTAGTCGCCTGACTTACTGCCTAGAGCCATGCATGGATGCGCGCCGTTTGCTCCCCCGTTTTTCAAGGACAGAACCGTGGCTCCCGTTATCTTCCGCAAGACCCTGCTGGCCCTGGCCATCACCGCCAGCGCCCTCCCCGCCTTTGCCGTACCGCTCGCCAACCAAGTGGTCAACCTGACCAACGCCGGCTTCAAGAGCGAGCACCAGACTCACTACGGCAATCTCGAATTCACTGGCAGCTACACCGGCGGCAGCGATGAAGACGCCATTGAACTGAACGGCTCGACGATCACCGGCGACCTGATCCTCAACAGCACCATCGACAGCAGCGGCGACTTTGCCGGCGGCGTGGACATGGACAGCTGGGAAGATGGCCTGAGCTGGGCACGCAACGACATCGCCGGCGACGTCATCAACAAAGGCAGCATCAGCGCCACCGGCGGCGGCGCCAACGCGCTGATGATCGATCCAGCGCGGATCGGCGGCAACCTGATCAACCAGGGTTTGCTGTCGGCCATCGGCGAGCCACTGACCGACGACGGCGGCACCGATGTCGCTCGCGCACTGGACTTCTCCGGCACCTCGCTGATCGAAGGCGACCTGATCAACGCCGACAGCGGCCGTATCGTGGCCAGCGGCGAAAGCGCCCGCGGGATCAACCTCGAAGGCGGCACCATCAATGGCAAGGTGATCAACTACGGCAGCATCGTCGTCAGCGGCGAAGGCGCCACTGCCATCGACGCCACCACCAGCAACCGCGGCGACATGGTCGACCTGGCCGGCATCGAAAACCACGGCACCATCATCGCCACCGGCAACGACGCCAACGGCATCATGCTCGACGGCGCCAGCCTGAGCACCGCCGATGGCGTACACCTGCTCAACACCGGCACCATCATTGCCGAAGACGCGGCAATCACCATCGGCAACGTCGACTTCGACGGCCCGGGCCTGCAACCTCAGTACCAGTTGCACGGTGATCTGAACATCTTCAACAGCGGCACCATCATCTCTCAGGATGAAGCGATCGATGCCTCCGAAGCCAACCGCCCGGTCGAGTTGATCCTGCGCAAAGGCAGCGTGATCGTCGGCAACCTGATCGACCTGTCGAACATCGAAGTCGAGGCCGACACCTCCTTCACGGGCACCGACAGCTCCGCTGACGGCTCCAACATTCGCCTCAAGGACAACGGCTGGATCGACGTCGGTTCGGTTTCGGGCGGCAATTCGGCGACCCTGGCGCTGCAGTCGGCGCACACCACCATCGACGGCAACCTGTATGTTGCTGGCAACTCGGCACTGGGCCTGACCCTGGGCGCCGACACCAACCCTGCTCGCGCCGTCGTCAGCGTCAGCGGCACCGCTGAATTCGGCGAAGGTGCGCAACTGAAACTGACTGCACGCGGTAATGACTTCAGCGCCAACGGCAGCCGTTTCAAGCTGATAGAGGCCGGCGAGCTGCAAGGTGCTCCGCTGGTCACCAGCACCTCGGCACTGCTCGATGTCGACACCAGCGCAGTCGAAGGCAACACGGTCGTGGCGGTGGTCACCACCAAGGATCAGCAAGGCATCGACCACGTACTGGATCTGAATGGCGGCACCATCAACCACAAACGCGCGCTCGGCGCCCTGGCCAAGGACGGCGTCCTCGCCAAGCTTGCCGCCAATGACCCCCTGCTGCGCGCTGCGGTCAACGCCGACAGCAAGCAGCTGGCCAAGATTGCCGAACAGCTGACCCCGGAAACCAACGGCGGAGCTACCCAGGCAGCGACCACCAGCCAAAGCCTGGTCAACGGCGTGACCACCAGCCGCACCAGCGGCCTGCGCGGCGCTTCGTCGGGCGACGCGCTCCAGCAGACCGGCGTGTGGATTCAGTCGCTGTACAGCGATGCGACCCAAGGCCAACGCGACGGCATTGCCGGCTACAACGCCTACAGCCGCGGCATCGCGGTAGGTGCTGATGGCAAGCTCAACGACCAGCTGACCCTGGGCCTGGCGTACAGCTTCATCAATACCGACGTCAACGGCAAAAGCGGCAACCAGACCGAAGTCGACAGCCACGCATTCACCCTGTACGGCGGCTTTGAGCAGGGTAACTACTTCGTTGACGCCAGCCTGACTTACGGCTTCAACGACAACGAAGGCAAGCGCGACATCGCCGGCACCCGCGCCAAGGCTGACTACGACAGCGACCTGCTGGGCCTGAATCTGGTTGGAGGTTATACCTACCGGATCAACCCACAGTTGCTGATCGAGCCGCGCCTGGCGGCGCGTTACAGCCGAGTGGAAATCGATGGTTACCGTGAGAAAGGTTCTTCTGCTGCGCTGAAGATCGAAGATCAGCGTTATGAAGCGATCGAGCTGGGGGCTGGGGTTCGGGTTGCCGGAAGCGTTGGCCTGGGCGCCGGGACGCTGGAACCGCAGTTCAAGTTGATGGGCTATCACGACTTCGCGGCCGACCAGGCCAGCAGTACGTCTACCTTCCTGCTGGGCAATACGCCGTTCGTGACGCACGGAGCTGATGCGGTACGCAACAGTTACGAAGCGGGCGTGGGGGCTGACTACAAGTTGGGCGCTGTGACGGTGGGTCTGAATTATGACTACATCGGCAAGTCCGGATTTGATGCCGATGTGTTCTCGGCCAAGGTACGGTATGACTTCTGAGTTGACCTTGTGAGGGGTTGATTGGTTGTTGTTCTGGAAGAGGCTGGCGTCGATTGACGCTGGCCTTTTTTTGTTCATGGCCTTGGGATGGTCGGGGCCGCTGCGCGACCGTTTCCGACCATCCGGCAAGGCCGCCCCAACAGTCAGCGCAACGTGACTGGGGCCATATCACTTGGCCTGATAAATAATCCCGGGACTGCACTGGACCATCTGATAATGATCAGGCAACCCATTGAGCGCCTCCGAAGCCCCCAGGAACAAATACCCCCCAGGCTTCAACGTGGCATGGATGCGCAGCAAGATGTCGCGTTTCACCTGCGCCGAGAAATAAATCAGCACGTTCCGGCAGAACACCACATCGAACTTGCCCAGGCTCGCATAGCTGTCGAGCAGGTTGAACGAACGAAACTCGACCCGACTGCGGATCGGCGCCTTGATCGCCCAGCGCCCCGGCGCCTTCACATCGAAGTAGCGCTGCAGACGCTCCTGCGACAAGCCACGGGCGATCGACAGACTGTCGTACTCGCCACTTTTGCAGTTGGTCAGCATGGTCCCCGACAAATCGGTCGCGACGATCTGCGCGCCCATTTTCAGTTGGCCAAGATTGCCCCGCTCGAACTCGTCGATCGACATCGACAGGGAATAAGGCTCCTGCCCCGACGAACAGGCCGCCGACCAGATGCGCAGGCGCTGCCCCGGATTGCCCTTGATGAACTCCGGGATGACCTTGTTCTTCAACACCTCGAACGGATAGGTATCGCGAAACCACAACGTCTCGTTGGTGGTCATCGCATCGACTACCTGCTCACGCAGACCGCTGCGCGGCTGGGTCTGGATACGCTGCACCAGCTCACCAAGCGACTTGATCCCCTGCTGCTCCATCATCTTGTTCAAACGGCTGGAGACCAGGTACTGCTTATTTTCGCCCAGCAGGATGCCACAGGCTTTTTCCAGGAAGACCCGGAACTGTTCGAAATCCAAATTACCCGTAGACAATGCAACCGCCTCTTTTCAATCGCTGAGGCCGGGGCGTACCCCGACCGGTTTAATGCGTAGCCTTGATCCGGTCAACGACCCGCTGAGCCAGATCGTCCGGCCGGAACTTGGCCAGGAAATCATCGGCCCCGACCTTCTTGACCATGGCCTGGTTGAACACCCCAGACAGTGAAGTATGCAGGACGATGTGCAATTGTTGCATGCGCGGATCACTACGAATTGCCGCAGTCAGGGTATAGCCGTCCATTTCCGGCATCTCGATGTCGGAAATCATCATCAGGAATTCCTCTTCCGGACGCTTGCCGTCATCGACCAGCTTGCGCAGGTAATCCAGCGCCTGACGGCCATCATTCAGGGCGATCACCTCGACCCCGACCGTCTGCAGGCAACGGCTGACCTGTTTGCGCGCTACCGACGAGTCATCCACCGTCAACACGCGCAGCGACACCGCCTTGCTGTGCACCTCTTGGTCGACCACGCCGACCGACACCGACTCGGACGATGGCGCAACTTCTGCCAGCACCTTCTCCACGTCGATGATCTCGACCATGCGGTTGTCGACCCGGGTCACTGCCGTCAGATAATGGTCGCGGCCAGTACCCTTGGGTGGCGGATGAATCTCCTCCCAGTTCATGTTGACGATGCGCTCGACCGAATGCACCAAAAAGCCCTGCGTCTTGGTGTTGTACTCGGTGATGATCACGAAACTGTTGCGGATGTCTTCCTGCAGGCCGGGCAAGCCGGTTGCCATCGACAGATCAAGAATAGGAATGGTCGCACCGCGAATATTGGCTACGCCGCGCACCACCGGGTGCGACTTGGGCAACACGGTCAATGCCGGGCACTGCAGCACCTCACGGACCTTGAACACGTTGATCCCGTACAACTGAGCGCCATTGAGGCGGAACAGCAAAAGTTCCAGACGATTCTGCCCAACCAGCTGCGTGCGCTGGTTGACCGAATCCATAACACCAGCCATGCCAGACTCCTTAACGTTTCTGCCTTCTTATTAAAGTCGGCACGGGCTTTGCTTTTTTGAGCGTCATGTACATGAAAACGACATTTTCCCGACGATTGACCCGCTTGCTGGCCTCTAGCCTGGCTGCGCTGTGCCTGCTGGCACCTGCCGCTCGGGCGCTGGCCGACGCGGTAACCTTGCCTGAACAGCTTATCGGTGTCACCCAAGGGTTTCTTGAATTCACCGTCGAAGATTATCTGGCCACCAGCCAGACCGCCGGGCGTTACGAAATCCAGATCAACAACCTGGACCCGCGCCTGCGCATGCCATTGTGCAGCCAGCCGCTGGATGCGTCGCTGGAAAGCCCGGCGCAGCCGCTCGGACGTGTGACGGTACGCGTGCGCTGTGACAGCGCGGCGCCGTGGACGGTGTTTGTACCGGCCCAGGTCAGGCTGTTTCGCGAAGTGGTGGTCATGGCCCGCCCGCTCAAGCGCGAAAGCGTGGTGAGCGAGGACGACGTGACTCTGCGCGAGCGCGACGTCGGCACCCTCAGCCAGGGTTTTCTCGGCAGTCTGGACCAGGCTGTGGGCATGAAACTGATGCGACCGGTGGTGCTCGACCAGGTGCTGACCCCGCAGCACCTTGAACAGGCAGAGCTGATCCGCAAGGGCGATCAAGTGGTGATCGTGGCCCGCAGCGGCACCCTCAGCGTACGCATGCCCGGCGAAGCACTGAGCAAGGGCGGCTTCAGCGAACAGATCAGAGTGCGCAACCTCAACTCCAAGCGGGTGGTCAAGGCGCGGGTGACCGGCCCCGGCCAGGTCGAAGTAGCGATGTAACAGTGCTGGCGGTAAGGAACCGCATTACCTAAACTGTGTCAGAAATCGGGTAGCGAAAGCTTGCTGACAGGCAGCTTCGTATTCGTGCCTAAAGTTTTCTTCGGGTTGGCCGAAAACAAGGCAAGCGTCTTAATACCCAGAGGTTTCTGATCATGGTCATCGACTTCAGTCGTTTGAACAATTCGCCGTCAGTCGGCGG
The DNA here is from genome assembly GCF_044740745.1 of Pseudomonas sp. NPDC088322. Classification (NCBI taxonomy): domain Bacteria; kingdom Pseudomonadati; phylum Pseudomonadota; class Gammaproteobacteria; order Pseudomonadales; family Pseudomonadaceae; genus Pseudomonas; species Pseudomonas sp. NPDC088322. The sequence goes on along the minus strand of NZ_JBIURK010000001.1, from coordinate 612,537 downwards.
CGTACGCGGTGGCACCGCAGCCGGCAGCACCGAAAAAAGCGGTGAAGCCAGCGAAACACCAGCGCGCTCCAGCGTCAGCGGAGAAGCGGTACATTTCAGCCAAGAGGCTCAGCAGTTGCAGAAGATCAGCGACAAGCTGCGCGACCAGCCGGTAGTCAACAGCGCCCGCGTGGCTGAGTTGAAACAAGCGATCGCCGACGGCAGCTACCAAGTCGATGCCAGCCGGGTCGCCAGTAAACTGCTTGATTTCGAAGCTCAGCGCTAAGCCTTCGGCGCGCTGACTTCAAGGACGCTACAAGCCAAAGAGCCAGCCATGCACGACACAACCCTGCTGCAACTGATCGAAGACGACATCGCGCCCACCCAGGAACTGCTCGAGCTGCTACAGAACGAGGCAGTCGCCCTGCATGGCCGTGAAATCGAGGTGCTCGAGACCATTCTCGCCCGTAAGCAGTCTTTGATCGTGCTGCTCGAGCAGCAGGGCCAGCGCCGTAATCACCTGCTCACCAGCCTCGGCCTCACGGCGGATCGCGCCGGTGTGCAGGCAGTTGCCGACCTCTCGCCCAACGGCGAGCTGATCATGCAGCAGCTCGGCGTGCTGACCCAGTTGATGGATACCTGCCAACAGGTCAACGAGACCAACGGGCGGATCATCCAGGTCCAGCAAAACGCCACATCCAATCAAATCCGCATCCTCATGGGCGGCGACTCTCCGTCGCTGTATGACAGCCGTGGCGCAACCTCGCCAATGGTCAAACCGCGGGCGCTCAGCCAAGTGTGATTTTTCTGACATTGCACGGTACTACTGGCAAAATGCCGTTAATTGCGTGTGTCGTTTTTGCCTGGAGATTTATAACCCGTGTTCAATGAATCCGATGCTCCCCAGCCGCCAAAGGTGCTCAATACCCCTTTGGAAATTGTCGCCAACTTGCGTCAACTGCTGGATAGCCACGATCCGCTGATCATCACTTTCCACGAGCGTAGCCAGCGGTTTCAGAGCTATGTAGTGGATGTTGACCGTGACAGCAACAGCGTGGCACTGGATGAAATGATCCCGCGCGACGGGGAAAAATTCATAGAGAACGGCGAACCGTTCCGCGTTGAAGGCTTCCATGACGGCGTGCGTATCGCCTGGGAATGCAACTCGCCATTGACCATCACCGAGGTCGATGGCCACCGCAGCTACCGCGGCCCCCTGCCGGAAGAAGTCGTCTACCACCAGCGCCGCAACGCGTTCCGCGCTGCGCTGAAACTCTCCCAGTTGGTCGATGTGACGCTTGATGGTACCCATATCAAGGGCAATGGCGCACTGCGCGGCAAGCTGCTGGACATCTCCGCCACCGGCTGCAAGATGCGTTTTGAAGGCGACGTAGAACAGCGTTTGCAATTGGGCCAGGTTTACGAGCGATTCAAGGCGGGCAACCCTTTGGGGCTGGTGGACGTGATGGTCGAGCTGCGTCATCTGCACTTCGAAGAACGCATCAATACCACCTTCGCTGGCGTGCGCTTCCATAACCTGAGTGGCCAGGCGCAGCGCAAGATCGAAAGTTTTGTCTACCAGCTGCAGCGTGAAGCGCGGCGATTCGATAAAGACGATTACTGAGATTCCGGGCCCGCTATGCGGGCCCAGCCCTTACAGCTCGGAAGGCCTGCCCTCAGGACCGACCTGATCCTCCTCGGTATCCTCCGCCGCCACTGGCGTCTGCATCACATCCTGCACAGTCTGCTCATCCACCCGCGGGTCGAGCGCCGCCGACAATGGCGAGCCAGCAGCCGGCATCGCGACGTGTCCTAGCGGCGCATCCTCCACCTGGTGCAAACCGGTAACCGCCTTCGGTCGAATCCGCCACACCAGCACCAGCGCGAAGAACAGGAAGAATGCATAGAGCATCTGCGGCCCGAGCAGCTTCATCAGCACGCCTGCCGCCAACGGCCCGATACAGGCGCCCACGCCATAAGTAACCAGCAACATTGCGGTCAACGACACCCGCCGCTCGCTCTCGACATGGTCATTGGAAAAAGCCACCGCCAGCGGATACAGGCAGAACTGCAACAACGAGATGACAAAGCCGACCGCAAACAGCACTTCCAACGGCACACTGGGCAGGATCGCCAGCGGCAACGCCGCCAGCGCCAGGCCGCCCGCCGCGCTGCGGATCAGCACTGCGCGATCATAACGGTCGGACAACCAGCCCAGCGGCCACTGCACCAACAACCCGGCAAAGATGCAGCAACCCATGAACAAACCGATCTGCTCTGTGCTCAGGCCTTGATTGGAGGCGTACAGCGGCGCCAAACCATAGAACGAGCCGACGATCAGCCCCGCGCCAAGCACGGTACTCAGCGACTGCGGCACACGCTTGATGAAGAACTTCGGCTCCATCGGTGCCGGATGCAACGGCGCCGGGTGAATGCGCCGGGTCATCGCCACGGGCACCAGGCACAGGGCGAAGCACATGGCGACCAGCATCAGCAGCTCAGGGCCAAGTTCAGGGTGCACAACCAGAATCAACTGACCCAGCACCAGGCCGAGATACGAAGCGATCATGTAGCCGCTGAATACGGCACCGCGCTGTTTGGCATCGGCCTGCTCATTGAGCCAGCTCTCGATGACCATGTACTGACACATCATGCCCAGACCGACGATCACCCGCAGCCCAACCCACACCGGCAACAGGTCGGTCAGGCCATGGCCGAGCACCGCCGCGCCGACGATACCAGCGCAGGTCGCGTAGGCGCGGATATGCCCAACCCGGGCAATCAGCCGGTGGCCGATCTTGCCGCCCAGCGCCAGACCAAAGTAGTTGGCCGCCATCAAGGCACCCACCCACAGGCTATCGACGTTTTCAGCCGCCAGGCGCAGCGCCAGGTAGGTACTGAGCAGACCGGAGCCAATCAGCATCATCAGCGCAGCAAAGTACAGTGAACGAAAAGACTTCCAGATCTGGCGCATGCGTCCCTGAGGGGCTCCCGATTCAGGTGGAGGGTATGCTGGCAAGCATAAGGGCAAACAGGCCGGGCTGCAGGCCGTAGTCAGCAAAAAGGTCTAGCTTCGATGAGTGGGTCACGGCAGAGTTCCTGTACACCCTCGCACATCGTCCATCTCATTCACGCAAGGTCATGCCATTGGCTGGCAACGGCAACGCCGTTTTGTACCGCACTTGCTTGAGGGCGAAGCTGGAGCGGATGTTGGCTACCCCCGGCAAGCGGGTCAGGTAGTCGAGAAACCGCTCGAGCGCCTGAATACTCGGCAACAACACCCTGAGCAGGTAATCCGGGTCGCCGGTCATCAGGTAACACTCCATCACCTCGGGCCGCTCGGCGATCTCTTCCTCGAAGCGATGCAGCGACTGCTCGACCTGCTTTTCCAGGCTGACATGGATGAACACATTGACGTCCAGCCCCAGCACCTCAGGCGACAGCAAGGTCACTTGCTGGCGAATCACGCCCAGCTCCTCCATCGCCTTGACCCGATTGAAGCACGGCGTCGGTGACAGGTTGACGGAGCGGGCCAGCTCGGCGTTGGTGATGCGGGCGTTTTCCTGCAGGCTGTTGAGAATGCCGATATCGGTGCGATCGAGTTTGCGCATGAGACAAAATCACCAGTTTTTTGTGTTTATGCGGAATGTTTATCTGGGCGTGAGGGCAAAGGCAATCAACAAGAGAGAAATATTCTCCTGCGCTCCCACTACCATGTAGTCAGCACTGACCTGCTGGTCACGAGCCGGCATTCAGCGGCGACCGCTTCAAAGCTCACAAAAACAATATTCGAGCGAGCGTAAACAGCATGAACGAGTACGCCCCCCTGCGTTTGCATGTGCCCGAGCCTACCGGCCGGCCAGGCTGCCAGACTGATTTCTCCTACCTGCGTCTGAACGATGCAGGCCAGGTTCGCAAGCCCCCTATCGATGTCGAGCCTGCCGAAACCGCAGACCTGTCCAACAGCCTGGTGCGCGTGCTCGATGAGCACGGCAACGCCGTTGGCCCATGGGCTGCGGACATCGACCCGCAGATCCTGCGTCAGGGTATGCGCGCCATGCTCAAGACGCGTATCTTCGACAGCCGCATGGTGGTTGCCCAGCGCCAGAAGAAGATGTCTTTCTACATGCAAAGCCTTGGCGAAGAGGCCATTGGCAGCGCTCAGGCGTTGGCCCTGAACCGCAGCGACATGTGCTTCCCGACCTACCGCCAGCAAAGCATCCTGATGGCCCGCGACGTGTCGCTGGTCGACATGATATGCCAACTGCTGTCCAACGAGCGCGATCCGCTCAAGGGCCGTCAGTTGCCGATCATGTACTCGGTGCGCGAAGCCGGCTTCTTCACCATCAGCGGCAACCTCGCCACCCAGTTCGTCCAGGCCGTCGGCTGGGCGATGGCCTCGGCGATCAAGGGCGATACCAAGATCGCCTCGGCCTGGATCGGCGACGGCGCCACCGCCGAGTCGGACTTCCACACTGCCCTGACCTTTGCCCATGTCTACCGCGCGCCGGTGATTCTCAACGTGGTCAACAACCAGTGGGCGATCTCGACCTTCCAGGCAATCGCCGGCGGTGAGTCGACCACCTTTGCCGGCCGTGGCGTTGGCTGCGGTATCGCCTCGCTGCGCGTCGACGGCAACGACTTCGTTGCGGTGTATGCCGCCTCGCGCTGGGCCGCTGAACGCGCCCGCCGTGGCCTTGGGCCAACCCTGATCGAATGGGTCACCTACCGCGCCGGCCCGCACTCGACCTCGGACGACCCTTCCAAGTACCGCCCTGCCGATGACTGGAGCCACTTCCCGCTGGGCGACCCGATCGCCCGCCTCAAGCAGCACATGATTCACATCGGCCAGTGGTCCGAAGAAGAACATCAGGCAGTAACTGCCGAGTTCGAAGCCGAAGTGATCAAGGCACAGAAGCAAGCCGAGCAGTACGGCACCATGAGCAATGGCCAGATCCCCAGTGCCGCCTCGATGTTCGAGGACGTGTACAAGGAAATGCCTGAGCACCTGCGCCGTCAGCGCCAAGAGCTGGGGGTCTGAACATGAACGATCACAACAACAGCATCGACCTGGAAACCGCCATGTCCACCACTACCATGACCATGATCCAGGCCTTGCGCTCGGCCATGGATGTGATGCTTGAGCGCGATGACAATGTGGTCATCTATGGCCAGGACGTCGGCTATTTCGGCGGTGTGTTCCGCTGCACTGAAGGTCTGCAGACCAAGTATGGCAAGTCGCGGGTATTCGATGCGCCGATTTCCGAAAGCGGCATCGTCGGTACTGCTGTCGGCATGGGTGCCTATGGCCTGCGCCCGGTGGTGGAAATCCAGTTCGCCGACTACTTCTACCCGGCCTCCGACCAGATCGTCTCGGAGATGGCCCGCTTGCGCTATCGCTCGGCCGGTGAGTTCATTTCGCCGCTGACCCTGCGCATGCCTTGCGGCGGCGGCATCTATGGCGGACAAACCCACAGCCAGAGCCCTGAGGCGATGTTCACCCAGGTCTGCGGGCTGCGCACGGTCATGCCGTCCAACCCGTATGACGCCAAGGGCCTGTTGATTGCCTCGATCGAATGCGACGACCCGGTGATCTTCCTCGAGCCCAAGCGCCTGTACAACGGCCCGTTCGACGGCCACCACGACCGCCCGGTGACGCCATGGGCCAAGCATGCCCAGAGCGCAGTGCCGGACGGCTACTACAAAGTGCCGCTGGACAAGGCTGCGATCGTGCGGCCCGGCAACGACGTGACCGTGCTGACCTACGGCACCACCGTCTATGTCGCGCAAGTGGCTGCTGAAGAGACCGGCGTCGACGCCGAAGTCATCGACCTGCGCAGCCTGTGGCCGCTGGACCTGGATGCGATTGTCGATTCGGTGAAAAAAACCGGCCGCTGCGTGGTCGTACACGAAGCCACACGCACCTGCGGTTTTGGTGCCGAGTTGGTCGCGCTGGTGCAAGAGCATTGCTTCCATCACCTCGAAGCGCCGATCGAGCGCGTCACCGGCTGGGACACGCCCTACCCGCACGCGCAGGAATGGGCGTACTTCCCAGGCCCTTCGCGGGTTGGCGCGGCACTGAAAAAGGTCATGGAGGTCTGAATGGGCACGCACGTCATCAAGATGCCGGACATCGGCGAAGGCATCGCGCAGGTCGAGTTGGTTGAGTGGTTCGTCAAGGTCGGCGATGTAATTGCCGAAGATCAGGTAGTGGCCGATGTCATGACCGACAAGGCCACGGTGGAAATTCCCTCGCCGGTCAGCGGCACGGTAGTAGCCCTCGGCGGCCAGCCGGGTGAAGTCATGGCGGTCGGCAGCGAACTGATCCGCATCGAAGTCGAAGGCAGTGGCAACCATGTTGACGCGCCAGACAGCAAACCGGCCGCAGCAGCTGCCACCGCGCCCGCCGTCAGCACTGCCCGCACTGAATCGCCAGCGCCCGTAGTTGCACCGGCCAGTGTCGCCAGCCAGCCTGCGGCGAGCAAGCCTAGCGCTGAAATCGTGCCGCGCCAGGCCAACGAAAAACCACTGGCCTCCCCTGCCGTGCGCAAGCGCGCGCTGGATGCCGGTATCGAATTACGTTATGTGCACGGCAGTGGCCCGGCCGGGCGTATTCAGCACGAAGACCTCGACAACTTCATGAGCAAACCACAGTCCGCTGCCGGGCAAGCGCCAAGTGGTTATAGCCGGCGCACCGACAGCGAGCAGGTGCCGGTGATAGGCCTGCGCCGCAAGATTGCCCAGCGCATGCAGGATGCCAAGCGCCGTGTTGCCCACTTCAGCTACGTTGAAGAAATCGACGTGACCGCGCTGGAGGCCCTGCGCCAACAGCTCAATCGCAAGTACGGCGAAAGCCGCGGCAAACTCACCCTGCTGCCGTTGCTGGTGCGGGCAATGGTCGTCGCCCTGCGCGACTTCCCGCAGATCAACGCCACCTATGACGACGAAGCCCAGGTCATCACCCGCCATGGTGCGGTGCATGTCGGCATTGCCACCCAGGGCGACAACGGCCTGATGGTCCCGGTACTGCGTCACGCCGAGGCCGGCAGCCTGTGGAGCAATGCCAGCGAGATCACCCGCCTGGCCCACGCGGCGCGCAACAACAAGGCCAGCCGCGACGAGCTGTCCGGCTCGACCATCACCCTGACCAGCCTTGGCGCCCTGGGCGGCATTGTCAGCACGCCCGTGGTCAACACCCCGGAGGTAGCGATCGTCGGCGTCAACCGCATGGTCGAACGGCCGGTGGTGGTCGACGGCCAGATCGTCGTGCGCAAGATGATGAACCTGTCCAGCTCGTTCGATCACCGCGTGGTCGATGGCATGGACGCCGCCTTGTTCATCCAGGCCGTGCGCGGCTTGCTTGAGCAACCCGCCTGCCTGTTCGTGGAGTGAGCATGACTCAGACCCTCAACACCACCCTGCTGATCATCGGTGGCGGCCCTGGCGGCTACATCGCAGCGATCCGTGCCGGCCAGCTGGGCATCCCTACCGTATTGATCGAAGGTCAGGCGCTCGGCGGCACCTGCCTGAATGTCGGCTGCATCCCGTCCAAGGCGCTGATCCATGTAGCCGAGCAGTATCACCAGACCTGCCGACACAGCGAACACGCCGCGCTGGGCATCAGCGTGGCCACACCGCAGCTGGACATCAGCCGCAGCGTGGCCTGGAAAGACGGCATTGTCGATCGTTTGACCAGTGGTGTCGCGGCCTTGCTGAAAAAGCACGGCGTAACCGTGATCCATGGCTGGGCGAAGATCGTCGATGGCAAAAGCGTCGAGGTCGATGGGCAGTTGATCCGTTGTGATCATCTGCTGCTGGCCACCGGCTCCAGCAGCGTCGAACTGCCGATGCTGCCGCTGGGCGGCGCGGTGATCTCGTCCACTGAAGCACTCGCGCCCAAGGCACTGCCCCAGCACCTGGTGGTCGTCGGCGGCGGCTACATCGGCCTGGAGTTGGGTATCGCCTATCGCAAGCTTGGGGTACAGGTCAGCGTGGTCGAGGCGCGTGAGCGGATCTTGCCGACTTACGATGCCGAATTGACTGCACCGGTTGCCGAGTCATTGAAAAAGCTCGGCGTCGCTACATACCTGGGCCACAGCGTCGAAGGCTATGAGGGCGGCTCCTTGCAGGCGCGCACTGCAGACGGCCAACAACTGCTGCTGGAGGCCGATCAGGTGCTGGTCGCCGTCGGTCGCCGGCCACGCACGCAAGGCTTCAATCTGGAAAGCCTGGGGCTGAGTATGAACGGTGCTGCCGTGGCCATTGATGAGCACTGCCAGACCAGCATGCGCAACGTCTGGGCCATCGGCGATGTGGCGGGTGAGCCAATGCTGGCGCACCGCGCCATGGCCCAGGGCGAAATGGTCGCCGAGCTGATCGCCGGCCACGCACGGCGCTTTGCGCCCACCGCGATTGCCGCAGTGTGCTTTACCGATCCAGAGTTGGTGGTGGTTGGGCATACGCCGGAGCAGGCCAGCCAGCAAGGTCTGGATTGCATCGTTGCGCAGTTCCCGTTCGCGGCCAATGGTCGGGCCATGACACTCGAGTCAAAGACCGGTTTCGTGCGCGTGGTAGCGCGGCGCGACAACCATCTGATCGTGGGTTGGCAGGCAGTAGGCGTGGCAGTTTCAGAACTGTCGACGGCGTTTGCTCAGTCGCTGGAGATGGGCGCGCGGCTGGAGGATATAGCCGGCACCATCCATGCCCACCCGACCCTGGGTGAGGCGGTGCAGGAAGCCGCGTTGCGCGCTTTGGGGCACGCACTGCATATCTAACGGCAGGACCGGCGTGCACCGCGCTCTGCGCTGCACGCTTGGGTCTGGATCAGAGTTTGAAGCGGACCCGGATGGTGCTTTTGCCTTCCAGCCGATCAATCGAAATGGCGCTGTCGCCGTAACCTGAGTAACTCTTGACCAGACGCATGCCCAGTCCGGTGCCGCTGGGTTTGGGAAAGGTATCCGGGAAGCCGTCACCCTGGTCGGTCACCGTGATCAAGGCATGATCCTCAGCCTTGTGCAGGCTGACCTCGATTTTTCCCTTGCCGTACTTGAGCGCATTGGTGATCAGCTCGGACACCACCATCCCCAGCGGCGCCATTCTTTCTTGCGCCAGCACAAACGACGTAGCCTCCAACGAGATCTTGCGATCACCCAAGGCATTGCCCAGATCACCCAACAGCGCTCCCAGATACTCAACCACATCGAGGTCCTGGCTTTCTGTCGCCTGGTACAAGCGCTCGTGCACGCTGGCAATCGTCACTACGCGCCCAGCGGCAGTCTCCAGCTGGAGCTTGACCGCTTCGTCCGCTGTCAGGTTGGCTTGCAACATAAGCAAGGTGTTGACCAGGTGCAGGCTGTTCTTGACCCGGTGGTGAATCTCTTCAAGGAAAAGGTCACTTTCGTCGAGCTTGGAGTTCTGCGCGGCGATCAGTGAGAGCAGCTTGGCCTCATGGTGATGGCGCTCGGTAATGTCGCGGGACACCGCGATCAGCTTGCTGATCTCGCCGTCCGGGCTGACGATCGGCGCCACGGTGACATCCCACCACCTGGGCTCGTTGCTGGCGGTCGGGCAGAACGCCTCGAAGCGGGCGGATTCGCCGCTGCTGACCTTCTCGATAACGCCCAGCACAAGGTCCTTGGACTCTTCTGGCCACAGCTGCGGCCAAGGCTTGCCTTTGACCATGGCCAGGTCGCCGACTTGCATCAGGCACATGCCGGCGTCATTCATGAACTCGATTTCGCCATCGGTCGACAGTACCTTCACGCAGTCCGGGCTGGCGTTGAGCATGCTCTCCGAATACGGGTCGGGCAGCGCCTCGGCGTTACCTGCGGCCAACCGCTCGACTGCCATCGACAGCACGTTGGCGATGCCTTCGAGAAAGACGATATCGCTCTCGATGAAGTCATCACCGTCGGTGCTGTCGGCTTCGAGCACGCCGAACGGCGTCATCGCACCACGAATCGGCACGTTGATGGCACGCTCGATACCGTACTTCTTCAGCAACTCGGGGGTGCGAAAACGGTGCTCCTGACCAAGATGATTGGACAGCACCGGGCGGTAGGTGGCGATGGCATAACCCGCCGGACTGGCGACGTCACCACCCAGCGTCGCGTGACCGATATCGTCTTCGTCCCAGCCAACCCCGTGCGACAGCAGCAAGTCTTCACTGTCGGGCAGCGGCGTCAGCACCTTGGCAAAGCGCGTCTGCATGCCTTCGGCAACCACCACGCAAGCCTTGGTAAGCAACAGGTCCAGGTCACTCGCCTTGAGCGAGGCGACGCCAAACTCGACCACCAACTCATGCTGGCGATGAAGCCGCGCATGGGACCTCTGTAATGCCGCACGAATGGTCTCGTCGGCAGAAGATTGCTGCATCGTGATGTCTTCCACAGAGTAGTGAATAAGCCTGCCCAGCGCAGTAATCCCGATCGTTTGGGATCAAGTTGGGCGTTGCAGCATGGAAATGGTCGGAGATTTCCGAGAATCTAGCATGAAAGTGCCAGGCCCGGCGGGAAATGTCTGGGGGAGCTGACGGTGCTGCGTGGGCACCTGCAGCGCGAGATATGGTGTCCCAGGGCCGGTTCGAACGGCCAACCTTCCCCTTAGGAGGGGGATGCTCTATCCAATTGAGCTACTGGGACCAGTGCCACCGGCGAGCGCCGATGAGCGTGACGGCGAGCATGTTAACCAGCGCCAGACCGTTTGTCATGCCCGATTCGGGCTTTTGCCACGTAAGACTTGTCATAGCGGTCAGGCTTGAAGCAAACCTTCGACCTGCAGCAAGGCAAACAGGCTGGTGACCGATTGCTCCAGCGTCTGCGAGTTGTCCAGCACATGCACGTTGTCGGCGGCGGCGGTCACCTGCAGTTTGGCGCTGCGCTGCAAACGCTGCTCGATGGCTTGCGGGGTCTCACGGCCGCGCGCCAGCAAACGTTGACGCAGGACGGTCGGGTTTACCTCGAGGCGGATTGCCAGCAGGTCCGGGTAACGTCGCCGCGCTTCGGCCAAGTAAGCCCGCGATCCGTTTACCAAAACGTGCTTGCCAGCCTGCAGCCACTGATCAATCTGCGCCGGAATGCCATATGCCAAAGCATTTGCCTGCCAATACATGGCAAAATGCCCACCTGCGCGCATCTGCTCGAATTGCTCAGGGCTGACACCCTGCGCGGCCTCGCCCTGTGCTTCGGGCGAGCGGGTAATGACGCGGCGAGCAACCATGATGCCGTGCTCGGTCAATTTCGCCGAAGACGCGTCGATCAGGGAATCTTTTCCTGATCCAGAGGGTCCAACGAGGAATATCAACCTACCTACTGTCGATGGACTGCCGCTTGCGTCATATTGCATAGCCACTATGCTCACTGTTAGGGACCGAGCGCATTCTAGGTGTTATCCCTGCCCTTTTCCGACTGTTACCAGATTTTGACGGCAGAGGTCTGACATTCAGTAGATCCGAAAAACGCTAAACTTTTCAAACCAGTGCTCATTTCTGATAATTGGTACTGGCAAAAAGCCTTTATGCGGATCACTATTTGTCACAGAATTGACGCCAAGGAAACGGCAGATTTTAGGCATGATGAACGCCAAAAATACACGACGGTTGAACATTTTGCCGTCGCGACGGTCAGATTTCCACCGCGCGGCATTTGACAACCGCTTCCCCTGAACCAGTAAACCGGTCAATTTATATGCGCCCATTGAAACAGGCTATTTATTCAAGCCGCACCGCTGACAAGTTTGTCGTTCGTCTGCCAGACGGGATGCGTGAGCGCATTGCCGAGGTAGCCCGCAACCATCACCGCAGCATGAACTCCGAGATCATTGCCCGCCTGGAACAGAGCCTTATCCAGGAAGGTGCACTGGGCGACGAGCTGAGCATGCGCCTGGACAGCCCTGAGCTGAGCCTGCACGAGCGCGAGCTGCTGCAACGCTTCCGCCAGCTCTCCCACCGCCAACAAAATGCTCTGGTAGCCTTGATTGCCCACGATGTGGAAATGGCCGCCGACGCGTCCTGATCAAACCGCCAGAAACAACAAAGCCAGCGCAAGCTGGCTTTGTTGTTTCTGGCTGCCGGCGCTCTGCAATCAAGCGCCGGCAGTGGGTTTACATCAGGAATATCGTGGCCAGGCCAAGGAATATGAAGAAGCCGCCACTGTCTGTCACTGCCGTGATCATCACACTGGCACCCATCGCCGGGTCACGCCCGAGGCGGACCAGGGTCATCGGGATCAACACTCCCATCAGCGCCGCCAACAGCAGGTTCAGAGTCATTGCTCCGGTCATTACCAGGCCCAGCGACCAGCTGCCGTAAAGCAGATACGCCACTACCCCGATTACACCACCCCAGACCAGGCCGTTGATCAATGACACCGCCAGCTCCTTGCGCATCAATCGCGAGGTGTTGCCCGGGCTGACCTGGTCCAGCGCCATGGCGCGGACGATCATGGTGATGGTCTGGTTGCCCGAGTTGCCGCCGATACCAGCAACGATCGGCATCAATGCCGCCAATGCCACCAGCTTCTCGATCGAGCCTTCGAACAGGCCAATCACGCGAGAGGCGAGGAACGCGGTAATCAGGTTGATCGCCAGCCACGCCCAACGGTTGCGCAGCGAGCGCCAGACCGAGGCGAAAATGTCTTCTTCTTCGCGCAGACCGGCCATGTTGAGGACTTCGCTTTCGCTTTCCTCACGGATCAGGTCGACCATCTCGTCGATGGTCAGACGGCCGATCAGGCGATCGCTCTTGTCGACTACAGGGGCAGATACCAGGTCGTAACGTTCGAACGCCTGCGCGGCGTCGTAGGCGTCGTCGTCAGGGTGGAAACTGACCGGGTCGGTAGCCATGACCTCAGCCACCTGCTTGTCCGGATCATTGACCAGCAGGCGCTTGATCGGCAACACGCCCTTGAGCATGCCATCGGAGTCGACCACAAACAGCTTGTCAGTGTGGCCTGGCAACTCCTTGAGCCGGCGCAGGTAACGCAGTACCACTTCCAGGCTGACATCTTCGCGGATGGTGACCATCTCGAAGTCCATCAGTGCACCGACCTGATCCTCGTCGTAGCTCAGCGCCGAGCGGACCCGCTCGCGTTGCTGGGCGTCGAGGGTCTCCATCAGCTCGTGGACAACGTCACGCGGCAGCTCGGGAGCCAGGTCAGCGAGTTCGTCGGCGTCCATTTCCTTGGCAGCGGCCAGCAGCTCGTGATCGTCCATGTCGGCGATCAGGGTCTGGCGGACGGCGTCGGATACTTCCAGGAGGATGTCGCCGTCACGATCAGAGCGCACCAACTGCCAGACCGTCAGGCGGTCGTCGAGCGGCAGTGCTTCGAGAATGTAGGCGATGTCGGCAGGGTGCAGGTCATCGAGCTTGCGTTGCAGCTCGACCAGGTTCTGGCGGTGGACGAGGCTCTCCACCAGGCTATTGTGCTGCCCCTCCTGACGATGGGTCAGGTCTTCAACAACACGCTGACGCTGCAGCAGGTCAATCACCTGGGCCAGGCGATCCTGCAGGCTGTCTTGGCTTTTCTTTACTTCGACTTCGGTCATAGGCGAACTCCACTCCCAGCAGCGGAGCACGCCGGGGAGATCAATCGATCAGATCTATTTTGGCAAATCGGATTAAGGGGTAACTACTGGGTAAGTCCATGGTGGTATTCCACAAGCCCCGGCGGGGCTGACGGGCGCAATCATACACTGCAAGAGCTGTCGGATTGCTTAAATTTTTGGTCAGAACAATCGTTTACGCGATTATCTTGTGACAACGCGCAAAGCCATCAGTGCGACGGTGGGCGCCAGACAAAAAGCACATAGGCGCAGGACCTGTCTCATGGGCGCCCTACTCGCACAGTCTAGTCCGGCTTACTGACAATTCGGTGAATTGCAGACAACAAAAAGCCCGCTATAAAAGCGGGCTTCTTGATGAAGATGGT
>NZ_JBIURK010000001.1:0-598535 GCF_044740745.1 Pseudomonas sp. NPDC088322 | reverse complement strand
GTGGACTCAGCAGGATTCGAACCTGCGACCGCTCGGTTCGTAGCCGAGTACTCTATCCAGCTGAGCTATGAGTCCAAGTTGGTAGTTTTAGACCAGGTTACCACTGGTTGAAACAAGGTGCCTGTGCAAGCACAACCACCGTGCTATATGGTGGACTCAGCAGGATTCGAACCTGCGACCGCTCGGTTCGTAGCCGAGTACTCTATCCAGCTGAGCTATGAGTCCAAGTTGGTAGTTTTAGACCAGATTACCACTGGTTGAACAATCCGGCTCTGCGAGCAAAACCTTCATGTTGTATGGTGGACTCAGCAGGATTCGAACCTGCGACCGCTCGGTTCGTAGCCGAGTACTCTATCCAGCTGAGCTATGAGTCCATGTCTTGCCGCGCATTATAGATCGCTTTACCGATTTGCCAAGTACTTTTTCGTTTAATTTCAACGACTTAGTAATCTTGGCCAGTTGAAGCGCCCTAAGCGAATAATGGCGGTGAAGGGGGGATTCGAACCCCCGATACCCTTATGAGGTATACTCCCTTAGCAGGGGAGCGCCTTCGGCCACTCGGCCACCTCACCGCAACACGGGGCGTACTATAACCAGAGCCCTCCCCGTTTGCAAACCCTTTTTTAAAAAAAATCTGATAAAAATTAAAGGGTTGGTTCTTCGTCCTTCTCTTTCTTGATTCGCAGGTAGATTTCTTCGCGGTGAACCGCGACTTCCTTGGGCGCGCTAACGCCAATTCGTACCTGGTTGCCTTTGACACCCAGGACCGTAACGGTGATCTCACCGTCACCAATGATCAGGCTCTCGGCGCACCGACGAGTCAGAATCAACATAGCTTTCTCCTTACGCAGTTCAATCAGGGACAACAGTCTGAGGTAGCGCGCTGGCTGCGGGACGCACAGTCAGCGTGTGTGGCCGCCAGAGAGGACAGGACAGGGCCCATCCGGCGGCCGGAAACGCGAAGGGCGCGGCAAGCCGCGCCCTCCTCCTGACTACACGTTACTCGCCTTGGCGGGCAGGCGCATCCAGCTCGAAGGCGGTGTGCAGGGCGCGCACGGCCAGCTCGAGGTACTTCTCTTCGATGACCACCGAAACCTTGATCTCGGACGTGGAGATCATCTGGATGTTGATGGTCTCCTTGGCCAGCGCTTCGAACATACGGCTGGCAACGCCGGCGTGCGAGCGCATGCCGACGCCGACGATCGATACCTTGGCAATCTTGGTATCGCCGATCACTTCACGGGCGCCGATCTCGCGCGCAGTGTTTTCCAACACCTTGTGCGCCGCTTCGTACTCGTTGCGGTGCACGGTGAAGGTAAAATCGGTGGTGTTATCGTGGGCAACGTTCTGCACGATCATGTCGACTTCGATGTTCGAAGCGCTGATCGGGCCGAGGATCTTGAAGGCAACGCCTGGGGTATCCGGCACGCCACGAATGGTCAGCTTGGCTTCATCACGGTTGAAGGCGATACCGGAAATGATCGGCTGTTCCATGGATTCCTCTTCATCAATGGTAATGAGGGTACCTGGACCCTCCTTGAAACTGTGCAGCACGCGCAACGGAACGTTGTACTTGCCGGCGAATTCGACAGAGCGGATCTGCAGCACCTTGGAACCGAGGCTGGCCATTTCCAGCATCTCTTCGAAGGTGATCTTCTCCAGACGGCGCGCCTGCGGTACCACCCGCGGGTCGGTGGTGTAGACACCATCGACGTCGGTGTAGATCTGGCACTCGTCAGCCTTCAGCGCGGCCGCCAGGGCCACACCAGTGGTGTCCGAACCGCCACGACCGAGGGTGGTGATGCTGCCGTTCTCGTCGACGCCCTGGAAGCCCGCCACGACAACCACACGGCCAGCCTTGAGGTCGGCACGAATCTTCTGGTCGTCGATCTGCAGGATGCGCGCCTTGTTGTGCGCGCTGTCGGTGAGAATGCGCACCTGATTGCCGGTGTAGGACACCGCCGGCACGCCACGCTTGATCAAGGCCATGGCCAGCAGGGCAATGGTCACCTGCTCGCCAGTCGACACGATCACGTCCAGCTCACGCGGAACCGGCTTGTCGCTAATCTGCTTGGCCAGGTCCAGCAAGCGGTTGGTCTCCCCGCTCATGGCCGACAGGACCACGACCAGGTCATCGCCTGCCTCGCGGAATTTCTTGACCTTGTCGGCAACCTGCTCGATCCGCTCGATGGATCCGACAGAGGTGCCGCCAAATTTCTGTACGATCAACGCCATTTCAAAGCTGCCTCTGCCCGTGATGGGCACCCAATAAACAATCCAACCTGAAACGGCCCGCTATCACTAGCGGGCCGCTTCATCTCAAAGCCGCTGTTCGGCGAACGGCACAGCCAGGGCCAGGGCACTGTCCAGTGCAGCGACGTCGACGCCGCCACCCTGGGCCATGTCCGGACGACCACCGCCTTTACCGCCAACCGCCGCAGCGGCCTGCTTCATCAGATCGCCGGCCTTGAGTTGGCCGGAGAGGTCTTTGGTCACGCCAGCCACCAGCACGACCTTGCCCTCATGCTCACTGCCCAGCAGGATCACTGCGTGGCCGAGCTTGTTCTTCAGTTGATCGACCAGCGCCAGCAGAGCCTTGCCATCCTGCCCGTCAAGGCGAGCGGCGAGAACCTTGGCGCCTTTGACCTCAACGGCTGCGTTGGAGAGATCATCTCCGGCAGCGCTGGCGGCCTTGGCCTGCAGCTGTTCAAGCTGTTTTTCCAGCTGACGGTTGCGCTCGAGCACCGCCGCCAGCTTGTCGATCAGGTTGTCACGGTTACCCTTGACCAATTGCGCAGCTTCCTTGACCTGCTCTTCAGCAGCGTTCAGGTAAGCCAGTGCCGCAGCCCCGGTGATCGCTTCGATACGGCGCACGCCAGAAGCCACGCCGCCTTCGCTGATGATCTTGAACAGGCTGATGTCGCCGGTGCGCTTGGCATGGATACCACCGCACAGCTCCACCGAAAAATCACCGCCCATGCTCAACACGCGCACGCTGTCGCCGTATTTTTCGCCGAACAACGCCATTGCACCTTTGCGCTTGGCGGTTTCGATGTCGGTCTCTTCGGTTTGCACCTCGGAGTTCTTGCGCACTTCGCGGTTGACGATGTCTTCCAGCGCCTTGAGCTGCTCTGGCTTGACCGCCTCGAAGTGGCTGAAGTCAAAGCGCAGGCGCTGGCTGTCGACCAGCGAGCCTTTCTGCTGGACGTGATCGCCGAGCACCTGGCGCAGCGCCGCGTGCAGCAGGTGAGTCGCGGAGTGGTTCAGCGAGGTTGCGTGCTGCACTTCGGCATCCACCTGCGCTTCAACTTCGGCGCCTACGCGCAGCGCGCCAGTGGCGACTACACCGTGGTGCAGGAAAGCACCGGCAGTCTTGGTGGTATCACGCACATCAAAGCGCACGTCGGCGGCCTGCAGGTAGCCGGCATCGCCAATCTGGCCGCCGGACTCGGCGTAGAACGGCGTGCGATCAAGCACCACCACGCCTTCGTCGCCTTCATGCAGCTGCTCGACGGCTTGGCCGTCCTTGTACAGCGCGACGACCTTGGCCTGGGCCGTGGTTGCCTGGTAGCCGAGGAACTCGGTGGCAACATCGACCTTGACCAGGCTGTTGTAGTCCATGCCGAAGGCGCTGGCGGAGCGGGCGCGCTCGCGCTGGGCTTCCATCTCGCGCTCGAAACCGGCTTCGTCGATGGTCAGCTCGCGCTCACGGGCGATGTCGGCGGTCAGGTCCATCGGGAAGCCATAGGTGTCATACAGCTTGAACACCACGTCACCCGGGACGGTAGTGCCCTGCAGCTGGGCCAGGTCCTGCTCGAGGATGCGCAGGCCCTGCTCGAGGGTCTTGGCGAACTGCTCTTCTTCGCTCTTGAGGACGCGCTCGATGTGCGCCTGCTGGCTGCTCAGTTCAGGGAAGGCCTGGCCCATCTCGGCGACCAGCGCAGCGACGATCTGGTAGAAGAAGCTGCCCTTGGCACCGAGTTTGTTGCCGTGACGGCAAGCGCGGCGAATGATCCGGCGCAGCACGTAGCCGCGGCCTTCGTTGGACGGCAGCACGCCATCGGCGATGAGGAAGCCGCACGAACGAATATGGTCGGCGACGACTTTCAGCGAAGGCTGGCCGTCGTTGCTGCAACCGATGGCCTGGGCTGCGGCTACCAGCAGGTTCTGGAACAGGTCGATCTCGTAGTTCGAATGCACATGCTGCATCACCGCACTGATCCGTTCCAGGCCCATGCCGGTATCCACCGACGGCGCTGGCAGCGGGTGCAGGACGCCATCGGCGGTGCGGTTGAACTGCATGAAGACGTTGTTCCAGATCTCGATGTAGCGGTCGCCGTCTTCTTCTGGCGAGCCGGGTGGGCCACCCCAGATATCGGCGCCATGGTCAAAGAAGATCTCGGTGCACGGGCCGCATGGGCCGGTGTCGCCCATGGTCCAGAAGTTGTCCGAAGCGTAAGGCGCGCCTTTGTTGTCGCCAATGCGCACCATGCGCTCGGCCGGCACGCCGATTTCCTTGGTCCAGATGTCGTAGGCTTCGTCATCGCTGGCGTAGACCGTGACCCAGAGTTTTTCCTGGGGCAGGTTCAGCCACTGCGGCGAAGTCAGGAAGGTCCAGGCATAGGTGATCGCGTCACGCTTGAAGTAGTCGCCGAAGCTGAAGTTGCCCAGCATTTCGAAGAAGGTGTGGTGACGCGCGGTGTAACCGACGTTTTCCAGGTCGTTGTGCTTGCCGCCGGCGCGGACGCACTTCTGGCTGCTGGCGGCGCGGGTGTAGGCGCGCTTTTCCTGGCCGAGGAAGCAGTCCTTGAACTGGTTCATGCCGGCATTGGTGAACAGCAGGGTCGGGTCGTTGCCCGGGATCAGGGAGCTGGAGGCAACACGGGTGTGGCCCTGCTCCTCGAAGAAGCGAAGGAAGGCTTCACGGATTTCTGCGCTTTTCATAGGTTCTTCCACGGAAACGGCGGCCGTTAAGGCAAACACGTCGAAACGACGGCAAAGGGCCGCATTATATCGGTCCTGCAAGCTGGATGCAGTGTGTTTATGCGCCCTGAAAGGTCGTTTGCGGGCAATTTCAGGTCAGCACGGCTAAAAACTTGAAGGGGATGCTAAGGCGAGGGTTTGGCCGCTGGCAAGCCAATTACCGCTGGGGCAGGGAAAATCAGCCAGGATGCGCCGCTCGAGGCTGGCCGCGCAGCGCGCAGCCAGCGACAAATGGTACGGATCAGCTCAGGCGCTGGCCCGAATCGGGCACGATCAGAATGCCCGCACGCAGGCCGTTGCGCACCTTGGGGTTGGGGAAAATGATCCGCGCGCCCTCCTCCTCGACGATCCAGCGAGTTTCAGCCAGATCTTCGGCCAGCAGGTAGCCCTTGCTCAGTTCGGAGAAATTTTCGATGTCATCCGGCAGGTGCAGGTGGAAGTGGTCGCTGTGCTTGATGATTTCGCGGGCCACGCTGAACAGTTGCAGGCCGTCGAAACTGTCGTCGACCGCCGGCTCCTTGCCTTCGATGATCTGCACCAGGCGCTTGTGCAAACGATCAAGGTTGACCTCTTCGTTCTGCCCGAACGGGCGCGCCTTGCCCAGTTCCAAGGTAAACGCCTCGGCTTCGAGCTGTTCGTAGGTGAAGGCACTGAAGGTGATCGAGGTCTTGCTCTGCAGCAACACCGCCTGCATCCCGGCCTGGCTCAGGCGCGCCAACTCGCGGCGCGAATGCTGGCGGCCGTCCTTGTACGGGTACAGGGCAAACTGCTCGATCTTCGAGCCGCGGATCGCGGTGTGCAGGTCGTAGTGCAGGCGATTGCGCCCAGCCACGCTGAAGAACGTGCGGGCGTACTGCTCCAGCTCGGCAGCACGCAGCGCTTCGAAACCGCTCGACGATTCGTGCCGACCGTTGAACAAGCGGTTCAGGTCCTGCTCAAGGTAACGCTGGCCTGCACGCATCGCCATTGGGCTGCCAAACAGGAACAGGACTCGCGCCTGCGGCACGATCTCGCCCCTGGCGATGCCCTGCAGCAATTGATCGAGCAACTCGATCGGCGCGGTCTCGTTACCGTGAATACCCGCCGACAGCAGCAGGTGCAAGGTGCCGTCGTCCACCTTCGGCGGCGTCACTTCCAGCGCGCCCTCCCCCAGCCAACGCAGGCGCAGACCTGCTGATGTCGATTGAGTCTTCTCGCCCGGCTCACGGCCGCCAAGCGTCAGGTCAAGCAGTTTGCCGAGGGCGAGCATAGGCACATCCTTAGTGGTGGTGACCGCAATCCGGGCCGTGCACGTGGCCATCCTCATCGTCGTCGCCCAGCTCAGCCGGCTCCATCTCCAGCTGCAGGCTGACCAGGTTGGTGGCCATCGGGCGCAGCAGCAGGTTGGCGAACTCGGCATCGCCTTCAGCGACATCCACACCGATCAGCAGCTGGCCGCGGCCGTCCTGCTGAATCCAGACTTCCTTGCCCTGCCAGAGCACGGCAAAGCGCGTGCAGGAGGTTTCCAGTTGGGTGCCATCATCGTCTTCCAGGATCAGGCGCAGGGCGTCAGACATTACGTAATTCTCTCTTCAGGGTTGGCGTTGGAACGGATAGACCGAGCCCAGCTTGAGCAGTTGGGTCAGGTCATCCAGGGCCGTACGGCATTCGGTGAGCAGTTGCGGGTCGGCCAGGTCACTGTCGCTCATGCGATCGCGATAGTGCCGATCGACCCACTGGATCAGGCTGTCGTACAGCGGCGCCGACATGATAACCCCTGGATTGACCGCCGCCAGCTCGGATTCTTTCAAGGCCACGCGCAGACGCAGGCATGCCGGGCCGCCGCCGTTCTGCATGCTCTGCTTGAGATCGAACACCTTGACCTCCTTGACCGGGCCACCCTGGCTGGTCAACTGGCTCAGGTAGTCCCAGACGCGCGGGTTGTTGCGGCACTCTTCCGGCACCACCAGCAGCATCGAGCCGTCTTCGCGTGACAGCAGTTGGCTGTTGAACAGGTAGGAACGCACCGCGTCCTCCACTGCCACCGCCGCCCGTGGCACGCAGATGCCCTGGAACTTGCCACCCTTGCCGGCCAGTTTAGCCTGCAGCTGGGCAAGCACCGCATCAGTCTCGAGGAAGGCATCCTCGTGGTAGAACAGCACTTCGCCGTTACCTACCGAAATCACGTCGTTATGGAACACGCCCTGGTCGATCACCGCTGGATTCTGTTGAGCGTAGACCACCCCATCAGCACTGAGGCCGTGCAAGCGAGCGACGGCCTGCGAAGCTTCCAGGGTCTGGCGTGCCGGGTACTTCTGCGGCGCCGGGTAGCGGCTGTCGAAGGCACTGCGGCCGTAGACAAAAAACTCTACGCCGGGCTCGCCATAGCTGCGACAGAAGCGCGCGTGGTTGGCCGCGCCTTCGTCACCAAACTGGGCCACCGCCGGCAGCGCCTGGTGGTGGGCGAATACCTGCTCATCGGCGAACATCGCCGCCAGCACGCGGCTGGTGGTCGGATGCTCGATGCTGCGGTGATACTTGCAGTTGAGGTTGGCGGCAGTGAAATGCACGCGGCCATCGGCAGTGTCGGCGCTCGGGCTGACCGTTGCCGCGTTGGCCACCCACATGCTCGAAGCCGAGCAACTGGCAACCAGCAAGGGCATGGCCTCCTGGGCGGCGCGACGGATCACCTCGGCGTCACTGCCGCTGAAGCCAAGCCGGCGCAGGGCAGCAACGTCCGGGCGCTCCTGCGGGGCGAGTACGCCCTGCTTGAAGCCCATGTCGCTCAGCGCCTTCATCTTGGCCAGGCCCTGACGCGCCGCTTCGCGCGGGTTGGAGCACTGCTGGCTGTTGCTCTGCGAGGCCACGTTGCCGTACGACAGGCCGCCGTAATTGTGGGTCGGCCCTACCAGGCCATCAAAATTCACTTCATAGGATTTCATCGGCAAGGCTCCGAGACCATTTGTTATAGGGTGACGCCCGGCGTCAATGTCGCCGGCAAGGCGAGGCTGGCGGTCTCCAGCGATGCCACGGGGTAAGCGCAGTAGTCGGCCGCGTAGTAAGCGCTGGCGCGGTGGTTGCCGCTGGCGCCGACGCCACCGAATGGCGCACTGCTGGCGGCCCCGGTGAGCTGTTTGTTCCAGTTGACGATACCGGCGCGGCTACGCAGCCAGAAGTGCTGGTAGCGCTCATGCGAGTCAGACAACAAACCGGCGGCCAGGCCGTATTGGGTGGCGTTGGCCTGGTCGATCGCGCTGTCGAAGTCGGCGTAGCGAATGACCTGCAGCAATGGCCCGAAGAACTCTTCATCAGGGCGCTCTGCAACGCCTGTGACATCGATGATGCCAGGCGTCAGCAGCGCTGCACCTGCTTGCGGCTGAGTCATCGGCAGCAGCGCCAGCGCACCCTTGCCGATCAGCGCTTGCTGAGCATCAAGCAGGGCCTGGGCCGCCGCCAGGGAAATCACCGAGCCCATGAACGGCGCGGGTTGCAGGTCATAGGCGCCAACCGTGATGCTGCGGCAGACCTCGACCAGCCGCGCCAGCAGGCTGTCACCCCAGGCGCCCTCAGGCACCAGCAAGCGACGCGCGCAGGTGCAGCGTTGACCGGCAGAAATGAACGCCGACTGAATGATGGTATAGACGGCCGCGTCGAGATCCTTGACCTGATCGACCACCAACGGATTGTTGCCACCCATTTCCAGCGCCAGAATCTTTTCCGGGCGCCCGGCAAATTGCTGGTGCAGCAGGTTGCCGGTGCGGCTGGAGCCGGTGAAGAACAAACCGTCGATACCAGCATCGGCAGCCAGCGCCACGCCAGTCTCACGGGCGCCCTGAACCAGATTGAGCACACCCGCAGGCAAACCCGCCGCGATCCAGCATTTGACCGTCAGCTCGGCCACTTTCGGGGTCAGCTCACTTGGCTTGAACACCACGCAGTTACCGGCCAGCAGCGCCGGCACAATATGCCCGTTGGGCAAATGGCCAGGGAAGTTGTACGGGCCGAACACCGCCACCACGCCATGGGGCTTGTGCCGCAGCACGGCAGTCGCATCGCCAAGCGGGCCGCTTTTTTCACCAGTGCGTTCACGATAGCTCTGCACCGAGATCGCCACCTTGTTGACCATGCTGGTGACTTCGGTTGCCGACTCCCACAACGGTTTACCGGTTTCTTCCCCGATGCAGCGGGCCAGGTCGTCAGCATGGGCCTTGAGCTGCTCAGCGAAGGCTTCCAGCACCGCGATGCGTGCTTCCAGACTGAGCAGGGCCCAGGCCGGGAACGCCTCGCGAGCCGCACTTACTGCGGCGGCAACCTGGCCAGCAGCAGCGCCCTGCCCCGCCCAGACGAGCGCCTGGGTGACTGGGTTCAGCGACTGCAGCGCCTCACCCTGGCCAGCCTGCCATTGCCCTGCGATGTAATGGGTCGTCATCACTGCGCCTCCCGACTGGCGGACAAGGTGACTGCGCGCACGTGGTCACCCACGCCCAGGCGTAGGCGTTTCGCCGTCAGCGCGTCGACCACCAGCGTGCCGGCCGCCAGCCGCGCTGGCGCTGCGGTGATGCGGCAGTCTTCGCGTTTGCGGTTGTGGATCAGGTACGGCGTGGCGTCATCGCCTGGAGTGCCTACTGCCAGCACCAGATTCTGGCTTTCGCGCACGGCACGGATCTTCGCCGTGTCGCATTCGATTGCCGGGCCTGCATCGAAGATGTCGACGTAGCCCTGGTAGTTGAAACCTTCGCGCTCGAGCATGGCCAGCGCCGGCTCGGTGTCGGTGTGTACCCGGCCGACCACACTGCGTGCAGCCTCGGAAAGGAAGCACGTGTACAGCGGGAACTTGGGCATCAATTCGGCGATGAAGGCCTTGTTACCCACGCCGGTCAGATAGTCAGCCTGGCTGAACTCCATCTTGAAGAAGTGCCGGCCCAGCGACTCCCAGAACGGCGAGCGGCCTGCGGCGTCGGAGATCCCGCGCATCTCGGCGATGACCTTCTTGCCGAACAGCTCAGGGAACTCGGCGATGAACAGCATGCGCGCCTTCGACAGCAGGCGGCCGTTGAGGCCGTTGCGGTGATCACTGCGCAGGAACAACGAACACAGCTCGGAGTTGCCGGTGAGGTCGTTGGCCAGGAACAGGGTCGGGATCTCGCGGTAGATATTCAGCTCCTGCGAGGCGCTGACGGTCAGGCCGACCCGGTAGTTGTACCAGGGTTCACGCAGGCCGACGGCACCGGCGATGGCGCTGATGCCGACCACCAGGCCTTCGTCGTTTTCAAGCACGAACAGGTAATCGGTGTCGGCCCGCCCGGCCTCACCGGTGAAGCTCTTTTCAGCCCAGCGCACGCGCTGAGCCAGCCGCTCTTCGTTGGCCGGCAGGGTAGTCAGGCCAGTGGTACCGGCGCTGCGCGCCATTTCGATGAGCGCGGGTAAATCGCTGCTGCGTACAGGACGAACGATCATGCTATCTCCTTGAGCGGCGGTCTGTGCCGGCCGCAAGACGGGTGCGGGTCGCGAGCGCTGGCGCTATGGCCAGGCCGCTCAAACAGCGACCAGGCGCACGCTGGCACCTTCACCGACGCCCAGGGCATCGGCCGCTTCACTACTCAGGCTGACCGGCTTGCCCGGCACCCAGTCCAGCTCCAGCAACACGGCGCGGTAGTCCTGCAACTGGCCATTGCAGACCAGGTACGAGCGGCCACCCTTGACTGTGGCCTCGTCGAGCTTGACCGGGACTACTCGGCTCTGGCTGATCGAGCGGATCCCCGAGGCACGTGCGTGCAGGGTCGGGCCACCGTCGAAGATGTCGATGTAATGCTCGGTCTCGAAGCCTTCACGCATGAGGATGTCGAAGGTGATCTGCGCCCGCGGATGCACCTGACCCATCGCCTCCTGAGC
Source organism: Pseudomonas sp. NPDC088322 (assembly GCF_044740745.1). Lineage (NCBI taxonomy): Bacteria > Pseudomonadati > Pseudomonadota > Gammaproteobacteria > Pseudomonadales > Pseudomonadaceae > Pseudomonas > Pseudomonas sp. NPDC088322. The sequence goes on along the minus strand of NZ_JBIURK010000001.1, from coordinate 587,681 downwards.
GTGGTCCGGCAGCAGCGGTACATAGATCGGATAATGCGGCATCAGCTCGGCGAGGAAGGTCCGGCTCTTCAGCCCGCACAGGCGCTCGGCGTCGGAATAGTTCAGGTCGAAGAAGTTACGCCCTATCGAATCCCAGAACGGCGACTCGCCCTGCTCGTCGCTGTAGCCGACGATCTCGGTAACCACCGAGTCGGCAAAGCGCTCCGGGTGGGCGGCCATGAACAGCAGGCGGCCGCGCGAATTGAGCTCGGCAAAGCCGCTGGCCACCAGCTCCGGCAGCACGTAGAAGCTGGTCAGCAGGCTGTTGCCGGTGAGGTCGTGGCACAGCGACAGGACGTGGATCTTGTTGTGAATCTTCAGCTCGCGCGAAGCATGCACAAAGGTCTCGTTACGAAAGCTGTAGAACGGCTCCGAGTAGCCCGCCGAGGCGACGATGGCCGAGCAGCCGGCCAGCTTGCCGGTGCTGGTGTCTTCGAGCACGAAGAAGTAGCTCTCTTCGCCATTGAAGCTGACCTCGGCGGCAAACGAGGTTTCCGACGCGGCAATCTTGTCGCCCAGACGCGCAGCGTCATCAGGCAGCGAAGTGACACCAACCGGGCTGTCCGCAGCCATGCGCTGCACTTCATTCAGGTCAGCCATTTGCGCGGGGCGCATTACCAGCATGGTGTCACTCCTTTCGGGAATACGGGCCGCACAGCGTGGTGCGGCAAAACGGCGGGTGCCCGCCTGAGACAAGGCACCCGCGCTGGAATTCTGCTGTCGCCGCTGGCACTGCTGACAGCGGCGACAGAATCGCTGTATGTCAGCCTTGCAGCAGCTTGGCTACCGCGCGTTCGAAGCGGTCCAGGCCTTCGTCGATATCGGCATCCTCGATGACCAGGCTCGGTGCAAAACGCACTACATCCGGGCCAGCCTGCAACACCATAAGGCCTTCTTTCTCGGCGGCGTTGAGCACGTCCTTGGCCTTGCCTTTCCAGGCATCGGTCAACACGCAGCCGATCAGCAGGCCGACACCGCGGACGAGGCTGAACAGCTCGATCTTCTCCAGGCGTGCCTTGAAGCGCTCGTGCTTGGCAGTGACAGCGGCCAGGGTCTGCGGGGTGTTGATCACATCCAGTACTGCACAGGCCACGGCGCAGCCCAGCGGGTTGCCGCCGTAGGTAGTGCCATGAGTACCGGCGACCAGATGCTTGGCAATGTCGTCGGTGGTCAGCATGGCGCCGATCGGGAAGCCGCCGCCCAGGCTCTTGGCGCTGGAGAGGATGTCCGGGATCACGCCGTAATGCTGGTAGGCATACAGGTGGCCGGTACGGCCGACCCCGGTCTGCACTTCGTCGAAGATCAGCAGCGCGTTGTGCTCGTCACACAGCTTGCGCGCACCTTCCAGGTAAGCCAGGTCAGCCGGCACTACGCCGCTCTCACCCTGGATCGGCTCGATCACCACCGCGCAGGTCTTGTCGGAGATCTGTGCCTTGAGCGCTTCAAGGTCGTTGTACGGCACATGGCTGATGCCAGTGATCTTCGGGCCGAAGCCGTCGGAGTACTTCGGCTGGCCGCCGACGCTGACGGTAAACAGGGTGCGACCGTGGAAGCTGTTCACGGTGGAGATGATTTCGTGCTTGTCCGGGCCGAAGCGATCATGGGCAACCCGACGGGCCAGCTTGAACGCAGCCTCGTTGGCCTCGGCGCCGGAGTTGCAGAAAAATGCCTTGTCGGCAAAGGTCGCGTCGACCAGCTTGTGCGCCAGACGCAACGCCGGCTCGTTGGTGAAAACATTGGATACATGCCAGAGGGTATTGGCCTGCTCGGTCAGTGCCTTGACCAGCGCCGGATGGCAATGACCCAGGGCGTTTACCGCGATGCCGCCGGCAAAGTCGATCAGTTCGCGACCCGCCTGGTCCCAGACTCGAGAGCCCTCGCCTCGCACCGGAATGAACGCCGCCGGGGCGTAGTTGGGAACCATGACCTGGTCGAAATCGGCACGTTGCACCGGGGCTTGCTCAACGGACATCTGAGTCTCCTGAAGAGAAACGCTGGCCTGGGATTGGCGAGCGATGGGGGGATTGTAAGGACTGATCAGCGCCTGTCCTTGCGGCCAAGCGACAACTTGTTACAGCGCTAAACCGTGTTTCACAGAGGTTTTCGGCAATGCGACAAACACTGTCGCAATCGCGCAGTGTAAAGGAGCGAGGAACTGTCGGGGAGAGGTGGCGGGTAATTGAGAGAACAGTTGTTCACATGATAGTTGGGGCCGTTGCACGACCCTTCGCGGGCAAGCCCGCTCCCACAGGCTTGACCGCTACCCACTGTGGGAGCGGGCTTGCCCGCGAAGGGCCGTGCAACGGCCCCATCATCCTACTTGTCGACTGAAGTCGCTGAACTCAACTCGAACGGGCTGTTGTTGCGCCGCTGATTGCGGTCTTCCCGCGGCGTCGCGCCGAAGAAGTTGCGGTAGGCGCTGGAAAAATGCGGCCCTGACGAGAACCCGCACGACAGCCCGATCTGGATGATCGACTTGCTGGTCTGCATCAACATCTGCCGCGCCTTGTTCAAGCGCAGCTCAAGATAATACTGGCTCGGCACGCGATTGAGGTACTGCTTGAAAATCCGCTCCAGCTGGCGCCGCGAGACGCACACATGCTGGGCGATCTCATCGGTGGTCAGCGGCTCTTCGATGTTGGCTTCCATCAACAGCACGGCCTGGGTCAGCTTGGGATGGCTCGAGCCGAGGCGGTTCTGCAGCGGAATACGCTGCCGCTCGCCGCCCTCGCGGATGCGCTCGACCACCAGCTCCTCGGACACCGCACCGGCAAGCTCGGCGCCATGGTCACGGGCCAGCACGGCCAGCAGCAGGTCGACCACGGCCATGCCACCACAGGCGGTCAGGCGATCACGGTCCCAGTCGAACAGATGGCTGGTGGCAATCACCTTGGGGAAGCGTTCGGCAAAATCATCCTGCCAGCGCCAATGCACCGCCGCGCGATAACCATCGAGCAGGCCGAGCTGCGCCAGGGGATAGACGCCAGCCGACAGCCCGGCAATGACGCAACCGCTGCGAGCCAGCTGCTTGAGCCCGGACGACAGCGCGGCCGTGACCGCCTGCGGCGGCTCGTCAGCCAACACGAAGAGCTTCTGGAAACCTTCGAGCCGACCATTCCAGGCCTCGCCCGGCAACTGCCAGCCCTGCTGCTCGCCAGGCTCAGCCTGGAGAAACACCAGATCGTAGATAACTTCCGGATGTACCCGCTGAGCCACCAGCAGTGCTTCTTCGGCCAGGGCCAAGGTCAGCGGCCGGGTGTTGGGCCAGATGAGAAAGCCGATACGCTGGGTGGTCATAGGGCGTGGTCCGAAACCTGAGAAGAGGTGGCGTCAGTTGCGCCGGGGATGGCTGCGCTCGCTGCGCAGCATGCCCTATTCTGGTGCAAAGGTGCAGCGTTACTTCAAGCTGCCCGAGAGAAACTGCTGGAGCCGTTCCGACTGCGGATTGACCAGCACTTCACGCGGATTACCACGCTCCTCGACGATGCCTTTATGCAGGAACACCAGCTGATTGGAGACCTCGCGGGCAAAGCCCATTTCATGGGTCACCACGACCATGGTGCGGCCCTCCTGGGCCAACGACTGCATGACCTTGAGCACATCACCGACCAGCTCCGGGTCGAGTGCCGAGGTCGGCTCGTCGAACAGCATCACCTCCGGCTCCATGGCCAGCGCACGGGCAATCGCCACACGTTGCTGCTCACCACCGGACATATGTCCAGGGTAGGCGTCCTTGCGGTGCGAGACGCCGACCTTGGCCAGGTAATGCTCGGCTTTCTCCAGGGCTTCTTTCTTGTTCATGCCGAGCACATGCACCGGCGCTTCGATGATGTTCTCGAGCGCGGTCATGTGCGCCCACAGATTGAAATGCTGAAACACCATCGACAGGCGCGAACGCATCCGCTGCAACTGGCGCGGATCGGCCGCCTTGAGCGCGCCTTCCTTGCCGGCAACCAGCTTGAGCTCTTCGTTGTTGAGCAGAATCTTGCCCGCATGCGGTTGCTCGAGCAGGTTGATGCAACGCAGGAAGGTCGACTTGCCCGAACCGCTGGAGCCGATGATGCTGATCACATCGCCGGCCTTGGCCGCCAGGGACACGCCCTTGAGCACTTCATGGCTGCCGTAGCGCTTGTGCAGGTCTTGGACTTCGAGTTTGTACATGCTGTCGGTTCTCACAGAGCGGTCAGTGCTTGCGCGGCGCCAGGTAGCCCAGCCAGCGGCGTTCGGCCATCTTGAACAGGCGCACCAGAATGAAGGTCAGGCACAGGTAGAACACACCCGCGGTGATGTAGGCCTCGAAAGGCAGGTAGTACTGGGCATTGACGGTACGCGCCGCGCCGGTGATGTCGATCAGGGTCACGATCGAGGCCAGGCTGGTGGTCTGCAGCATCATGATCACTTCGTTGCTGTACTGCGGCAGCGCGCGGCGCATGGCAGACGGCAGCAGGATCCGGCGGTACATCTTGTAGCGCGACATGCCCATCGCCTTGGCAGCTTCGATCTCGCCATGGGGCGTGGCCTTGAGGCTGCCGGCGATGATTTCAGCGGTGTAGGCGCTGGTATTGACGGCAAACGCCAGGCACGCGCAGAAAGTTGCGCTGGACAGCCACGGCCAGAAGATACTCTCGCGCACTGCCTCGAACTGAGCCAGGCCGTAGTAGATCAAGAACAGCTGCACCAGCATTGGCGTGCCGCGAATGACATAGGTGTAGAGCCAGGCCGGCACATTCACCAGCGGCTGCTTGGACACCCGCATCAGCCCCAGCGGTACCGCTGCCAGCAAACCGAACAGCAGCGAGAACGCCAGCAATTTCAGGGTCGTCAGCAAGCCGCCCAGGTACAGCGGCATGGCTTCCCAGATGACGTTGTAGTCAAAGATCATAGTTCTGCCGCCTTGACGCCTACCGAGTAGCGCCGTTCAAGGTATTTCAACGCCAGCAGCGAAACACTGGTGAGCACCAGGTACAGCGCAGCCACCGCCAGGAAGAAAGTGAAGGGTTCGCGGGTGGCATCAGCCGCCTGCTTGGCCTTGAACATCATGTCTTGCAGACCGACCACCGAGATCAACGCGGTCGCCTTGGTCAATACCAGCCAGTTGTTGGTAAAGCCCGGAATGGCCAGGCGGATCATCTGCGGCACCATCACCCGGAAGAACACCTGGCGGCTGCTCATGCCGTAAGCCACACCGGCTTCGGCCTGCCCTTTGGGGATACCCAGGAACGCGCCGCGGAAGGTTTCCGACAGGTACGCGCCAAAGATGAACCCCAGCGTACCGATACCGGCAGCCAGCGGGTTGAGGTCGATGTAGTCGTCATAGCCCAACAGTGGCGCCAGCCGATTGAGCAAGTCCTGGCCACCGTAGAAAATCAGCAGGATCAACACCAGATCCGGGATGCCGCGGATGACCGTGGCATACATATCGCCGAGCCAGGCCAGCCAGCGTACCGGCGACAGGCGCAGCGCCACGCCGATCAGACCGAGCACGATGGCCAGGGCCATCGACGACAGGGCGAGCTGTAGCGTCAGCCACGCCCCATCGAGGATGACTGCCCCGTAGCCTTTCAACATGATTGGGATTCCTCAGACCTAGGGAATGAAAAATGGTGCAAACCTCAGAGCCTCTGCTGTTTGCACCATTGCACAGTTGCGGTCCGACGTCTTACTTGGCCTCAGGCCCGTAGATGTCGAAATTGAAGTATTTGTCCTGGATCTTCTTGTACTCGCCGTTGGCGCGAATCGCGGCAATGGCAGCGTTGATCCGATCGAGGTTGGCCTTGTCACCCTTGCGCACGGCGATACCGATGCCGTCGCCGAAGTACTTGGCGTCGGTGAAGGCCGGACCTACAAAGGCAAAGCCCTTGCCGGCGTCGGTCTTGAGGAAGCCGTCTTCGAGCAGGGTGGCGTCGGCGACAGTGCCATCGAGACGACCGGCAGCGACATCCAGGTAGATTTCGTTTTGGGTGCCGTAAGGCACGACAGTTGCGCCTTGCGGGGCCAGTACTTCATTGGCGAAGCGGTTGTGGATCGAGCCGCGCTGCACGCCGATCTTCTTGCCCTTGAGCTCGGCCAGCGAGTCGCTGACGGTGGTGCCGTCTTTCATCACCAGACGTGCCGGGGTCAGGTAGTAGCGGTTGGTGAAGTCGACCGACTTCTTGCGATCGTCGGTGATCGACATCGACGACAGGATCGCGTCGATCTTGCGCACCTTGAGTGCCGGGATCAGGCCGTCGAACTCTTGCTCGACCCAGGTGCACTTGACCTTCATCTCGGTGCACAGGGCATTGCCGATGTCGTAGTCAAAGCCGGCAATGCTGCCATCAGGCTGCTTGAAAGCAAACGGAGGGTAAGCGGCCTCGATACCGATTTTCAGCGGTTTTTCATCGGCGTGCGATACCAGGGAAAACACGGACAGCGCCAGGGCGCCAAGCAGTGCAAGCTTCTTCATCAGGTAACTCCATCGGTACGGGGCAATACAAGGCAGGGGGTAACAGCTGCCCGAATGCGAATGGGTACAACGCAAGCCGCGAGAGGTATCGACCAGGGCCGCAGACCACGAGCGAGTGAGTGGCATTCTAACGACAGCCCGTTAGTCGATATTTCTTCAAAGCGACAACTAGTTATAGAAGCGCATGAAACAGTAGCGGGCGATATTGACAGCCCTTACGATTTATGCAAGAGCGAAAAGGAAACAACCTGTAAACGAAGCAATAAGTGCGCCTATTATTGGCAAAGCCTTGTAATACGGCAAGTGCAGCGTGTCATCGGTTTTGCTGACAGCCACGGCAGCCCTGTTTTGGGGCCCGTGTGGGTAGCCACGCCCCGCCTTGGTGCGCCGCCGGTGACAAAATCGGTTACCGATGAATGTCGAAGTAACAGAATGCAAAAACCCCGCCGAAGCGGGGCTTTGGGGAGTGGGGCTGCTGCGCGCCCCCTCCACACCGATTGATCAAGCCGAAGCCAGGTTCATCGACTTGTGCGTGTCGATCAAATGCTGCACCACACCAGGGTCGGCCAAGGTCGAAATATCACCCAAGGCATCGTACTCAGCCGTGGCGATCTTGCGCAGGATCCGCCGCATGATCTTGCCCGAGCGGGTCTTCGGCAGCCCTGGCGCCCACTGGATAACATCCGGCGAAGCAATCGGGCCGATCTCCTTGCGCACCCAGTTTTTCAGCTCAAGGCGCAACTGCTCGCTAGGCTCGATACCGGAGTTGAGGGTGACATAGACATAGATGCCCTGCCCCTTGATGTCGTGCGGCACACCCACCACCGCCGCCTCGGCGACCTTTGCATGAGCGACCATCGCGCTTTCGATCTCGGCGGTACCCATGCGGTGGCCGGAAACGTTGAGCACGTCATCCACACGACCGGTGATCCAGTAGTAGCCATCTTCATCGCGACGGGCGCCGTCACCGGTGAAGTACATGCCGCGGAAGGTCTTGAAATAGGTATCGACGAAGCGGTCGTGATCGCCATACAGCGAGCGCGACTGGCCTGGCCACGAATCGAGAATCACCAGGTTACCCTCGGCCGCACCATCAATCAGGTTGCCGAGGTTGTCGACCAGCGCCGGCACCACACCGAAGAACGGCCGCGTCGCCGAGCCCGGCTTGAGGCCAGTCGCGCCTGGCAGCGGGCTGATGAGGATGCCGCCGGTTTCGGTCTGCCACCAGGTGTCGACGATCGGGCAACGGCCCTTGCCTACGGCCTGGTGGTACCAGTTCCAGGCTTCCGGGTTGATCGGCTCGCCGACCGAGCCGAGCAGGCGCAGGCTTGAGCCATCGGCACCTTCGACTGCAGCCTGCCCCTCAGCCATCATTGCGCGGATCGCGGTCGGTGCGGTGTAGAGGATATTGACCTTGTGCTTGTCGATGATCTTCGACACACGAGTGATGTCCGGATAGTTTGGCACACCCTCGAACAACACGGTGGTAGCGCCGTTGGCCAGCGGGCCGTAGACGATGTAGCTGTGGCCGGTGATCCAGCCGACGTCGGCGGTGCACCAGTAGACTTCACCCGGGCGGTAGTCGAATACCCGCTCATGGGTCAGCGCGGCGTAAACCATGTAGCCGCCGGTGGTGTGCAAGACGCCCTTTGGCTTGCCGGTGGAACCTGAGGTGTAGAGGATGAACAGCGCTTCTTCGGCGCCCATTTCTTTCGGTGCGCAGTGGCTGGAAGCAACCTTCATCAGGTCTTCGTACCAGATATCGCGATGCTGGTGCCAGGCGATGTCGCCGCCGGTGCGCTTGCAGACGATGATCTTCTGCACGCTGCTGGTTTCCGGGTTGGTCAGCGCCAGGTCGACGTTGCCCTTGAGCGGAGTACGGCGACCGCCACGCAGGCCCTCGTCGGCAGTGATGACGATCTTCGACTTGCAGTCGATGATCCGCCCCGCAAGTGCTTCTGGCGAGAAACCACCGAAGACTACCGAATGGATCGCACCGATGCGGGCACAGGCCAGCATGGCGACCACAGCTTCGGGAATCATCGGCATGTAGATGGTCACCACGTCACCGCGGTGCACGTCCTGGCCACGCAAGGCGTTGGCGAACTTGCAGACCTGCTCGTGCAGTTCGCGGTAGGTGATGTTGCGGCTCTCGGAAGGGTCGTCGCCCTCCCAGATGATTGCTACCTGATCGCCACGCTCTTCAAGGTGACGGTCCAGGCAGTTGTAGGAAACGTTGAGGGTGCCATCGGCGAACCATTTGATATCGACATGATGGTCGTCGAACGAGGTCTGCTTGACCTTGGTGAACGGCTTGATCCAGTCCAGCCGCTGAGCCTGCTCGCGCCAGAAACCATCGGGGTTGATCACCGATTGCTGGTACATGGCCTTGTAGGTGGCCTCGTCGGTCAGGGTGGTCGCCGCAACCTCGGGACGAACGGGATACAGTGGAGCCGCACTCATCTGTGATACCTCGGTGTAATAGTTGTTTTTGTATGGAACCGTTTTTAACTGTAACAGAGTGCTCAGGGCCATTCGACGTTGGTAGTAGCGCCCCCCTCCTTTACCCACTGCTCCCTCAGCGATGGCTCTAGATCAGCCATGCCAGCACTTCGCCAGTCTGGTCACAGCACAGCGGCGCAGGATTGTTACAGAATCTGCCAACAGTCTTTATCAAAACCCGCTCTGTTTCAGCCGTACACCGCGGCCTAAAATTCATCTCGCCAACAACGGCAAGGCGATTAACTTCCGACAGTAGCCCCCACCCGGCAGGTGTTAATCCCAAGATAATTAAAACCCTTGATTATCGTTTTACGCGCAGCGCCACACGCGCTGCGTGCACCCTCTCGCCCCTGTATAGGTAAACTGAAAATGAAAGCGTTACTGGTATTGGCACTTGGCACTCTTTGCAGCACCGCGGCACTGGCCGACGACCTTGCAAACAACGCCAAGCAGATCCCGGTTGAACAGTACAACTACTCGCAGCACCTGGACATCGCCCGTGTTATCTCGATGAGCGCGGTGCCCAATGTCTGCGAAGTGGTACCAGCCCGCATGACCTATGAGGACTCGCAGGGCCAACAGCACACTCTCGAATACCGAGTGATGGGCAACGGCTGCTCGAACGGTTAAGCAGCATGAAACAGGGGCCCGCAAGGCCCCTTTCGCTTAATCCGCACTATTGATCCGCTGATTTACCTAGCGCATATTCTCGCAACTTATTAGCGATGGTCGTATGTGAAACGCCCAAGCGTTTACCCAACGCACGACTACTTGGAAACTCCGCCAACAACGATTCCAACACCGCCCTTTCAAAACGCCCGACAATATCAGCAAGTTGCCCCTCCAGGGAAAACTCGCCCAACGGTTGGCGCACACCATAATCCGGCAAACGGATATGCTCACTTTTAACCACACCGCCCTCACACAATGAAACGGCTTGAAACAGTACATTCTCAAGTTGGCGCACATTGCCCGGCCAGTGATAGTGCGCGAGTTTATCCATGGCCGCCGACACCAACTTGGGTAGTGGGCAGCCAATCTGCCGGCTGGCTTGATCCAGAAAATGCTCGACCAAGCCGTCCAGGCCATCCATGCATTCACGCAGCGGCGGAATGTGCAGCGAGAGCACGTTCAAGCGGTGGTACAGGTCCTGGCGGAACTCACCCCGCGCGCACAACTCGGACAAGTCCACCTGGGTCGCGCAGATGACCCGTACATCCAGGTATACCTCTTCATCACTGCCGACCCGACGAAAGCAGCCGTCCTGCAAAAAGCGCAGCAGCTTGACCTGCAGACGCGGGCTCATCTCGGCAACGCCATCGAGGAACAAGGTGCCGCCTGCGGTCAGCTCGAGCAGACCGAGCTTGCCCTCGGCGCGGGCACCTTCGAATGCGCCCGGGCCGTAGCCAAACAGCTCGGTCTCGGCCATCGACTCCGGCAAGCCGGCACAGTTGAGCGCCATCAACGGCGCCTGGCCGCGCGGGCTGGCCAGGTGACAGGCGCGCGCCAGCAGCTCCTTGCCCGTGCCGGTTTCACCTTCAATCAGCAGTGGCGCATCCAGAGGGGCCATGCGCCGCGCCTCGCGCACTACCGCCGCCATTACTTTCGAGCTTTGGAAGATACTGTCAAAGCCGCGCAGCTCCTGCTTGCGCACATTGTAGATACGCTCGCCGATGCGGTCGGCGCGGTGCAGGGTCAACACAGCACCGGCCAGCGCTTCGCTTTCATCGTGCTCGGACTGTAGCGGCGCGATATCTGCCAGAAACACATCGCCCTTGAGCTTGACCCGCAGGCCGTTGATCCGCGACTGGTTGGCGCGGACCAGTTCAGGCAGGTCAAAGTCCTCGACATAGCGCGCCAGCGGCAAGCCCGGCACCTCATCCACACGCACGCCCAGCAACTGCGCGGCGGCCCGGTTGGCGGCGACGATGCTGCCGCCCATGTCCACCGACAGCACCGGAAACTCGAGCGCGCCCAGCAGGGCGTTAAGCTCCATGTGCCGGCGCTCACTGGGCATCAGGCCGACCCGCTTGACGCCGAATACGCCGGTGATGGCTTCGAACTTGGGCCGTAACGCCTGAAACTGCAGGTTCACCAGGTTCGGGCAATGCAGGTAGATCGCGTTGCCATGGTCGCCGCCCACCTCCCCCCGCAGCACGTTGATGCCGTACTCCACCAGCAGGTTGAGGATGTCCCGCAGGATGCCGATGCGGTTCTGGCAATGCACTTTGATACGCATGTAGAGATCTCGAAGCTGCCGATTTTTAACCGGCACGCAGAAAAGTCGTAAAGATAAGCTGACAAAAATAGCGCTTAGCTACCGCGCATGGCCGCGATTTTCCGGGATCACCGACATTTTGTAAAATTAACGTTACGAAACCGCGGCCGGAAGCGGGTTAACGTGCGCGTTAAGCCGATGCAAAACCTTCGGCATCGGGATATTCCTAGGGGCAGTCGCAATCAAAACAATAAAGCCCTCACCAGGAGAGCCACATGAAACAGACGCACTACGTGGCCCGCGAGCCCGATGCGAACGGTTTTATCGACTACCCGCAAGACGAGCACGCAGTCTGGAATACCTTGATTACCCGCCAGTTAAAGGTGATTGAAGGCCGTGCGTGCCAGGAGTACCTGGACGGCATCGAGCAGCTCAAGCTGCCCCATGAGCGCATTCCTCAGTTGGGCGAGATCAACAAAGTGCTTGGCGCCACCACGGGCTGGCAGGTTGCACGCGTGCCAGCATTGATCCCGTTCCAGACCTTTTTCGAACTGCTTGCCAGCAAGCGCTTCCCGGTGGCTACCTTCATCCGCACCCGTGAAGAACTGGACTACCTGCAAGAGCCGGATATCTTTCATGAAATCTTCGGCCACTGCCCGCTGCTGACCAACCCATGGTTCGCCGAATTCACCCACACCTATGGCAAGCTGGGCCTGGCTGCGACCAAGGAAGAGCGGGTGTACCTGGCCCGGCTGTACTGGATGACCATCGAATTCGGCTTGATGGATACCGCGCAAGGCCAACGTATCTACGGCGGCGGCATCCTCTCCTCACCCAAGGAGACCGTCTACAGTCTGTCCAGCGAGCCTGAGCATCAGGCCTTCGACCCGATCGAGGCGATGCGCACGCCTTATCGCATCGATATCCTGCAGCCGGTGTACTTCGTCCTGCCCAACCTCAAGCGCCTGTTCGACCTGGCCCATGAAGACATCATGGGCATGGTCCACCAGGGCATGCAGCTGGGCCTGCACGCACCCAAGTTTCCACCCAAGGTTGCTGCCTGAAGCCACCTTGACGATAACAACTCGAATTGGAACCACACCATGAATGCCTTGAATCAAGCCCACTGCGAAGCCTGCCGCGCCGACGCCCCGCAGGTCAGCGAAGCCGAACTGCCCGAGCTGATCCGGCAGATCCCCGATTGGAACATCGAAGTGCGTGACGGCCATATGGAGCTGGAACGGGTATTCCTGTTCAAGAACTTCAAGCACGCCCTGGCCTTTACCAATGCCGTTGGCGAAATCGCCGAAGCCGAAGGCCACCACCCTGGCCTGATGACCGAATGGGGCAAAGTCACTGTGACCTGGTGGAGCCATTCGATCAAAGGTCTGCACCGCAATGACTTCATCATGTGCGCCCGCACCGATGAAGTGGCCAAGAACGCCGAAGGCCGCAAGTAACCTGCCTGGCAGCGCCCGCAGAGGTCGTGGACTCTGCGGGCGCTTGCCGTTTCAACTGCATCCCCTGCCACGTGCTGCGTCCGATATCCGCCCGCTAGCCGACAGCTGATCGGCAAAAAGTTCAAACTGTCATGTCGACTGCTGTATCCTGCCCAAGCTTTTTCAAAGCCACACACGCGCCTGGCGCAGCCTTTTCAACTCACACTTGCGAGGACGACGAGATGCATGAGATCCCGAATCATCCCTTCCCAAGCCTGAACCCCGAAGAGCACACCGTTGCCGCCCACTCTGAACCGACGCCAGCCGTCGAGCAGAATGGCGACGATACATCCAGCGCTGATCAGGAATAACCGCGCACGGCAGTGTGAAAACGGCTGAACACGGGAAACCCCACTTCATCACGTTTTCACACCGTCCAGAGTGCCGCTGGCAAGCCCAGCCTCATCAGCCAGACCTACCGCCCCCTCCTGCGGTCACCTCTCCATGACTCCCCTACCTCGCTGAAATTCAGCGCAGGGCAAACTGCAGCACGACTTCGAGCGGATGGCGCAACTGCTTGTCTGCCAGGCGCTTGACCTGACTGCGGCAGGAATAGCCAGTCGCCAGGGGCTCACCCTGTTTATCCAGCTTGGTCGCCCACGACTGCTCGAAGATAGTCCGCGAGGTCTGCTGGTTGCGCGCCTCATGCCCATAAGTGCCAGACATGCCACAGCAGCCGGTGGCCTCGGTGACCAATGTCAGGCCCATACGTGCGAAGACCTGCTCCCATTGCCGAGTGCTGGCCGGTACGTTGGTTTTCTCGGTGCAGTGCGCCATCAAGCGGAAGCTGGCGCCAGTGGCTGGCACTTGCTCAGGCAGCACATCGATCAGCCATTCCTGCGGCAATAGCACTTTCGGGCAGTCCTGCAGCCCCTCGACCTTCTGGTATTCCTGGCGATACACCAGGGTCATGGCCGGGTCCAGGCCTACTAATGGCACGCCACAGTCGGCCAGTGCCTTGAGCTGGCTGCCGTTGCGGATCGCCGCCTTGGCGAACGCACCGAGGAAGCCCTGCACGTGCAGCGGCTTGCCGTTGGCGCTGTAGGGCGCGAGGAAAACACGGTGGCCGAGGCGATGGGCAAGCTCGATGAATGACGCCAACAGCGGCGTTTCGAAGTAGCGGGTGAAGGCATCCTGCACCAGCACGATACTGCGCTCGCGCTGGGCGGGGGTCAGTTCGCGCAGGGTCGGCACAGTGGCCATCTGCACACGGCAACGGGTCAGCGTCGCCTGGAAGTTGAAGCGGCTGATCAATGGGCTGTCGACCATGCCGACTTTGTCGGCCAGCAACTTGCTGACCCACTTCGAGCCCATCACCGCGTTATACAGGCCCGGCGCGTGGGCCAGGTACGGGATGCTGAATTCCAGCGAGCCAATCAAGTAATCGCGCAGTGGCCGCTGGTAACGACCGTGGTACAGCTCAAGGAAGCGTGAGCGGAAGTCCGGCACGTTGACCTTGATCGGGCACTGGCCTGCACAGGATTTACAGGCCAGGCAACCGGCCATTGCGTCGTACACCTCGTGGGAAAAGTCGACCTCCCCCTGCTGCTGTGCACGGTTGTTGCGCAGCCGCGTCGGCAAGCCCTTGAGCCAGGAGACCTTGCTGCGTGCCGCGGCCAGCACGTCGATATCCGCCGCCCCTTGCAGGCGCAGCCACTCGCGCATCAACGAGGCACGGCCCTTGGGCGAATGCTGGCGCTCGCGGGTGGCCTTCCAGGACGGGCACATGGCGTCGTTGGGGTCGTAGTTGTAACAGGCGCCGTTGCCGTTGCAGTGCACCGCGCTGCCAAAGCTCTGCCAGACGCGCTCGTCAATGGTCCGGTCGAGGTCACCACGCAGGGTCACGCCATCGACCTTGGTCAGGCCTTCGGCGCTGTCCGGCGGGGTGCAGATCTTGCCGGGGTTGAGCTGGTTGTGCGGATCGAACGCGCCCTTCAGGCGCTGCAAGGCAGGATACAGCGCGCCGAAATACTCCGGCACGTATTCCGAGCGCAGGCCCTTGCCATGCTCGCCCCAGAGCAGCCCACCGTAGCGCTTGGTCAACGCTGCCACTGCATCCGAGATCGGTTTGACCAGCGCCGCCTGGGCCGGGTCTTTCATGTCCAATGCCGGGCGCACGTGCAGTACGCCGGCATCGACGTGGCCGAACATGCCATAGGCCAGGCCATAGCTGTCGAGCAGAGCGCGGAATTCGGCAATGTAGTCGGCCAACTGCTCGGGCGGCACGGCGGTGTCTTCGACAAACGGCTGCGGGCGCACTTCGCCTTCGACGTTGCCCAGCAGGCCGACCGAGCGCTTGCGCATGGTGTACACGCGAGTGACCGCCTCGGCGCCCTCGGCCAGGGTGTGGCCGAGCCGTTCTACACCTTTGTCAGTCTGCAGATGGCCGATGAAAGCCTGCACCCGGGCATTCACCTCGGCAGGGTCATCACCGCAGAACTCGATCAGGTTGATGCCCAGGGTTGGCCGCTCGGCATCCGCCGGGAAGTACTCGGCGACGCTGTGCCAGACGATATCCTGCATCGCCAGCAGCAGCACCTTGGAATCGACCGTTTCGATCGACAGCGGCTTGTGCGCCATCAGCGCATTGGCATCGCGCAGAGCATCCATGAAGCTGCTGTAGCGCACGTTGACCAGCACTGCGTATTTGGGGATCGGCAGCACGTTTAGCTTGGCTTCGACCACATAGCCCAGCGAACCCTCGGCGCCGCACAGCACGCTATTGAGGTTGAAGCGGCCCTGCTCGTCGCGCAGGTGCGCAAGGTCATAGCCGGTCAGGCAGCGATTGAGCTTGGGGAAGGTGGTCTCGATCAGTTCTGCCTGGGTTTCATGAATGTCGCGAGCAATGCGATACACCTCACCGGCGCGGCCGGGTGCGGCACAGGCCTGCTCCAGCGCAGCGTCATCGATCGGCAGGCTGTGCAGGCGTTCGCCGCCGAGCAGCACGCTGTGCAGTTCGAGCACGTGGTCGCGGGTCTTGCCGTAGGTGCAACTGCCCTGGCCGCTGGCATCGGTGTTGATCATGCCGCCAACGGTGGCGCGGTTTGAGGTAGACAGCTCGGGGGCGAAGAACAACCCGTGCGGTTTGAGCGCAGCATTGAGCTGGTCTTTGACCACACCCGCCTGGACCCGCACCCAACGCTGCTCGACGTTGATCTCGAGGATGTTGTTCATGTGCCGCGACAGGTCGACGATGATGCCATCGGTCAGCGACTGGCCATTGGTACCAGTGCCGCCGCCGCGCGGGGTCAGCTTGATGCCGGCAAAGCGCGGCTCGCTCATCAGTGCTGCAACCTTGGCCACGTCGTCTGCGTGCAACGGAAACACCGCCGCCTGCGGCAGGCGCTGGTAAATCGAGTTGTCGGTCGCGAGCACGGTACGGGTGGCGTAGTCGGCGCTGATCTGGCCGGCGAAGCCACTGCCACGCAGGGCTTCGAGGAATTCTGGGTAATTGGCGGCAGGCGCGCTGGTGTGCAACTGGGCGATCATCGTTGGATGGCCTCTTGATATGGGCTGATTCACGGTAAACCTGTCATTGCGGCATGCATCGCGCAGGCACTGATGACGAATAGGCCAATGTTCCTGTAGTTTGCCGCTGGGGGCAAACGGATATTCCTGCCGCTATTGATGAGCTTTATGAATGAATTACCGCCACCTGACGCCCTCGATGTCACTGCTGCTGGCCTTCGAGGCAGCCGCCCGGCATGAGAGCTACACCCGCGCCGCCGCCGAGCTGTCGCTAACCCAAAGCGCGGTCAGCCGCCAGGTCCAGGCGCTGGAACAGCAACTGGGCCTGACGCTGTTTCGCCGCGAGGGCCGTCAGGTGCAGCTCACCGACGTCGGCCGGCTGTACCAGGGCGAGCTCAGCGAGGCGCTCGGGCGCATCCGCAGCGCGACCTTGCAGGCCTTGGCGTACCAGTCCGGCGTGGGCACACTGCGGCTGGCCACCCTGCCCACCTTCGGCTCGAAATGGCTGCTGCCACGCCTGCATGAGTTTTACGCGGCGCACCCGGGCATGCTGGTGCATATTCATTCGCGCATCGAAGCGATCAATTTCGACACCAGCGAAATCGACGCCGCCATCGGCGTGGCCAGCAATGACTTGCCCGGGCTGATCTGCCATCGCCTGCATGCCGAGCAACTGCTGGTGATCTTGCCGCCGGACGCAGCCCGCGATGGCCAGCAGTGGGACCCAACGCGGATCAGCCAGGAAGTACTGCTGAACGTGGCCAACAACCCTCATGCATGGGGCGAATGGTTCTCCCATCAGGAGCTGCCACACCGATCGATGCGCCTGGGGCCGAGCTTCGAGCTGACCTCGCACCTGATCCAGGCGGTGCGCGCCGGCATCGGCATTGGCCTGGTGCCGCGGATTCTGGTCGAGGAAGAATTGGCCAAGGGCGAGCTGTACAGCCCCGGCGCAGCTTTTGCCAGCCAACGCAGCTACTACCTGATCTATCCGCCGCGCAACGAAGCGTTGCCCTCGCTGCGGGCATTCCGTAGCTGGTTGCTGGCGCAGATCTGATCCGCAGCGAATAAAAAACCCGATGTCAGTGACCTGACATCGGGTTTTGGGTAAAGCCCGCGACCGTTTACTTGGCCACGCTCTCTACAACTGCCTCGGCAGGACCGGCACGCTTGCCGCCCTTGAGGACATAGGCCAGGTACATCACCAGCAGCCATACCGGGATGGCGTAGACCGACACCTGGATACCCGGGATCATCAGCATGGTGCCGAGGATCAGCACCACAAAAGCCATCACCAGGTAGTTGCCGTAGGGGTACCACAACGCCTTGAACAGCGGTTTCTGGCCTGTACGGTCAAGGTGCTGGCGGAACTTGAGGTGCGAGAAGCTGATCATCGCCCAGTTGATCACCAGCGCGGCCACTACCAGCGACATCAGCAGCTCGAGCGCATGCTGCGGCATGAAGTAGTTGAGCAGCACCGCTACCAGGGTGACCGCTGCCGAAGCCAGAATCGAACGAACCGGCACGCCGCGCTTGTCGATCTTGGCCAGGCCTGCTGGCGCATCGCCCTGCTCGGCCATGCCGTAGAGCATGCGCGCATTGCAGTAGGTGCCGCTGTTGTACACCGACAGCGCCGCGGTCAATACCACGAAGTTGAGCAGGTGCGCAGCAACGTCGCTACCCAGCAGCGAGAACACCTGCACGAACGGGCTGCTGCCGTAGCTGCCGCCGGCGGCTTCGATGCTGGCGACCAGGGTATTCCAAGGGGTCAGCGAGAGCAGGATCACCAGCGCACCAATATAGAAGATCAGGATGCGGTAGATGACCTGGTTGATCGCCTTGGGGATGACGGTTTTCGGCTTGTCAGCCTCGGCCGCCGTAAAACCGAGCATCTCCAGGCCGCCGAACGAGAACATGATGATCGCCAGCGCCATCACCAGCCCCGTGACGCCGTTGGGGAAGAACCCGCCATGCACCCACAGGTTGGTGACCGACGCTTCCGGGCCGCCACTGCCTGAGGTGAGCATGTAGGCGCCCAGGCCGATCATGCCGACGATGGCCACGACCTTGATGATCGCGAACCAGAACTCGGTCTCGCCGAACACCTTCACGTTCATCAAATTGATGGCATTGATCAGCAGGAAAAACGCCGCCGCAGTGACCCAGGTCGGGATCTCGGGCCACCAGTAATGGACATACTTGCCCACTGCCGACAGCTCCGACATGCCCACCAGGATGTACAGCACCCAGCAGTTCCAGCCCGACAGGAAGCCGGCAAAACCGCCCCAGTACTTGTGCGCAAAGTGGCTGAAGGAACCTGCCACAGGCTCCTCGACAATCATCTCGCCGAGTTGGCGCATGATCATGAAGGCAATGAAGCCGCAGATGGCGTAGCCGAGGATCATCGACGGGCCGGCAGACGCCATCACTCCGGCTGAGCCGAGGAACAGGCCGGTACCAATCGCGCCGCCGAGGGCGATCAACTGGATGTGGCGGTTTTTCAGGCCCCGCTTGAGCTCGCCTGACTGCTTGATTTGTCCACTCATGAACGAAGTCACCTGCTTGTTTTTATCTGTGACGGAATCGGACCCACCGCACTCGTGGCGCAGCGGAATGGGCAAGGTGGTTACCTTGGATTTTTTCTGGATTCACGGGACGCGACGGGCAACAGGCCCAGGATCGGTCAGCCGGGAGTCAGCAGAAATGCGCGGTACGCAAGGGGGTCACAGGTAAAACGCGGCGCATTGTATACCCTCGCAAGCGCGCAGGCGTCAACGCGATGCGTCATTTCCTGTAGGAAAAGCGCACCGATCCGGTGGGAAGAGCCAGTTGTGGCGAACTGATCGGCGTACATTGCGCCTCCATTTGTTGTTTTATTAGCCGGGCTCTTTGGCCGGGCTGTGCACAGGGCATGGGGCTATATCAGCGTGTTGCGGGGCACTGGGCAAGGGCCTGGTTGGGTGCAGGGAGGGCTCTGCGGCGGGGGTTTGGCAAGTTTGCGTTACGCGGGGAGCGTTTGCTTGGGGAATCGGGCGATTCCGTAAGGATTTCTTTACGAGGCGGATGGAAAAGTTGCCAGGCATTGCGCCTGGGTTTGCCATCGAAACCACTGGGGCCGCAAAGCGGCCCCAGATCACACGCTATCAGCCGCGCGGCTTGCCGCGACCACCGCCAGCAGGCTTGCCGCCAGTTGGGCGACCGCCACTGGTGCGGGCACCATCAGGCTTGTTGGTGCGCTTGCGTACATCGCTCGGACGCTCGGCTACCGCACTGGCGACCGGGGCACGGCTGCCCTTGCGCGCAGCCGCGCTGTCTTCACGCGGCGCACGGGCCGGGCGCTCGGCCTGGCCTTCCTGCGCCGGGCGCAGATTGCGTACGCGTTCGCCACGGCCCAGCGGACGGCTGGACTTGCGCTGCATACGCTCCATCTTGTCCTTGGCCTTGAGGTTCAAGGTCGGCAGCGCAACCGGCTGCAGGCCCACTTCAGCGGCAAGGATGTCGATTTCGTACTGGCTCATTTCGCGCCAGCGACCCATTGGCAGGTCGGAGTTGAGGAACACCGGACCGAAGCGCACACGCTTCAGACGGCTGACGATCACACCTTGCGACTCCCACAGGCGACGTACTTCGCGGTTACGGCCTTCCATCACCACGCAGTGGTACCAATGGTTGAAGCCTTCGCCACCCGGCGCTTTCTGGATGTCGGTGAACTTCGCCGGGCCATCTTCAAGCACTACACCAGCCTTGAGTCGATCGAGCATTTCGTCGTCGACTTCGCCGCGCACACGTACCGCGTACTCGCGGTCCATCTCGTAGGATGGGTGCATCAGGCGGTTGGCCAGTTCGCCATCAGTGGTGAACAGCAGCAGGCCGGTGGTGTTGATGTCGAGACGACCGATGTTGATCCAGCGGCCCTCTTTCGGCCGTGGCAGGCGATCGAACACGGTTGGACGGCCTTCCGGGTCGTCACGGGTGCAGATTTCGCCATCTGGCTTGTTGTACATGATCACCCGGCGGGTGGCCTCGGAGGCCTCCACGCGCTTGATCAGCTTGCCATCGACCGAGATCGCGTCATGCATGTCGACACGCTGACCAAGGGTCGCGGCAACGCCGTTGACCTTGATCCGGCCCTGGCTGATCCAGGCCTCGACATCCCGACGCGAGCCCACGCCGATGCGGGCGAGAACTTTTTGCAGTTTTTCGCCGGATGGAGGAATAGGTTGGGTATCGAGCAGCTCTTTGTCACTCATCTGGGCACCTCCCGGTGTAAGAATGAAATGCGGTATCTGGCCACGAATGGGCCAGAGGGGCGCGCACTATACGCGGTTCATCAGCCAAGCGCACTGCAGAGTAGCGCCTTTTACGCAGGCAGCCAGGCTTTGCGCCGAACGGTCAACTCAGTTCGGCGTCATCTTCGGGCAACGGATCAGGCTGCGCCTCGGGCAGGTCTTCAAAATCAATCTTCAGACCTTCTTCCATCGCATCCAGCTCGACCAGCAGGCTGCGGAAGCTGGTCTCGGTCGGCGGCTCGCCCACCTCTTGCTCGCCCAGGCTGGCATCAGCCAACGCCTGCAGATGCGCCGGCACCGGGGCGTCGTCCGGATCAAGCAGGGGCTCGGGCTCCATCTCGCGAAGCTCGGCCAGGGCTGGCAACTGGTCAAGGCTCTTCAGGTTGAAGTGATCGAGAAACGCCTTGGTAGTGGCAAACATCGCTGGGCGCCCCGGCACTTCACGGTAGCCGACGATGCGGATCCACTCGCGCTCCATCAGCGTCTTGACGATGTTGGTGTTGACCGCCACACCACGCACGTCTTCGATCTCGCCGCGAGTGATGGGCTGGCGGTAGGCAATCAGTGCCATGGTTTCGAGCAGGGCCCGCGAGTAACGCTGCGGCCGTTCTTCCCAGAGCCGGCCTACCCAAGGCGCAAAGTTCTCGCGGATCTGCAGGCGATAGCCACTGGCGACCTCTTTGAGCTCAAAGGCGCGGCCATTGCAGGACTTGGCCAGCAATTCGAGGGCCTTCTTGAAGACAGCCGGTGCCGGACGCTCGGTTTCATCGAGCAGCTCGTACAGCCGTTCAAGCGATTGTGGCTTGCCCGAGGCCAGCAGAAAAGCCTCGATCAGCGACGCCAGGTCGCGCGGTTCATTCAGGTTCATTGGAGTTGGGTCGGCTTGTTTCAGTCGGTCCGCGCACGGACATGGATCGGGGCGAAGGGCTCATTCTGCACCAGTTCGATCAGCGATTCCTTAACCAGCTCCAGAATCGCCATGAAGGTAACCACCACGCCAAGCTTGCCCTCTTCGACGGTGAACAACTCGACAAAGGGCACAAAGGCGCCGCCCTTGAGGCGCTCGAGCACCTCACTCATACGCTCACGGGTAGAGAGTGTCTCGCGGCTGATCTGGTGGCTCTCGAACAGGTCATTGCGGCGCATGACTTCAGCCATCGACAGCAGAATCTCTTCCAGGCTGACATCGGGCAGCAATTTGCGCACCTGCGCCTGCGGTGCGTCCAGCCTGGGAATGATCACGTCGCGGCCAACCCGGGCGAGGGTGTCGATGCCCTCGGCTGCGGCCTTGAACCGCTCGTACTCCTGCAAGCGGCGGATCAGCTCAGCCCGCGGATCGCCCTCCTCCTCTTCAACCTCGCTGGAGCGCGGCAACAGCATGCGCGACTTGATCTCGGCCAGCATGGCGGCCATCAGTAGGTATTCTGCGGCCAGTTCGAGGCGCACCGACTTCATCAGCTCGACGTAGGTCATGTACTGGCGGGTGATTTCCGCGACGGGAATATCAAGGATGTCGATGTTCTGCTTGCGAATCAGGTACAGCAGCAGATCGAGCGGGCCTTCAAATGCCTCAAGAATCACTTCAAGCGCATGCGGAGGGATGTATAGGTCCAGCGGCAGCTCGGTAACCGCCTCGCCATACACCAGCGCCAGCTGCAGTTGCTGCGGTACTGAAAGGTCGCTGGCCGCTGCCTCGGGCTGCGCCAGTTGATTCACGCATCCACCAGGAAAGGCGTTGGGTCGCCGCAGCCAACCCGGATCACTTCAGGCTCGTCGCCGCTGAGGTTGATCACCGTCGACCCTTCGACGTTGCCAAAGCCGCCGTCGATGATCAAGTCGACGTGATGTTCCAGCGCCTGGCGGATCTCGTAGGGGTCATTCATCGGCTCTTCGTCGCCGGGCATGATCAGGCTGACGCTCATCAATGGCTCGCCCAGCTCGGCCAGCAACGCCAGCACGATCGGATTGGACGGCACGCGCAGGCCGATGGTGCGGCGTTTTTCATGCAGCAACAAGCGCGGTACTTCGCGCGTGGCATTGAGGATGAAGGTATACGGCCCCGGCACATGCGCCTTGAGCAGACGGAACGTGGAAGTGTCGATCTTGGCAAACAAGCCCATTTGCGACAGGTCGCAGCACAGCAGGGTGAAGTTGTGGTTCTTGTCGAGCTGGCGCAAACGGCGCACCCGCTCGATGGCGCTCTTGTCGCCGATCTGGCAACCCATTGCATAGGCGGAGTCGGTCGGATAGACCACCACCCCACCCTTGCGAATGATTTCCACTGCCTGTTTGATCAGGCGCGGCTGCGGGTTCTCCGCATGAATCTGGAAAAATTGGCTCACTAAATCGTCCTGTTCAAACCGCCATAGGCTGCTCATGCTTGAATCGACGCCACAGAGGTGGCAGGTCCTCAGGCAATGGCCGATAGGCACCGATCTCGCCCCAGGTGCCGGGGCCGTGGAAATCACTGCCAGCGCTTGCCAGCAGGCCGAACTCACGGGTAAGGATGGACATGGTGCCCACCTGCTCAGCCGGCATCATGCCGTTGACCACTTCAAGTGCCTGCCCGCCTGCTTGAATATAGTCGGCAATCAGCCGTCTACGCTTGCTGCGGGTCAGTTCGTAGTGCATCGGATGCGCCAGGCTCACCCAAGCGTTGGACTGGCGCAGGGTCGCGACAGTTTCTTCGAGTGTAGGCCAATGCAGCTTCACATCGCCCAGCTTGCCGGCACCGAGCCATTTGCGAAACGCTTCGCCGCGGTCCTTGACGTGTCCGGCACGCACCAGGTAGTCGGCAAAGTGCGGCCGCGCCGGAGCATTGCCGCTGTCGCCGAGTTCTTGCTGCACCGCGCGAGCACCTTCGAGGGTGTTGGGCATGCCCTTGGCAGCCAGGCGTCGGTCGATTTCTTCGGCGCGCAGCCAGCGACCACGGTGCAAAGCTTCGATTGCGCTCAGCAACGGCGGCGCATCGAGAGGAAAATCGTAACCCAATATGTGGATGGTCGCGCCGCCCCAGGTGCACGACAACTCGATGCCGCTGACCCAGTGCATACCCCGCTCAATGCAGGCCTGGCGGGCCTCGGGCAGGCCTTCGATGGTGTCGTGATCGGTCAAGGCGAAAGTCTGCACGCCGTGCTCGTGGGCGCGGGCGACCAGAATCGAAGGCGCCAGGGCGCCGTCGGAGGCCGTGCTGTGACAGTGCAGATCAACATTCATGGAGGAGCGCTTTCGCTGGAATCGATGTTTGATATTATGCCGTCACATCCCGCTTCTGGCTGCCATTGTGAAACAATTCGTCGATTTCATTCCGTTGCTGCTGTTTTTCATCGTCTACAAGCTCGACCCGCGCCCACTCGAAGTAGGCGGTCACAGCTTCGAATTCGGCGGTATCTACAGCGCCACTGCGGTGTTGATCGCAAGCTCGCTGGTGGTCTACGGCGCGCTGCTGATCCGCCAGCGCAAGCTGGAAAAAGGCCAATGGCTGACCCTGCTCGCATGCCTGCTGTTCGGCGGCCTGACCCTGGCTTTCCACAGCGAAACCTTCCTTAAATGGAAAGCCCCGGTGGTCAACTGGTTGTTTGCCCTGGCTTTTGCCGGCAGCTATTTCATTGGTGACCGGGTGCTGATCAAACGCATCATGGGTCACGCCCTGACCCTGCCGGATGCGATCTGGGCACGGCTGAACCTGGCGTGGATCTGCTTCTTCCTGATCTGCGGTGCGGCCAACCTGTTCGTGGCCTTTACCTTCCAGGACTTCTGGGTCGACTTCAAAGTGTTCGGCAGCCTCGGCATGACCGTGATCTTCCTGGTCGCCCAAGGCGTCTACCTGTCGCGCCACCTGCACGACAGCGACTCAACTACCCCCAAGACCGAGGATTGACATGCTCTACGCCATCATCTCCAGCGACGTCGCCAACTCTCTGGACAAACGCCTGGCCGCGCGCCCTGCGCATATCGAGCGCCTGCAGCAGCTGCAAGGCGAAGGCCGCGTGGTCCTGGCTGGGCCACACCCGGCCATCGACAGCAATGACCCGGGCGCTGCTGGCTTTACCGGTAGCCTGATCGTCGCCGAGTTCGACAGCCTGGCTGCAGCGCAAGCCTGGGCCGATGCCGACCCGTACGTGGCTGCGGGCGTGTATGACAAGGTGGTGGTCAAGCCGTTCAAGCAGGTCATGCCATAACCCGCTGCACCTGCCGGCCCTGCCCGCAGGGCCGGCATCCAATCGCCCTCATCTAATCCGACGAGCGGCCGATACCCCTCAGTCAACACCGCCGAACCGACAAATGTGCTGCGTAATTGGCGCAGACGTTGCACTGTTCTCGGTAGTCTGCGGTATCTTTGCCACTGGCGGACACAGAAGACGCCGTCAATGGTTGAATTGAGTGAGTCATGAGCGAGCTGTTACTGATTGATGATGACCAGGAGCTCTGCGAGCTGCTTTGCAGCTGGCTGACCCAGGAAGGTTTTGTAGTGCGGGCTTGCCATGATGGCCGCAGTGCGCGTCAGGCCCTGGCCGAATGCGCGCCGGCGGCCGTCGTGCTGGACGTGATGTTGCCCGATGGCAGCGGCCTTGAGCTGCTCAAGCAGCTGCGCAGCGAGCACGCCGAACTGCCGGTGCTGATGCTCTCGGCACGCGGCGAGCCATTGGACCGGATCCTCGGCCTGGAACTGGGCGCCGACGATTACCTGGCCAAACCCTGCGACCCCCGCGAGCTGACCGCCCGCCTGCGCGCCGTATTGCGCCGCAGCCACCCGGCAGCGCCGAGCAGCCAGGTCGAAATCGGCGATCTGGCGTTCAGCCCGGCCCGTGGCGTGGTCAGCGTCGAAGGTCGCGAGATGACCTTGACCTTGTCCGAGAGCCGCATCCTCGAGGCGCTGCTGCGCCAGCCTGGCGAGCCGCTGGACAAACAGGAGCTGGCCCAGATCAGCCTTGGCCGCAAACTGACGCTGTATGACCGCAGCCTGGACATGCACGTGAGCAACCTGCGCCGTAAAGTTGGGCCCCACCCCGACGGCCGCCCGCGCATCGTCGCCCTGCGCAGCCGTGGCTATTACTACAGCCTCTGAGCCCAGCAGCAGACACAGGCAAGCCGCGCGACGCGGCTTGCCTTTCGCTCTAGCGAGCCGCAACGCCCTGCAACCTCTTTACCTTGCCTTTACCTTGACCTGACTGCGCCTGACCTTGATCTCCCTAAACTGGGCTCATCCGGTAACAACCGGCCCATGAGAGGAGAAACACCATGCGCAAGACCCTGATCGCTCTGATGTTCGCCGCTGCCCTGCCAACCGTAGCCATGGCCATGCCAGACGGCGGTCCACGTCACGACGGCCCGCATCACCGCGGCAATGCGCCTTACGCCCAGCTCGACCTGACTCCGGAGCAACGCCAGCAGATCGGCAAGCTCAAGGGCGACGGCATGAAAGCCCAGCGCGAGATTACCAAGCGCTACCTGGACAAACTGCCGGCGGCCGATAAAAAAGCCATGCAGGACGAGCTCAAGGCCCGTCACGACAAGACCGACAGCGAGATCCGCGGCCTGCTCAAGCCCGAGCAACAGAAGATGTTCGACGCGCAGCAGAAAGAACGCGCTGCACGCAAGGCTGAATGGAAGGAATTCCAGGCCTGGAAAGCTGAAAAAGCCGGCAAGGCTCAGTAAGCTGTAACCCACTGCCCGGCCCGCTCAGAAGCGGGCCGGGCTTTTCTCGTTTGTGGAGGTCTCGTCTTGCGTTCATTGTTCTGGCGCATCCTGGCCAGTTTCTGGCTAGCCATCGCCCTGGTCGCAGGGCTGTCGATCCTGCTTGGCCATATGCTCAACCAGGACAACTGGATCCTCAGCCGTCACCCAGGCCTGAATACCCTGGCCAGCGGCTGGGCACAGCACTATGAACAAGACGGCGTGGCCTCGGCCCAGCGCTTTCTGGAGCGGCGCAAGCAGCGCTACAAGGTCGATGTGCAGGTACTCAACGACGCCGGCGATGCGGTGGTGCCGGGCACCTTCCCGCGCCGTGCGGCCGATTTTGAAGCGCGCCAGCACAATGACCAGCGGCGCTTGCCGTGGCGCCGATTGACCGAGGAATACACCAGCCCCAGCAGCGGCGAGACCTACCTGCTGATCTACCGCATCCCGCACCCGGAGCTGGATGCCTGGCACCGCGAAAGCCTGCTCTGGCCACTCAGCGCGCTCGGCATCGCCCTGGTGGTGCTGACCTTGTTCAGCCTGTTGGTGACGCTGTCGATTACCCGCCCGCTGAGCCGCCTGCGCGGCGCCGTGCATGACCTTGGCCAGACCAGCTACCAGCAGAACAGCCTGGCCCAACTGGCGGCCCGGCGTGACGAGTTCGGCGTGCTGGCGACCGACTTCAACAAGATGGGCGCGCGCCTGCAGAGTTTGATCGGCAGCCAGCGCCAGTTGCTGCGCGACGTCTCGCACGAGCTGCGCTCACCGCTGGCGCGCCTGCGTATCGCCCTGGCGCTGGCCGAACGCGCGCAACCCGAGCAGCGCCAAGCCCTGTGGCCGCGCCTGACCCGCGAATGCGACCGACTGGAAGACCTGATCAGCGAGATTCTTGCCCTGGCCCGAGTCGATGCCGAGCAGGCGTTGGTCGAGCCGATCGACGTCAACGCTCTGCTGGGCAGTGTGCGCAAGGACGCGCAACTGAGTGCGCCGGAGCAGGAGATTCGCCTGGAAGCCGCGCCCGGGCTGACCTTGCAGGGCTGGCCGACGCTGGTCGAGCGCGCCGTGGATAACCTAGTGCGCAACGCATTGCGCTTCAATCCCAGCGGCAAACCGATCGAGATCAGCGCCTGGCTTGAGCAGCAGCGGGTGCTGATAACTGTGCGTGACCATGGTCCAGGGGTTGCGCCGGAGTATCTTGCTCAACTCGGCGAGCCGTTCTTCCGTGCACCGGGACAGGACTCCGCCGGTCATGGGCTTGGTCTGGCGATAGCACGGCGTGCAGCCGAGCGGCATGGTGGCAGCCTGATCCTGAGCAACCATGCCCAGGGAGGCTTCGTTGCTCGTCTGGAGTTCCCGGTCACGGCCGTCGTTGGCAGTTGATCGAGCGCTCCTTTACACCGAAAGCGGCGGGGCGCAGAGCGCCCCTTGCACGACTCAGCCCCAGGCGCGGACGAAGTCGGCCGTGTCCAGCACAGGCGCGGTGCGGGGCTCGTTGAGCGGCGTTCCGAGGTACAGGTAGCCTATCAACTCCTCGTTGGCCTCCAGCCCCAGGCCTTGATGAACATGGGCGTCGAAAGCCATGTCGCCGGTACGCCAGACAGCGCCGATACCTTGTGCATGGGCGGCGATGAGGATGCCGTGGGCAGCGCAACCGGCGGCCAGCCGCTGCTCGGACTTGGGCACCTTGAAGTGATCCTGCAGACGCGCGACAACCACGATCAGCAGCGGTGCGCGCAGCGGCATGGCGCGCGCCTTGTCCAGTGCGGCCTGGCTGGCGTCGCCTTTATTGGCCAGCGCTTCGGCAAACAGCTCACCAAGCTTGGCCCGGCCTTCGCCCTCGATGGTCAGAAAGCGCCATGGGCGCAGCTGGCCGTGGTCCGGCGCACGCAACGCCGCCTGGAATAACCCCTCGCGTTGCGCCGCATTGGGCGCCGGCTCGGTCAGGCGTGGCACGGATACACGGTTGAGCAATGCGTCGAGAGCCTCCATCGGCTACCCTCCTGGCAGATAAAAAGTGCTGCCATTCTGCACTATCGACGCCTGCCATGGCAGCACCGCTGCATCTGCCAAGGGCGTTTACTTAACCAGCCCCACAGGTAGAATGGCGCCCTTTCCGATTCGAGTCAGAGCAGATCACATGGCGTTGCCGACCTTAAGAATCATTGGTTTCATCATCGGCATCTTCCTGATCACCCTGGCGGTCAGCATGGTCGTGCCGATGGCCACCCTGCTGGTGTTCGAACGCACCGGCGACATGCCGTCGTTTCTCTGGTCAAGCCTGATCACCTTCATCGCCGGCCTGGCGCTGATCATCCCAGGCCGCCCCGAGCACGTGCACCTGCGCCCACGCGACATGTACCTGCTCACCGTCAGCAGTTGGCTGATCGTCTGCGTGTTCGCGGCGTTGCCGTTCCTGTTGACTCAGCACATCAGCTATACCAACGCCTTTTTCGAGAGCATGTCGGGGATTACCGCCACCGGTGCGACGGTGTTGAGCGGGCTGGACACCATGTCTCCCGGCATTCTCATGTGGCGCTCGATGCTGCACTGGCTGGGTGGTATCGGCTTTATCGCGATGGCGGTGGCGATCTTGCCGTTGCTGCGCATTGGTGGCATGCGCCTGTTCCAGACCGAGTCTTCGGACCGCTCGGAGAAGGTCATGCCGCGCTCGCACATGGTCGCCAAGTCGATCGTGCTGGTGTACGTCGGCATTACCTTCCTCGGCAGCCTGGCGTTCTGGTGGGCGGGCATGAGCCTGTTCGACGCGATCAACCACGCCATGTCGGCGATCTCCACCGGCGGTTTTTCCACCTCGGACCTGTCGCTGGCCAAGTGGGACATCCCGGCCGTGCACTGGGTTGCGGTAGTGGTGATGATCTTTGGCAGCATGCCGTTCACGCTGTATGTGGCGACGCTGCGCGGCAATCGCCGAGCGCTGTTCAAGGATCAACAGGTGCAGGGCTTGCTGGGCCTGCTGGTGATCACCTGGCTGGTACTTGGCACCTGGTACTGGGCAACCACCGAACTGCACTGGCTGGATGCCCTGCGCCACGTCGCGCTGAACGTCACCTCGATCGTTACCACCACCGGTTTCGCCTTGGGCGACTACAGCCTGTGGGGCAACTTCTCGCTGATGCTGTTTTTCTATCTGGGCTTTATCGGTGGCTGCTCCGGCTCGACGGCCGGCGGGATCAAGATCTTCCGCTTTCAGGTCGCCTACATCCTGCTCAAGGCCAGCCTCAATCAGTTGATCCACCCGCGCGCGGTGATCAAGCAGAAGTACAACGGCCATCGCCTGGATGAAGAGATCGTCCGCTCGATTCTGACTTTCTCGTTCTTCTTCGCCATCACCATCTGCGTAATCGCCCTGCTGCTGTCGCTGCTGGGGGTGGACTGGATGACAGCGCTGACCGGCGCCGCGGGCACTGTGTCCGGCGTAGGCCCGGGCCTGGGCGAAGTGATTGGCCCAGCGGGCAACTACGCCACTTTACCGGATGCCGCCAAGTGGATCCTGGCCGGCGGCATGCTGCTCGGCCGGCTGGAAATCATCACCGTGCTGGTTCTATGTATGCCGGCGTTCTGGCGTCACTGACCGCCTCGGCGCCCAGCCGCGAGCGGTATTCGCTGGGGGTGGCGTCGAACCAACGGCGGAATGCCCGGTAGAAATTGCTCGGGTCGGAAAAGCCCAGCAAGTAGGCGGTTTCGAGCAGGGTCATGCCTGATTGGGCCAGGTACTGCTCAGCCAACTCGCGACGGGTGTCGTCGAGCAGCGTCTGGAAACTGGTGCCCTCCTCCTGCAAACGCCGCTGCAGGGTGCGCTGAGACATGTGCAGCGCCTGCGCCACGGTTTCGCGCTTGGGCTCGCCCTGGGGCAGGATCCGGCACAACACCTGACGCACCCGGTGGGTGACGCGGCTTTCCGAGAAGCGGGCCAGATATTCGCCGGCAAAGCGGTCATGCAACACCGCCATGGCTTCATTGGCGGTGGGCAATGGCGCTTCCATATCGGCCCGCTCGAACACCAACGCGTCGTGAGCAGCGCCAAATACCAGCGGCGAGTGAAAGGCTACCTTGTAAGGCTCGATGTCGTCAGGCTGTGGCCCTTGGATAAGCACGCGCCGCGGCTGGATCGGTCGCCCGCTCAACCATTTGCTCAGCGCCAGCGCGCACGCCAGCGAGGCTTCGGCACTGTGGCGGGTTGGCGGCAGGTGATCGCCGTGCACGGTCAGCACCAGCGAGTAACCCTCAGGCCCGAGGCGGAAGCTCAGGTCCGAGCTTTCGGCGATGATCCGCTGGTAGCGCACCAGCCGTTCGAAGCCCTCGGCCAGGGTACGGCTGGACATCAGCGCATAACCGACCACATGAAACGATGCCGGGCGCACCACCCGCGCCATGTTCAAGCCGATCGCCTGGTTACCCGACAGCTCGACCGCCAGTTGCCACAGGCGGGTCATCGAATCCTGCGGGAAGCGCGCGTCCGGGTCATCCAGCGCAGCGAAGTCCAGGCCGAGTTCCTTGAACATGGCCTGGCAGTCGAGGCCTTCCAGCTCGAGGGCCTTGACGATGCCGGATGCCCAGCTGGCGGATGTGGTTCTTTCACTCATAACCGGCTTCTTGTGCTGACCGCTCCTGCGGTGAATGCCAAGGATACTCAATTGGCGCTTATTGTCACTGGCCCGCTTTGCCTATGACTCTAGACTCTAATCAGGCTCCACGCCGTGTACCCACGCCATAAGCAGTTGCTCAGGGAGCGAAATAATGGACCGCACAGCGCAGTTTCGCAGTTTTGCCGAGTTCTACCCCTTCTACCTCGGCGAGCACAGCAACCCCACCTGCCGGCGGCTGCACTTCGTCGGCACCAGCCTGGTGATAGCACTGCTCGCCTACACCATTGCCAGCGGCAAATGGTTGTTGCTGTTGTTGATCCCGGTTGCCGGATATGGCTTTGCCTGGATCGGGCATTTTGTCTTCGAGAAGAATCGCCCAGCGACGTTCGATCATCCGTGGTACAGCCTGATCGGCGACTTCGCGATGTTCCGTGACGTCTTGCTGGGCAAGGTCAGCTTGTAGGGCGCCAGGGCTGCGTACATGCTGATGCGCGGCACGGGGATGGGCGAATTGGGCACAGACAGCGCCCCCGCTTGCGCTTAAACTGGCTCGCACCTGTCATCAGCCACCGCTGCGCCACGCCTCGTACCTATCGCCAGCGGTCCGCACAGAGGACTCCCATGACACCCCGCACCGCCCTCGGCGCTCTGCACATCGGCGCGCTGCTGTTTGGCCTGACCGGTGTCTTCGGCAAGCTCGCTGTCTCGGCCAGCCCGGCCATCATTGTTTTTGGCCGTGCCGCCTTCGCCGTGCTGGCGCTGGGTCTGTTTGCCCAGTTCATGCGTCAGACCTGGCAACCACTCAAAGGCGCTGATGTGCGCCGTCTGCTGTTTGGCGGCGTGTTGCTGGCCGGTCATTGGGTGAGCTTTTTCATCGCGGTCAAGGTTGCCGGCGTGGCCATCGCCACCCTGGGCTTTGCCAGCTTCCCGGCGTTCACGGTGATCCTTGAAGGGCTGTTGTTTCGCGAGCGCATCCGTCGCAACGAGCTGATGCTGGTCGTGCTGGTGAGCATCGGCCTGATCCTCGTCACGCCCGCCTTCGACCTGGCCAGCGAGGCCACCAGTGGCCTGCTCTGGGCATTGCTGTCGGGGTTGCTGTTCTCGCTGCTGTCGCTGACCAACCGCGCAGGCGGGGCGCGCTTGCCGGCGGCGCAGGCAGCGCTCTGGCAGAATCTGGTGGTAACGCTGTGCCTGCTGCCGTTCGCAGCGCCGGGTCTGGCCGACGTTCGCGCTGTCGACTGGCTCTGGATCGGCCTGCTTGGGGTGTTCTGTACCGGCATTGCGCACAGCCTGTTCGTCGCTGCGCTGGCGGTGATCAAGGCTCGCACCGCCGCCGTGGTGTTCGGCATGGAGCCGGTCTATGGCATCGCCGTGGCCTGGGCGCTGTTCGCCGAGCGGCCTTCGCTGACCATGCTCGCCGGCGGCGCCTTGATCGTGCTGGCGATCATCCTCTCCAGCCGCCTGGCCAGCGAGCCCGCCAGCGAGCCGGCCAGCGCCGCCAAGCCTGCAACCCAGGGCAGCTGATCAGCGATCGTTGTGGCCGAGGTCGCGCTGCGGGTCGATCTGGTCGCGTACGCGCTGTTTGAGCTGCTTGGCCTCGGGGAAGCCGCCATCCGCCTTGCGCTCCCAGATCTGCACACCGTTGCAGGTGACCCGGAACACGCCACCGGTGCCTGGCTCCAGCGCGACCCGGGCCAGATCGTCGGCAAAGGTGCTGAGCAGCTCCTGCGCCAGCCAGGCGGCGCGCAGCAGCCACTGGCACTGAGTGCAATAATTGATGACTATTTCGGGCTTGCTCGCAGACATGATCAGCTATCTCCAGAGTGTTGGCCGCTTATACTAGCGGCCTTTCCCTCTGCTTTGAGACTGGACGATGCACCGCTTGCTGTTGTGCCTGATGCTGCTGCTTACCTGTTTGCCGATCACAGCTGCCGAAAACACCCGGCCCAAGGTCGGCCTGGTGCTGTCTGGCGGCGCAGCCAGGGGCCTGGCGCACATCGGCGTGCTCAAGGCGTTGGAAGAGCAAGGCGTGCGCGTCGATGCCATTGCCGGCACCAGCATGGGGGCGGTCATTGGCGGCCTGTATGCTTCGGGCTACAGCGTCGAAGAGCTGGAAAAACTCGCCACCACACTCGACTGGCAGCAGGCGCTGTCCGATGCGCCACCGCGCAAGGACGTGCCGTTCCGGCGCAAGCAGGATGATCGCGATTTTCTGGTCAAGCAGAAGCTGAGCTTTCGCGACGACGGCAGCCTGGGCCTGCCGCTGGGGGTGATCCAGGGTCAGAACCTCGCCCTGCTGCTGGAAAGCAAATTGGCCCACACCGCTGATACCCGCGACTTCGACAAACTGCCGATCCCCTTCCGCGCCGTCGCAACCGATATCGCCAGTGGCGAAAAAGTGGTGTTCAGCCGTGGCCACCTGCCGCAGGTGATCCGCGCCAGCATGTCGATCCCGGCGGTGTTCGCCCCAGTCGAAATGGATGGGCGCTTGCTGGTCGACGGCGGCATGGTCGACAACATCCCGCTGGATGTCGCCCGCGAGATGGGCGTCGATCTGGCCATTGTGGTCGACATCGGTACTCCGTTGCGCGACCGCAAGCAACTGAACACGGTAGTGGATGTGCTCAACCAGTCGATCACCCTGATGACCCGGCGAAACTCCGAAGAGCAACTGGCCAACCTGCACCGCGATGACATCCTGATTCAGCCGCCCTTGGCGGCATTCGGCGTCACTGACTTCGGCCGCACCGCCGAGATGATCGAGGCCGGCTACCGCGCCACCCGTGCTCTTGATGCCCGGCTGGCTACACTGCGCCAGGCTGAGGGCGATACTCAGCTCGCCATCGCCCGCTCGCCGCGCCAGCGCACCCCGGTGATTACCGCAATCAAGGTCGAGAATGATTCGAAGGTCAGCGACGACGTGATCCGCTACTACGTTCGCCAGCCGATTGGCGAGCCATTGGAGCTAGAGCGTCTGCAGACCGACATGGGCACCCTGTATGGCCTGGATTACTTTGATGGTGTGCAGTACCGCGTGGTGCACAAGGGCGACGACAACACCCTGGTGATCAAGGCCAGCGGCAAACGCGGCGGTACCGACTACCTACGCCTGGGCCTCAACCTGTCGGACGACATGCGCGGCGACAGCGCCTTCAACCTCGGCGCCAGCTACCGCATCAATGGCATCAATCGGCTGGGCGGTGAATGGCTGACGCGGGCGCAGATCGGCGATCAGCAAGAGCTGTACAGCGAGTTCTATCAGCCGCTGGACATCGGTTCGCGGTATTTCGTCGCGCCGTATCTGGATCTGGGTTCACAGAACATCGAAGCGACACTGGAAAATGACCCGATCGCCGAATACCGCCTGCAACGCTATGGTTTCGGCATCAACCTCGGCCGCCAGATCGGTACCTATGGCGAGGTGCGTGCAGGCGTGGGCAAGGCCTGGGGCAACGCCGACGTTCGCATTGGTGATCAGGACCTGCCCTCGGTCAGCTTCAACGAAGGTTTCTACGAGCTCAAGTACTCGTTCGATACGCTGGACAACGTGTACTTCCCGCACAGTGGCGAAGACATCGGCCTGACTCTGCGCAACTACGACAAGTCGCTGGATTCGGACAGCAACTATCGTCAGTGGGAGCTGAACGTGGACAAGGCACTCAGCAGCGGCGCCGACACGCTGGTGCTTGGCGGGCGCTACGGACGCACGCTGAACGACGCCGATGTGGTCACTTCGAGCTTCGTGCTCGGTGGCGCCCGGCAGCTGTCGGGCTTCCGTCAGGATTCGGTGTCGGGGCAGAACATCAGCCTGATGCGGATGGTCTATTACCGGCGCCTGACGCCACGCGCCTACCTGCCGCTGGACTTCCCGCTGTACATCGGCGGCTCGCTCGAACGCGGCCGGGCCTGGAACAACGACAATGACTTCGACAGTGGCTACATCAACGCCGCGAGCATATTTTTAGGGTTGGAGACGCCGCTAGGGCCGTTGAACCTCAGTTATGGGGCCAACAGCGAGCAGCAGAAAGCGGTGTATCTCAATCTGGGCCACACGTTCTGATTGAACGCGCCCGGGGCTGCCTCTGCATGGCAGCCCTGGCGTCGCCTCAGGATTTTTCCAGGTTGCCGAGAATCTTTGCGTGGACCCGCATGCAGATATCCAGGTCAGCCTCGTCTACCCCGCTGAACAGTTCGGTACGCAGCTGGTTGGCGATGGTTTCGATTTGCTCAATCAGCGGCTTGGCGGGTGGGCAGAGCAGAATCTTTTTGGCACGACGATCTTCCAGCACCGCCTGGCGGCGCACCAGACCCTGGGTTTCCAGGCTGTCGAGCAGGCGCGCCAGCGTTGGGCCTTCAACGCCCACGCTCTGCGCCAGTTCACGCTGGGTCGGAGCTTCGGCGAAGCGAGCGAGGTGCAACAGCACCAACCAGCGAGCCTGAGACAGATTCAGCCCGGCCAGTCGGCGATCCAGTTCAGCGCGCCAGCCCCGGGACATCTGGGCCAGTTGCATGCCAAAGCGGTGTTGATTGTCGGTAAGCGGCATAAACAACTCGATGGATAGAACTAATTATTAGCCAGCTAATCATGGCCTTGCGCTCCAGGCAAGGCTGGGCGTCACGGAAATGTCCGATAATCATCAAAAAATATGACAAGGATCAGCCAGATGCCGCGCTCAGCGGCATCGCGCCTGGTTACAGCTCAAACTCTGCCGCCAGCGCAGCGCGGATGCAATACAGCACACCCTCCGGCACGCGCTGGGCGAATTGCGGCGCGATCTCCGCCACCGGCGGTAGCTCGCCTTCGCCATCAAGGAAGGCATCCTGCACTTCCATCATCAGGTCTTCGGGCAAGTCCAGCGCCTGGTCCAGGCTCAGTTCCTGACGGCCGAGCGCCTCGGCCAACAGGCTGTAGACATTCTTTTCGCTGCAGTTGAGCTGGCCGGCAATCTGCATCGGCGTCATGCCCGCCCGCGCCAGGCTTACCAGTTCGTGGCGCAGGTCAAGCACCACCTTTGGCGCCTGCGTGCTCTCGCCGCCGTTGAGCACCTCGAGAAACGCCTGGCCATAGCGCTCCAGTTTGCGCGCGCCGACACCACTGACCTGGCCCATGTCGGCAAGGCTTGCAGGCTGACTGCGGAGCATTTCCAGCAAAGTCGAATCGGGGAAGATGACGTAAGGCGGTACGCTGTGCTCTTCAGCCAGCTTGCGCCGCAGGGTGCGCAAGGCTTCCCACATCTCGCGCTCTTCGCCACGCACCAACTGGCTGGCCGGGCTGCCACCGCTGGAGCTCTTGGCGCTGGTCTGTGGTTTGAGGTCGCGACGCAGCTGCAGGTTGACCTCGCCACGCAGCAATGGCCGGCAGCTGTCGGACAGGCGCAGGCCGCCGTAGCCCTCGAGGTCGATATCGACCAGGCCACGCGCGACCAGTTGGCGGAACAGCGAGCGCCACTCATGTTCACTCAGGGACTTGCCGACGCCGTAGACCGAGAGCTTCTCGTGACCAAAGCTGCGGATCTTCTCGTTGTCCTTGCCCAGCAGCACATCGACCAGATGACCAACGCCGTAGCGCTGACCGGTACGAAACACCGCCGACAGGGCCTGACGCGCAGGCTCGGTTGCGTCCCAGGTCTGCACCTTGTCGACGCAGTTGTCACAGTGACCGCAGGGCTGTTCGAGGACTTCGTCGAAGTAGGCCAGCAGCGACTGTCGGCGGCAGCGGGTTTCTTCACACAGGGCCAGCATGGCGTCGAGTTTGTGCTGCTCGACCCGCTTGTGACGCTCGTCACCTTCGGAGTTCTGCAACATCTGCTTGAGCATGACCATGTCTTGCAGGCCGTAGGCCATCCAGGCGTCGGCGGGCAAGCCGTCACGACCGGCACGACCGGTCTCCTGGTAATACGCCTCGAGCGACTTGGGCAAGTCGAGGTGGGCAACGAAGCGCACGTTGGGTTTGTCGATGCCCATGCCAAATGCAATGGTCGCAACCATGATCAGGCCTTCCTCGTTGAGGAAGCGGCGCTGGTTGCTGGCACGGGTGTCGGCGGCGAGGCCGGCATGGTAGGACAGTGCCGGAAAGCCCTGTTCGCAGAGAAACGCTGCGGTCTCGTCAACCTTTTTGCGTGACAGGCAGTAGACGATCCCGGCGTTGCCGCGGCGCTCGCTCAGAAACGCCATCAGCTGTTTGCGCGGCGCTTCCTTGGGCACGATGCGGTAAAAGATATTCGGCCGGTCGAAGCTCGACAGAAAGCGCTCGGCGCCCTGCAGGTGCAGACGCTGGACGATCTCTTCGCGGGTGCGCATGTCGGCAGTGGCGGTCAGGGCGATGCGTGGCACATGCGGAAACTGTTCGGCCAGTTGGCCCAACTGCAGGTACTCAGGCCGGAAGTCATGGCCCCACTGCGACACGCAGTGCGCTTCGTCGATGGCGAACAGCGATACGTCGAGGCCCTGCAGGAACTCGAGCATGCGTGGTTGCACCAAGCGCTCAGGCGCGAGGTAGAGCATCTTCACCTCGCCGCGGCGCAAGCGCCCGGCCAGCTCGCGTTGCTGCTCGGGACTCAGGGTCGAATTCAGGGCTGCCGCGGCCACGCCGAGTTCGTCGAGGGTGGCAACCTGGTCGTCCATCAAGGCGATCAGTGGCGATACCACCACAGTCAAGCCGGGCCGCAACAAGCCAGGGACCTGGAAGCACAGCGACTTGCCGCCGCCGGTAGGCATCAGTACCAAGGCATCGCCGCCATTGGCCACACATTCGATGATCGCTGCCTGGCGCCCCCGGAAACTGTCGTAGCCGAAGATGTCCTTGAGGACGCGCTGAGCCTGTTCGAGCATTGCAAACTCCGAAATCGCCGTATCATTCCCGAACACAGGCTGGACGATAAACTCGTCCGGCACACGCGCGAATGCGTAAGCAGCTTTTGCCAAGGGCCGCACAAACACTGTGCCCGGCTGAAAACCGCGGATTATACCCCAGCGACGAGTGCTAAAGGACGCTACGGTGACAGACGTTCCCTTTGCCCCGTGATCGCAGCAAGGTGCTAGAATTCGTTATCGTTTATTCTTCAAGGTAGCCCCGTAATGTCCTTCGCCGAGCAACTGACCCGCCTGCAAGTCTTCCTCGATGCCGACGAGCTGCACGAAGAAGCGCTGGATTACGTCGCCGCACACGGCTACCTGACCGCGCTTTCGATCACTTCCGAGGCCGTTCCTGACCGCGAATGGATCGACGCGCTGTTTGCCGAAGAGCCCAAGTACAGCAGCGACGCGCAGCGGGTCGAAATCGAAGCCACGCTGGTCGCCCTCAAGGCCCACATCAGCCGTCAACTGGCCAGTGACGAAGAGTTCGAGCTGCCGTGCGACCTCGACCTGGGTGAAGACCCGGACGACTCCGATCTGCGCGGCTGGTGCATCGGCTTCATGGAAGGCGTGTTCCTGCGTGAAGAAGCCTGGTTCGAGAACGCCGAAGAAGAAGTCAGCGAAATGCTGCTGCCGATCATGGTCGGTTCGGGTCTGTTCGATGAGCAGCCAGAGTTTGAAGACATTGCCAAGGACGCCAACCTGCAGGACGACATGATCGTGCAGATTCCGGAAGCCCTGACCGCGCTGTACCTGCTGCTGCACGCTCCGGAAGAAAAGCCAGCCCTGCTCAAGCCGCGCCATCACTGACAGCTGTCATGCGCTACCTGTTGCTGGCCGCTGGCTGGCTCAGCGTTGCGCTGGGGGTATTGGGGATTTTCCTGCCGGTATTGCCAACCACCCCCTTTCTGCTGCTGGCGGCCGCCTGCTTCGCCCGCAGCTCGCCGCGCTTCCACGCCTGGCTGGTCAATCACCCGCAGTTGGGACCGTGGATTCGCGACTACCTCGGTGGTGAGGGGATCCCGCTCAAAGGCAAGGTCTACGCCATTGGCCTGATGTGGGCCAGTATCGGGTTGTCCTGCTATCTGGTGCCACTCTTTTGGGCAAGACTGTTCATGCTCACCAGCGCAGTGCTGGTGAGCCTGTACATTCTCAAGCAGAAGACCCTGCGCCGCAGTTGAGCCCGTCCTCCAGGGCACTGCCAGGCCGGCACTCACCTACCTTGCGAACTATGAGATATCGTTGATCCAATTGAGATAGCCGGGGCTGCTGCGCAGCCCTTTCGCGACACAAGGCCGCTCCTACAGGGTCCGCGCATGACTGACTAGCGCGGTCCCTGTAGGAGCGGCCTTGTGTCGCGAAAGGGCCGCAAAGCGGCCCCAGCGGGCTCAAGATGAGTCAAACAACCTTAGACGGTATCCACCTTCAACGAATGATCGTTGAGCATGCCGTTGATGATGGTTGCGGTGTCATGCCCGGATGCAATAAGACCACCCGCCCCCGCCGTTACGCCATAGTGCTGGGCAAGGTCGACGCCGGCCAGGTCGATGGTCTGACTCGGTGCCGCACCGGCCACGCTGCTGACTTCGATGGTCGACACCACCGTACCTCCCGCTGCGCTGACCTTGAAGTGCAGGAAGTCATCCAGTGAAGCCGCCGCGCCACCATCGCCCTGAAGCAATTGCGACAGGTCAAGATGATCAGCGCCTGGCGTGAAGTCAGTCACAGTGTCGTGGCCGGTGTCACCCTTCTGCCAGACGAAGGTGTCATTGCCGCCACCCCCGGTCAGCAGGTCATCACCCCGACCGCCAATCATCACGTTGTCACTGGCGTTGCCAATCAAGGTGTCGTGGTAGTCCGAGCCGATCAGGTTGTCGATCCTGACCAGGGTGTCCAGCCCACCGCCGCCGGTATCCTGCTGGCCCACCAGGTTGAGGTCGACCACTACGCCTGCCTTGGCTGTGGCATAGCTGACGGTATCAATACCGTGACCGCCTTCGAGCAGGTCATTGCCTGGGCTGCTTACCAGCACCGCCTCGCCTTTGCCATCCTCCACCGCCAACAACGTATCGGCGGTCAGCGCGCTGCCAGTGCTGTCTGCGTGGTAGACGATGTCTGCAGTGCCAGTTGCCGGGTCGCTGCCAACTGTCTGGCCGCCAGGGTGGCTCTGGCCTTGGACATTGCTCGAATCGATCAGCAGGCTGAGCTTGAAGCTGTCCTGCGCCGGGGCAGTGCTGTCGGTCGTGCTGGTCAGCTGGATGCTGTACAGGCCATCGTGGCTGGCGGTGAAGCTGCCGCCGTCCGCCACAGGGTGATAGCTGCCAGCTGCGCCTTTCCATTCCATGAGCAAGTTGCCCGGCGCGCGATCGTGGTCGAGGGTGAGCGTCTCACCCTTGCGCAGGGCCACCGTGTACACGTCCTGCTCGCCGGCGTGGCTGTTGCCCATCTGCGCCAGATAGCCGGCCACCACCAGCGCGGAGGTCATGGCGCCGCTGTTGGCAGCGAACGCGCTGCGAGCAAGCTCCTTGAGCGAGCCGGTGGCTTTGTGTTCGTCAACGTCGAACCGGATCGGCGCAGCTTTGTCAGTGGCCGCCGAGCGAGCGCCAACAACTCCATCAACGCAGCCCGCCTGGCTGGCGTCCTGGACGTTGAAGGTCACCGTCGTAGTGCTTTCATCACCGTCGGCGTCACGGATGGTGTAGACGAAGGTGTCGGTAGCTCCAGCCGGTGACACGCTGTTGGGGTTGGCGTGATAAACGCCATTACCGTTGGCATCCAGCGTTGCGTAACCATAAGCGCCTTGCACCTCTGTGCCGAGTTGGCCCACAGCAGAAGTCGAGGTGTCGCTGCCGGCGCGGATCCCGATCACATACTGGCCAGCGGCAGAGACGTCGGCGCCGATCACGTCATTCCACAGCAGGTTGCCCGTCACGCTGCTGCCTTCGACCACATTGGCGAAGTCGCAGTGGGCTTGGGGCACGTCATCGACAATGCTGACGACGATGTTGCTGGTGGTGGTGTTGCCGAGTGAGTCCTTGACCTGATAGGTGAAGGTTTCGGTGACGATATTGGGGCCATCGTTCTGTTGCGGCGAAGTGCTGGCAGGCGAAGTCAGGGTATAGGTGTAAGAGCCATCGCCGTTGACCTGGATCTGGCCGAAATGGCCCTCGGCATTGCCGACCAGGCTGTAGGTGAGGATGCCTACGCCGCCGCTCACGGCGCCAACCAAGGTGCCGCTGGCTGTTTCAGCGGCCGATCCCGGCTGGCTGCCGAGCACAGCGCCCGGAGCCAGGTCGTGGCAGTCCTTGTTCAGGTCCAGAGCGTTTTCGTAGACAGTGACGTCGTGATCCGGTGTCGCCACCATCTGGCAGTTGAGCACGTTGATACTGACCGTCGCGGTGCTCTGGTCACCGTCGGCATCACGGATGGTGTAAACGAAGGTATCCGTGGCGCCCTCTGGGGCATTGCTGTTGGGGTACGAGTGGTAAACCCCGTTACCCTCGGCATCGAGGGTGATGTAGCCGTAAGTGCCCTGGACGTTGACGCCGAGTTGGCCAGAGGCAGGCGTCGAAGTATCAGACCCAGCACGCACGCCGACCACGTACTTGCCGTCGGCAGACACATCCGCGCCGATCACGTCGTTGAGCAGTACGTTACCGCTGACCTGACCGCCCATTTCCACTCGGGCAACGTCGCAATGCGCTTGGGGCACGTCGTCGACGATGCTGATGACGATGTTGCTGGTGGTGGTATTACCGAGCGAATCCTTGACCTGATAGGTAAAGCTCTCGGTGATGATGTTCGGCCCGTCGTTCTGATGGGTCGGCGAATTCGCAGGCGAGGTCAGGGTGTAGGTGTATGAGCCGTCACCGTTTACGTGGATCTGGCCGAATTGCCCTTCGGTGTTGCCTACCAGGCTGTAGGTCAAAGCCCCAACGCCGCCTGTGATTGAACCGACCAAGGTCCCACTGGCTGTTTCGCCGGTCGAGCCAGGTTGGCTGCCGGTGACGGTGCCGGGCGCGAGGTCGTTGCCGTCTTTGGTCAGGTCCAGAGCGTTTTCATGGACGGTGACATCGTGATCTGGTGCAGCAACCATCTGGCAATTGAGTACGTTGATGGTGACGGTTGCGGTGCTCTCATCGCCGTCTGCATCGCGGATGGTATAGACGAAGGTGTCCGTCGCGCCTGCTGGAGCATTGCTGTTCGGGTTGGAGTGATAAACGCCGTTTCCTTCAGCGTCCAAGGTGATGTAGCCATAAGTCCCTTGAACATTCACGCCGAGCTGCCCGGAGGCCGGGGTCGAAGTATCGGAACCGGCCCGCACGCCGACCACGTACTTGCCGTCGGCAGAAACATCCGCGCCGATCACATCATTGAGCAGTACATTGCCACTGACCTGCCCACCCATTTCCACACGAGCAACGTCGCAGTGCGCTTGGGGCACGTCATCGACGATGCTGATGACGATGTTGCTGGTGGTGGTATTACCGAGCGAATCCTTGACCTGATAGGTAAAGCTCTCGGTGATGATGTTCGGCCCGTCGTTCTGATGGGTCGGCGAATTCGCCGGCGAGGTCAGGGTGTAGGTGTAGGAGCCATCGGCGTTGACCTGGATCTGCCCGAATTGCCCTTCGGTGTTGCCAACCAGGCTGTAGGTCAAAGCCCCAACGCCGCCTGTGACCGAACCGACCAAGGTCCCACTGGCTGTTTCGCCGGTCGAGCCAGGTTGGCTGCCGGTGACGGTGCCGGGCGCGAGGTCGTTACCGTCTTTGGTCAGGTCCAGAGCGTTTTCATGGACCGTGACATCGTGATCTGGTGCAGCAACCATCTGGCAATTGAGTACGTTGATGGTGACGGTTGCGGTGCTCTCATCGCCGTCTGCATCGCGGATGGTGTAGACGAAGGTGTCCGTCGCGCCTGCTGGAGCATTGCTGTTCGGGTTGGAGTGATAAACGCCGTTACCCTCAGCATCAAGGGTGATGTAGCCGTAAGTACCCTGGACACTGACGCCGAGTTGGCCAGAGGCAGGCGTCGATGTATCTGAACCGGCGCGTACACCGACTACGTATTTACCATCGGCGGAGACGTCGGCGCCGATCA
Source organism: Pseudomonas sp. NPDC088322 (assembly GCF_044740745.1). Classification (NCBI taxonomy): domain Bacteria; kingdom Pseudomonadati; phylum Pseudomonadota; class Gammaproteobacteria; order Pseudomonadales; family Pseudomonadaceae; genus Pseudomonas; species Pseudomonas sp. NPDC088322. The sequence goes on along the minus strand of NZ_JBIURK010000001.1, from coordinate 544,980 downwards.
CGTCGTTGAGCAGCACGTTGCCACTGACCTGCCCACCCATTTCCACGCGAGCAACATCGCAGTGCGCCTGTGGCACGTCATCGACGATGCTAATGACGATGTTGCTGGTGGTGGTATTACCGAGCGAATCCTTGACCTGATAGGTAAAGGTCTCGGTGATGATGTTCGGCCCGTCGTTCTGATGGGTCGGTGAATTCGCCGGCGAGGTCAGGGTGTAGGTGTAGGAGCCATCGGCGTTGACCTGGATCTGCCCGAATTGCCCTTCGGTGTTGCCAACCAGGCTGTAGGTCAAAGCGCCAACGCCGCCTGTGACCGAACCGACCAAGGTCCCACTGGCTGTTTCGCCGGTCGAGCCAGGTTGGCTGCCGGTGACGGTGCCGGGCGCCAGGTCGTTGCCGTCCTTGGTCAGGTCCAAGGCGTTTTCATAAACTGTAACGTCAGTATCCTGCCCGGCGATCATCTGGCAGTTGTTGACGTTGATGGTAATGGTCGTGGTGCTCTGATCGCCGTCAGCATCGCGGATGGTGTAGACAAACACATCGGTAGCACCAGCCGGTGCATTGCTGTTCGGGTAGGCGTGATAAACGCCGTTACCTTCGGCATCCAGCGTGATGTAGCCATAGGTGCCCTGGACATTGACGCCCAACTGTCCAGAGGCCGGCGTGGAGGTATCGGAGCCGGCACGCACGCCAACTACATAGCGGCCATCGGCCAAGTCATCGGCGCCAATCACATCATTGGCCAGCACGTTGCCGCTGACCTGACCGCCTGCTTCGACTCTGGCGAAGTCGCAGTGCGCCTGCGGCACATCATCGACGATGGTTACATCGAGGCTGCCAGTGGCGGTACTGCCGTCGGTGTCCTTGGCAACGACCGTGAAGCTTTCCTGCAACCCATTGGTGCCGTTGCCATCGGGGTGAGTCTCGTTGTCGAGCAAGGTGTAGGTGTAGCTGACCACGCCTGTCGTAGGGTTGTAGCCGGTGATGGTGAGGGTGTTGCCCAGCGCGGTAGTGATCGTCTGCGGGAAGCCTGCGGCTACGCCGCCACTGATTACGTTGATGCCGCCGACGCTCAAAGATTGCAGGCCATCCGCAGCAATCACCGTGAAGGTGCCGCCTTGTTGCAGGGCCGGGCCGTCAGCTGCGCTGCCATCGATCAGGTTTTTCTCGTAAACGGTAACCTCGCCTCCGCTCACGTCGAGGCCGCCAAGTGTTACCGGGTCATTGAGGTTGCTGATGTTCAGGGTCAGGGTCGCACTGCTGGTGTCACCGTCAGCGTCTTTGATGGTGTAGGTGAAGGTCTCGATACCATTGCCACCGCCGGTAAGGCCTTTGAAGTCGGCATCGTCAACGTTGAGGGTGTAGGTGTAGGTGCCATCCGCAGCCAGCACCAGCGTGCCGTAGGTACCAGTGAAGGTGCCGGCAACCACCGGGCCACCCACGACCCGGTCAGCGCCTTGTACGTCATTGCTGAGGACATTGCCGCTGAGTTCCACCTGCTGTTCTGTGGCCGTTACCGCGTTGGTGTCATCCACCGCCTTGGGCACATCGTCGACAATGCTCACGTCAAGGTTGGCCGAGGCAGCGCTGCCATCGCTGTCCTGGGCTGTCACGACAAATGTTTCGCCCAGGCTGTTGTTGCCGTTGCCGGTGACGTGGGCTTCATTGTCGAGCAGCGTGTAGCTGTAGCTCACCACGCCTGTGGCCGGGTTGTAGCCGGTGATGGTCAGTGTGTTGCCCAGCGCGGTCGTGATCGACTGTGGAAAACCGCCTGCTGCGCCGCCGCTGACTACCGTGATGCCGCCCACGCTCAGGCTCTGCAAGCCATCTGGCGCGGCAACGGTAAAGGTCCCGTTCTGCGTCAGCGCAGCGCCGTCTGGCGCGCTGCCATTGACCAGATTCTTTTCATAGACAATCAGCTCACCACCGGCGACATCCAGCCCGCCGATCGTCACTGGGTCGTTGAGATTGCTGATGTTCAGCGTCAGGGTCGCGCTGCTGGTATCGCCGTCGGCGTCTCTGATGGTGTAGGTAAAGCTCTCGGTGCCACTGCCGCCACCTTTGAGCCCTTTGAAATCAGGGTCATCGGCGTTGAGGGTATAGGTGTAGGTACCGTCCGCAGCCAGCACCAATGTGCCGTAGGTGCCGCTGAAGGTACCGGCAATCACCGGCCCGCCGACGACCCGGTCGGCGCCCTGCACATCGTTGTTGAGTACGTTGCCGGTCAACTCAAGCTGCTGCTCGGTCGCTGTCACTGCGTTGCTGTCATTCACCGCTTTGGGCACATCGTCACGAATGATCACGTCGAGGCTGCCGCTGGCTACATCGCCATCGCTGTCGCTGACCTGCACCGGGAACTGCTCGCCGATCACATTGCTGCCGCCACCGTTGGCGTGCTGCTCAGTGCCGTTAAGGGTGTAGCTGTAATTGACCACGCCGGTCGCCGGGTTGTAGCCAGTGATGGTCAGGGTGTTGCCAAGGGCGGTGGTGATGGATTGGCCAATACCGGTAACCACCCCGCCGGTGACCACGTTGATGCCACCTACGCTGAGATTGAACACGCCGTCGGCGGCGATAACGGTGAACGAGCCTTGCTGGGTCAGCGCCGCCGGGTTGCTGTTGGAGCCGTCGGGCAGGTTGGCCTCGTCGAGGATCAGTTCGCCGGGGCTGACATCAAGACCTTGCAGGGTGACCGGGTTGTCTGGCGGATTCACCGGAGGTGGGGACGCGGGCGGCAGCACATCGTCGGAACTGGTCGGATCGAGGTCACCAATGTAGCCATTGACCAACAGCGGTACACCGTTGAAGCCCGCAGTCGGGAAGCCAACCGTAGGGTCTACGCGATCGGCAACTTCAGTCAGCATGACAAAGCTGTGGCCGCCGCCCAAAGCGCCTGGGGCACCTTGATTGGGCCCAGCCGCGGTAGCCTCGGCCTCTTCACTAGGGTCGGCACCCGCAGCGATGGCTTGTTGCAAGCGCTCGACATCGGTCAACTGCGCCTGGCTGGGGGCGACGTCGTCGGTCTGCACATGGGCGGCCTGATTAGCCAGCAGCTCTGGCGACATCTGCAGGCTGCTGTCGCGGCCCAGGGTCAGCTCTGCGCCGTTGTCCAGGCGCACCGCAATGGCTCCGGCGTTACCGGTTTCGAGCTGTTCGCCAGCATAGAGTCGGTCGCCTTCGACCAACAGGCGGCGGCTGCCGTCGCTGTCGACCGCGAAAACCTGGCCGACCACCTTGCTGACCACTCCGATAAATTTAGCCATGCCCTACGTCTCCCCTGCCGAACGGATCCTGCAGCTTGAATGCAGCAAAAACACAGTGGCGCCAGGCCGAATAAAGGCGTCAATCAAACGCCAAAAGTCAGCAAACAGCTCTACACTGCGCAGGCCAAGCCGATAGAGATGATGGAATTTTGCTACTACAGAGTGACAATTAATTGTCGCCAAATTCCGACACGGCCCGTTTTCACTGAGTTCTTAGCTGCAAAAGTTCTGGAACTTGTTGCAATGACCTAAAACCGCTGACTACAGCTTGATTTATAGGCCCGTTGAGTAGAACAATGTCGCGGATTCTTTAGACCGCATAAGTTTTTTTTCGCATAGACCTTATGAACAAATCTTCTTAGCTCGCGCGTTAAATGTTCTTAGCTCTGTTGTTACAAACTTGAAACGGTCTACCTCATAATAATCGTCATTTTTTTGGCGAATGCTGGACACTTTTAGAGACAATGGAGATGTACCCCATGCGCGTTCTTACCCCCATCACCAGTGCAATCCTGTTGGCCATGGCGAGTGCCAACATTCAGGCGATGTCGATCACCGAAGCCGTTCAGAACGCCGTGGATCATCACCCGCAAATCAGTTCCTATCGCAACAGCCGGTTGTCTGCCGACGAAGATGTGAAATTCGCCCGTGGCGGGTTCTACCCAAGCGTCGATCTGGTTGCAGGTTACGGTCGCCAGCGCTCCGACAACCTCAACACCCGTGGTCTGAACGCTGACGGCACGCGCAACCACAACAAAGAAACCATGAACTACACCCAGTCCGAGCTGCGTCTGCGCCAGATGCTGTTCGACGGTTTCAACACTTCCAACGAAGTCGGCCGTACCGAAGCGGTTTCCAACTCGCGTGCCTACTACACTCAGGCAATCGCCCAGGACGTCGCCCTGCGTACCATCGAGGTCTACCTCGAAGTGCTCAAGCGTCGCGAACTGGTGACCCTGGCCAAGAACAACATGCAAGCGCACCTGCGCGTCAACGACCAGATCGGCCTGCGCACCGAGCGCGGTGTCGGCAGCAGTGCTGACCTCGATCAGTCGCGCGCACGTCGTGCCCTGGCTGAAAACAACCTGGACACCGCCGAAGTCGATCTGGCTGACGCCGAAGCCAACTTCTACAGCGTGGTCGGGCTGATGCCGGACGAGCTGGAAACCCCTTCGACCATCAAGGTGGAAATGCCGAGCACGCTGGAAGACGCACGCCGCGGCATGCAGGAAAACAACCCGTACCTGCGTTCGGCTCAGGCCGATGTGAATGCCGCCGAGAAGCAGTACGAAGTCGCCAAGTCGACCTTCTACCCGCGTCTGGACGCCATCTTGGCCACCGGCGCCAACAACAACCTGGGCGGCGAGCGCGGCCACAGCAACAACGATTGGCAGGCAGGCGTCGAGCTGAACTACAACCTGTTCCGCGGCGGCAGCGACAAAGCTCGCCTGCAGTCGGACTCGCACAAGATCAACCAGGCGCTGGACATCCGCAACAACGCCCTGCGCGAACTCAACGAGAACCTGAGCCTGTCGTGGAACGCCATGAACAACGCGCGCAAGCAGACGCCGACCGCGCGCGAATACGCTGAAACCACCCAGCGCGTGCGTGCCGCCTATCAGGATCAGTTCGGTCTTGGTCAGCGTACCCTGCTCGACGTACTCGACAGTGAGAACGAGCTGTACAACGCCAACCGCCGTTACACCGAAGTGCGTTACACCGAGGAATACTCGATGTACCGCGTACTTTCGACCATGGGTGAATTGCTCAGCAAACAGCGCATTGCGCTGCCGGCAGAAGCCATCGCCAAGACTGAAGTACGCAGCGAAGCGAAGTTGCCCGAAATGCGTTGACCGTTATCGAGCAACGTTTCGGATGTAGCCGTACACCCTCCATTGCGGCAGGAGTAGGCCATCGTGACCAGTATGCAAAATGCCCAGCCCCGGCTGGACGTTGACGATCCGTTGCTCGATGGCCTGTTGATTCTGTGCAAACTGCACGGCTGCCCCGCCAGCCGTGCCAGCTTGTGCAGCGGCCTACCGTTGGCCAGCCAGCGGCTGGGGCCCGAGTTATTGCCCAGAGCCGCAGCCCGCGCAGGCCTGCAAGCGCGGATTCTCAAGCGTGAGCTGGGCGCAATTTCCACACTCAACCTTCCTGTATTGCTGCTGCTCAAAGACGGCCGCTGTGCTGTTCTACAGCGCTTTGGCGAAGACGGCCGCGCGTTGATCCTGCCGTCCGAGGCCGAAGGCGGCGAGCAATGGGTCGAGCGCGAGGCGCTGGAACAGGCCTACGCCGGCCATGCCCTGTTTGCCCGCCCGCGGCACACTCTGGAAAACCTGCGCACCCCGCTGATGCCGAGGGTCGATGCCTGGTTTCGCGACACCTTGCGCCATTCCCGCTGGCTGTACAGCGATGCCTTGCTGGCCAGCCTGCTGATCAACCTGCTGGGCCTGATGGTGCCGCTGTTCGTCATGCAGACCTACGACCGGGTAGTGCCCAACCAGGCAGTCTCGACTTTGTGGGTGCTGGTGGCCGGGTTGTTCATCGGCACCGCCTTTGAAATGGTTCTGCGCATGGTCCGCGCGCACCTGCTGGACCAGGCCGGCAAGAAGACCGACCTGATCCTTTCGGCAACCCTGTTCGAACGCATCACCGGCATGTCGATGAAGGCGCGCCCGGCCACCATCGGCGGCTTCGCCCAGAGCATTCATGACTTCCAGGGGCTGCGCGAGTTTCTCACGGCGGTGACCTTGACCAGCATTATCGACCTGCCATTCGTGGCGTTGATGCTGGTGGTGGTTGGCCTGCTGGGCGGCTGGCTGGTGGTGATCCCGCTGATTGCCTTCCCGCTGGCAGTTGGTTTTGCCTTGATCATCCAGATCCGCCTGCGCGACACCGTGGAAAAAAGCCTGAGCCTGGGAGCAGTGCGCCAGGCCCTGTTGATCGAAACTCTGGGTGGGCTGGAAACGCTCAAGGCCAACGGCGCTGAAAGTGAGCGCCAGTACCATTGGGAGCAGACCAACGGCGCGATTGCCCGGCTCGATGCGCACGCACGTAACCTGTCTTCGCTGGCCAGCAACGGTACGCTGTTCATCCAACAGTTCTGCGGCATGGCAACGATCGTTGCCGGGGTCTACAGCATCATCGCCGGCAACCTCAGTGTCGGCGCACTGGTGGCTACCTACATGCTCGGCAGCCGGGTCCTGGCCCCACTGGGTCAGATAGCGGGGCTGATCACCCGCTATCAGCAAGCGCAGCTGACCATGCGCAGCACCGATGCGCTGATGGCCTTGCCGCAAGAGCGCCAGGCCGAGCAACAGGCGCTGGAGCACACCAGCCTCAAGGGCGGCGTGGCCGTCAGCAATGTCAGCTTCCGCTACCCTGGCCAGACGGCTGCGGCGCTGAATGACGTCAACCTGACCCTGCAGCCCGGCGAGCGCATCGGTATCGTCGGCCGCAGCGGTTCGGGCAAAAGCACCTTGGGTCGGTTGCTGATGGGCTTCTATCATCCTGATGAAGGCCAGGTGTTGCTGGACAACCTCGACCTGCGCCAGCTGGACATCGCCGACCTGCGCAGCCAGATCGGCTACGTCGCCCACGATCTGCCGCTGCTGGCTGGCAGCCTGCGCGACAACCTCACCCTGGGTGCCCGCCACGTCAGCGACGCACGCATGCTCGAGGTGGCCGAACTGACCGGCGTGACCGAACTGGCGCGCCAGCATCCGCAGGGTTTCGACCGCCCGGTGGGTGAACGCGGCCAGTTGCTCTCGGGCGGCCAGCGCCAGGCCGTGCTGCTGGCCAGGGCGCTGCTGCTGGAGCCACCGATCCTGATCCTCGACGAGCCCACCAGCCACATGGACAACAGCAGCGAAGAGCAACTGCGCCAGCGCCTGCTCGACTGGGTGCCGGGCAAAACCGTACTGCTGGTCACGCATCGGACCTCGATGCTGAGCCTGGTCGACCGCCTGCTGGTGCTGGACAACGGCAAGATCGTTGCCGACGGGCCGAAGGATGCAGTCATCGATGCGCTGCGCAAAGGGCGCATTGGCGCCGCGCTGTAGACGCTTTTGAGGAGTAGTCCGATGGCCTTCTTGCGCAGTTATTTCCAAGGTGCCGGCAACACTGCCGAGCGCGACTACATGCCCGAACTGGCCGGCGCCACGCTGCAGGACTCGCCGCGCCTATCGCGCCTGACGGTGTGGCTGGCGGCGGCGCTGCTGCTGGTTGCGCTGGCCTGGGCGAGCCTGGCGGTGCTCGATGAGGTGACTGTCGGTGAGGGCAAGGCGATCCCCTCGGGCAAGGTCCAGGTGGTACAGAACCTTGAGGGCGGCATCGTCACCGAGATTTTCGTGCGTGAAGGCCAGATGGTCGCCAAGGGCGCAACCCTGCTGCGCCTTGACGACACCCGCTTTCTGTCCAACAAGGGCGAAAGCGAGGTCGACCGCTACGCACTGACGGCGCAGGTCGAACGGCTCTCGGCGGAGGCTGAAGGGCGTCCGTTCACCGTACCGGAAGAGATTCGCAGCAAGGCGCCACAGGTGGCCGAGGACGAGCTGGCGCTGTATCAGTCCCGGCAACGGCGGCTGACCAGCGAGAAGCAGACGCTCAACGAACAACTGCGGCAGAAGACCCAGGAACTGGCCGAGTTCCGCTCCAAGGTCGATCAGTACCGTTCGGCGTTGGGCTTGCTCCAGCAAGAACTGAACATGTCTTCGCCATTGGTGGGCACCGGAGCGATTTCGCCGGTGGAAATTTTGCGTTTGAAGCAGCGCACGGTCGAAGCCCGCGGTCAGCTCAACGCCACCAGCCTGGCCATTCCGCGGGCAGATGCGGCAGTGGCAGAAATCAAGAGCAAGATCCAGGAAGCCGATGCCACCTTCCGCTCGGAGGCGGCCAAGGAACTCAACGACAAGCGCACTGACCTGTCCAAGATCAGCGCCACCAGCATCGCCATCGACGACCGGGTCAAGCGCACCACGGTGGTGTCACCGGTGCGTGGCATCATCAAGCAGCTCAAGGTCAACACCATCGGCGGCGTGGTCCAGCCGGGCAGCGACCTGGTCGAGATCGTGCCAATCGAGGACAACCTGCTGATCGAAGCCAAGGTGCGCCCGCAGGACGTCGCCTTCCTGCACCCGGGGCAGACCGCGATGGTCAAGTTCAGCGCCTATGACTACACCATCTATGGTGGGCTGAAGGCCAAGCTGGAGCTGATTGGCGCCGATACCGTGACCGATGACAAGGGCAACGCGTTCTACCTGATCCAGGTGCGCACCGACAAGAATCACCTGGGCGGCGACAACAAGCCATTGCTGATCATTCCAGGGATGGTCGCCACGGTGGATATCATCACCGGGCAGAAAAGCGTGCTCGACTACTTGCTCAAACCGGTGCTCAAGGCCCGCACCGAGGCCATGCGCGAACGTTGATTCAGCAACCGTGGTTGCGCTCGAAGGTGTCGCGACCCATGGCGCGGATCTGGCCTTCGATCAAAGCGTCGAACGGGCGCAGCAGCTCGTCGAAACACCGCGGCTGCTCCAGCGCGTTGAGCGCCTGCACCACGGCTTCGATCGTGGCCAGGGCGCCCTCCGCCGGCGCCTTGCGCAGGCGATAGCGCGAGGCTGTCACCTGCGCCAGGGTCACCCGTGGCAGCGCTGCCAGCAGCGGATTCAGGTACAACAGCTTGCGCGCCTTGCGCCAGGTGCCATCCGGCACGATCAATAGCAACGGCTGCTCATCAGGTGACGCATACGCGGTCAGTGCCTGCGCCTCGTCACCGGGAAACAACAGCACCGGCCGATACCCCGGCGTTGCCAGCAACTCCGGCAGCTGGGCAAACACTTCCCCCACCCACAGCTGTGCATTGACCAGGCCGAGCGCGGCCAGGCGAGCAGTATTCAGCGCATGCGCGGTTTCACTGGGGTGCTGCAACAGGACGACCCGGGTACGGCTGTCGAGGCGGGGGATCAGCGGGCATAAGCAATGGTCTTGCGCGCGCTTGCAGCGTTCGCAGCGGGGTCTGGACATCGGGTTCTCCTGGAGGGCGCCAGTGTGCCATAGCCACTCGAGAAGAACATACAGCGCCCACGTCCATGTGGGTTCGGGAGGTGGTCAGCGGTTGAAACGTTCGGCCAGGCTGTGCAGGTACTCGGCCATCTGCTCCAGGTCCTGGCTGATCTCAGCGCCCTGCCTGGCCTGTCCGGCACTCTCGTCGCACAGGTGGGAAATGCGCGTGATCTGCTGGTTGATATCTTCGGCGACGTGGCTTTGCTGTTCCGAAGCAGTCGCCATCTGCTGGCTCATGCCGGTAATACGACTGACCGCCTGGGCAATGCCGCTCAGCGCCTCACGCACCGCTTCGACACTGTGCACGCTGTCGCGGGAGATCTGTTCACCACGGCTAGCCGACGACACCGCACGCTCGGCGCCCGCACGCAGGCTGCTGATGATCTGGTGAATCTCGTCGGTCGAGGTGCGCGTACGCTGGGCCAGTGAGCGCACCTCGTCGGCGACCACGGCAAAGCCACGGCCCTGCTCGCCCGCGCGGGCAGCTTCGATAGCCGCGTTAAGCGCCAGCAGGTTGGTCTGTTCGGCAATCGACGTGATCACATCGACCACGCTGCCAATCGACTGCGTCTGCTGAGCCAAGGCGTGCACGGCCTGGCCGATGTCATTGACTGCCTCGCTCATGCTGCCCATCGCCTGGAGGCTTTGCTGAGCCAGCTGGCTGCCGTGCTGGGCCAGTTGGTCAGCGTCACCGGCAGCATGGGCAGTGCTCTGCACGTTTTGCGAAACCTCCTGGATAGTCGCAGCCATCTGCGCAATGGCGGTGGCCGATTGCTCGGTTTCGCTGCGCTGGCGGTCAAGCATCTGCGCCTGGGCATCGGACAATCCAGCAGACTGCGCTGCGCGTGCCTTGACCCCGACACCTGCATCGACCAGGCGGGTCAGCGCCGTCTGCAAGCGCGCCTCTTCGCTGATGATGGCCAGGTCCAGCTGGCCATGCAGGCCGCGGTTATCGCTGTAGGTCAGGGCCACCAACGGGTCGGTGAAGGCTTTCGGGTGTTCGTCCAGGGTGCGCTGCAGAGCGCGAGCGTGCAGGCGGTTCAGCGCATAGCCGGCACCCAGCAAGCTGGCCAGCAGCACGGCGATCGCAGCCTGCGGCGCGAGCCAGAGATAGCCTGCAGTAGACAGCGCAGCAGCGGCCAGTATTGGCCAGCTCTGGCCAACCCCGTGCAGCACCCGCGTCGACCACGACACTGCGCGCTGGCCACTGCGCAGGCGGGCGTATAGCCGTTCCGCACGGCTGATCTGTTCACGGCTGGGCACCGAGCGGACCGACTCATAACCACTGATGCGGCCGTTTTCGTACACCGCCGTGACATACGCGCTGACCCAATAGAAGTCACCGTTCTTGGCGCGGTTCTTGACCACGCCCATCCACGGTTTGCCCTGTTTGATGGTGTCCCACATCAGCGCAAATACCGGCGCCGGCATATCTGGATGGCGCACCAGGTTGTGGGTTTGTCCGACCAGTTCATCGTAGGTAAAACCGCTGATGGCCACGAATGCGTCGTTGCAATAGGTAATGCGGCTATTGAGGTCGGTAGTGGAAATAAGCCGCTGTTCGTTGGGGAAGGTTCTTTCATGCTCGGTAACGGGCAAGTTCAGGCGCATCAAGGCAATCCTTGCGTGTGCAAACGATGGAAATTCATCAGGGGCCAATCAATATTTAGCAGAGCGATAGCCTGTCAGCAGGCACTTTTGTAGGAAATTTACCGTTCCTGACGGAGTGCATTCATCCAGGCGTTTATCAGCTGACGTTCAGCTGACTTTTGAGCAAATCACGGAATGTCTGAATCAATGGTTCGCGGCTACGGCCGCGACGGATGATCAGGGAGAACGGGGCTTGGTAACCAAATGTGGCGGGCGATAATACGCGCAAATCGCCCTTGTCGACCCACGCCTGTGCATAGTGCTCGGGCAAATAACCGATATAGGCGCCGGACAGGATCAGGATCAGCTGCGCCTCCATGCTTTCCACCGTTGCCGCGCTATGCTTGAAGCCGTGCCGGGCCAGCTCGGCTTGGCTCCAGTAGCCTCGCCCAACCATGCGCTGCTGGGTAATGACGGGCTCTGGAATCCGCCTTTCGGCGAACAACGAATGGCGGTTGCTGCAGTAGAGCCAATGCTGCTCGCGATACAGCGGTTGATAGACCAGACCGCTCATGCGCGAAGAAAACGCACCGATGGCCAGGTCCAGGCGGTTGTCCTGCACCCCCAGCTGCAGCTCGTATGGACTGGACACCGACAAGTGCAGGTGCACGGCCGGATGCTCCTGGCTGTAGGCGCCAATCGCCTCTGCCAGCGGCAAGGCGCGATCGCCTACGGTCGAGTCGAGCACGCCAAGGTTGAGCGTGCCGCGCAATTCACCTTTGAGCGCCGCGGCGTACTGTTCAAAACCATCAAGCTCGGCCAGCAGGCGCAGCGTCTCCTGGTGGAACAGCTCGCCCTTGCTGGTCAGGCTGAAGCCACCGCGGCCACGGTGGCAGAGCACGATGCCTAACCCCGCCTCCAGCTGGCTCATGTAGGTGCTGATGGCCGACGTCGACAGGTTCAGCTCACGTTGGGCATTTGCAAAGCCTTGGTGGCGTACCACGCTGACAAAGATCCGCAGCAGTTTCGGGTCGGGCAGTGACGAGGCCATGGTGGTGATCGGTCCGCAGTGGCAATGAGCAAGTTGCAATGGGCGGAGTCTACCTTGGCGGCGGCCTTTAGTTCAGAGATTCCTGAACTAAGTATTTGTCGGTAGCGATTCTTCTCGGCCACCAGCTTGCGCAGACTGCCCGCAATGACCCTGCTCGCCGCCCGCTGCGCTCAGTTGCAGCATGTTGGCCCAGGTTCGAACAACCATAACAATCGATCGACTGATGAGGCCCACTGTGGACAAGACTCTGCACCAACCACTGGGCGGCAACGAAATGCCGCGTTTCGGCGGCATCGCCACCATGCTCCGCTTGCCCCACCTGCAAAGCCCTGAAGGCCTGGACGCCGCGTTTGTCGGCGTGCCGCTGGACATCGGCACCTCGCTGCGCTCCGGCACCCGCTTCGGCCCGCGCCAGATCCGCGCCGAATCAGTCATGATCCGCCCCTACAACATGGCCACCGGCGCCGCGCCCTTCGACTCGCTGTCGGTTGCCGATATCGGCGATGTGGCGATCAACACCTTCAATCTGCTGGATGCCGTGCGCATCATCGAAGAAGCCTACGACACCATCGTCGAACACAACGTGATCCCGCTGACCTTGGGTGGTGACCACACCATCACCCTGCCGATTCTGCGCGCGCTGCACAAAAAACACGGCAAGATCGGCCTGGTGCACATCGATGCCCACGCCGACGTCAACGACCACATGTTCGGCGAGAAGATCGCCCACGGCACCACCTTCCGCCGCGCCGTCGAAGAAGGCCTGCTCGATTGCGACCGGGTCGTGCAGATTGGCCTGCGCGCCCAAGGCTACACGGCCGATGACTTCAACTGGAGCCGCCGCCAGGGCTTTCGCGTAGTGCAGGCCGAAGAGTGCTGGCACAAGTCGCTGGAGCCGTTGATGGCTGAAGTGCGTGAGAAGGTCGCGGGTGGCCCGGTATATCTGTCCTTCGACATCGATGGCATCGACCCGGCCTGGGCGCCCGGCACCGGCACTCCGGAAATTGGCGGCCTGACCACCATTCAGGCCATCGAAATCATCCGCGGCTGTCAGGGCCTGGACCTGATCGGCTGTGACCTGGTCGAGGTCTCCCCACCTTACGACACCACCGGCAACACCTCGCTGCTGGGCGCCAACCTGCTGTTTGAAATGCTTTGCGTACTGCCAGGAGTAGCGCGCCGCTAAGGATGTCGACAGCGCGCTCGATTGCAGTCGCGCTGCTTGCATGGGCCAGTGACAGGCCCACCCGTACTTGCTGATACCGCCGGGCACCGTGAGGCTGCCCGGGCACTTGATCTCGCCATAATAATGATAATCGGGAGACCCCCAATGGCCTTGGACATCATCGTTGTATTGATCTATGCCGCCGGCATGCTCGCTCTGGGCTGGTACGGCATGCGCCGCGCGAAAACCCATGAAGACTACCTGGTGGCCGGGCGCAACCTCGGCCCGACCTTGTACATGGGCACCATGGCCACCACCGTCCTCGGCGGCGCATCGACCGTCGGCACCGTCCGCCTGGGCTATGTACACGGCATCTCCGGCTTCTGGCTGTGCGCCGCACTGGGTCTGGGCATCATTGCGCTGAACCTGTTCCTGGCCAAACCGCTGCTGCGCCTGCGCATCTTCACCGTGACCCAGGTGCTGGAGCGGCGTTACAACCCGATGGCGCGCCAGGCCAGCGCGCTGATCATGCTGGCCTATGCCTTGATGATCGGAGTGACCTCAACCCTGGCCATGGGCACCGTGCTGCAAGTGCTGCTCGACCTGCCGTTCTGGCTGTCGGTGCTGCTCGGCGGTGGCGTGGTGGTGATCTACTCGACCATTGGCGGCATGTGGTCGCTGACCCTGACCGACATCGTCCAGTTCGTGATCAAGACCGTCGGCCTGATGTTCATCCTGCTGCCGGTGTGCCTGTACAAGGTCGGCGGTTGGGATCAACTGGTGGCGCAACTGCCGGCGTCCAGCTTCAACTGGACCACCATCGGCTGGGACACCATCCTCACCTACTTCCTGATTTACTTCTTCGGCATTCTCATAGGCCAGGATATCTGGCAGCGGGTGTTCACCGCGCGGGATGAAAAAGTCTGCCAGCGCGCCGGTACCACTGCGGGTATCTACTGCGTGTTGTACGGCCTGGCCTGCGCCCTGATCGGCATGGCGGCGCATGTGCTGCTGCCGGACCTGGCCAACCCCAACAACGCCTTCGCCGCCATGATCAAGACCACCCTGCCTGACGGCATTCGCGGCCTGCTGATGGCTGCTGCGTTGGCGGCGATGATGTCGACCGCGAGTGCCGGCCTGCTGGCGGCCTCGACCACGGTCACCGAAGACCTGCTGCCCAAGCTGCGCGGTGGCAAGCAATCGAGCCTGGCCACCAGCCGCCTGTTCACCCTACTCACCGGTCTGGTGGTGTTGGCCATCGCCCTGGCAGTGAATGATGTAATCAGCGCTCTGACCCTGGCCTACAACCTGTTGGTGGGCGGCATGCTGATCCCGCTGATGGGGGCGATTTTCTGGAAGCGCGCAACTACCGCAGGAGCCATCGCCAGCATGTCGCTGGGCTTTGCCACCGCGCTGTTGTTCATGGTCAAGGATGGCCTGGATGCCAATACGCCGATCTACTACAGCCTGGCGGTTGGCCTGGTGAGCTTTGTGCTGGTCAGCCTGCTGTCGCGGCGGCCGGTGGCTAGCGCAAATCTGGCCTGATTAGACAGCACTGCGCTGAAAAGACAAAGGCCGCTGCATAGTCAAATGCGGCGGCCTTTTCATTTCAACGGCGACGAGGCTGGCGTTTGCGCTGCTCTTCGTCGGTGGGGATCGGCACCGGTTGCAGCGGTGGCGGTATCAGACCCAAGGCGACAGCCAGGTCATGGAGCCAGTTGAACAGTGGTGTTTTCATAGTGCCCCCTTCACGGGTCAGCCTCACGGCAAATCGATCATTCGATGTTTCATACAGATCATAGTCCTATGTCCTGCATTACGCATGCGTCTAATCCTATACATAAGGCCGATTTTGACAGGGATCAAGCAGCGGCGGGCTGTTCCGACCGCCGGTCAACTGTTTCTCACTGTTGCAAGCGGCGTTTGGAGGGGGGTTGCTGCGACATTGACCGCCTCAACCAACCACCTTGCGCAACTGCCGACGCACCCAAGGCTCAGCGCTGACCAACACTACTCCGGCTAAAACCATCAACGCACCGAGCACAAAATTCACGCTCAACGGCTCACCCAGCAATAGCACGCCAAAGGTCACGCCAAACAGCGGAGTAATGAAAGAGAACACCGCAAGGTTCGAAGCCAGGTACTTCCGCAACAACCAGAACCAGGTCAGGTAACTGACAAACGACACCACCACGCCCTGGAAAAGCACACTGCCCATCGCCAGCGGCGTAAGCGTGACCATGCCGATCTGCCCAGTGAGCAGAGCAATCATCAGCAATCCGACAAAACCCACCATCAACTGATAGAACAAGGTCAGGGTCGCCGGCGCTTCAGACAACCGCGAGCCGCGCACGACCACAGTAGTAGCTCCCCAGGCCAAGCCAGCCAGCACACCGAAGGCATCACCCAGCAGCGTTCGCCCATCAATCTGATCCAGCTGCACGCCTCCCGCAAACGCTAACGCAATACCCGCGAACGACAGCAGGATGCCCAGCCACTGCAGCAACCTGAGGCGCTCGCTGGGCAGCATGAAGTGCAAACCCAAGGCGGTAAAAATCGGCGCGGTATACAGGAACACCGACATATGCGCCGCCGAAGTCAGCTTGAGCCCCTCGGCAATGAACATGAATTCCAGGCCAAACAAAGCGCCCGCCAGCAACCCCGCACGCCAAGTGCTACCCACCTGCCCCCAGCCGCCCCTCCAGCAGATCAGCAGGCCGACCAGCAGCGCAGCGATGCCAGAGCGAAACGCCGCCTGCATCACTGGCGCGATATCCGCAGCGGCCCATTTGATCATGACCTGCTGACTGCCCCAGATCAGGCACAAACCGAGCATCAATTGCAGGGCAAAGGCATCAGGGTTCTTGCGGGCCGCGCTCATAGGCGGGCCTCGGTGTGATTTGCAGGCATGGGCAAGGCTCGGCAGATAAGTGGATCAGACTGCGATTATCGGACGCCGAAGCCCGGCCCGGCCAGCCTAAATTGCACCGCCAGCGATTTGCGCCTTCGACGACACGTGATCGAAGGTCGCCTGATCCAGCGCATCGGCTTGCTCATCCAACACCTGACGCGGATGCTCGAAGCCGGGGATGCTGCTGTCGATCATGCTGAGCAGGCGCGAACCACGCTCGGTGAGCACGAAATTTTCACCGTTCCCGCCCTCTTCTTCCGGGCGGCTGGCAATGTAGCCGCGATCGAGCAGCAGCTTTTCGTATTCGCAGGCGCGGGTTTTCAGCTGGTCCAGGTCACCCACGGGCTGGCCTTTGGCAGCCAGCGCGGCGGCGTGTTGTTCGGCGTAAGGGCGAGGCGTGAAGCTTTGTTCAGCGCCGTTTTGCACTTCGTGCAACAGGCGTTCGATCAAATCCCAGTCGTAGTGGCTCATGGCGATGGCTCCTTGCTGTGGACGGAAAGAGGTACACAGGGTGGGACATGCGGGTGTTGGCAAGCGTTCAGAAGGCCTGACCACATGAACTTTCCAGCCGCTGGCCCCTCAACCGGATAACGCCAACAAGGAGGTCAACCCGTGAAAATCCTAAGCAGCTGTGCCATTGCCGTCGGTCTGTGCATCGCCCTGCCAAGCTGGGCCTGCACGCCGGAAGAAGCCACCGCCAAACGCGAAGAGCTGGCCAAGGTGGTCAGCCAACTGACTGAGCAAAACCCGCAAAAGGCCAAGGAAATCAACGACGAGTTGCAGGGCATGGACCTGGCGACTGAAAGCAAGGATGTGCCGGACAAGTGCCAGCTGATCGAGCACCGTCTGCAGGAGCTGAAAACTGCGGAGAAGAAAGCGGAGTGATCAGGCGCAACGCCTGCGGCTAGATCAACTGCAGCCCGCCGCTGAAGGGCGGGCGCAGATCAGGGGCCGCGAACGCGACCCCGGAGAGACTTACTCTGGCTTGGGCGCGCGCTTTTTCAGCGGAGCCATGCCATCGACGCTGGCCAATGGCGCGTTAGGACGCGGCTTGGCAGTTGGCTTGCGCTTGGCAGCAGCCTTCTTCTCGCCAGTCTTCTTGTCGACTTTTTTCTTCTTGACGCCGACGGCCTTGCCGGACGCCTTGACCTTCTTCGGCCCGTTGTAGGTGCCTTTGACTTCCTTGATCAGGCGGCGCTGGAACTGCTGCTTGAGGTAGCGCTCGATGCTCGACATCAAGTTCCAGTCGTTGTGGGTTATCAGCGAGATCGCCAGACCTTCCCCACCCGCACGGCCGGTACGGCCGATACGGTGTACGTACTCGTCACCGCTGCGCGGCATGTCGAAGTTGATCACCAGATCGAGGCCATCGATGTCCAGGCCACGGGCCGCTACGTCGGTTGCTACCAGCACCTTGGAGCCGCCTTGCTTGAAGCGCTCGATGGCCAGTTTGCGGTCTTTCTGGTCCTTGTCACCGTGCAACACGAACGCTTTGATGTCCTTGGCCACCAGGTGACCATAGACACGGTCGGCAGCTACGCGGGTGTTGGTGAAGATGATCGCCTTCTGGAAGGTTTCGTTGTCCAGCAGCCAGTGGATGATCTTCTCTTTGTGCTGGTCATGGTCAGCCATGATGATCTGCTGACGGGTGCCCTCAGCCAGCTGCGAGACGCTGTTGAGCATCAGGTGCTCTGGATCCTTGAGGATCTTGCCGATGATATCGCGCAGCGCGGCGCCGCCGGTGGTGGCAGAGAACAGCAGGGTCTGCTCGCGGTTCTCGCACTCTTTGCACAGACGCTCCATGTCTTCGGCAAAACCCATGTCGAGCATGCGGTCGGCTTCGTCCAGTACCAGCACCTGCACATGCGACAGGTCGAGGTTGCCGGCGTTGAGCTGCTCGAGCAGGCGCCCTGGGGTGCCGATCAGCACGTCCGGCACCTTGCGCAGCATGGCCGCTTGTTCCTTGAAGTCTTCACCGCCGGTGACCAAACCCGACTTGATGTAGGTGAACTGAGAGAACAGCTCGACCTGCTTGAGGGTCTGCTGAGCCAGCTCACGGGTCGGCAGCAGGATCAGCGCACGGATCTCGACGCGCGGGCCGCCCAGGTCAGCCAGGCGGTTGAGCATCGGCAGGACGAACGCAGCGGTCTTGCCGCTACCGGTTTGTGCCGTTACCCGCAGGTCTCGCCCTTGCAACGCCAAGGGGATGGCCGCCGCCTGTACCGGAGTCGGCTCGACAAATTTCAGCTCGGCCACGGCTTTAAGGATGCGTTCATGCAGGGCGAATTGGGAAAACACGGGGGTAACCTCGGGCAAGTGCGTAAATTCAAGTTGCATAGGGTACCGTTTTCCGCCGCCAGAACCGAATTTCTTTTGGCAACTTTGCCCCGATCCGCGCTCTAATTGACCCTCGTTCCGCAATACAGACCGCTTTTTTAGCCTATGGACATTCAACGACTCTGGTTCAACGCCCTTGATCTCTGGGGCACTCTCGACCAACACCCAACCTTGCACGCCGCCATTGGCCTGGGTGTACTGCTGCTGGTATCGCTGATTCTCGGCCGCCTGGCGCGGTTTCTGGTGCTGCATGCCAGCCGCCTGCTGGCCCGCCAACAAGCCCTCAGGTGGTTCGACGACCTGCGCCACAACAAGGTATTTCATCGCCTCGCGCAAACCACGCCGTCGCTGATCATCCAGTTCGGCCTGAAGCTGGTGCCGGAGCTCGGCGCCACCGCCCAGCACTTCCTGGGCAACGTCGCGCTGGCCTTCACCCTGCTGTTCATGACCTTGGCGCTGGCATGCCTGCTCGATGCCCTGCTCGACATCTATGCGCGCACCGAACACGCCCGCACCCGCTCGATCAAAGGCTACGTGCAGCTGGCCAAGATGGTGCTGTGGGTATTCAGCATCATCGTCATCATCGCCACCCTGATTGACCGCTCGCCATTGCTGCTGCTGTCGGGTCTGGGCGCCATGTCGGCGGTGCTCCTGTTGGTCTACAAGGACACCCTGCTGTCGTTCGTCGCCAGCGTGCAGCTGACCAGCAACGACATGCTGCATGTCGGCGACTGGATCGAAATGCCTCAGGTCGGCGCCGACGGTGACGTGGTCGACATCACCCTGCACACGGTCAAGGTGCAGAACTTCGACAAGACCATCGTCTCCATCCCCACCTGGCGCCTGATGAGCGAGTCGTTCCGCAACTACCGCGGCATGCAGCAATCCGGCGGCCGCCGGATCAAACGCAGCGTGTTCATCGACGCCGCCGGCGTACGCTTCCTCACCCTCGAAGAAGAGCAGCGCCTGGCCGGCGTACGCCTGCTGGGCGACTACCTGGCAAGCAAGCGCAAAGAGCTGCAGGACTGGAACGAAGCCCAGGGCCTGGTCGCCGACCTCTCGGCCAACCGCCGCAAGCTGACCAACATCGGCACCTTCCGCGCGTTTGCCCTGGCCTACCTGAAAGCCCACCCCGACGTGCACCCGAACATGACCTGCATGGTCCGCCAGATGCAGCCCACCGCCGAAGGCGTGCCGCTGGAAATCTACTGCTTTACCCGCACGACCGCGTGGGCCGAGTACGAGCGGATTCAGGGCGATGTGTTCGACTATCTGCTGGCGGTGCTGCCGGAGTTCGGCCTGAGTGTTTATCAGCAGCCGAGTGGTAATGACATGCGGATTGGCCTGGCCGGGCGTGCGGCGCCTGAGCCGGCGCCGCGGCGGTTGGAAGCGATGAGTGAGGCGTAAGGCGCGATGACTTTCGCTAAATCGCAGGTCTGACGCTGCGTTGACCTACATTTCACTTAGTTTTCACGAGCGGCTTGGCAATCTATAGCCATCCCTACGTGATAGACCTTGGCCCGCCTAGCAGCGGGCTTTCTTTTGCCTGCGATTTTTGGTCAGAGCGTTCGATACAAGCCGCATTGACCCCGTACTAATATGGCGCAGAACGGCGCTGGTGGAAGGTATGGATCCGCATATGGAGCAGAAGTAATTGCAGCCTTACACGACTGGCTGTGAAGTGTCTAAACCAGAGGGTCGAGGATGACCGCTTTCGACCCATAGCTGCCCTTCAAGGAGGGCAGAAATCGGCCGAAAGCGGACAGTCCCACTGGGACTGGGCTGGTATCCCTGAGTAAGCGTCCAGCGAACTCACCTTCCGAACTCCAGCATTAAGGGCGATGGTGTCCGCGTATTTTTAAGCGGACGCGATCACCCTTATCGCCAGGATTTCCATGCGCAAACGAAGCTCTTATCCGAAACCATTCAAAGCCCAGGTCGTTCAGGAATGCCTGCAACCTAGCGCAACCGTGTCCAGTGTCGCAATCAGCCACGCCATCAATGCCAATGTCATCCGCAAATGGATGCCGCTCTATCGAGACCAGCCCGCAGCGACTTCACTACCGGCATTCGTTCCGCTAAAAGCCGCAGCTCGGGTGATCGCGGTGTTCGGTGCGGCGAAGCCGCACTGCGCTTACCTGTTCGCCAACCGCCGGGCTAACCGGATGAAAGTGTTGGTGCACGATGGCGTGGGCGTCTGGCTTGCCGCGCGGCGCCTATCAAGGCAAGTTTCACTGGCCCGGTATTCGCCACGGCTGCGAGGTCGAACTCGACAGCGAACAACTCCAGGCGTTGGTACTGGGTTTGCCGTGGCAGCGAGTCGGCGCGGGTGGCGTGATCAGCATGCTGTAATCGCCTGCCATTTGACCGGCCTGCTTGTCGTCGTTTCGGGCCTGCTCTGGCACAATCGGCGGCATGACTTTCTCGCCCAACCTCGACCAGATGACCCCGGAACAGCTTCGTGCCTTGGCGGCACAGGCGTTGCAGTTGCAGTCCCAAGTCGAGGCGATGAGCAGGAAGATCCAGAACGATGAATTCCTCATCGAACAGTTCAAGTTCGAAATCGCCCTGCTCAAACGTCACAAATTTGCCAAGCGCAGCGAGCAAATTAGCCCAGCGCAAGGCAGCTTGCTGGATGACTTGCTCGACACAGACCTTGAAGCTATTGAGGCCGAGCTAAAACAGCTTCTCCCCGCTTCGCAGGCCGAGCCACGGCAATCGCCAAACGTGCTCCATTGCCGCCGCAGTTTCCGCGCACCGTGATTCATCACGAGCCAGAAAACACCCATTGCGCCTGTGGCTGCCAACTTCAGCGCATCGGCGAAGATGTCAGCGAAAAGCTGGATTACACGCCAGGCGTGATCACGGTCGAGCAACATGTGCGTGGCAAGTGGGCCTCCCGTCAGTGCGAAACTCTGACTCAGGCGCCAGTGCCCGCGCAGGTCATCGACAAAGGTATTCCAACCGCAGGCCTGTTGGCCCACGTGATGGTGGCCAAGTTCGCCGATCACTTGCCGCTCTACCGGCAGGAGAAAATCTTTGGTCGCGCCGGGCTGGCAATCGCTCGCTCGACCTTGGCCCAGTGGGTCGGACAAACCGGTGTGCGACTCCAGCCACTGGTCGATGCTCTGCGTAAAGCGGTGCTGAAGCAGGGCGTGATTCACGCTGACGAAACACCGGTTCAAATGCTTGCGCCAGGCGAGAAGAAAACCCATCGGGCCTACGTCTGGGCCTACAGCAGCACGCCGTTCTCGGCACTGAAAGCAGTGGTGTATGACTTCAGCCCAAGCCGTGCCGGCGAACATGCGCGTAACTTCCTGGGCCCCTGGAGCGGCAAGTTGGTCTGCGATGACTTCGCTGGCTACAAAGCTGGTTTTGAACAAGGCATCACTGAAATCGGCTGCATGGCTCATGCTCGCCGCAAGTTCTTCGACCTGCATGTCGCTAACAAAAGCCAGCTGGCCGAACAGGCGCTGCACTCAATTGGCGGTTTGTACGAGGTTGAACGCCAGGCTCGGGACATGAGCAACGAAGACCGTTGGCGAATACGTCAGGAGAGGGCGGTACCGATCAGCAAAGCACTGCATGACTGGATGTTGGCCCAGCGCGACCTGGTGCCCAATGGATCAGCCACGGCCAAAGCCCTCGACTACAGACTGAAACGCTGGGTAGCGCTGACGCGCTACCTGGAAGATGGGGCCGTGCCCATCGACAATAACCAGGTCGAGAACCAGATACGGCCATGGGCACTCGGACGCTCGAACTGGCTGTTTGCCGGGTCGTTGCGCAGTGGCAAACGGGCGGCTGCAATCATGAGCCTGATCCAATCGGCGCGCATGAATGGGCATGATCCGTATGCCTATCTCAAAGATGTGCTGACGGGGCTGCCGACACAGCGGGACAGCAAGATAGAGCAGTTGCTGCCGCACAAGTGGGCGCCATTTTAGCTGCGCAATGTACGCTGCTCAGACACTAATACAACATTAAATAGGAATTCAGTATGATCCGGCGTTATCAACCTTGCGACATTAACCATGTCCTCGATCTGTGGCTGGACGCTTCAATCAAGGCACATGATTTTATTCCTGAAGCGTTCTGGCGGGAGCAATTAGGTGCCATGCGCGACCATTACCTACCACAAGCCGAAAATTTTGTAATTGAAGGCGACGGTCGGGTACTTGGTTTTATGTCGTTGCATGAGAATCGTCTAGAAGCGTTGTTTGTCAGTTCTCACGCCCAAGGGCGTGGGTTGGGGCGACAGCTACTGCAAGAGGCCAAGCGCTTACGTACGGCTCTTGAACTGAATGTCTATAGTGCCAACGAACGAGCAATAGCATTTTATCAGGCTTGCGGTTTTTCAACTGTTGCTGAGTCGCATGATCCAGTTACGGGGCAGCAGGAGCTTACAATGCGCTGGAGTTACAACTGAACAACTCGGTTGGGCGGCGAGGATCGATAGTCTGATCCATTTGGCTCACATCACTGGGCATGATCTATATGCCTACTGGCTCAAAGGATTGCTGACGCGGCTGCCAACGCAGCCGGCCAGCGAGAGGGAGCAGTTGCTGCAGCATCAGTGCCGGCAAGTATCGGCCTGACTTACTCAAGGTGAGTTCGCCGCACGCTTACATCCCTGAGGCTCGAAGGCATCTATGAAACTCGGGGCGATTCATTTTTAACATTCTCGTCTGCCCCCAAAACGGGGCCGAATGGCAGCAATTGGCCGAAAGGAACCAGTCTTGAGCGTCCGCCTCTGGTCGGTAACTGTCTTCCGCGAATGGCCGCTATGGGTAGATTGCGGACATTGGATTTAATGCCGAAGCGGTCAGATTCAGTGTGTTTCGATCTCGAGACCTTCTCCTTCGCTGGACGACTGAAAGTAGTAGTTGATCAGCTCAAACTCGGCGTCGGTTGCCGCGAGTCATGCTCCCCTCTGGCTTTCGCTGACACCAGCAGAAGATCTCGAAACACTAGATGTCGCGTCTATCCAGATGCCGACTGGCGACGCTGCGGTTCGGCGCCATGAATGAACACGGTGTAGGTATCAGCCGGACGTTTGCCTCCGACCAGATCAAGCGCATGGCCAATCGCGCCCCGGTGATAGGTGCCGTGGTTGATGAGGTGGAAGAGGATTTCCTGGCGCGTCAACGCCCCATGCTGCCCATCCGAAAACACAAAACTTACAGTGCTGCAAAGCTCCGTCGGGGTAATGCGCGCCAGGTAATCGGTGGCCCACGCATCGCATGCGGTCAGGCGCTGTGTGAGGGCGTGCAGATCAGGAATGACCGCGGTATTAGTTGCAGGATGCGGCGCTTGCTCGCCCAGCAGGCGAGCTTTGAACAATTCCTCGACTATGACCATATGGTTGAGCTGTTGGCGCATGAATTCGAACGCTGGCGTGGCCTGGCCCTTTCCTTCAAAGTCTGCCAAAGCGGCCAAGGTGCGCTCATCGGCCCACACTTTATAGCGGTAGGCATCCTTCAACATTTTCCCTCCTTACGCGTCGATCCAAATTCAGCGAAAGGGTAGCAGTGGTGTGTAGGTGGCAGCTATTAACCCTTAGCCGGCCTGGGCGAACAGCCGCTTGGGGTCGAAAGCTGTCGGGCCCGACCGACCCCTTTTGGCCAGTAGTTGCCTGTTGTACGGAAGCACGCTCCAGCCACGCCGAAGCGAGGATAACGGCCGCTTTGGTTATCGTGGCTGGCGATTGCTGGCCCTGCATGCGCGATGTCACAATGCCGACCCATGCCCTGCAACGCCTTGCACGCTCAACCACGAGCGCGATTAACGGACCTTCACGATGCCCAGCCTCCGTTGCTGTTCTAACGCGCTCGACCGGCCGGAGAGAGTTCTGCTGGTTCGGCTGCGTCGACTGCTGTGTTTTGTGCTGCTCTCGGCTCAGGCTGCGTGGGCGAGCCCTGTCACTCAAGAGAATAGTGCTGCGCAAGTGATTGATGTACAGCTACGTTGGAAACATCAGTTCCAGTTCGCGGGCTACTACGCCGCCATCGCTCAGGGCTATTACCAGGAAGAAGGGCTGGACGTGCGCTTGCACGAAGGCGGCCCCAATGTCACACCGGTCGAAGAAGTGCTCTCTGGGCGTGCCCAGTACGGCGAAGCCAATAGTGAATTGCTCTACGCACGCCTGCATGGAAAGCCCTTGGTAGCTCTGGCGGTGATTTTTCAGCACTCACCTTCCGTGCTCGTGGCTCGTACAGACCAAGGCGTTCGCACTGTGCACGACCTGATCGGCAAGCCGTTGATGCTGATGAATGCGCAGACAGATGCCGATTTTCTGGCGATGTTCCGTAGCGAAGGTATATCCCTCGAAAAACTACAGCTGATACCCAGCAGTTTTCAAATTGGGGATCTGGCCAGCGGTAAAGTGACGGCGTTCAACTCATACCTGACCAACGAGCCCTTCTACCTGCAAGAACGGGGCGTGGCATACAACATCATCTCGCCCGTTACTTACGGGATCGACTTCTACAGCGACATCCTGTTCACCAGCCAGGCCGAGATTGACGAGCATCCGCAGCGCGTCGAGGCCTTCCGCCGCGCCACGCTGCGCGGCTGGCGCTACGCGATGGATAACCCAGAGCAAATCATAGACCTGCTGCTCAATCAGTATTCGGTGGAGAAAAGTCGCGCGCACTTGCAATTCGAAGCTGAGGCCATGCGTCCGCTGGTGGTATCTGACCTGATCGAGATCGGTCATATGAACCCAGGGCGCTGGCAACGTATGGCTGAGACTTTCCTCGAACTGGGCATGGTCGACAGTATTGCCGGATTGGAAAACTTCATCTACGACCCCAACCCGCCGCAACTCGTCGAGCGACTGCGCAAGA
This sequence comes from Pseudomonas sp. NPDC088322, assembly GCF_044740745.1. Classification (NCBI taxonomy): domain Bacteria; kingdom Pseudomonadati; phylum Pseudomonadota; class Gammaproteobacteria; order Pseudomonadales; family Pseudomonadaceae; genus Pseudomonas; species Pseudomonas sp. NPDC088322. The sequence goes on along the minus strand of NZ_JBIURK010000001.1, from coordinate 519,750 downwards.
CCATTGTTCTGGTCAGCATCGGCTCTGCGCTTGTCCTGATGTTCGCTCTGATTCTGTTGAATGCCCAGCGCCATCTACGCAACGAGATAAAGTTGCGCAAACTCGCCCAAGAGGAAGTACACAAGCTGGCTTTCTATGACAGCCTGACTGGCTTACCAAATCGAAATAGTTTTATTCCCTTCGCTAGTCAGAGGCTGCTCGACGCAAGAAAGCGTGGAGAGCATCTGGCCTTGTGCTATATCGACTTGAATCACTTCAAGCAGATCAATGATCGTTATGGCCACCAGGCGGGCGATGCCATGCTGATCCACGCAGCCTCGGCAATAAAATCCAATATTTGCGAGTTTGAAATAGCGGCGCGCATGGGCGGTGATGAATTTGTCGTGCTGCTCGACGGCGCGCATCACCGAAACGATATCCAGCGCGTCACCGGGGAAATCTGCGAAGCCGTCGCCTTGCCCATTCCATGGGCAAACAGCCAAATCAAGGTTAGCGCCAGCCTAGGGGTGGCGTGGTATCCGGAAGATGGTGAAGACCTCGACGATTTGATTTTCAAGGCTGACACCGCCATGTTCCAAAGCAAAGCCAGTATCGCTGCGCAGGCTTGAAGCTGCTGCAGACGCAGCCCGAGCAGGGCAGCGAGCTGTCCACGCTGATCGCATCGATCATCCGCCAGTTTCGGAAGCCGAGTAGACAAGCTGGATAATCACTCAGGATTGCTCTCGTAGCGCAGCCAGCCTGCCACTCGCGAGCCCCCATCTAAGCGGTCTTTAGGGTGAGTGCGGCCATCACTGACAGTCACCTCAGGGAAATCAAACGGGCTCATGCCTTCAATACAGGCCACATTGACCCCGTACTGATCAGGCGCAGAACGGCGCTGATGGAAGGTGTAGATGCCACACTTGGAGCAGAAGTAGTGCTTGGCTTCACGCGTGTGGAACTGATAAAGCGTGAGCGCCTCTTGCCCTTGGGTGACGGTGATATCGTCCAGGTTGGCTGATACCGCAACGGCACCGCGCATACGGCAGAGCGAGCAGTTGCACCGGCGCGCAGTACGCACACCATCGGTCAAGCGCACTGAAAACTGCACAGTGCCGCAATGGCAGGCGGCCTGGTACACGGGACGATCATCGTTGCTTGCATCAGCCATGGCGATTCTCCAGAGGCATCCGAGGCAAAAGGGGCGCAGGTCTGACACGCCGTTGACCAGCCTTTCACTTAGTTTTCACGAGCGACTTGGCAGTCTATACCCATCCCTACGTGATAGACCTTAGCCCGCCTAGCAGCGGGCTTTCTTTTGCCAGCGATTCTCGTCAGGCCAGGCGCCGTCAGTTCGGCGTATCATAGGCACCCTGCCGCCACCCGGTAACCTGCAGCGCCACGCGCGGGCTGATGCCTGGCAGCTGAGCCGCCAGGCGTCATCACAACCCGATCAAACCGCCGCGTGTGGCTGAGCGGTCTTGACCCGGCGGTACAACACCAGCGTGGTACACAACGCGCAGCCAGCAGCGAAGGTTACCCAGTACGCCGGCGCAGCCTTGTCACCGGTGAGGTGGATCAGCCAGGTCGACATGGCTGGGGTGAAGCCGCCAAACAACGCCGTGGCCAGGCTGTAAGCCAGCGAGAACCCGGCCACTTTCACCTCGACCGGCATGATCTCGGTCAGCGCCGGGATCATTGCACCGTTGTAGAGCGCATAGAGGAACGAGAACCACAGCAGCACTTCAAGCATGTGCGAGAAGCTCGCTGCCTGAGCCAGGTACGACAGCGCCGGGTAAGCGGTGAACAGCGTCAGCACGGTCATCGCTATCATCATCGGCTTGCGCCCGAAGCGGTCGCTGAGCATGCCGCCGATGGGCAACCAGAAGAAGTTCGATACGCCGACCAGCAGCGTCACCAGCAAGGCGTCGGTGGTGGTCAGGTTGAGTACGGTCTTGCCGAAGGTCGGTGCATACACGGTGATCAGGTAGAACGCGCTGGTGGTCATTGCCACCATCAACATGCCGCCGATGACAACACCCCAGTTGCTGGCCAGTGTTGCCACCACCTGCTTCATGGTCGGACGATGGGCGCGATTGGCGAACTCTTCGGTTTCCTGCAGGCTGCGCCGCAGCAGGAAGATGAACGGGATGATCATGCAACCCACGGCAAACGGTACGCGCCAGCCCCATTCACTGATCTGCTCAGGCGCCAACCACTGGTTCAAGCCGTAGCCCAGTGCTGCGGCAACGATGATCGCCACTTGCTGGCTGCCGGACTGCCAGCTGGTGTAGAAGCCCTTGCGCCCAGGCGTGGCCATTTCCGACAGGTAGACCGACACCCCGCCCAATTCGGCGCCAGCCGAGAAGCCCTGCAGCAGCCGTCCGAGCAAGACCAGGGCCGGTGCCCACAGGCCAATGCTGGCGTATCCGGGCACCAGCACGATCAACAGCGTACCGCTGGCCATGATCGACAGGGTCACGATCAAACCTTTGCGCCGGCCCACGTCATCGATGTAGGCACCGAGCACAATGGCGCCCAGCGGGCGCATGAGGAAGCCCGCGCCGAACACCGCAAAGGTCATCATCAGGGAAGCGAATTCACTCGCCGCAGGAAAGAATGCGGTCGCAATCTGAGTGGCGTAGAAGCCGAACAGGAAGAAGTCGAACTGCTCGAGAAAATTACCCGAGGTGACGCGGAACACGGCTGCGGCGCGGGAACGGGCAGTGCCCGCAGCGGGGGATGAAGCATGCATGACGGATCTCCAGCGATATTCTTGAAATGCTTGTTACGCTCTAAACTAGAGTATGCGGGACACATTTTGAAACAGTTAGTGTTTAATTTTCATGGATTGATGCGTCTTTGTTATCAATCGCTATATCCAAACCCTACTTCAGAGGCTGAATCTGCAGCCATTTGAACGCTACAGCTGGCATCGGACTGGTGTGTGAAATCTGACGGCGTGTTGACTTCACTTTCACTTAATTTTCACGGCAAGGGGCGCAATCTCTAGCTATCCCTACGTGTGATTGAACTTGCCCGCCTAGCAGCGGGCTTTCTTTTGCCCGCGATTTATCACCTCGCAAGCCAGTGCCCGATGCCGCAGCGTCTGCCCTGCTGTACCGACATAGGCAATAGTCGTTCACGCCGCTTGCTCAGAACATGAAACATCCTTCACGGCCCGTTAACTGAACCGGGGGCTGCGCCTCAGTAATCTGGATTCTTTTGCTCCGGAGAACATTCCCATGCTTCGAACGATGTCCTGCGCGGCACTGTTGCTGGCCACCTTCACGTGCTCGGCAACTGAAGCCGTACCTGGCGACGCGAACACCCTTACCGTGCTCAGCTCGGGCGGCATCATGGGTGCGATTCGCGAAGTGGCGCCGGCTTACCAGAAAAAGTTCGGGGTCAAACTGAATGTTCTGGCGGCGCCGTCGATGGGCGACACCCCGCAGGCGATCCCCAACAGGCTGGCCAAGGGTGAGGATGCTGACGTGGTCCTGATGGTCGGCTCGGCGCTGGACACGCTGGTCGCTGACGGCCAGGCAGACAAGGCCAGCCGCGTCGACCTGGGCAAATCGTTCATTGCCATGGCCGTGCGTCGAGGCGAGCCGAAGCCGGACATCAGCACGATGCAGAACCTGCGCAAGGTGCTGGTGGAGAGCAAATCGGTCGCCTATTCGGACAGCGCCAGCGGTGTTTATCTGTCCAGGACGTTGTTCCCACGTATGCAGCTGGGGTCGGAGTTCGATGCCAAAGCCCACATGATCCCGGCCGAACCGGTCGGTGCAGTGATCGCTCGCGGGCAGGCGCAGATCGGCTTTCAGCAGCTCAGCGAACTCAAGCCGGTACCGGGCATCAACATCGTTGGCTTGATCCCGGCCGAGGCACAGAAGATGACCATGTATTCCGGCGCCATGGTCAGCAAAAGCCAGCATCAGGCAGCGGCCAAGGCACTGCTTGAATACCTCGCTTCGCCTCAGGCAGATGCGGCGATCAAGAGCAGTGGCTTGTCACCGCTGCCGCACCACGCCAGCTGATCACCGAGAAAATGACCGCAAGGTTTGCGCAGCCGCGCAAGCCTTGCTCAGTCGGCAGCCAGCGCATCCAGCAGCTCGGCCCGGCACGCTTGCAGTATTTCATCTGCCAGCGCTGAGTCATCCGGGCACGCCCGCGACAACATGACGGCACCCACGGCATGAGTAAACAGGCTCACGACCTTCGCGCGCGCCTGCTCGGGCGTCGCCCCTGCCCCCGCCCGGTACTTCTCTTCAAGGGCTGCAAGGGTCTTTTCGATGCCGCTGGCGAAGGTCGCCTTGACCTCATCGGACTGACGAGCAGCATCGCCACCCAAGGCTGCAACGGTGCAACCTGTGTCTCTGCCATCTCGGTGGGCGCGGGAGACGTAGCGATTGACGAACTCCTCCAGGCCAATAGTGCACGCACCGGCGGCAGACCTCTCCAGGCTGAGCGCTGCCGCTTCGGCCATCAGGTCGGCCTTTGAGCCAAAGTGCTTGTAGAACCCCCCTTGCGTGAACCCGGCAGTGGCCATCAGCTCGGCCACACCCACACCGTCGTAGCCGCGTTCACGAAACAGCTGCGAAGCCGTCTCGACGATATGCGCGCGATTAGCGAGTGATTGCGTCTTGGTGATCTTCATGGGGCGCCTCGGGGACTTCGTAACGATGGCCCAGCATACTCTGATGTCGACCATAATCAAAACCGTTGACAGTTTTGATTGCGATCGACATCATAAACCGCTTCCCCATCTGACTGTTCCAACAGCCACTCACCTTGAGTACTCGTCCATGAACAATGCTGAAACCGTACTGATCACCGGCGCTTCTTCTGGCATCGGCGCAACCTACGCCGAGCGCTTCGCCCAGCGCGGCCATGATCTGGTGTTGGTAGCCCGTGACAAGACCCGCCTGGATGCCCTCGCCGCAACGCTGAGCCAGCAATATGCCGTGGCCATCGATGTGATTCAGGCTGACTTGACGCAAAGCAGCGACCTGGCGACCGTCGAAGCCCGCTTGCGCGATGACAGCAGCATCACCCTGCTCGTCAACAACGCCGGCGCCGCGCAATCCGGCAGCTTTATCGAGCAATCAACGGACAGCGTGGCCAACCTGGTCGCGTTGAACACCACCGCCCTGGTTCGACTGGCCAGCGCGATCGCGCCACGGCTGGCGCAGGCCGGCAGCGGCGCAATCATCAATATCGGTTCTGTGGTGGGCCTGGCGCCGGAATTCGGCATGAGCGTGTACGGCGCGACCAAGGCGTTCGTGTTGTTCCTGTCACAGGGGCTGAGCCTTGAACTGGCGCCCAAGGGCGTCTATGTCCAGGCGGTTCTGCCTGCGGCGACACGCACGGAAATCTGGGATCGTGCCGGTATCGACATCAATACCCTGACTGAGGTGATGGCCGTGGGCGAGCTGGTCGACGCTGCCCTGGTCGGCTTCGACCGCCGCGAGCCGGTGACCATCCCGCCCCTGCAGGACGCTGCACGCTGGGATGCGCTGCAGCTTGCCCGGCAAGGCTTGCTGGCAGAGATTCGCCAGTCCGTCGTCGCCGAGCGCTATCAAGGTCAGGCTATCGCCTGACCCCGCCAACGGCTGGCGCAGCGTGATTGCTGCCCAGCCGGCTGAGCCAGACCGAGGCCAGAATGATCAAGCCACCTATCAGCAAGCGCCCAAGCGGCTCGTGCTGGTTCCAGATCAGCAGGTTGAGCAGCAAGCCCACTGGCACATGCAGGTTGTTCATCACCGCAAGCGTTGCGCCAGAAACCAGGCAGGCGCCCTTGTTCCACCAGTACAGCCCCAGCGCCGTCGGCACCAGCCCCAGGAACAACAGCACCAGCCACTGCACATCGGTGCTCGGCAGGCGCTGGGCATTGCCGAACAGCAGAAACGCGGGCAGCACCACCAGCAGCGCACCGAGGTAGAAGTAGCCGAAGCGTCTGTAGTGAGGTAAGTCGCTAGGGTTGCGGGCGATCAGGTGGCGATACAGCACCTGACCTGCGGCATAGGTGAAGTTGGCCAGTTGCAGCAGCAGGAAGCCGATGAAGAATTCGCCACTGATGCTGTCCATGCGGATCACCGCCGCACCTGCCACTGCCACCAGTGCAGCCACCAGCGCCCAAGGGTTGAAGCGTCGGTTCAGGGCGTCTTCGATCAAGGTCACGTGCAACGGCGTGAGGATGGTGAACAGCAGCACCTCGGGCACAGTCAGCACGCGGAAGCTCAGGTACAGGCAGACGTAGGTGACGCCGTATTGCAGGGCACCGATCAGCAGCATCGAGCGCAAAAAGCGCGGTTCGACCTGGCGCCAGCGGGTCAGCGGCAGAAACACCAGCCCGGCCAATAGCACCCGCGCCAGCACGGCGAAGTAGCTGTCGACGTTGCCGGCCAGGTACTCGCCGATCAGGCTGAAGGAAAACGCCTGGATCAGCGCGACGATAATCAGGTAGCCCATGGTGCTCTCTCGCAAATCAAGGCGGCGACCTTAGCCGGTTGCGCCACCCTGGGCAACAGATCTGCAGCGGGCAACATCAAGCCTCAGTGACTCACGCCAGCGCGGCCAGCCTGGCCTTGGCCTGGTTGACGCCCTTCTCGTGAAAATCACCACTCATGTTCAGCCCTTCGGCGTGGATGAACTCCACGTCGTGAATGCCGATGAAGGCCATGGCCTGACGCAGGTACGGTTCCTGATGATCGCTGCCGGCACCGGCATGAATGCCGCCACGGGCAGTCAGAACGATGGCGCGCTTGCCTTGCAGCAAGCCCTGCGGTCCGGTCGGGGTGTACTTGAAAGTGATACCTGCGCGCAGCACATGGTCCAGCCAGGCCTTGAGGGTGCTGGGAATGGTGAAGTTGTACATCGGCGCCGCCATCACCAGCACGTCGGCGGCGAGCAGTTCGTCAGTCAGCTGGTTGGAGCGCTCGAAAGCCTCCTGCTCAGGCATGGACCGTTGCTCCGCAGGCTTCATCCAGCCGCCGAGCAGGTCGGCGTCAAGGTGCGGCAGCGGGTTGGCGGCAACGTCGCGCAGATTGATCTGGTCGCCAGGATGCGCCGCTTGCCACTGCTGGATGAAGTCGCGGGTCAGCTGGCGCGACACGGAATCTTGCTGGCGGGCGCTGCTTTCGATGATCAATACGTGGGACATGCTGCCTCCATTGGCATAAACGGGGTGCGATTCAATGGAGGCGAGATTAGAGGTTGACCTATCGATAAAAAAGCGTAAAAAGTAGAGCCAATCTATCGATTTATCCGTTTTATTGCGGCTGACAGCTCAGCGCGATGCGCAGCTTGATGATCTGCCGGTTGAACTTCGCGGTCACGTCCACGCTTTTGTTTGCCGGCACCACGACGCGCCGCACGCGAGGCGCTTCCGGGCCGTTGCGAAAGCTGACCTTGCACGCCGCGGCCACTTCGCCGTAGTTGTTCACGGTAATGCTGCCGATGTCCTGATCAGTGTCATAGGCGGTGTAGTCGATCTTCACCCCGCTGATGTCCTTGGTCACATCGATCGGGTAAGCCATTGCGCTCAATGGCAGGCACAGCAAGACAGCCAGACAATATTTCTTCACAGGGCGCTCTCCTTGAAAGAGCGCAGCTTAGGACAACAGGAGCCGAAGATGAAAGCGCCGCGCGTAACCCTTGATCAGTGGCGAACCCTGCAGGCAGTGGTCGACCACGGCGGGTTTGCCCAGGCAGCCGACGCCCTGCACCGTTCGCAATCGTCGGTCAGCTACACCGTGGCGCGCATGCAGGAGCAACTCGGCGTGCCGCTGCTGCGCATCGACGGGCGCAAGGCCGTGCTGACCGAAGCCGGCAACGTGCTGCTGCGCCGCTCGCGGCACCTGGTCAAGCAGGCCAGTCAGCTGGAAGACCTGGCCCACCATATGGAACAAGGCTGGGAAGCCGAGGTGCGCCTGGTAGTCGATGCAGCGTACCCCAGCGCCCGCCTGGTGCGCGCACTGAGCGCGTTCATGCCGCAAAGCCGCGGCTGCCGCGTGCGCCTGCGCGAAGAGGTGTTGTCCGGGGTCGAAGAAGTGCTCCACGAAGGCATCGCCGACCTTGCCATCAGCAGCTTCAGCATCGGCGGTTACCTGGGCACCGAGCTGAGTTCGGTCGAGTTCATCGCCGTCGCCCACCCGGAACACAGCCTGCACCGACTGGGCCGCGAGATCACCTTCCAGGATCTGGAAAGCCAGTTGCAGGTGGTGATCCGCGACTCCGGCCGCGCTCAACCGAAAGATGTCGGCTGGCTCGGCGCCGAGCAGCGCTGGACAGTCGGTAGCCTGGGCACCGCCGCGACCTTTGTCGGCAGCGGTCTGGGCTTTGCCTGGCTGCCGCGGCACATGATCGAGCGCGAGCTGCGCGAGGGGCTGCTCAAGCCATTGCAACTGGATCAAGGTGGCAGTCGCCACCCACTGTTCTACCTTTACTCGAGCAAAGAGAAAGCCCTCGGCCCGGCCACGCAGATCCTAATCGATCTGCTGCGCAGCTTCGACACCGCGCCACTGGACGTGCCTTTCGCCGCCCCTCCACAAGCCTGAGAAACCCGCGCCCATGGCCTATTTCGAACATGAAGGCTGCACCCTGCACTACCAGCAATACGGTCAGGGCGAACCGCTGGTGCTGCTGCATGGCCTCGGTTCGAGCAGCCTCGACTGGGAGCTGCAGGTGCCGCTGCTGAGTCAGCACTACCGGGTGATCCTGCTCGACAGCCGCGGCCATGGCCGCTCGGACAAACCCACCGACGGCTACCAGATCGCAACCTTCAGCGAAGACCTGCTGGCCCTGCTCGAACACCTGCAGACCGGCCCGGTGCATCTGGTTGGCTTGTCGATGGGGGGCATGATCGGCTTTCAGTTCGCCGTCGATCACCCGCGCTGGTTGCGCAGCCTGTGTATCGTCAACAGCGCCCCCGAGGTCAAACGGCGCACCCGCAGCGATTGGCTCTGGTGGGCCAAGCGCTGGGCCCTGGCCCGCGCCCTGAGTGTCGAGACGGTGGGCAAGGGCCTGGCCGCGCGCCTGTTCCCCAAACCCGAGCAGGCTGATCTGCGGGAGAAGATGATCCAGCGCTGGGCGCGCAACGACAAGCGCGCCTACCTGAAGAGCTTCGACGCCATCGTCGACTGGGGCGTGGCGGAACGCATCGGCCAGATCCAGTGTCCGACACTGGTGATCGCCGCCGACCACGATTACACCCCGGTACAACTAAAACAGCGTTACGTCGAACGGATCCCGCACGCCAGGCTGGCGGTAATCGAAGATTCGCGGCACGCTACGCCGCTTGATCAAGCCGAGGTCTTCAACCAGACCCTGCTGCAGTTCCTCACTAGCGTTTCCACCTCTCAAGGATCTTTGAGCCCATGCTGAAAAAAATTCTGCTCGCTGCCTGTTCGGTTGCTTTTGCCACTAGCGTCCTGGCTTCGGACAAGACCCCGCACGTGCTGCTCGACACCAGCTTCGGTCCGGTCGAAATCGAGCTGAACGCCGAAAAAGCACCGATCAGCACCAAGAACTTCCTGCAGTACGTGGACAGCGGCTTCTACAACAACACCATCTTCCACCGGGTCATTCCGGGCTTCATGGTGCAGGGCGGTGGCTTCACCGAGCAGATGGTGCAGAAAGACACCAAAGACCCGATCAAGAACGAAGCCAGCAATGGCCTGCGCAACACCCGCGGCACTTTGTCGATGGCGCGCACGTCCAACCCTAACTCGGCCACCAGCCAGTTCTTCATCAACGTGAATGACAACGCCTTCCTCGACCCGGGCCGTGACGCTGGCTATGCAGTGTTCGGCAAGGTCACCAAGGGTATGGAAGTGGTCGATCAGATCGTCAATTCGCAGACCACCGTGAAAAAAGGCATGCGTGATGTCCCGGCTGACCCGGTGTTCATCAAGTCCGCCAAACGCATCGACTGACCGCTGGTTTCACAGGGACGTGATACTGCCTGCGGTCGGGTAGAACAGGAGTTGCAATGCCCATGCTGTACCGCCGTTTCGAAAAGCTCATCGATATCTTCCGTGATGCTCCGAGCGAGGCTCCACCAAGTACGGTGTGGGCCTTCTACCTGTACTACCTGCGTCAGGTCTGGCCGAGCTTCGTTGCCCTGCTGATCGTCGGCCTGGTCGCAGCGCTGATCGAGGTGGCGATGTTCGGCTACCTGAGCCGGATCATCGACCTCGCCCAGGGCACCCCGGACCCGAACTTCTTCAGCCTGCACGGCGCCGAGCTGCTGTGGATGCTGGTGGTGGTGCTGCTGATCAGGCCGCTGTTCTTCGGCCTGCATGACCTGCTGGTGCACCAGACCATCAGCCCGGGCATGACCAGCATGATCCGCTGGCAAAACCACAACTACGTGCTCAAGCAGAGCATGAACTTCTTCCAGAACGACTTCGCCGGGCGCATCGCCCAGCGCATCATGCAGACCGGCAACTCGCTGCGCGACTCGGCGGTGCAGGCGGTGGATGCGCTGTGGCACGTGCTGATCTACGCGATCAGTGCGCTGGTGCTGTTCGCCGAGGCCGACTGGCGCCTGATGGTACCGCTGCTGGTGTGGATCGCCTGCTACATCGGCGCACTTTGCTACTTCGTGCCACGGGTCAAGGCGCGAGCGGTGGTGTCTTCGGATGCGCGCTCCAAGCTGATGGGTCGGATCGTCGACGGCTACACCAACATCACTACCCTCAAGCTGTTTGCCCATACCGACTACGAGCAGCAGTATGCCCGTGAAGCGATCAGCGAGCAGACCGAGAAAACCCAGCTGGCCTCGCGCGTGATCACCAGCATGGATGTGGTCATCACCACGCTCAACGGTTTGCTGGTAGTCACCACCACCGGCCTGGCGCTGTGGCTGTGGAGCAACTCGCTGATTACCGTGGGTGCCATTGCCCTCGCGACCGGCCTGGCGATCCGCATCATCAACATGTCGGGCTGGATCATGTGGGTGGTCAACGGCATCTTCGAGAACATCGGCATGGTTCAGGACGGCCTGCAGACCATTGCCCAGCCGGTCACGGTCACCGATCAGGCGCAGGCACCAGCGCTTGAAGTGACGCGCGGCGCGGTGCGCTTCGACAACGTCGGCTTCAACTATGGCAAGGGTCGCAAGGTCATCGATGGCCTGAACCTGGATATTCGTCCGGGTGAGAAGATCGGTCTGATCGGCCCGTCCGGCGCCGGCAAGTCGACTCTGGTCAACCTGCTGCTGCGTCTGTACGACGTTGAAAGCGGGCGCATCCTGATCGACGGGCAGAACATCGCCGAGGTCAACCAGGCCAGCCTGCGCGCACAGATCGGCATGATCACCCAGGACACCTCCTTACTGCACCGCTCGATCCGCGACAACCTGCTGTACGGCAGGCCCGACGCGACCGACGAGGAAGTCTGGGCCGCTGTGCGCGGGGCCAGGGCCGATGACTTCATCGGCCAGTTGTCCGACTCGCAGGGCCGCACTGGCTTCGATGCGCATGTGGGCGAGCGCGGGGTCAAGCTCTCGGGTGGCCAGCGCCAGCGCATCGCGATTGCCCGAGTACTGCTGAAGAACGCGCCGATCCTGATCATGGACGAAGCCACCTCGGCACTCGACTCAGAGGTGGAAGCGGCTATTCAGGAGAGCCTGGAGACGCTGATGCAGGGCAAGACGGTGATCGCCATTGCCCACCGACTGTCGACCATCGCGCGCATGGATCGACTGGTCGTACTTGACCAGGGCCATGTGGTCGAGACCGGCACCCACGCCGAACTGCTTGCCCATCAGGGCTTGTATGCACGCTTGTGGCAACACCAGACGGGCGGCTTCGTCGGGGTCGACTGACAGCCTTGTCGCGCCGGGCCTGCACAGGCTCGGCGTACACCTTGCTGACCCTTACTCCTGACGATAAGGCAGCATGCCCCGCGCCTCTTCGGCGTAAGCTCTGACGCCCTCCCCCTCCTGCTGCAAAAACTCCGCGACCGCCTCCCGCAAGCCTGGATGCAGCAGGTAATGCCACGAGCGAGTGATGACTGGCTCGAAGCCGCGAATCAGCTTGTGCTCGCCCTGCGCGCCAGCATCAAAACGTTGCAGCCCTTCAGCGATAGCGAAGTCCATGCCCTGATAAAAACAGGTCTCGAAGTGCAGCCGGTCGAACTCATCCAGGCAGCCCCAGTACCGCCCGAACAGGCTGTCGCCGCCGACCAGGCTCAAGGCCATGGCCACATCGCGGCCGGCCTGACGCGCGATCACCACGCGGATGGCCTCGGGCATGCGCTCGGCCAGCAGGCTGAAGAACTCACGGGTCAGATACGGCGCCCGCCCGCGGATGGTGTAGGTGTTGGCGTAGCACAGGTAGACAAAGTCCCACTGCAGCTCACTTAGCTGATCACCGCGGTACCACTGGAAGTCGATACCGTGGCCAACCACCTGCTCACGCTCCTTGCGCATCTGCTTGCGCTTGCGCGAGCTGAGCGTGTCGAGAAAGTCCTGGAAATCTCGATAGCCGCGGTTGCGCCAGTGAAACTGACAACCGAGGCGCTCCAGCCATCCCGGCAAGCCGGCGATGGTCTGGTCCAGCGCGGTGTCGGTGAAGTTGATATGCGCGCCGGACAACCCGCCCTTGTTCAGGTATTCAGGCAACGCCTGCAACAACAGCAAGCCGTCGGCTGAATCCTGCATCAGCACGCGTGGGCCACTGACCGGGCTGAACGGCACCGCGCCGAGCAGCTTGGGGTAGTAGGCGATACCGGCCCGGGCACAGGCATCCGCCCAGCCGTGATCGAACACATACTCGCCAAACGAATGCCACTTGCGATAGGCCGGCAACAGCGCGCGCACCTCGCCGTCGCGCTCCAGCACCAAGTGCTCGGCGGCCCAGCCGGTGGCCCGTACCACACTGCCGCTGTCTTCCATGGCACTGAGAAAGGCATGCCGCAAAAACGGCTGGCCAGCGGGCACCAGTGCATCCCAGCTAGCGGCTGGCAGGTCGCGGATGTGGGCAAGGCTGTACAAGCTGATCACGATATAAGCGCTCGTCGAGGTGGCCGCCAGTATCCGGCAAGGATGGCGCCACTGACAAATCCAGGCGGACTGTTTAACCGCAGTGCCACTAAATAGACATTATTCTGTCATTGCCCCCCGCAATACTTGCGCCTGTTTTCGAAACCGCGGCGACCTGTCTATTCAGGCGCTTTGCGCAGAATTGCCAACTCGGGGGTGGGCGTCCAAGCCTCCCCATATTGCTCAACACGGGAGAACTTTATGCGTCTTGTTTCTACACTAACTGGAGTGAGCCTGACCGGTCTGATGCTGGCTCTGAGTACTCCAGCCAGTGCTGCAGTCGACGCCAAGCTGCTCGAGATGCTCCGCGCCAATGGTTCGATCAACCAGGCACAGTACAACGAGCTGCAGGCCGACCTGTCTCAGGAAACCAAGGAAAAAGCCACGCAGAAAGCCCAGGCCGAACGCATGAGCTCCTTCGAACAGAAAGTCGCCTGGGCGGCCAAGACCCAGGTCAAAGGTGATGTGCGCCTGCGTTACGAAGACGTCAATGTCGACGACCCGAACGCCTCCAGCGGCAACCAGGACCGTCAGCGCGTGCGTGCTCGCGTCGGCTTCTACAGCGAGATCAACCCACAGGTCGATGCAGGCGTGCGTATCGCCACCGGCAGCAGCGCCGACCGCCGTTCGACCAACCAGAGCCTGGATAACTACTTCGACAAGAAGTCGCTGTGGGTCGACCTGGCTTACCTCGACTGGCACCCGACTGCCCTGCCCGGCCTGCATTTGATCGGCGGTAAAATGGCTCAGCCATGGGTGAGCATGGGCGACATCATCTGGGACAGCGACATCAACCCCGAAGGCGTGGCGGCTACCTACAAGACCGACCTGGGCGGCGCCGAAGTGTTTGCCAGCGCCGGTCAGTACACCCTCAAGGACAACGTCGACGGCGACGGTGTGCAGTACAAGCATGATGCGCAGGTCTACCACGGCCAGTTGGGTGCACGCTTCGCTCCGGCAGACACGCTCAAGGTCACCGTTGGCGCCAGCATCTACGGTTACGATAACGACAAGGAAGCGACCATCCTGCGCTCGTTCGGCAACACCACCAACGAGTTCAACCTCGTTGAAGGCTTTGGCCAGATCGACCTGACCGGCCTCGCGCTGCCACTCTCGGCCTATGGTCAGTACGTGAAGAACACCGACAGCACCGATGGCGAAGATCAGGCCTGGTTGGCGGGTCTGAAGACCAAGCTGGGCGCCTGGAGCCTGGATTACAACTACCGCGACGTGCAACGCAACGCTGTGGTCAGCCTGTTCACCGACTCTGACTTCGGCAACGGCTACACCGGTTCGCGTGGGCACAAGTTCAAGGTCGGTTACGAAATCGACAAGAACTTCTCGGTGGGCGCTGCTTACCTGATGGCCAAGACCGACCTGTCGCAACTGCCGAACAGCAATGCCGATGTCGACACTCTGCAGGTGGATCTGGAAGCCAAGTTCTAACCGAGTAATCTGGGGCCGCTTTGCGGCCCTTTCCGACCGGTCCGGCGCCCCGGCAAGGCCGCTCCTACACCGCGGTCTCTTGTAGGAGCGGCCTTGTGTCGCGAAATGAGGGCGCAGCCCTCACCGGGGCCGCTACAGCCAAACACAATCCCAATGCGAATACCCACCAACTCTGCGCACGATCCCCGCGCGTATTGGTGAGCAAACATGAGCGTCCGGGCTCGGATATTCGGCCACGGCGTAAGCTGTGGGCGTGGGGACTTTCCATGTCCTGCTCCTTTTGTGGGGTTCGGATACGGTAGTCGCGGTGGCGCTGAGGGATGTGTGATCAGGTCGTCCGGATGGTACGCCAGTGAGGGCTGCGCCCTCATTTCGCGACACAAGGCCGCTCCTACAGAGGACCGCGCATGACTGGCTAGCGCGGTCTCTTGTGTCGCGAAAGGGCTGCAAAGCAGCCTCGCTGTTAGATCACAGCTTGCGCAGGATCACGCTGCCAATCGAATACCCCGCCCCAAACGAACTCAGCACACCCAACGCGCCCTTGGGCAGATCATCCTGATACAAATGCAGGGCAATCACCGAGCCCGCCGAGCTGGTATTGGCATACCGATCAAGAATCACCGGCGCATCCTCTTCAGCCACCTCGTGGCCGACCAGCTTCTTCACGATCAGATGGTTCATGCTCAGGTTGGCCTGATGCAGCCAGAACCTGCGCACGTCACTGGCCTGCAGATCGTTCTCGGCCAAATGCTGAGCAATCAGCTCGGCCACCATCGGGCACACTTCGCGGAACACCTTGCGACCTTCCTGCACGAACAGCTTGTCGGCAGCACCCTCACCGTCTTCGGCAGTGCGGTTGAGGAAGCCAAAGTTGTTGCGGATGTTGTTGGAGAACTGGGTCAGCAACTTGCTGCTGACGATCTCGAACTGATGCGCCGAGGTCGCCAGGTCGGCACGCTCGATCAGCACAGCCGTAGCGCCGTCACCAAAGATGAAATGGCTGTCGCGATCACGGAAGTTCAGGTGCGCGGTGCACACCTCAGGGTTCACCATCAGCACCGCCCGCGCCTGCCCGAGCTGCACGCTGTTGGCAGCGGTCTGGATGCCGAAAGTCGCCGAGGAGCAGGCCACGTTCATGTCGAAGGCAAAGCCCTGGATGCCCAACGCAGCTTGCACTTCGATGGCGATGGCCGGGTATGGCCGCTGCAGGTTGGAGCAGGCGACGATCACGCCATCGACATCGGCCGCAGTGCGGCCAGCGCGTTGCAATGCCATCAGCGCCGCGCTCACGGCCATCTCGCAGAGGATCGACTGTTCTTCGTTGCTGCGCTCAGGCAGCAGCGGCTTCATCCGCTGCGGGTCGAGGATGCCGGCCTTGTCCATGACGAAGCGGCTCTTGATGCCCGAAGCCTTTTCGATAAAGGCCGCATTGGATTCGGCCTGAGCCTCGACCTCGCCACGCTCGATGGCGTCGGCGTTGTCGGCATTGAATTGCTGCACCCAGGTGTTGAACGACTCCACCAGTTCTTCATTGGAAATGCTCTGGGCCGGAGTAAACAGGCCGGTGCCGCTGATCACGACGTTATGCACGATCGTTCCTCTGGTCGAAGGCCATCACGCTGGGGCGTTGGCCGAAATAGGGTTTGGCTAATGGCACCTTGGTACCAAGTTGAACCTGTAATTGTCTGCCTTGAAACGGCCGAAGGCTGTGCCTTCGAACGTTGCGCCTGGCCACACCTGCATCGGCGTATTGCTGCCCATGCCGGCCTGGCCAGGTCTCGCTGAAAACCTGCAGCGAGTTTGCCACAACTTCAGCAATTTAGCCTTCTACCTGGCTCCACTGCTTGCTCAGGCGCTTGTCCGAAACCGCAACCTTGGTCCCCAACTGCTGGGCGAATAACGACACCCGATACTCTTCCAGCAACCAGCGATACAGCACCAACTGCTCATCGCGCTTGCCTTCCTGGGCGTGCTTGTCGGCGCGGGCTTTGTACTGCGCCCAGAGGTTGGCCAGTTCGCCACTCCAGACCCGGTCCTTCTGCACCTGGCTGCCCAGCTTTTCCAGGCGCAGCTCGATCGCCTTCAGGTAACGCGGCAGCTCTTTGAGCCACTGCGCCGGTGTCTCTCGAATAAACCCTGGATAGACCAGGTTGGCCAACTGCTGCTTGATGTCGTTCAGCGACACCGCCTGACTCAGCTCGATCTTGCCCTTGAAGCGCTTTTGCAGGCCATGCCACAGCTTGAGGATCTCCAGGCTCAGGCGCGCCAGCCGCTCGGCATGCTCCGCCCAGCTGCCACGCTTGCGCTCGGCCAGCGACGCCAGTACGGCGCCATCGCGTGGCAACTGCGCCTCGCCGTCGAGGATGCAGCTGTCGAGGCTGGCCAGGAGAATATCCTCGACCAGTGCCTCGACCCGGCCCATGTCGCGGTACAGCAAGCCCAGCTCGGTCAGCCCCGGCAGCTTGCTGCGCAGGAACTTGGCCGGCTCTGCCAACTGCTGCAGGAGCAACCGCTGCAACGCCCGGCGGTGCTGGAACTCGGCCTCGGCTTGGGTCGAAAAACGCCCTTCACGGACCGCGCCCTTGTCCTCGACCAGCGCCGGATACACTGTCATCGACAACCCGGCGATCTTCTGCTGGGCGGTCTCGGCTACCGGGGTAAAGGCCTTGGCCTGTACCGGCTGGTCGGATTTTTCGGTACGTGGCATGGCCAACGCCGCCTGGCTGGCGGCAACAAAGCGTGCAGTCAGCTCGGCCAGATCACGGCCCTCGCCGAGGAACTTGCCCTCGCCGTCGACCACCTCGATGTTCATCCGCAGATGGCTCTCGACCAGCTCGACGGCTTCGGCCCAGGCTTCGTCCGAGACGCGCGCACCGGTCATGCGCAGCAACTCCTGGCCAAGGGCCTGAGGCAGGCTGCCCTGGCCAAAGGTCATGCGCGAAAGCGCCGCTTTGACGAAGTCCGGCACCGGCACGAAGTTCTTGCGCAGCGCCTTGGGCAGGCTGCGCACCAGGGCAATGCACTTGGCTTCGAGCAGGCCCGGCACCAGCCACTCCAGACGCTCGCCCGGCAGGCTCGGCAACAGCGGCGCCGGCACCCGCACGGTGACGCCGTCGCGCGGATGATTGGGCTCGAAGTGATAGCTCAGCGACAGGCTCAGATCACCGATCTTCAAGGTGTCCGGATACTGCGCGGCAGTGACTTCGCTAGCCTCGCGAGCGAGCACATCCTCTTCGCGCATGATCAGCAGGTTGGCGTCCTTCTGGCTGGTCATGCGGTACCAGGCATCGAAGGTCGCGGTCTGGTGAATCTCTGCCGGCAGGCGTGCTTCGTAGAAACCGTAGAGGGTTTCTTCGTCGGCCAGAATATCCCGGCGGCGGGCCTTGGCCTCGAGCTCGTCGAGCTGCTCGAGCAGGCGCTTGTTGGACGTCAGGCATTTGGCCCGCGACTGGATTTCGCCGCCAACCAGTCCTTCGCGGATAAACAGCTCACGCGAAACAACCGGATCGATCGGGCCGTAATGCACCGGGCGGCGACCGACCAGAATCAGCCCATAGAGGGTGATCTGCTCGAAGGCGACCACCTGGCCACGCTTCTTCTCCCAGTGCGGCTCGAAGTGGTTCTTCTTGATCAGGTGGCCGGCCAACGGCTCGATCCAGTCCGGTTCGATCTTGGCAACCATGCGCGCATACAGCTTGGTGGTTTCGACCAGCTCGGCGGCCATCACCCACTGCGGGCGCTTGCGACCGATGCCGGACGATGGATGAATCCAGAAGCGCCGCTGCCGCGCACCGAGGTAATCGCCCTCTTCGGTCTTCTGCCCGATCTGGCTGAGCAGGCCGCTGAGGATTGCCTTGTGCATGCGCTGATAATCGACCGGCTCTTTGTTCACGGTCAGTTGCAGGTCACGGCAGATCAACGCCAGCTGCCGATGAGCATCACGCCACTCGCGCAGGCGCAGGTAGTTGAGGAAGTTCTTGCGGCACCAGTTGCGCAGCGGGTTGGCGGTCAGGGCCAGGCGCTGCTCTTCGAAACCGCGCCACAAATTCACCAGCCCGGCGAAATCGGAGTCGACGTCCTTCCATTGCGCATGGGCCTGATCGGCCGCCTGCTGACGCTCGGGTGGACGTTCACGCGGGTCCTGCACCGACAGCGCACTGGTGACGATCAGTACTTCCTGCAGGCTGCCCAGGCGCGCGCCTTCAAGCAACATGCGCCCCAGCCGTGGGTCGATCGGCAGGCGTGCCAGCTGCCGCCCGAGCGGGGTCAGCTGGTTCTCGCGGTTGACCGCCGACAGCTCTTGCAAGAGGTTGAAGCCGTCGCTGATGGCCTTGCCATCCGGTGGTTCGATGAACGGGAAGGCATCGATATCGCCCAGGCGCAGGTGCAACATCTGCAGGATCACTGCGGCGAGGTTGGTACGCAGGATCTCCGGGTCGGTAAACGCCGGCCGGCCATTGAAGTCATCTTCGCTGTACAAGCGAATGCAGATGCCCGGCTCGACCCGGCCGCAGCGGCCCTTGCGCTGGTTGGCACTGGCCTGCGACACCGCCTCGATCGGCAGGCGCTGGACCTTGGCCCGGTAGCTGTAGCGGCTGATGCGCGCGGTGCCGCTGTCGATCACGTAGCGGATGCCCGGCACGGTCAGCGAGGTCTCGGCGACGTTGGTCGCCAGCACCACGCGACGGCCCGGGTGCGACTGGAAGATCTTCTGCTGCTCAGCCGGCGACAGCCGCGCATACAGCGGCAGGATTTCGGTGTGGCGCAATTGCGCCTTGCGCAGCATTTCGGCGGCGTCGCGGATCTCCCGCTCGCCCGGCAGAAACACCAGTACGTCGCCCGGCCCCTTGCCGGCACTGCGCTCGTGCGCAGCGATCTCGTCGAGGGTGGCCAGAATCGCCTGATCAACGCTGAGGTCTTCTTCGACCTGGTTGCCTTCCTCGTCATGCTCGCTGGTCAGCGGCCGGTACCAGGTGTCGACCGGATAAGTCCGACCAGACACCTCGATGATCGGCGCATCGTCGAAATGCTTGGAGAAGCGCTCCAGGTCGATGGTCGCCGAGGTGATGATCAGCTTCAGCTCGGGCCGACGGTGCAGCAAGGTCTTCAGGTAGCCGAGCAGGAAGTCGATGTTCAGGCTGCGTTCGTGGGCTTCGTCGACGATGATCGTGTCGTAGCGCTCAAGAAAGCGGTCATGCTGGGTTTCAGCCAGCAAGATGCCGTCGGTCATCAGCTTGACCAAGGTGTTGGCATCGCTCTGATCTTCAAAGCGCACCTGATAGCCAACCAATGCCCCCAGCGGCGTGCCGAGCTCTTCGGCCACCCGCGCGGCCACGCTGCGCGCAGCGATCCGCCGCGGCTGAGTGTGGGCGATCTGGCCGTGGCTGCCGCGGCCCAGTTCCAGGCAGATTTTCGGCAGCTGGGTGGTTTTGCCAGAGCCGGTTTCGCCGGCGATGATCAGCACCTGGTGTTCGCTCAGGGCTTTTTTGATCTCGTCACGCTTGGCCGCAATCGGCAGGCTGTCGTCGTAGCGGATACTCGGCACACTCGCCTGGCGCGCGCTGACTTTGTCGAACGAGGCTTGCACCTTGTCTGCCCACAAGGCCAGCTTGGCCTCGTCCGGGCGCTTGCGCAGCTCGTGCAGTTGCCGGCGCAGACGATGACGGTCGGCGATCATGGCGTGGTCGAGATTGTTCAGCAGCTGGTCGATGGCGTTATCAGTCATGGGGCTTTTTAATGATGCAGGTGAGCCTGCTGGTACATGATTGGCATTCGAAGAGGGGCGATTGTCGCAGATTTGCCGAATCTTTGCTTTCAGCGCCGGGCGCGGGTTGCGTGAACTTCAGCGAGCATGGCTGGCGCGAATGTTTAGCCAGCAGCTAACTTAAGGTAGCCATTCGCTGATTTAATCAACCTTACAGCCCATGGGAGTATCAACCCATGAGCGTCCCCACCCGCACCGCACGCCCGCCGTCCCGCCCTTCGCTGCCGAAGGCCCGGGCCTGTGTCGGCGAAAATCCACTGGTGCACATCATCCTCGCCTTCTGGGCCCTGTGGCACTGCCGCCACGCTCGCCCGCCCGATCTTTCGCCCGCATTGCACTGACCAGACCCGGCGTCTCTGCGCCGGTTTACCCAGTCCGGCCTGGCGCCCATTGCGCGCAGGTCCGTGCGCCTCAGCAATGAGCCGCGAGCGAATCCACCATGCACTTTGCTCCCCTTGAGCAGGCCGAACAGTTTCTGGCCAATAACCCTGATATCGACCTGATCGAGCTGTTCATCCTCGATGCCAACGGTGTGCCCCGCGGCAAGCTGCTGCACCGTGACGAACTGCTGGCGGTTTACCAAAGCGGCAGGCCGCTGCCGAGCACCATTCTTGGCTTGACCATCAATGGCGACGACGTGGAAAACTCCGGCCTGGTGTGGGACGTCGGCGATATCGACTGCCGCGCTTATCCCCTGCAGGGCAGTCTGGTGCGCCTGCCGTGGCGGCGGGTGCCAACCGCGGCAGTGCAAGTCAGCATGCACCCGCGTGAAGGCCTACCAGCCAGTGTTGCCGACCCACGTCACGTCCTGCTGCGCACCATCGAAGCGCTCAAGGCCGACGGCTACCACCCGGTGATGGCCTGCGAACTGGAGTTCTACCTGCTCGACCAGCAGCGCGACGCCCACGGCCGGCCGCAGCCCGCGCTGGACAACGACGGCGGCCGCCCGCGCGCCACCCAAGTGTATGGCCTGCGCGAACTGGAGCAGATCGAGCCGTTTCTGGCTGACCTGTACGCCGCCTGCAAAGCCCAGGGCATCCCTGCGCGCACGGCGATTTCCGAGTACGCCGCAGGCCAGGTCGAGATCACTCTGGAACACGGCGACGCCCTGGCGGCGATGGACCAGGCCGTGCGCTACAAGCGCTTGGTCAAGGGCATTGCCCATGCCCACGGCATGCAGGCGTGCTTCATGGCCAAGCCGTTCGCCGAACTGGCCGGCACCGGCATGCACATGCACCTGAGCCTGGCCGACGCCGAGGGTCACAATCTGTTTGCCAGTGAAGATCCGGCCGGCACGCCGCTGCTGCGCCAGGCAGTCGCCGGTATGCTCCGCCATCTGCATGAATCACTGTTGCTGTTTTGCCCCAACGCCAACTCGTTCCGCCGCTTCCAGGCCAACAGCTACGCGCCGCTGGCGCCGACCTGGGGCGTCGACAACCGCACCGTGAGCCTGCGCGTGCCCGGCGGCCCGGCCAACAGCCGGCACATCGAACACCGCATCTGCGGCGCCGACGCCAACCCGTATCTGGCGGCTGCGGCGATTCTCGCCGCCACCCATCAGGGCCTGCGCGAACAGCTCGACCCCGGCGCGCCGGTGACGGGCAACGGTTATGCCCAGGCCACCGAACACCTGCCCACCGACTGGCTGACCGTGCTCGCTGCACTGGAGCAGTCGACCTGGGCCAAAGAGGCTCTCGGCGAGGATTTTCTCGGGGTATACCTCAAGGTCAAGCGCGCCGAGTACCGCCAGTTCATGGCCGAAGTCGGCGAGCAGGATTGGCGCTGGTACCTGCACCAGGCCTGAGCCCTACCCTTTTCATCTCAAGGAATTCGCATGAACGCAGCACTGAACAAGGGTTCGGCCCAGCGCGCGCCGTCCTACTACAGCGCCACTGTCAACGATCACAGCCAGTACCCCACTTTGCAGGGTACGCACCAGGTCGATGTGGCGATCATCGGCGGCGGTTTCACCGGCGTAGCCACGGCGGTCGAGCTGGCCGAACGTGGGCTCAAGGTGGCCATTGTCGAAACCAATCGCATCGGCTGGGGCGCCAGCGGGCGCAACGGCGGCCAGGTGACGGGCAGCCTGTCCGGCGACGAGGCGATGCGCCAGCAGATGAGCGCGCGCCTCGGCAGCGAGGTCGATGACTTCATCTGGCAACTGCGCTGGCGCGGCCACCAGATCATCGAGCAACGGGTGCAACGCTACGGCATCGAGTGCGACCTCAAGCGCGGCCACCTGCACACCGCGATGAAGCCATCGCACATGGCCGAGCTGCAGAGTTTTCAGGCCGAGGCCCAACGCCGTGGCATGGGTGATCAGCTCGAGTTGCTCGATCGCGACGGGGTTGCCCGCCACCTGCAGAGCCCGCTGTACCTGGGCGGCCTGAAGAACATGCGCAACCTGCACCTGCACCCGCTAAACCTGTGCCTGGGCGAAGCGCGCGCGGCACACGCGATGGGCGCCCTGATTTTCGAGAATTCCGAGGTACTCGACATCGTTCACGGCCCTCGCCCGGCGGTGGTCACCGCCCAGGGCCGGATCGAGGCGCGTCAGGTGATGCTCGCCGGCGATGTCTATCACAAGCTGGAAAAGCGCCAGCTAAAGGGCAAGATCTTCCCGGCGATGGGCGGCATCGTCACCACCGCGCCACTGGGCGAACTGGCCGAGCAGATCAACCCGGAGGATCTGGCGGTGTACGACTGCCGCTTCGTCCTCGACTACTACCGCCTGACCGCCGACAAGCGCTTGCTGTTCGGCGGTGGCGCCAACTACTCCGGCAAGGATTCACGGGACATCGCCGGCGAGCTGCGGCCGTGCATCGAGCGCACCTTCCCCGCTCTCAAAGGCGTGCCGATCGAGTTCCAGTGGAGCTGCGCGATGGGCATCGTGGTCAACCGCATTCCGCAGTTGGGCAAACTCTCGGACAACGTCTGGTACTGCCAGGGTTATTCCGGGCACGGCGTTGCCACCAGCCACATCATGGGTGAAATCATGGCTGAGGCGGTGACCGGAACGTTGGAGAAGTTCGATACCTTTGCCGGCTGCAAGCACGTCAAGGTGCCAATGGGCGACCTGCTCGGCAATCCGCTGCTGGCGGCCGGGATGTGGTACTACCAGATGCTGGAAAAACTGCGCTGACAGCTGCAGCGGCGACTGCGCGGGCATCAGCTGCCACGCAGTCGCCACCTGATCAGGCGGTCTTTTTCAGGCCTTGCTTCTTCAGCTCTTCGTCACGCAGCTCGCGGCGCAGGATCTTGCCGACGTTGGTGGTTGGCAAGGCATCACGGAACTCGATATAACGCGGCACCTTGTAGCCGGTGACGTTGGCGCGCATATGCTCCATGACCTGCTCCTTGGTCAGGGTCATGCCCGGCTTGACCACGATGAACACCTTGATCAGCTCGCCCGACTTCTCGTCCGGTACACCGATCGCAGCGCACTGCAGCACACCCGGCAAACCGGCGAGCACGTCTTCAAGTTCATTGGGGTAGACGTTGAAGCCGGACACCAGAATCATGTCCTTCTTGCGGTCGACGATACGCATGTAGCCATCGGTCTGGATCAAGGCGATGTCGCCAGTCTTCAACCAGCCGTCGGCATCGAGAATCTCGGCGGTAGCATCTTCGCGCTGCCAGTAGCCTTTCATCACCTGCGGGCCTTTGACGCACAGCTCGCCGACCTCGCCCAGGGCAAGCTCCTGGCCGCTGTCATCGATGATCTTGCACAGCGTCGACGGCACCGGGATGCCGATGGTGCCGACCTGGTTGGCCTCAGCCGGATTGACCGCAGCAACCGGGCTGGTTTCGGTCATGCCGTAGCCTTCGCAGATGGCGCAGCCGGTTACGGCTTTCCAGCGCTCGGCAACGCTCAACTGCAAGGCCATGCCACCGGACAGGGTGATCTTCAGTGCCGAGAAGTCCAGAGCGCGAAAGCCTTCGTTGTTGCACAGGGCAACGAACAACGTGTTGAGGCCGACAAAGCCGCTGAACTTCCACTTGCCGAGCTCCTTGACCATCGCCGGCAGGTCGCGCGGGTTGCTGATCAGCACGTTGTGGTTGCCGATCAGCATCATTGCCATGCAATGGAAGGTAAAGGCATAGATGTGGTAAAGCGGCAGCGGCGTGATCAGGATCTCGCAGCCTTCTTGCAGGTTGGCGCCCATCAACGCACGGCACTGGAGCATGTTGGCGACCAGGTTGCGGTGGGTGAGCATGGCGCCCTTGGCCACCCCGGTGGTGCCGCCGGTGTACTGCAGCACGGCAACATCATCGGCCTGCGGGTTGGCTTCGTTGACCGGCTGGCCGGCGCCCTTGGCCAAGGCATCGTTGAAACGTACGGCCTTGGGCAGGTGATAGGCCGGGACCATCTTCTTCACGTATTTGATGACGCTGTTGATCAGCAGCCGTTTCAGCGGCGGCAGCAGGTCGGCCACTTCGGTGACGATGACGTGTTTGACCTGGGTCTTGGGCACCACCTTTTCAGCCAGGTGGGCCATGTTGGCCAGGCACACCAGCGCCTTGGCGCCAGAGTCGTTGAACTGGTGTTCCATCTCCCGCGTGGTGTACAGCGGGTTGGTGTTGACCACGATCAGGCCAGCGCGCATGGCACCGAATACCGCCACCGGGTACTGCAGCACGTTCGGCAGCTGCACGGCGATGCGGTCGCCCGGCTTGAGGTCAGTGTGCTGCTGCAGCCACGCGGCAAACGCGCCGGACAGCGTGTACAGCTCGCCATAGGTCAGGGTCTTACCCAGGTTGCTGAAGGCCGGCTTGTCGGCAAAACGCTGGCAGGATTGCTTGAGCACCGCCTGGATATTGGGGAATTCATCAGGATTGATTTGCGCCGCTACCCCGGCTGGGTACTTATCCTTCCAAAAATTTTCGATCATGGAAGCCAACTCCTTGAGCAACAGCGAATTCTTTATACGCGTTTATGCGTTTATTATTGATAGAAGGCGCCGGTTCATTGCCAACCGTATCCTCTGAAAGCGGGCCGAGAGTATCAGCTTTGCCAAGGGTCGCCTAGAGGCCAAAACAGGCCAAACGGTCACAAATATGACTCAATGAATTATATAAGTCATATTTAGAGTAATTAGCCAAAATGTCGCAAACCGGCTGCTGTGGGTTGATCTACTGGCTATGCATATAAAGAGAGGCAAGCGCGTCGCCGCTGCTTGCCTCTGCAGTGCCTAGGCCAGACCGGTCAGGCGATGTCGCGCAGCTCGCGCCGCAGGATCTTGCCGACCGGCGTCATTGGCAGCGAATCGCGCAGGACGATGTGCTTGGGCACTTTGTAACCGGTGAAGTTGGCCTTGCAGTAGGCCTTCAGCTCTTCAACGCTGACGCCCCCTTCACGGGCCACCACAAACAGCTTCACCGCCTCGCCGGAACGCTCGTCCGGCACCCCGATTGCGGCGCAGTTGGCGACCTGCGGGTGGGCCATCACCACATCCTCGATCTCGTTCGGGTACACGTTGAAGCCCGAGACAATGATCATGTCTTTCTTGCGGTCGACAATCCGCGTGTAGCCATCAGGATCGATGACGGCGATGTCACCCGTCTTGAACCAGCCTGCACTGTCGAGCGCCTGCGCCGTTGCCTCGGGCTGCTGCCAGTAGCCTTTCATCACTTGCGGGCCCTGGATACACAGCTCGCCGCGCTCGCCCAAGGGCAACTCGTTGCCATCGTCATCGATGACCTTGAACGCCGTGGCCACTACCGGGATGCCTACTGTGCCCAGCCGCGCCAGCTGCCCATAAGGGTTGGTACTGGCCACAGGCGAGGTTTCGGTCAGGCCGTAGCCTTCGACGATGCGGCACTTGGTCAGGCTCTCCCAACGCTCCGCGGTGGCCTTGACCAACGCGGTACCACCGGAGTTGGTGACCTTCAACGCCGAGAAATCCAGCGACTTGAAACCGGGGTGGTCCATCAGCGCGACAAACAGCGTATTCAGGCCAATCAAGCCCGAGAAACGCCACTTGCCCAGCTCCTTGATAAACCCCGGGATATCACGTGGGTTGGTAATCAGCACGTTGTGGTTGCCGGTGACCATCATGCACATGCAGTTCGCCGTAAAAGCATAGATGTGGTACAGCGGCAGCGGCGCGATCATCACCTCCTGGCCTTCCTTGATCATCTTCTGGCCGTCGGCGCCGTGCTGGGAGAAGCACGCCAGTACCTGCAGCATGTTGGCGACCAGATTGGCATGGGTCAGCATGGCGCCCTTGGCCAAGCCGGTGGTGCCGCCGGTGTACTGCAGCACGGCGACATCGTCGAGGCTGCGCGGCACCGGTGTGTGGCTCAACGCCCTGCCCTCGCGCAGCACCTGCTTGAACGACTTTGCCTGCGGCAGATCGAAGGCCGGGACCATCTTCTTGACCTTGTCGACCAGGGTATTGACCAGCCAGCCTTTGGCGGTAGGCAGCAGATCCCCCATCTTCGCTTCGATCAGGTACTCAAGGCCGGTATCGGGGAGCACCTCCTGCACCCTTCTGCCAAACATGTTCAGGTACACCAGCGCACGCGCGCCGGAATCCTTGAACTGGTGGCGCATTTCCCGCTCGGTGTACAGCGGGTTGGTGTTGACCACGATCAGCCCGGCCCGCAGCGCACCGAACACCGCAATCGGGTACTGCAGCACGTTGGGCATCTGCACGGCAATACGATCGCCGGGGGCCAGATCGGTATTGGCCTGCAGCCAGGCGGCGAAGGCCGCCGAGTGGTGTTCGAGCTCGCCATAACTCAAGGTCACGCCGAGGTTGCTGAAGGCCGGGCGGTCGGCGAAGCGCTTGCAGGAGCGCTCGAACACATCGACCACGCTGCGGTAGGCATTGATATCGATGGAGGAAGGCACGCCCGCCGGGCGTTTGTCATTCCAGAAGTCGGCATGCATTTATTATTGTTCCTCTTGGCCTGGAGCGTCCTTGACCTGCTGCACGGGGCGACAGGCGTTGAGCCGACGTTAGCAGGTAAGTGGGAGGTGGCAAACACGCCAAGGGCCGCCATTAACATTGTGAATCTTATTTGTGCCCGCCCTGCAATTTCAGTGGTAGTGCGTACACTGTCGGGGAACATGCACAGAAAAGGACGCGGTCATGGCTTACGATGCGCTCTGGGTTGCCGCCAGTGAGCACAGCAACCTGTACCTGCACCAATGGCTGCCGGCCACACCGGTCAAGGCCGTGGTGCTGCTGGCGCATGGCATGGCCGAGCATGGCGGGCGCTATCAGCGCTTGGGCCAGGCACTGAGCGCCGCCGGCTTTGCCCTGCTCGCGCCTGATCAGCGTGGCCATGGCCGGACCGCCGAGAACGGTCGTCTGGGCCTGTTTGCCCGCAAGGATGGCTGGAATGCCGTGGTCAACGATCTCGGCCTGCTCAGCCAGCACATCGGCCAGCGCTTTCCTGGCACGCCACTGTTTTTGTTTGGCCACAGCATGGGCAGTTACATCGTCCAGGCTTACCTGCTGCACCACAGCGCCAGCGTGCACGGAGCTATTCTCAGCGGCTCCAACCTGCAGCCGCCCAGGCTGTATCGCGCCGCGGCCCTGATCGTCCGCGCCGAAGCCTGGCGCCAGGGCGCCGAGGCCAGCAGTGCGCTGATCGACAAGCTTTCGTTCGGCAGCTTCAACAATGCCTTCAAGCCTACCCGGACGCCATTCGACTGGCTAAGTCGCGACGAAGCCGAAGTAGACAAGTACATCGCCGACCCGCTGTGCGGGTTTCGTTGCAGCAATCAGTTGTGGCTCGATCTGCTCCGAGGCCTGGCGCAAGTCAGCCGGCCGAGCAACCTTGCCCAGGTCGATCCGAACCTGCCGATACTGATAATTGGCGGTGAATGTGATCCGGTGAGTGCCGGCAAGCGTCTCAGTGATCTGGCCGTCGCTTTGAGCGCGACCGGCAACCGGCATGTGCAGTTGCGCCTGTACCCGCAGGCGCGCCACGAACTGCTCAATGAAACCAATCGCGACGAGGTTACCGCCGACATTCTCGGCTGGCTCGAGCAGACGCTGGCCCTTGGCCGCCCCGCTCGCAGTGAATGATAGCCAGGCCCCGTCCGCCAATAAGGAAGCCCTGATGACCCAGGTCACCAACACCCCCTACGAAGCCCTCGAAGTGGGTCAGAAAAATGAAGAGTTCGTCAAGCGCGTTGAAGAGCGCGACATCCAGCTCTTCGCCGCCATGTCCGGTGACCACAACCCCGTCCACCTCGATGCCGAGTACGCTGCCAAGACCATCTTCCGCGAGCGGATTGCCCACGGCATGTTCACCGGCGCCCTGATCAGCGCGGCAGTGGCCTGCAACCTGCCCGGCCCAGGCACGGTGTATTTGGGCCAGCAGATGAGTTTCCAGAAGCCGGTAAAAATCGGCGACACACTGACCGTGCGCCTGGAAATCCTCGAAAAGCTGCCCAAGTTCAAGGTGCGTATCGCCACCAACGTCTACAACCAGAACGGTGAGCTGGTGATTGCCGGCGAAGCCGAGATTCTCGCGCCGCGCAAGCAGCAGACCGTGCAGCTGGTGACGCCGCCGACCTTCGAGCCGAGCGTTGCCGAAGCCTGACTTCTAGCGGCCCTGCAAGTCGCGCAGGCGCTGCTCGATGTAGCGCCGCTCCGGCCCTTGTTGAGTCAGTATCAGGGCTCGCTGCCACGCTGCGCGAGCCTGCTCGGTCTGGCCCAGTTGGCCGTGCAGTTCTGCGCAGGCGGCGTGCGCCAGGTGATAGTCGAGCCGTTCGCCGCGCTGCAACAGCGCTTCGATCAGCACCAAGCCCGCCTGCGGGCCATCGCGTCTGGCCAGGGCTGCGGCGCGATTGAGTTCGATCACCGGTGATGGCCAGTGGCGCTGCAATACATCGTACAAACCAATGATCTGCGCCCAGTCGGTATCTTCCGGGCGGAGCGCTTCTGCATGCAGCGCCGCGATCGCCGCTTGCAGGCTGTAGATACCGGCCGGGCCAGCGCGCAGCGCCTGTTCGGCCAACTGGCAGCCTTCGGCGATCTGCTGGTGATTCCACAGGCGGCGATCCTGTTGATCGAGCAGTACCAGGTTACCGTCAAGGTCACTGCGCGCTGCTTGCCGGGAAGCTTGCAGCAGCATCAGTGCCAACAGGCCTGTCACCTGCGGGGCCGGCAGCAGTTGCAGCAGCAGTCGACCAAGCCGAATCGCCTCATCACACAGCTCACGGCGCACCACCGCTTCACCCGAGCTGGCTGAATAGCCTTCGTTGAAGACCAGGTAAATCACCCGCAGGACACTGTCCAGACGCTCTGGCAGCTCGGCCTGCTCGGGGACCTGATAGGCGATACCGGCATCGCGGATCTTCGCCTTGGCGCGGACGATGCGCTGGGCAATGGTTGCCGGACGCTGGACAAAGGCACTGGCAATCTGCTCGGTGCTGAGGCCACAGACTTCACGCAGGGTCAGCGGCACCTGGACATCCGCAGCCAGCGCGGGGTGGCAGCAGGTGAAGATCAGGCGCAAGCGGTCATCGCCGAGTAGCGCTTCATCAGCGGGGTCGTCATCGCTGGGCACAAGCATGATCAGATCCGCCTGGGCATGATCGAAACGGGCATGTCTGCGCAACAGATCGATGGCCTTGAAGCGCCCGGTCGACACCAGCCAGGCCCGTGGATTGCTGGGGATGCCATCACGCTGCCAGCGCTCGACCGCGATGAAAAACGCCTCGTGCATGGCCTCCTCGGCCAGGTCGAAATCACCCAGCAGGCGAATCAAGGTGGCCAGAATGCGCCGCGAGTCTCGTCGGTAGAGCTCATCTACCACCTCACGCAGCTGCTCGCCGAGCATCAGTCAGGCATCTGCTGAGTGACTACCTCCACCAGGCGGTCCAGGCTTTGTCCCCACCCCTGGTGAAAGCCCATTTCTTCGTGGGCGCGGCAATCCTCGGCATTCCAGTGCAGCGCGCGGGCGGTATAGCGGGTCTTGCCGTGTTCATCATCGAAGGTCACCACTGCGGTCATGAAGGCCTTGGCGGCGGGGACCCAGCCCGGCCGAAACGCATCGGTGAAGACCAGCCGACGTGGCGCCACGATTTCCAGGAAGACACCCTGGTTATCGTATTCGGTGCCGTCCGCGGTGCGCATCAAGGTCCGGAACAGGCCGCCAACCCACAGCTGCATTTCGCATTCCGGGGTGGTCATGCCGTGCGGGCCCCACCACTTCATCAGCCATTGCGGTTCGCTCCAGGCGCGGAATACCTTCGCCGGTGGGGCGTCGATCAGGCGAGTGATGGACAGTTCATGTTCGGCCACTGCAGAGCCTGCGTGTGCGTGCGTCATTGTTGTTGTGCTCCACGTTCAGGGTTGTAGTTCGCGCACCGGGCGGACCTCGACGCTGCCGACTCGGGCGGCGGGGATGCCTTTGGCGATGCTCAACGCTTCATTGAGGTCGCGCGCTTCGACCAGATAGAAACCGGCGAGCTGTTCCTTGGTGTCAGCGAATGGCCCGTCGGTCAGGCTCATCTGGCCATTGCGCACGCGCACCGTGGTCGCGGCCTGGACAGACTGCAGCGCCTGCGCGGCGAGCACGCGGCCGCTGCCCTCCAGTGCCTGCGCATAAGCCTGGCATTCGGCATCGGCGGGGCTGTCGGGCAAGCTGTGCAGCAGCCCCTCGTCACAATAGACCAGGCACAGGTATTTCATGATTGCCTCCAACGTCAGTGGACAGTGCGTTTGGCGATAACAGCAGGCGTGCTCAGCTCAAGGTTGCAGGTTGAACAGCGCCTTCTGGGTTTGCATGTCGAACGGCGCCGACCAGTGCTCGTGGATGACCTGCCACTGCGCGCCACTGCGACGATAGCCGACCGTAACGCGCATGAAGCCGCATTGGCTGTCGTCATCTGCCGGCCCGCAGCGATTGAGCCAGTGGGCCAGGGCGAGGTTGTCGTCGACATGCAGGGTCAGTTGATGGATCTCGAACACCATCTCGCCCGAGCACATGCCCATGCACATTTCCCAGTGCGCACGGTAGGCGGCCTTGCCCTTGAAGTGCAGGGCCTGAATGGCGTCAAAGGCGACGACGTCTTCGGCGTAGGGAGCAACGATTGCATCGATGTCACGCTCGCGCACGGCCTGCATCCAGCTGTCGATCTGTTGACGCAGTAGCGATTCGGTTGAGGTAGTCATTATTGGGCTCTCGACCAGGGCAGCGCAGGATCATCCAGCGCCTTCATGACTAGTCGAATTGCGAGAGGCGAAATCGACAGGCACTGAAAAATATTTTTTTGAGCCCGGTCGACGGGTACCATTGGCCACTGCACTCCTGCTGCCGCCTACGGGTATTGCCATGCCTTTGACCAGCGAAACCCTGCCTGCAAGCCCGCATTTCGAGCTGAGCTGGGTGCGCGCGCAAGGCGGTGCCAGCTTCCCGCGGCATACCCATGACGAGTACGTGATCGGCGCCAATCTCAGTGGCCAGGAGCGGATTTGGCTCGATGGCCGCGAGCTGGAGGTGGCGCCAGGCCAGATCACCTTGTACAACCCGCTGGCCGTGCAGGGTTCGGAATTTGCCACGACAGGTGTGGAATACATCAGCCTGCACCTGGCGCCAGCGGCGATCACGCAACTGATCAGCGCCGACAATCTGCGCTCGACCGCTACTGCGCCACGTTTACAGCAAGGCGTGCTGCAGCGGCCGCAGCTGTTTGCTGCGTTGCTGGAGCTGGCTCGGGCCAGTGACGAGCAACGCGAACAGGCCGAGCTGTTGTTGCTCGCGCAATTGCTGGAGCAACCCGCCAGCGCCGCCCATGAGCAGTCAGCGGCCGTCGCTACCAGCCAGGCATTCATGCGTGAGCATCTGCAGCAACGGCTGCCTCTCGAGCAGCTGGCGCAGGTCGCCGGCTTGAGCAAATATCACTTCGTACGCTGCTTCAAAAAGGCCACCGGCCTGGGCCCGTTGCAGTACCACATGCAACTGCGCCTGATCGAAGCGCGGCGCCGGTTACGTCTTGGCCAACACGCACAGGACGTGGCGCTGGACCTGGGTTTCTACGACCAGAGCCACTTCATCACAGCGTTTCGCCGGGTACATGGCGTGACGCCGCAACATTACGCGGCGGCAAGAATGAATTCGCGGTAGCCTGAAACGATCACATACACCGCGAAGTAGCAGAAAATCGCTGCCGACAGCAGGTAAGACCAGGTCAGCAAGCGGTCACCGAGCAAGCGCCCGCCGTGGCTGGCAATACCGCACAAGCTCACGCACCAGAGCAGACCGGCCGTGAAGAAACCGCCGAGAAACACAACCGCGTCGAGCAAGCTGCCAGCGCCTGAGCGGGAGATCAGCACACCGCCGACCGCAGCGAACCAGAGGATCGCGCTCGGCGACGACATCGCCAGAAACACCCCTCGCGCAAACTCGCGCCAACCCGACTCGAGCACCACCTCGGCGCGCGCATCCAGATGCCCGCCGCGCCAGGCGGCCAGCAGCATCTTCAGCGCAAACCAGATCAACAACGCCGAACCACCAAGCCACAGCACCCAGCGCACACTCTCGAACTGCAGCAGCACGGTCATCCCGGCCAATGCTGCGATGGCGTAGATCAGGTCACCTACGCAGGTGCCCAGGCCCAACCAGAATCCCTGAAGAAAACCACGCTGCATGGCCAGGGTGATCATGGCGATATTGGCGATGCCGATGTCCAGACACAGCGACAGGCTCAGCAGAAATCCGTTGGAAAAAGGCATGGGTAATAGCTACGCGACAGATCAGGAGGCGCTGATTAAGCCACAGGCCAACGGCGCCGGTATTGGAAGAAATTGCCTGCTTCCCGGTTGCGCCGATCTTCACTTACCCGTTTAAGAGTACGCCAGCGCCGTCTGGGTATTCAGCCGCTCAAGACCTGCGCATAACGTTGACGATCAATATTCGCGCCACTGAGCACCACCGCAACGCGCTTGCCCTTCTGCCGCTCACGTTCCTGCAACAGCGCAGCCAAACCTGCAGCGCCAGCTCCCTCAGCAGTGTTGTGAGTGGTTTCGTGGTAAATGCGCATGGCCTCGGCGATCTCGTCATCGGTCACCCGCACGATCCGCGCGGCATGCTGATGAATCAAGGCAAAGGCATCCGGGTGCGGCATCCGACAGGCCATGCCATCGGCAAAGGTGTTGGCCGTGGCGGTGGTGACGATGCGGCCCTGTTCAAAGCTCTGCGCGTAGGCGTCGGCGGCAGTCGAGACCACGCCGACGATTTCGGTCTTGAGCCCAAGCAGGTTGCGCGCCTGGATCAACCCGCAGATGCCCGAGCCCATGCCGATCGGCACGTACACGCAGTCCAGCGCGGCGACCGCATCGAACAGCTCCAAGGCATAGGTCGCTACGCCGCGCACCAGCTCCGGGTGGAACGACGGCACCATCTGGTAGCCCAGCTCGTTGGCCAACCGCGCGGCTTCTTCGCGGGCCAGATCGAAGTCGGCACCATGCTCGATCAGCTCGGCGCCCAAGGCCCGCATGGCGGCGTTTTTCTCCCGCGAGTTGCCTTGCGGCACGACGATCACCAGCGGGATACCCGCCTGGCGCGCGGCCAACGCCATGCTCTGGCCGTGATTGCCGCGTGTGGCCGTGACCAGCCCTTTCGGCGGCTGCCCGTGCGCCAACAACGAACGCACGTAGACCAGGCCACCGCGCACCTTGAACGCGCCGGTCGGAGCGTGATTTTCGTGTTTGACCCACACTTCGCAGCCGGCCCGCTCGGCCAGCAGCGGCCAGACATGCTGCGGCGTTGCGGGCAGGTGTTGGTGGACGAAATCAGCAGCTTCGCGCAGCGCGGCCAGGTCGAACATGACGATCTTCCTTCATCGTGTGAGTTGCCCTGATCCTAGGCGCGGGGCATTGTATGGGTAAATCGATATATTGCATGGGTGGCAATTTCATGTGGATCCCGACGCTGAATGCCAGCGATCAGCCGCGTTATCTGGCGCTGGTAGATGCCATTGCCGACGCCATCGAGCGCGGTGAGCTCAAGGTTGGCCAGCGCCTGCCGCCGCAGCGGCGCCTGGCCTGGGCGCTCGGGCTCAACCCAAGCACCACCCAGCAAGCCTACCGCGAAGCCGCTGCCCGTCATCTGGTCGCTGGCGCGGTGGGGCGTGGTACCTATGTGCTGGCGGGCAGCAAGGAGGCCACCCTGTTCCGGCTCAAGCGCCACGATGCAGAACAAGCGGTGATCGACCTGTCGACCAACGTGCCAGTGGTCGAACCCGACAACCGAGATCTGCAGGCCAGCCTGCACAGGCTGCTAGAACTCGAGCAGTCTGGCTTGCTCGAGCATTACCTGGGGCCTGAGCAACTGCTGGCGGGGCGCGTACACGGGGCACGCTGGCTGGCCGAACGCGGTTTGACTCTCGCGACCGACGAGCTGCTGCTGTGTGCCGGCGCGCAATACGCGCTGAACTGCGTGTTGCAGTCAGTGTGCGAGGACGGTGAAGCGGTGATGGTCGAGGCGCTGACGGCGCCTGGGATCAAGGCGGCGTGCCGGCAATTGCGTTTGCCAGTGCACGGCGTGGCGCTGGATGAGCACGGCCTGCGTCCGGAGGAGCTGGACCGCGTCACGCGTGCCAGCGGCGCCCGCGTGCTGGTGATCACCCCAACCCTGCACAACCCGACCTCAACCTGCATGGACGCGGCACGCCGCCAGGCCATCGCCGAGGTGGTCAAACGCCATCAGCTGTTGGTGATCGAAGATGATGTGTACGGCGCACTGAGCGAGCAGCCACCGCTGTACCCCCTGCTTGAGGGGCGCGGGATTCTGGTAAGCAGCCTTTCGAAAACGGTTGCCGCCGGCTTGCGCGTGGGTTGGATCGTGGCCCAGCCGTCCCTGCTCGCGCAGATCGAGCCGCACAGCCAGGCGAGTCACTGGTCGGTCTCGCCGCTGGATCTGCATATCGCCTGCCAGTGGATCGCCGACGGTACTGCCGCCCGCCGCTTGGCCTGGAACCGCCAAGAAACCGCCGAGCGCTGGCGACTGGCCCGCAGTGTATTGGGCGCGGCGTTGCTCGACGACCGGCAGGCCTCACCGCACGTATGGGTAGCGGCACCGGCCGGCGCCGAGGCGCTGGCCGCTGATTGCCGCAGGCGCGGGGTCGAGGTCGTTCCCGGCAACGTTTTCGCGATTGGTGTGGATGAGGTCAAGGCCGTGCGGATCAGCCTGTCGGCAGCCACCAGCCGAGCACAGCTCAAACAAGGCCTGGAGGCCGTCCGTCAGGCACTGGCCGAGGCCTGATCAGCCCTGGCTGCAACCCTCACCCATCGCCCGGTACTGCAGAGTATGGACCTGGCCCTGATGGTCCTCGTAAGTCATGGTGGCAGGCACCACATCGCAGACATTGGGCAGGGTCGACAGGCTGATCACACGTTTGATGTCGAGGTTGGTGCCGTATTCATATTGCACCGCCACAGGTGGGCTGGACACCGGTTGAGCCTCTTTTGCGAAGGCGAACGAGGACACACCGAAGAGTGCAAGAATCAGTAGAGCTTTCATGAGAGTTGGCCTTTGAGGCGATCAAGCTGAGCGATTGACTTCAGTCCGCCGTCATTGGCGCGGAGAAGTTGTCATCGAGTGCACCGATGGCACGAAGTACCGGTCCCGCTTTGTCGTACTGCTGAGGGGATGAGACAATTTTACGCCTGTTACGCAATACTTGAACCCCACGGTAGGACATACAGCCTTGCGCAATGTGCAACAGTCTGCCCCCCCGGGCGCCCGCTACCGCTGAACTGGAACACACGATGACTGCCCTGACCTACGCGCCCCTCTGCGGATTGGAGCAACGCCTGCTTGATCACTTCTATCGCCAGCAAGGCTCGCGCATGCGCTCGGCAGCCGGCGGCGCGCTGTGGGTAGCGCGTGCGGGCGCAATCGTTGCGGGGATGAGCTTGAGCCCGGTGGGCCACGGTCAATGGCTGACCGGGCTGCTGGTCGACCCACAGTGGCGTGGGCGTGGCATCGCTGGGCAGTTGATCGAGGCCTCGCTGGCAACTGCATCGGGCCCCGTGTGGCTGTTCTGCCACCCGGAGCTACTGCCGTTCTATCAGCGATTGGGCTTTGGCCCCGCGCATGATCTGCCCG
The DNA here is from genome assembly GCF_044740745.1 of Pseudomonas sp. NPDC088322. Taxonomy (NCBI): domain Bacteria; kingdom Pseudomonadati; phylum Pseudomonadota; class Gammaproteobacteria; order Pseudomonadales; family Pseudomonadaceae; genus Pseudomonas; species Pseudomonas sp. NPDC088322. Next base: position 483,433 of record NZ_JBIURK010000001.1, on the reverse strand, counting down.
AGGCGCTGAGCATGCGTCTGGCGCGCTATCAGCGCAGCAAAAACCTGGTCGCGCTCGGCCGTGATCAGTCGTCGCCGATGTCCAGCCCAGGGAACAACACCTCGGTGTAGCCAAACCGGGAGAAGTCCTGGATCCGCGATGGATACAGGCGACCGATCAGATGATCACACTCATGCTGCACGACCCGCGCATGGAAACCTTCAGCGACGCGCTCGATCAAGTTGCCCTCAGGGTCGATGCCGCTGTAGCTGATGCGCGTGAACCGCGGCACCACACCGCGCAAGCCCGGCACCGACAGACAGCCCTCCCAGCCCTCCTCGGTCTCACTCGACAGCGGTGTAATGACCGGGTTGAGCAGAATGGTCTGCGGCACTGCCTCGGCGTCCGGGTAGCGCTCGCTGTGCTCGAAGCCGAAGATCACCAGTTGCAGGTCGACGCCGATCTGCGGCGCGGCCAGGCCAACGCCACCGACATGGTGCATGGTCTCGAACATATCGGTGATCAACTGCTGCAGTTCGGCGCTGCCAAGCAGGTGTTCGGGAACAGGCGGGGCGATGCGCAGCAGGCGCTCATCGCCCATTTTCAGGATGTCACGGATCATCAGCGGTTCGGCTCTGGGCTCGGGGGTTCGGTCGCCACCGGACGCTCATGACCCAGCACAGACACGGTCTCCTTCGGCTTGTGGCCGTCAAAGTCCTTCTCGCCTGGGTCTTTACCCTCGGCGGACATGTGCTCGATCACCGCGTTCATCTCGGCGCCAAGCAAGAGTACGGCGGCTGAAATATAGAAGTACAGCAGCAGCACGATAATTGCCCCGATGCTGCCGTACATGGCGTTGTAGTCGGCGAAGGTCTTGACGTAATAACCAAAGCCCAGCGAGGCGATGATCCACACCACCACCGCCAGCACCGAGCCTGGGGTAATGAACTTGAATTTCTGTTTCACGTCCGGCATGACGTAGTAGATCAACGCCACCGCGACCATCATCAGCACGACGATTGCCGGCCAGCGCACGATCGTCCATAGAGTAACGATGAACTCCTGCATGCCCACCTGCGCCGCAATCCACTCCATTACCTGTGGGCCCAATACCATCAACGCCGCCGCTGCCAGGAGCATGCCGGCGATGCCGATGGTGTAGAAGATCGACAGCGGGATGCGCTTCCACACCGGGCGCCCTTCCGGAACGTCGTAAGCGGCGTTCATCGCACTCATCATCAAGCGCACACCGGCCGAGGCGGTCCACAGGGCAATCACGATACCCACCGAGAGCAGGCCACCCTTGGACTGCTGCAATTGGTCGATCACCGGATTGACCTGTTCCAGTGCCTGCGGCGGCAGCACCAGCTCGGACTGCAAGCGCAGCCAGGAGAAGAAGTCAGGCAGGTGCAGGAAACCGATCAGGGCAATCAGGAACAGCAGGAACGGGAACAGCGAAAACAGCATCTGGTAGGCCAGAGCCGACGCGTAGGTGGACATCTCGTCATCGAGAAACTCACTGACGGTGCGCACCAGCACACGGTGCAGGGGGAGGCCCTGCAAGGCGTTAAAAATCATAGCGTCTCCTTTCGCCGCTCGATCATCTTGGCTGCCGGCCGCCGATGCGACAGGCCTTATGGTATGCATGCAAGTCTAATAGACCACGCCAGGCGCGTTGCTGTTCATTGCTCATCAAAAGCAATTGGGGCCGCTCTACGGCCCTTCGCGGGCAAGCCCGCTCCCACAGGTACAGTGCTGGAGTCAGACTGTGCGCGATCCTGTGGGAGCGGGCTTGCCCGCGAAGGGCTGCAGAGCAGCCCCAAAATCAGCATTCAAACCTTAACTTACCGGCATCAACCCTTGGATAGCCGTTTTCCTAAGAATGAGCGCTTATGGCTTTTTAACCGCGTCTTTGACATCGCCGACTTTCTGCTGTGCTTCGCCTTTGACTTCCTGCGCCTTGCCCTCTGCACGCAGCTTGTCATTGTCGGTGACCTTGCCGACACCTTGCTTGATGTTACCTACCGCTTCGTTGGCCAAGCCTTTCGCTTTGTCTTTGGTGCCACTCATGGGGAAGTTCCTTTTAGGCAAAGACGCGAGATAACCGCGTCGACATACGAATCGACCGGTGGCCTTTGCCGAGAGTTTCATTTTTTTCTCGATCATTGCCTTGCGCGCAAAACCATCAGGCGCTGAAACATCGGCAAACAGCCGCCCATTGCAGGCAGCCGGGTAAAGCGACATCAGCGTGTGCAAGCCTTGCTCGCCCGCGCGCCACCCCGCACAATGTCAGGTCATCTCAAGCGTCAACCCGCAGGAACCTGCATGAAACTCGACAAACCCGCCGCCATCGCCCGGCGCAACCAAGCGCTGGCCCGGCCGGTGCTGAGCAGCGACAACTGCCTGTTCGCCATCCTCGACCCCAAGCGCAACCTGTGGTGGTTCGACATCCCGATGCGGCTGCTGGTCAAAGGCCAGCCTGACTGGGTCAACCTGCTGCTGCACAGTCCGGAGTCAGACGAGCTGCAGCACTTGAAAGTGCCGATCAACTACCTGCGTGCGCACCAGGAGCAACTGGAAGTGCGCAACGCCGGCAAGCGCCGCTCGACCATCAGTCTGGCCCTCAGCGCTGACCGCGATTCGCTGCTGCGCGACACCCGGCCGGGCGGCGAGCAGCTGGACTTCCGCACCTTCGTCCAGGACTGATCAGACCCGCTCGATGCGATCGTCAAGGATGACGATACGGCCGGCCTTGAACAACGCGCCAATGGCTTTCTTGAAGTTGCCCTTGCTGACGTTGAACAGGCCGCTGATCACCTGCGGATCACTCTTGTCACACACTGCCAGAGTGCCGCCAGCAGCTTCCAGCTTGGCCATGATCTGCTCTTGCAGGCCATCGGCCAGGGCCTGACCAACCGGCTGCAGGCTCAGGGCGATCTTGCCGTCCTGGCGCACTTCCTTGATAAAGCCCTTCTCGTGCATGCCCGAACGCAGGAACTTGAATATCTCGTTCTTGTGAATCAATCCCCAATGGCGGTTGTTGATGATCGCCTTGAAGCCGAGATCGGTTTCATCGGCCACCAGCAGCTCAACCGGCTGGCCTGCGGTGTACGCGGCCGGGGTCAGGTCGAGGTAGCGGTCAAGCCGCGCGGTGGCGGTGATGCGGCGGGTGCGTTTGTCCAGGTAGACGTGGACAACACAGTAATCGCCGATCTTCAGCGAGCGCTTCTCTTCCGAGTAGGGCATCAGCAAGTCTTTGCTCAGGCCCCAGTCGAGGAAGATACCAGCCCCATTGATATCTTTTACCTTCAGGCTGGCGAACTCGCCGACCTGCACCTTGGGCTTCTCGGTGGTGGCGATCAGCTGGTCTTCGCTGTCCAGGTAGATGAACACGTTGAGCCAGTCATCGAGCTCGGTGGGCGTATCCTTGGGGATGTAACGCCGCGGCAGGAGGATTTCGCCGTCGGCGCCGCCATCCAGGTACAGGCCGAATTCGACGTGCTTGACGATTTGCAAACTGTTGTAACGCCCAAGTAGAGCCATTTCCGATGTTCCTCAAGACAAGGCGGCTATTCTACACCTGAACCCGCCGCCTCGCCCGACCGCTGGTTCGACTGAACTGCAAACCCGCCGCTGCGTCTATTGCTGGCACGCTCTTGCAAGGATTCGCTCATGCCTGTCTGCCTGACCAACGCCCTGCGCTTCAGCCTTGTCGCCCTGCTCTGCGCCGCCACCCTGTTCGGCTGCAGCCGCATCGACCTTGCCTATCGCAACCTCGACACGCTGGTGCCGTGGTCGCTGGGCGATTATCTGGACATGAACCGCGAGCAGAAAAACTGGCTCGACCAGCGCTTGCAGGCGCATCTGGCGTGGCACTGCTCCACACAGCTGCCCGGCTACCTCGACTGGCTCGACCGCATGCGTGCGATGGTCGCCGAGGATCAAGTCACCGATCAGGCCTTGCAGCAGCGCACAGCAGAGGCCCGCGAGGCGATTGCCCGGGTCACCGAAGCAATCACTCCGTCCGCAGTCGAACTGCTGCGCGGCATGGATGATCAGCAGGTCGAAGAGATGCGCCAGGCATTCGCGGATGACATCCGCGAGCGCCAGCGCACCTACGTCGACACGCCGCTGGCCAAGCAAATCAGCAAACGCGCCGAACGTATGGAGAAACGCATCAAGCCCTGGCTCGGCGAGCTCAACGCCGCCCAGCGCCTGCGCGTGCAGAACTGGTCGCAAGCCTTGGGCGACCAGAACCGCCAGTGGATCGCCAACCGCGCGCACTGGCAGCAACAGTTGCTGCTGGCCATGCAGCAACGTGCGACGCCCAGCTTCGAACCGCGCGTCGCACAGCTGCTGCAGCACAAAGAAAGCCTGTGGACGCAGGACTATCGCAAGGCGTTCAACAACACCGAGCTCCAGGCGCGCGGCCTGCTGGTAGACCTGATCAAGGACAGCACACCCGCCCAGCGTCAGCTTCTGCAAGAGCGCCTGAGCAAGGTGCGCACCAGCTTCAGTGAACTGAAATGCCTCAGGGGCTGACCGTCATTCGCGCGACTGACGTCGATAAGGGAACACATCGATGACCTTGCCGCCGGCAATGGCCGCCTGCAGCCCTTTCCAGTAATCGGCGTCGTATAGCTCCCCGTGCAGCTTGCTGAACAGGCGGCGCTGGCCGATATCGGCAAACAGAAACGGTGGGAATTCTTCCGGGAACACATCATGGATGCCGATCGAATACCACGGCTCGCCTGACATCTCGTCTTCGGGATAGCGCGGCGGCGGGATATGGCGAAAGTTGACCTCATCGAGAAAGCAGATTTCGTCGTAATCGTAAAACACCACCCGCCCATGGCGGGTTACGCCGAAGTTCTTCAGCAGCATGTCACCGGGGAAGATATTGGCCGCCGCCAGTTGCTTGATCGCCAGGCCGTAATCTTCCAGCGCCTCCAGCACCTGGGCGTCGCTGGCCTGTTCCAGATACAGATTCAGCGGCGTCATCCGCCGTTCGGTCCAGCAGTGGCGGATCAGCACCGTGTCGCCCTCCAGCACCACGGTGGACGGAGCCACTTCCAGCAACTCGGCCAGGCACGCGGCCTCGAACTTTTTCCGCGGGAAGCGAAAGTCAGCGAACTCCTGGGTGTCGGCCATGCGCCCGACCCGATCGACGCTTTTTACCAGGCGGTATTTGTCGATCACGGTAGTGCGGTCGACTGTTTTTGACGGTGCGAAACGGTCCTTGATGATCTTGAACACCGTACTGAAGCCCGGCAGGGTAAACACGCTCATGACCATGCCGCGCACACCCGGCGCCATGACGAAGCGGTCGTCGCTGCTGGCCAGATGATTGATCAGCGCCCGATAGAACTCCGACTTGCCATGCTTGTAGAAGCCAATCGAGGTATACAGCTCGGCCACATGTTTGCCGGGCAGAATACGTTTGAGAAAGCTGACGAACTCCGCCGGCGCCGGCACATCGACCATGAAATAGGAGCGGGTGAAAGAGAAAATGATCGACACCTCGGCTTCGTCGGTGATCACCGCGTCCGCCTCGAGGCCATGACCTTCGCGGTGCAGCAGTGGGATCACCAGTGGCCACTGCTCATCCCGGGTGTACAAACGGCCTACCAGATACGCACCTTTGTTGCGGTACAGCACCGGCGCAAACAGCTCCAGTGCCAGGCTCGCGTCCTTGCACACCCAGTCGGGCAAGCTGCTGCGCAGTTGCTGTTCAAGGCGGCTGACGTCGCTGGGCAAGTCCGCATAGTCGACACTGAACGGGTAATCGGCAAACACCCGGTGCAACAACCCGCTCAAGCTACCGTCGGCCTGATAAATGCGCGTCTGCGCAGCGCGCTGATGGTCGCGCAGGGCCGGCCGGGTGGTGTGGATGAACATGCAGCTGTCGCTGATCAGGTCATGGCTGAACAGGCTGCAGAACAGTGAGTTGTACCAAGTCTCGGCCAACTCATCGTCCAGCCGCGGGTTGATCAGCCCAATGTAGGCGCTTTTGACCAACGGCCATTGTGCGACATCGAGCAATAGCGCCTCGGCAAATCCCTCGCGCAGCCAGCCATTGACCTCGACGACCTTCTCCTCATACAAGCTGATCCGCGCAGCTGCCGCCCGCTGGCTGTCGTGCCAGTCAGCGCGCTCGAATCGCTCGCGCGCACCCAGGGTTATCTGCCGGAAGTGCTCGCGGTAGTTATCGAAGCCATCGAGTACCCTGCGGGCGATTTCGCTGGCGGGCCAGTGCTGGGACATACTGATGCCTCTGCAGGGTTCAAGCGCTCAGCTTAGTAGCGCAGCAAGAAAGGACAAGAACCTGCCCAGCGCACTCACGTACACTCCCACCCTGCCCTGATTCTGGAGACCCCCGTGAGCCCCATCGCCCTCGCCCGCCTGCTGACCCTTGCCGCTGTCTGGGGGGCCAGTTTCCTGTTCATGCGCATCATCGCCCCGGAGCTCGGCACGGTACCGACGGCGTTTTTCCGGGTCTCGATCGCGTGCCTGGGCTTGATCGCGATCCTGGCCGTGGCGCGGGTGCCATGGCAGTTCAACGGCAAGCTCGGCGCCTGCCTGCTGCTGGGCATGATCAACTCGGGCATCCCGGCGACGTTCTACTCGGTGGCCGCGCAGGTGCTGCCTGCGGGTTACTCGGCGATCTTCAACGCCACCACGCCGCTGATGGGCGTGCTGATCGGCGCGCTGTTCTTCCACGAGCCAATGACGGCCAGCAAGCTGGCGGGGATTTTTCTTGGCCTGCTCGGCGTCGGCATCCTCAGTGGCGCCGGCCCGGTGGCACTGGACCTGGCCCTGGTGCAAGGCGCGCTGGCGTGCCTGGCCGCGACCACCTGCTACGGCTTTGCCGGCTACCTCGCGCGGCGCTGGATCAGCGGCCTGGACAGCCGCCTGTCGGCCCTGGGCAGCATGCTCGGCGCAACCTTGCTGTTGAGCCCGCTGTTCGCCTGGAGCGCCCTCAGCCAGCCACCTGCCAGTTGGGGCGGCTGGCAGGTGTGGTTGTCGTTGCTCGGGCTGGGCCTGCTATGCACGGCTTTTGCCTACATCCTGTACTTCCGCCTGCTGGCCGAGATCGGCCCGGTCAAGGCCAGTACCGTGACCTTCCTGATCCCGGTGTTCGGCGTGCTGTGGGGCGCCTGGTTGCTGGATGAGTCGCTGTCGATGGGCCACCTGTACGGCGGGCTGCTGATCGGCGTCGCGCTGTGGCTGGTACTCAGGCCTGCACCGCGCGCGCTGGCGCAGGCGCGCTCATGAGCACGGAGCACTCGCCGGTGTTCAAAAAGGTCCTGTTCCGCCTGGAGCAGGATGCGCAAGGCTACCCTCCGGCTTCGGTGGAAGGCCTGTGGGCGCAGCAGACAGAGGCTGGCTACCTGATCGACAGCATCCCGTTCTACGCCTACGGCATCGCCCCCGGCGACCTGATCAGCGTCAGCGAAGCCGATGGCGAGGTGTGGTTTGCGGCGTTGAGCAACAGTGGCGGCGCCAGCGTGTTTCGCGTGCTGGTCAAGTTAGCTGGGGCGTTGGAGCCGGTGCGCGCAGCGCTGAGCGAGTTCGGTTGCCCCAGCGAAGTGGAGCAGGCGGTGAAGATGCTGGCCGTGCAGGTGCCGCCGACGCAGTCGCTCGACACCTTGCTCTATTACTTGCTGACCCAGCGCGAAGCTGGAACGCTGGAGTTCGAGGAAGGCGTGTTGCGCCACGCCATCCCCGCAGAGTTTCGCTGAGTCAGAACAACCAGCGATACAGCAGGTAAGCCACCAGTACGGCCAGGATCGGCCGCAGAATGCGGTAGGCCTTCGGGTTGGCGCGCTTGAACTGTTTGACCCGGGTGCTGAGCTTGTTGCTGAAACGCTTGCTCCAGGCATAGGCCTGGTTGATCCCGCCGACGCGCTCGTCATCGGTGTTCTGCGGTGCAGTAGCACGGCCGAGGAAGGCACTGACCTTACGGTTGATGCGGGTAATCAGCGGGCTGGTCAGCGGCCGCTCGATGTCACAGAACAGGATCACCCGAGTGACGTCGGTCTCGTTCTTGACCCAGTGCACAAAGGTCTCGTCGAACATCACGTCTTCCCCGTCACGCCAGGCATACGGCTCGCCGTCGACGTAGATGCGGCAGTTGTCGGAGTTGGGTGTGGACAGCCCGAGGTGATAGCGCAACGAACCGGCGAACGGGTCGCGGTGTGGGTTCAGGTGGCTACCACCTGGCAGCAGGGCAAACATCGCGCCCTTGACGCTGGGGATGCTGCTGACCAGCTCGACGGTCTTCGGGCACAGCGCCTCGGCCGACGGCAGCGGTTTGTCGTACCACTTCAGGTAGAAGCGCTTCCAGCCCTTCTTGAAGAACGAGCCAAAGCCTGCGTCATTGTCTTTTTCGGCGGCGCGGATGTAGCCCTCGTCGAACAGGCGCATGGCCTCTTCACGGATCACCGGCCAGTTGTCCTTGAGCACATCCAGCTCAGGGAAGCGCTGGCGATCCAGGTATGGCTTGGACGGCACGCCGGAGAACAGGTACATCAGGCTGTTGTAGGGGGCGAACAGCGCCGAATGGTTGACGAACTGGCGCAGCACCGGCAAGCGCGCCTTGCCGCGCAAATGGACGTACAGCACGCTGCCGAAGAACACCAGCAGGACACCCGCCTTGGCGACAAAGGAAAAGCTCATGCAACACTCCTTGGAGTAGGAAATCAGGCCATCACTTGCAGATAGCCGAACATCATAAACCCATCCGCCCGCAGTAAAAACAGGTTGCGCCGGATAGCAATGTTGAAGATTTTGTAATAAAGGCTTTCGCGGGGTATTGCGCGGGGTCAGGCAATTGCGCGGTACACGCCCTGCGCCGGGAATCCAAGGCGGCTCTCGGTTTGCTCAAGAGCCGCCATGACACAGGATTTTACTGCTGGTTTTCCTGCTCGGTAAACAGGTCAGAGAAAAGCATGCTCGACAGATAGCGCTCGCCCGAGTCGGGCAGGATCACCACAATGGTCTTGCCGGTCATCTCTGGCTTTTCGGCCAGGCGCCCGGCCGCAGCCATCGCTGCACCACAGGAGATACCGCAGAGAATGCCCTCCTCCTGCATCAGGCGCAGGGCCATGGCCTTGGCTTCGTCATCGCTGACCGTCTCGACCTGGTCGACAATCGAAAGATCAAGGTTCTTGGGGATGAACCCGGCGCCAATGCCCTGAATCTTGTGCGGGCTGGGCTTGAGCTCCTGGCCGGCCAGCGCCTGGGTGATCAGGGGCGAGGCCACCGGCTCGACCGCAACTGACAGGATCGGCTTGCCCTGGGTGTGCTTGATGTAACGGGAAATACCGGTGATGGTGCCGCCCGTGCCGACGCCTGCAACCAGCACGTCAACCGCGCCGTCGGTGTCGTTCCAGATTTCCGGGCCGGTGGTTTTTTCATGGATAGCCGGGTTGGCCGGGTTGTCGAACTGGCCAGGCTGGAAATACATCTGCGGGTCCGAAGCAACGATTTCGTTGGCCTTGTCGATGGCGCCTTTCATGCCCAGCGCAGGCTCGGTCAGCACCAGCTCGGCGCCCAGCGCCTTGAGCACCTTGCGCCGCTCCAGACTCATCGAAGCGGGCATGGTCAGTAGCAGTTTGTAGCCACGGGCGGCGGCAACGAAGGCCAGGCCGATACCGGTGTTGCCCGAAGTCGGCTCGACCAGGGTCATGCCCGGTTTGAGTTTGCCACTGCCTTCGGCGTCCCAGACCATGTTCGCGCCGATCCGGCATTTGACCGAGTAGCCGGGGTTACGCCCCTCGATCTTGGCCAGGATGGTCACCCCGCGCGGGGCGATGCGGTTGATCTGCACCAGCGGCGTGTTGCCGATGGAATGGGCGTTGTCTGCGTAGATACGGCTCATTGGCAGGGTCCTTAACCGAGCGGGGAAAGCCTCAAGGGTAAGCCTGCCCGCCAGCAGCGTAAAGCCCGGTCGAACTCCCCGGCGATGCCTGCGGTCAACCGCTCAACCTGCTTTGGAGAGCCCTCATGACAGCCCGCTATCGCCGGCCACTGTTCGCCCTGGTCAGCCTGCTTGTGATACTGCTTGCCGTGCACCTGGCCCTGCCCTACCTGATGCGCGACTACTTGAACGAAAAACTGGCCGACATGGGTGATTACCGCGGCCAGGTCAGCGACGTCGACCTGGCGTGGTGGCGCGGCGCCTACCAGATCAACGGCCTTAAGATCGTCAAGACCACTGGCAAGGTACCGGTGCCGTTTGTCGATGCGCCGAAAGTCGACTTTTCGGTGAGCTGGCATTCGCTGTGGTACGACCACGCAGTGGTGGCCGAGGTGACCTTCCTGCGCCCGGAGCTTAACTTCGTCGACGGTGGCAACAAGCAGAACTCGCAGACCGGTCAAGGCACCGACTGGCGCCAGCAGCTGGAAAAACTGCTGCCAATCACCCTCAACGAAGTGCGCATCGATGACGGTACGCTGACCTTCCGCAACTTCAACTCCAAGCCGCCGGTAACGCTCAAGGCCACGCAGTTGCAGGCGAGCATCCGCAACCTGACCAATGTGCGCGATGCCGAGGGCCGCCGCGACGCCAGCTTCGAAGGCACCGCGCGCCTGCTCGGCGATGCCAAGGTCGAGAGCAAGGCGACCTTTGACCCGTTCAGCGACTTCGATGATTTCGAGTTCCGCCTGCGCGCTACTGGCATTGAACTGCGCAAGATGAATGACTTCGCCAGTGCCTATGGCAAGTTCGACTTCAATGCCGGCAATGGCGACGTGGTGATCGAGGCTCAGGCCGAAAAAGGCCGACTAAAGGGCTACATCAAACCGCTGCTGCGCAATGTGGAAGTATTCAACTGGCAGCAAGACGTCGAGAACAAAGACAAAAGCTTTTTCCGTTCGATCTGGGAAGCGGTGGTCGGCACTACCGAAACCGTGCTGAAAAACCAGCCGGAAAACCAGTTCGCCACCCGCGTCGAGCTCAGCGGCAGTGTGCATCAGCAGAACATCAATGGCTTCGAGGCGTTTCTGCAGATCCTGCGCAATGGCTTCATCCAGGCGTTCAGTGCGCGCTATGAAAGGCCCGCGCCTGACACTGACTGAAAGGCGGCGCGACGCACCATTCAGAGACTGAATACCCGGTCTGCGTTTGCAGCTGCCCAGGTGCGGCGTATAGTCCAGTACACATTTAGATAGCCTTGCCTGGGCCGGCCCAGACACTTGCAGAGGATTGTTTGATGAAGTTCGAAGGCACCCGCGACTACGTCGCCACCGATGATCTGAAACTGGCGGTCAATGCGGCAGTTACCCTCGAACGCCCGCTACTGATCAAAGGCGAGCCCGGCACCGGCAAGACCATGCTCGCCGAGCAACTGGCGGCATCGTTTGGCGCGAAGCTGATCACCTGGCACATCAAATCCACCACCAAAGCCCATCAAGGCCTCTACGAGTACGATGCGGTCAGCCGCCTGCGCGACTCGCAGCTGGGTGTGGACAAGGTCCACGATGTGCGCAACTACCTTAAAAAGGGCAAGTTGTGGGAAGCCTTCGAGGCTGAAGAGCGGGTCATTCTGCTGATCGACGAGATCGACAAGGCCGACATCGAGTTTCCTAATGACCTGCTGCAAGAACTCGACAAGATGGAGTTCTACGTCTACGAAATCGACGAGACCATCAAGGCCAAGCAGCGCCCGATCATCATCATTACCTCCAACAACGAAAAAGAGCTGCCGGATGCGTTTCTGCGCCGCTGCTTCTTCCACTACATCGCCTTCCCTGATCGCGACACCCTGCAGAAGATCGTCGATGTGCACTACCCGAACATCAAGCAGTCGCTGGTCAGCGAGGCGCTGGATGTGTTCTTCGATGTGCGCAAGGTACCGGGCCTGAAGAAAAAACCCTCGACCTCCGAGCTGGTCGATTGGCTCAAGCTGCTGATGGCCGACAACATCGGCGAAGCGGTCCTGCGCGAGCGTGATCCGACCAAGGCCATCCCGCCGCTGGCCGGCGCCTTGGTCAAGAACGAGCAGGACGTGCAGTTGCTCGAGCGCCTGGCGTTCATGAGCCGGCGCGGTAATCGCTGACAGGAGCCAGTCATGCTGCTCAACCTGTTCAACGAAATGCGCGCGGCCAAGGTGCCGGTGTCGGTGCGTGAACTGCTCGACCTGCTCAATGCCCTGCAGCAGCGGGTGGTATTCGCCGACATGGACGAGTTCTACTTTCTGGCGCGGACCATTCTGGTCAAGGATGAACGCCACTTCGACAAGTTCGACCGGGCTTTTTCAGCGTACTTCCAAGGCCTGGAAAACCTCGACCGGCACCTTGAGGCGCTGATCCCTGAAGACTGGCTACGCAAGGAGTTCGAGCGTTCGCTGACCGATGAGGAACGCGCGCAGATCCAGTCGTTGGGCGGTTTGGACAAGCTCATCGAAGAATTCAAGAAACGCCTCGAAGAACAGAAAAAACGCCATGCCGGTGGCAACAAGTGGATCGGCACCGGCGGCACCAGCCCGTTCGGCTCAGGCGGCTACAACCCTGAAGGCATTCGCGTTGGCGACGCCGGTGAGCGCCGCGGCAAGGCGGTCAAGGTCTGGGAGCAGCGCGAGTACAGGAACCTCGATGATCAGGTCGAGTTGGGCACGCGCAACATCAAGCTGGCCCTGCGCCGCCTGCGCAAGTTCGCTCGCCAGGGCGCGGCCGAAGAGCTCGACATCGACGGCACCATCGACCACACCGCCCGCGATGCCGGCCTGCTCAATATCCAGATGCGCCCGGAGCGGCGCAATACGGTGAAGCTGCTATTGCTGTTCGACATAGGCGGCTCGATGGATGCCCACGTGCGCATTTGCGAGGAGTTGTTTTCAGCGTGCAAGACCGAGTTCAAGCACCTGGAGTATTACTACTTCCATAACTGCGTGTATGAGTCGGTGTGGAAGAACAACCTGCGGCGCAACGCCGAGCGCTTCGCCACCTTCGACCTGCTGCACAAGTACGGCGATGATTACAAGGTGGTGTTCGTCGGCGACGCGGCCATGGCGCCGTATGAAATTACCCAGCCCGGCGGCAGTGTCGAGCACTGGAACGAGGAAGCCGGGTATGTCTGGGTGCGGCGGATCAAGGAAAAATTCAAGAAGGTGGTGTGGATCAATCCGTACCCCAAACAGGCCTGGGAGCACACCACGTCGACTCACCTGATCCGCGAGCTGATCGAAGACAAGATGTACCCGCTGACCTTGCAGGGCCTGGAAGACGCCATGAAGTACCTGGCCAAGTAACCCCGGCCGTTCAGATCAGCTCCAGCGTTGCAGGTAAGCCTGCTGCTCCTGCCAGGCGAACTCCTGCAGCACCGCTCTGAAGCGCAGCTGCCCCCCCGGCAGGCACTGGGCCAACTGGGCCAGCGCCAAGGGCGTCAATGCCCCTAGCCGCGGGTAGCCGCCAATGGTCTGCCGGTCGTTCAACAACACGATTGGCTGGCCATCCGGTGGAACCTGCACGGCGCCCAACGGGATACCCTCCGAGATCATCGGCTCGCCTTGGTACACCAGTTGCGGCCCGAGCAGGCGCATGCCCATGCGGTCGGCGCGGCTGTCCAGGGTCCAGTCCCGGTTGAACGCCTCGAACAGGCTGGTGCCGCTGAACTGCCCCAGTTGTGCGCCCATTACCAGATCCAGCGCAGGCTTGGCGGCGTACACCGGCCTTGATTGTGCTGGCACCTCGCGCTCGGCCGGCAGGGCATCGGCGCATGCCAGCAACTGCCCCTTGATCAGCGCCGAACCTTGGCCATCAAGCCCGCCCAGCTGTTCGCGTACAACCGTGGCGCAACTGCCCATTACCGCCTCGGCCTGAAAACCACCAAGCGCGGCCAGATAAGCACGAGCACCGTGCAGAGGCTGGGTAAAGCTCAGCCGCTGCCCCGCACGCAGATGAAAACTGCGCCAGGGCTTGAGCGGCTGGCCATCGATTCGTGCATCGAGATCAGCGCCCGCCAAGGCCAGGCAGCAGTCGCGCTGGGCGAGCACGCTGAAACCACCCAAGGGAATTTCCACCACCGGCTCCTGCAAGGCGTTATCCAGCAGCCAGTTGGCCCAGTGCAGCGCCACCCAATCCAGCGCCCCGCCCTGGGTCACGCCGAGATGGCGCACGCCAAAGCGCCCGCCATCCTGCAGCTGACACAGCGGCGTGCTGGCCTCGATCAACAGACTCATGCCTGGCCCTCCAGCGGGCTGTCGTCGCCACCCAGGCTGATGAATTCGGCGTGGTCCACCGCGACGAAACGCACATGGTCACCCGGCTGCAACAAGCTGTAGCCCTCGCGCTCGCGGTCAAACAGACGTACTGGCGTGCGACCGATCAGGTTCCAGCCGCCCGGCGACACTGCCGGGTAGGCCGCCGTCTGGCGCTCGGCAATGCCGACGCTGCCAGCGGCCACGCGCTTGCGCGGGGTGCTCAACCGTGGCGTGGCCAGGCGTTCGTCGACCAGCCCCATGAAGCCGAACCCTGGGGCAAAGCCAAGGGCAAATACCGGGTATTCACGCTCACTGTGCAGGCGCACCACCTCGGCCTCGGACAGCCCACTGCGCGCTGCCAGCAATGGCAATTCGGGGCCGACACTGGGGTCATACCACACGGCAATTTCGTGCTTGCGCCCCGCCGCGCCTGCATCCGGCTGCAGATTTTGCAGCGCTTCGATAATCAGCCCTCGCGCCGCAGCCGGTGACTGCCGAAACTGCACCATCACGGTGGTATAGGACGGCACCAGGTCAACCAGATCGGCGCCCAGGGCACTGCTCAGGCGCTGGCTGGCAGCGAGGATCCACGGCATGTTGGCTTCATCTATGCGATCGAACAGGCGCACCATCAGGCTGTCGATGGCCACCGCCTCGATGCGCAGGTTCATGGCTGCACCAGCGCATCCAGGGCCTGGCGAATCTGCCGTACCGCCGCCAGCGAGCTGTCGTTGTCGCCGTGCACGCACAAAGTGCTGGCGTTCAGTCGCAGCGCGCTGCCGTCGTCTGCCAGCAACGTCTCGCCACGGGCCAGGCGCAGCGCCTGCTCGATGATCAACGCCGGCTCATGGTGCACCGCCCCCGGCAGCCGCCGCGACAGCAGGTGGCCGCTGGCCGTGTAGCCACGATCGGCAAATGCCTCGAACCACAAGGTAACACCCAGCTCCTCGCCCAGCTGCTGCGCCGCACGGTCATCAGCAGTAGCCATCAGCATCAGCGGCAGGCTGCTGTCGTAGGCGGCTACGGCTTCGAGCACGGCGCGCAATTTCACTGGGTCGGCCATCATGTCGTTGTACAGTGCGCCGTGCGGTTTGACGTACGCCACGCGCCCGCCCTGCACCTTGCAGATGCCGTCCAGTGCACCGATCTGGTAGTGCAACAGATCACGGATTTCTTCATTGCTGCAGGCCATCGAGCGACGACCAAAGCCGACCAGATCCGGATAGGCCGGATGCGCGCCAATGGTCACACCATGCTGCAGGGCCAGGGCCACGGTGCGGCGCATGATGCTCGGGTCGCCCGCGTGATAACCACAGGCGATATTGGCGCAGTCGATGTAGGGCATGACCTCGGCATCCAGACCCATGCGCCAGCTGCCGTAACTTTCACCCATGTCGCAGTTGAGAAGCAGGGTTTGCATCTGGCGGACTCCTGAATCGACTAGAACAGAGTACGGCGGCGCCGAGGCGGCCAGCCGGCTTAGCGCCAGCTTTCCTTGACCACCTTGCGCCGCCCGCCAAGGATGACCCAGCCCAGCAGCACCAGCACGCTTTCGACCACGAACGCCAGCACAAAGCCTGCGCTCAGGCCCCAGCCGATGGCTTCGGGCACCAGCAGAATCTGGTAGCTGTAGCTGTTCAAGGTCTCTTCGCGCAATTGCGGGTCAGCCTGCGCCAGCACGTGCCAGCTCTGGCTCAGCCACGAGCCCTGCATGGCCTGCCACTCGTTTTCCAGTAACTGGTTGCGGACCAGCAGGCTCTCGATGCTGTTGGCATCGCTGATGAATACCGGATCCTCGCTGGTGCGGTAATGCTGCAGCAGCGCTTGCAGGTCGCCTTTGAAGAAGCGCTGGGCGGTTTCCTGGAAGCCGGACAAGGCCTCGCGCGACTCGAGCACACGGGCCTCGACGCGCTGGCCGTAATCCTTGACCAGGCCAGGGACCTGAATGCCCGCCAGCAGGCCGCAGGTGAACAACAGCAACCGCAGATAACTTCTGAACATGCCGCGTCCTTAGCTTTGCCCGTGGGCGATACATTCGCCATGCCGCCACAACGCCCATTGTCCGGGTTCGTAGCGGTTCCAGGTTTCGTTCTCGGTCAGGGCCTCGGTGGCGATCACCGTGACCACATCATTGGGCGTGGTTTCGGCCTGGAAGTCGACGATCATGTCGACGTCCTTGAGCCGGGCCGGGCCAAACGGCGCGCGGCGGGTAATGTGCACCAGCTTGGTCGAGCAGAAGCAGAACAGCCAGTCGCCGTTGCTCAGCAGGCAGTTGAACACGCCCTTGCTGCGGTGCTCGGCGCAGGCCTCGACCAGCACCGGCAGCAGTTGCTCGACCTCGACCGGCTCGGGGAAGGCATCACGCACGCGGTTGAGCAGGTCGCAGAAGGCCGCTTCGCTGTCGGTATCACCGACCGGCCGGTAGAAGGTGCGCTGGCCGCTGAACTGCGGCAGCTGGCCGTTGTGTGCGAAGCACCAGTTATGCCCCCACAACTCACGCACGAACGGGTGGGTGTTGCTCAGGCAGACCTTGCCGACGTTGGCCTGGCGGATGTGGCCGATAACCACTTCGCTCTTGATCGGGTAGCGCTGCACCAGCTTGGCGACTTCCGACTCGCTGCTCGCTGCCGGGTCCTGAAACACGCGCAGGCCGCGCCCTTCGTAAAAGCCGATGCCCCAGCCATCGCGGTGCGGCCCGGTGCGGCCGCCGCGCTGCATCAGCCCGGAAAAACTGAAAACGATATCAGTGGGGACGTTGGCACTCATGCCGAGCAGTTCGCACATGCCTTGCAGCTCCCCTCAGAGACGTGGCTCGACCCGGCCACGGCCAGGCGCGGCCGGTGCCGGCGGATCATTGCGGTAACGGTCGTGGCGATCGGCGGCAACCGGCGCCTCGACCAGCACTTCGCTGTCTTCTGCGGCTTGCCGCCTGGCAGCTGCATCAGCTTGCTCGCGGCGCTCACGGGAGCGTTTTTCCAGCGGCCAGCGCAACAGCACGAACAACAGATACAAAGCAAAGGCGATCATGCCGTACATGGCCAGATCGGACGCCGCGCGCCAGGCGTTGTTGCCAACCTTGAAGGCGATATCCAGCGCGCTGATGGCAATGGCCGGGGCGAAGCTTTCCTTGACCGGGTCGACAATCGTCGGCGTCAGCAGCAGCACTGCAACCAGCACCCGCAGCGGTTCGCGCAGCCAGCGCCACATCCAGCCAGTCAGCTTGAAGGTCACCAGCAGGCAGCCGATGGCGGCCACCGCATACAGGCCCCAGGCAAGGGTATAGTCGTTCTCGGTCATGGTGTTCGTGCAAGCCAGGCGAAGAGATGCCTATGATAAACACTTTTAGGCACAGGTGCCTGTCTGCCCGTGATCACCGGTGCCACTGTCGCCCGGCCCTATTCGCTTTCGCCAGAGACCATACATGCCCGCTATTACTGCCCCGATCGCCCAGCAAGCCCCCGGTAACGACCCTTACGCCTGGCTGCAGCAGCGCGACAGCGCCGAAGTGCTCGCCTACCTGCAGGCCGAAAACGCTTATCAGGAGGCCTGCCTGGCCGATCAGGCGCCGTTGCGCGAGCAGCTGTTCGAGGAAATCAAAGGGCGCATTCTGGAAACCGACCTGTCGCTGCCCTCGCCGTGGGGGCCATGGCTGTACTACACCCGCACCACTGCTGGCGATGAGTACCCGCGGCACTACCGCTGCCCACGCCCGGCAGATGATTCCAACACAGTCGACGCCAGCGCCGAACAGCTGTTGCTTGACCCGAACGAGCTGGCGGCCGGCGGCTTCCTGTCGCTTGGCGCGTTCAATGTAAGCCCCGACCACCAGCTGCTGGCCTACAGCCTCGACACCAATGGCGAAGAAACCTACACGCTGTATGTCAAGGACCTGGCCACTGGCGCCATCACCACCCTGCCCTTCGAGGACTGCGACGGCAGCATGACCTGGGCCAACGACAGCCGCACGCTGTTCTTCGCCGAACTCGACGACACCCATCGCCCCTGCCGCCTGCGCCGGTTCAGCCTGGGCGAGGCTGATGCGCATACGGTGTTCGAAGAAGACGACGGGCGCTTCTTTCTGCACTGCTACCGAGCCAGCTCCGAGCGCCAGCTGATCCTGCTGCTCAACAGCAAGACCACCAGCGAAGCCTGGGTGCTGGATGCCGAGACGCCGTTGGCCGAGTTCACCTGCCTGGCTGCACGCGAAGAAGGCCATGAATACTTCCCCGATCACGGCCAGCTCGATGGCGACTGGCGCTGGTTTATCCGCAGCAACCAGGACGGTATCAACTTCGCCCTGTACCAGGCGCCCTCTGCGGCAGTGCCCAGCCGTGCACAGTGGCAGGTGCTGGTAGCCCACCGCGACAACATCATGCTCGAAGGCCTCAGCCTGAATGCCAGTGCCTTGGCGCTGAGCCTGCGTGAAGGCGGCCTGCCCATCATTGAAGTACGCCCGCAAGGCCAGGCGCCTTACCGCGTCGAGCTGCCGGATGCGGCCTACAGCCTATACGTGCAAGACAGCCTGGAATTTGCCAGCACGCGCATCCGCCTGCGCTACGAGGCACTCAATCGCCCGGCCCAGGTGCGCCAGCTGGAACTGGCCAACGGCGCGCAGTCAGTGCTCAAGCAGACCCCGGTGCTCGGTGCCTTTGACGCCGACGCCTACGTCAGCGAACGCCTGTGGGCCACCGCCAACGACGGCACCCAAGTCCCGATCAGCCTGGTACGCCGCCGCGACGACGTCGGCAAGACGGTGCCACTCTATCTGTATGGCTACGGCGCCTATGGCGAAAGCCTCGACCCGTGGTTCTCCCATGCGCGGCTGAGCCTGCTCGAGCGCGGCGTGGCCTTTGCCATTGCCCATGTGCGCGGCGGCGGCGAGCTGGGTGAGGCCTGGTACCGCGCTGGCAAGCAAGAACACAAGCAGAACACCTTTGACGACTTCATCGCCTGCGCCGAGCACCTGATCGCAACCGGTGTCAGCCGCCCGGAACAACTGGCGATCAGCGGCGGCAGCGCCGGTGGATTGCTGATCGGCGCGGTGCTCAACCTGCGCCCGCAGCTGTTCCGCTGCGCGATTGCCGAGGTGCCGTTCGTCGATGTGCTCAACACCATGCTCGACCCTGACCTGCCGCTGACCGTGACCGAGTACGACGAGTGGGGCAACCCTGAACAACCCGAGGTGCATGCAAGAATCAAGGCTTACGCGCCCTATGAAAACGTCAAGGCTCAGGCCTACCCGGCGATGCTGGTAGTGGCCGGCTACAACGACAGCCGTGTGCAGTATTGGGAAGCAGCCAAGTGGGTAGCACGCCTGCGCACGCTCAAGACCGATAACAACCTGCTGCTGCTCAAGACCGAGATGGGTGCAGGCCATGGTGGCATGAGCGGCCGCTATCAGGGGCTGCGCGATGTGGCGCTGGAATATGCGTTCGTACTCAATGAGCTCGGCGTGGTGTAAACCGGCTTTGCTGTTGTCCTATGCACAACCGTGAACAATCTTGCGTGGCCGCGTGATCAACGCTGCCACGCCAAGCGCAGAAGACCAGACCATGTCCGACCATTCCCACCTCAATGCCGAAATCCGCGACATGCTCATGGACTGCGGCCTGTTCGACACCTTGCAGGCCAGCGAATTTGCTGCCGCTGCCGGCTATTTCAGCCTGAGCAACATGAGCGCCGGCGAGACTATCTTTGCCGAGGGCGACGCCGGCACGTTCATGTGCATTCTGCACCGCGGCCAGGTGTCGGTGCGCAAGACCGACAGCAGTGGCCAGGCCGTCGAAATCGCCGTATTGCGCCGTGGCGCCTTTGGCGAAATGGCGGTGCTCGACGGCGAGCGGCGCTCGGCCAGTTGCGTGGCCGCCAGCGAATGCCAGCTGCTGACGCTGGGCAAGGATTCGCTGGAGAAGATGCTCAACGAAGCGCCGCGGATTGCTGCGCGGATCATTCGCGCACTCGCCGTGGCGCTGTCCAAACGCCTGCGCATGCAGGATGGCCAGCGCCTGGCGCAGGTCTAGTCGTCTTTGCCCTGCGGCCTGGGCGCGTCCTGCTGCAAGCCGGGCAGCGGCTCGTCCCGGCGCGGGCTAGGCAGCGGCATCGGTGGCAACAGCGGCCCACCGGGTTGATTGTCGTAGGCTTTGGGTGGCGCGCTCGGGGTGATCTGCGGATACGGCGTGGGCGTGGCGGTACCCGGAGCACCGGGCACCGGCGTACTAATGCGTGGCTGTTGCCCGGCAGCGTCGGCCAGCGGCGCGGCGAGCAGGATCAGTACGCTGAGGATCGCGTGGAGCATCGGCAACCTCCTGTCGAAAATTCATCTACAGGCTACGCCCATCTGCGGGTTTTTGCCTGTCCGCCTGGCCTGTAACCACGCTAGACTCAACGCCATAACCGTCATCAGCCTGATTACAAGAAAGGTCACACCATGAGTTCCACCCTCTCCGCCACCGCCCGCCTGGACCGCATCATCGCCGACGCCAAGCGCGACAAGGAAATGGGCTACCGCGACAAGGCCCTGAAGATGTACCCGCACGTCTGCGGCCGCTGCGCCCGTGAGTTCGCCGGCAAGCGCCTGAGCGAACTGACCGTGCACCACCGCGACCACAACCACGACAACAACCCCCAGGACGGCTCCAACTGGGAGCTGTTGTGCCTGTACTGCCACGACAACGAGCACTCGCGCTACACCGATCAGCAGTACTTCAGCGAAGGCTCGACGGCCACCCCGAGCATCGCCAAGGCTACCCACAACCCGTTCGCCGGGCTGGCCGGTCTGCTCAAGAAAGACTGAGCCCACAGCGGTCGGGCAACCCCGTATAATCGCGTCTTTTTTTGCGAAGGGCCCCGGCACGTGGCGAACAAACGGTACAGTTGCATCGGGCTGTTCAACCCCAAGTCTGCAGAGAACGTCGGTTCGGTGATGCGCGCTGCGGGTTGTTACGGCGTCAGTTCGGTGTTCTACACCGGCAAGCGGTATGAGCGCGCGCGTGATTTCGTCACCGACACCAAGCGGGTGCATTACGACATTCCGCTGATCGGCATCGACGACCTGCAACGCATCATCCCGCTGGGCTGCACGCCGGTGGCGGTGGAGCTGGTCGACGGCGCCCGCCCCCTGCCTGAATACACCCACCCTGATCGCGCCATCTATATCTTCGGCCCGGAAGACGGCAGCCTCGACGAAAACGTGCGCGCCTGGTGCGAAGAAACCATCTATATCCCCACCGAAGGCTGCATGAACCTTGCGGCAACCGTCAACGTGGTGCTTTACGACCGCCTGGCCAAGGGCCTGAACACCCGCTCGGGGCCTAAATTCAAGTAACAGGCAGGCCGCTGGGCATATGAAATGAACGGCGCGACAACCGCCAGGGTCAGTTATTTACCAACCTACCTGGAGGCTCTGCTCATGCTTGATCTAGATTCCAATGCCCATACCGAGGAAAAGAACGTGCATGGCTGGGAACGCGCCAGTTCCTTGGCCGGTGGCGCCCTCATGATCAGCAAAGGTATGCGCCATGGCGGCGTGATCGGCCTGCTGCAGGTTGCCGTTGGCGGCCTGGCGCTGGCACGCGGGGTCAAGGGCCGTTGTGCGACCAAGGCCTGGTGGCTGCGTCATCGTCAGGAATACCAGCGTCTGAAGGGTGACATTGACCGTGGCGCCGCCGAGCTGGAAGTGCTTCGCGCCAGTGCCGACGCTGCTACCCGCGGCGTAACTATCACCGGTGACGACGGCGTCCACACCCCGAAGCTCTAACACCGCGCCCTTTGTAGGAGCGGCCTTGTGTCGCGATAGGGCTGCGCAGCGGCCCCTCGATCTGTCGTTTGACGCTAGGTTGCCGGGGTCGCTATGCGACCCTTTCGCGACACAAGGCCGCTCCTACACCAACTGCGTGCAAGCAGGGCTAGCGTAGCAATTTGCTCTGAAGCACGTCTGAGCTGCGCCCAAGCACGCTCTCGCTGATCTGGATGAACTCTGCAGTATTCACACTCGGCATGCGCATCAACGCCTGGGTGACGTCGTCCAGTGAGCGTTTATTCTGAGTGTGCAGGCGGATCTCCCGATCCAATGCCTGCAACACCTGCACGCCTCGCGCGATCTGCCCGGCGTTAGCCTGCCTGGCCACCAGCCGAGTGACCTTGGCGCCCTGTTTGTGCAGGCGTGCCTGCCAGGCATCATAGCGATCATCACTGATGCCGCCGGCCCGGCGTAGCAGTTCTGTGGCGTAGTAGTCCGTCAGGCTTTCACTGATCCAGTCGCTGTCATCGCGCACCTTGATCTGCGCAAACAGCTGGACCAGCTCACGCAGCAGTGGGCTGCTGCCGTTCTCGCTGATCAAGGCGCGGTTGCTGTGGATGAACAATGAGTTGTGCTCGCCAAGCACGCCCCGCCACATCTGATCGCGTGCGCCAACCAGCAACAACTTGGGCGGATTGCGCGGGAACACCGCTTGCAACTGAGGCCAGACGAACGTCAGCAACGTCAGCGTGTCCATCCGGCGCATGCCCTGCCCTTGCGGCGCCGCCACGGTGACGTCGGTTTCGCCCAGGCGCGCGCGGCGGCTGCCGAGGTTACCGGCGAGCATCCAGCCAGTCGGCCGATCGAACAGGCGCGAGACATCATCGATACGAAACTTGTGCTGGCCGATCCGCGGCCAGGCGGTTTCCACGCTCTTCCAGCCGGGCGGCAGCTCGACTGACAGGCGCGCTACCAACTCGGTGCCGTCCTGTTGATCAAGACGTGCAGGCGGCACCAACTGATCGCCACGGAACACCGCCCAATGCGCGGTCATGCGGCTCTCGAAGGCACCCCCTGATGCAGCACTGTCGAGCCGTACGCGGTAACTGAGGCTGGTCTTGCCCGCAGCCGGGCGCCACACGCCACGCTCACCCTGCTGTGACCACTGGCCATCGGCCTGAAAACCGCTGTAGGCATTGGCCTTGCCCAAGGCAAAATCCAGGCTACGCACCGCGCTGCCATCAGCCAGGGTCAGGCGTACTTCGGCCTGGCCACTGTTGGGCAGCAGGCGCACCTGGTAATCCAGATCGACCTTCTTGGCCCAGGCTGGCGAGCAAGCCGCCAGCGCCAGAACAAGCAGCAAAGGGCAACGCATAGACAAACTCCTTGTTCGGCACAGGCCAATCACCGCGGCGCTCAGCCGGCGCGGAAAATCAAATGGTCTTCCCAGTCGTCTTCAGCCACATCGTTCTCGCTGAGCATGCGCCCGGACTGCGAAATACGTTGCTCATGCACCTGACTGCGGTCGCCACAGACCAGATGATGCCAGGCGGGCAGGTCCTTGCCTTCGCTGACCAGCCGATAGCCACAGGTCGGCGGCAACCATTTGAACTGATCGGCCTTGCCCGGGGTGAGCTGGATGCAGTCGGGCACGTGTTTGAAGCGATTAGGGTAGTCGCTGCACTGGCAACTGTTCAGATCGAGCAGTTTGCAGGCAATGCGGGTGTAGTAGACGCTGTTGTCGTCCTCGTCCTCGAGTTTCTGCAGGCAGCACATGCCGCAGCCATCGCAGAGTGATTCCCACTCTTGCGGGTCGAGTTGATCGAGCGTCTTGCGCTGCCAGAAGGGCGCAGTCTGGGCCATCATCACACGGTTTCTCGCAGTTGTTCTTGGGCCGCAGCAGGCGGCGGCGCCAGTCTAGAGCCTGGCCTTGGGCAAAGCCAGACCGCTTGTCAGGGGTGTCCAGACGCAGTAGCGTGCCGGCTTCCCCTTGTGTCTTGCAGGAGCTGTCATGAGCGCCAACCCACGCGTTGCCGATTACGCCATCAACGAGCAGTTCATCAATCGCTGGTCGCCCCGCGCATTCAACCCCGAGCCGATCAGCGAAGAAACCCTGCTGAGCTTCTTCGAAGCGGCGCGCTGGGCGCCTTCGGCCTATAACTCGCAGCCGTGGCGGTTCCTTTATGCCCGTCGCGACACGCCAAACTGGCAGCGCTACCTGGAGCTGCTGGTGCCGTTCAACCGCAGCTGGGCCCAGCATGCCTCGGCGCTGGTGCTGGTGATTTCCAAGACCAGCTTTATCGCACCCGGTGCCAGCGAAGAGTCGCCAGCATTGTGGCACGCATTTGATACCGGTTCGGCCTGGGGCCACCTGGCGCTGCAAGCGAGCCTCAGCGGTTGGCACACCCACGGCATGGCCGGCTTTGACCAGGCGATGGCCCGCGAACAACTGAAGATCCCCGAAGGCTATGAGCTGCAGGCGATGGTCGCGATCGGCAAGCTGGGCGACAAGGCCACGCTCGCCGAAGGCCTGCAGGCCCGTGAAGTACCTAGCCCGCGCAAGCCACTGGCCGAGCTGGCTGCAGAAGGCGATTTCAGCCTCTGATCTACCGCAGCGCGAGGCGACGCTTGCTCCAGACGCCCCGCGCTACACATCAATAACCGCGCTGGAAATCCACCTCGCCGCGCAGTGCCTGCCCCGCTAAATAGTCCCGCAGATTCTCGACAAACAAACGCACCATCGCCGTAGGCGAGGTCGGCGCGGAGCTGTGCCCGGTCAGCAGTAAACCCCACGCCGTCCAGAACGGATGTTGTTGCGGCAGCGGCTCCTGCCGGCATACGTCGATCACGGCGCCGGCCAGATGGCCTTCCTTCAAGGCTGCGACCAGGTCGGCGTCCACCACCGAAACACCGCGACCAGCGTTGATCAAAAGCGCACTGGGCTTGAAGCGTTTGAACAGCGCGGCGTTATACAGGTCATGGGTGGCAGGGGTATCAGGCAACAGGTTGATTACGTAATCAGCCTGCTCGACTCGCTGTGGCAATTGATCGAGCCCAGCCACTTCAACAAACGGCGCCTGCTGACGCGCGCTGCTGGCAACGCCGTACAGGGTCACCCCGAACGGCACAAGAAACTCCGCCACACGCTGGCCGATATCGCCCGTGCCAACGATCAGCACCTGGCGCCCTTGCAGGCTGTGCCCAGGGCGTTCATCCCAGCGCCGCTCGACCTGGCTGACCAAGCGCGACAATACCTCGCGCTCGTGGCCAAGCATGTAGGTCAGCATGTATTCGGCCATGACCTGGCCAAAGATGCCCACAGCGCGGGTCAGGCGGTAGTCACGCGTCAGGCCGTCGGCCAGCAGCGGGGTAATCCCCGCCCAGGTCGACTGCGCCCATTCTGGCTTATGGCCTTGGCGCAGCAGGGTCGCCAGCAGGTCTGGCTGACCCAGCCACACCGGGCATTGCGGCGCCAATAGCGCCAGCTCGGCGGAGTTACCGCTGGTCAGCACTTCAAGGTCGGGGGCGGCAGCGGCCAGCAGGCCGGCATAGTTGGCATGATCCTGTTCAGCGATCAGAACGCGCATCTCAAAAGACAACCTTGGCAGATAACGGAAAACGGCCCGAGTAGCGGGCCGCTTGGGCGAACGATGGGCAGCGCGGGCCTATCAGACCGGGTCGTTGCGGCGCAGCAGCTCTTCAGGCAGGTGCTCGATGTACTCGTCTTCGAGCGGCGGCATCTGCAGGTGGTAGCCCTGGGCCTCGAGGTTGTTCAGCACCTGTTCGATGTCTTCCCGGGCCAGCTTGCGCTCCGGCGACAGCACCAGGTCGAAGGCGTGAATCGGCGTACCGAAGGCCGGCAGCAAACCTGCTGGGACCCGCTCCAGGCCGTCGGCCTTGAGCACGTAAAGGTACATTTCGTTTTTGCGCGGGCTCTTGTAGATCGAGCAGATGCGTTTCATGAGGATTCTCCGAGCGCGGCCAGATCATCCAGCAGCGCCTGGCCCATCCGCTCGCGACGCCAGCCGCGCAGCGAATCGGGCAGTTGATAGGGCCCATTGGGGTAGCCGCTCTTGAGCAGCGCCTCGAGGGTTTTCTTGCGCAGCATCAGCTCCGGGGCGATGCCCAGCCGCTCGCCTTCGGCCTGGCCGATGGCGCGCAGGCGCTTGAGGATGGCCGAGGCTTCGATCGGCAATGGCTCAGGCAGCGCTGGCGGATACTGCTCAGCCGGCACACTGCCGGCCTGCTTGATCAATTGCAGGAGGAACTCGCCGTCCTGACGCAGGGTGCGCGGGTGCATGTCATCGATCTTGGCCAGGGCCGAGAGGCTATCTGGCTGGGTCTTGGCGATCGGCCACAGCGAATGCTCACGCAGCACGCGGTTGCGCGGCAGGTCGCGGCGGCGCGCTTCAAGCTCGCGCCAGGCCGACAGCTCACGCAGGACTGCCAGCTGCTGACGCGACAGCTTCCAGGCCAGCTTGACCTCACGGTAGAGCAGCTGCGGCTCGACTTCACGGCGCATCTGCGCAACCAGTTCGGCGCCGTCTTCCAGCACCCAGGCGTACTTGTCATCGGACAGCCGCGGGCGCAGCGCGATGAACAGCTCGGCGAGGTGCACGGCGTCTTCGGCGGCGTAGCTGACCTGGGTTTCCGACAGAGGCCGCTGCAGCCAATCAGAGCGGGTTTCGCCCTTGGGCAGATCGAGCCCGAGCACGTCCTGCACCAGGCGCGAGTAACCCATCGAGAAACCGATGTTGAGGTAACCTGCGGCCAACTGGGTGTCGAACAACGGCTGTGGCAGCTTGCCGGTCAGGCGCAGGAGAACTTCAAGGTCCTCACTGCAGGCATGCACCACTTTGACCACTTGCGGGTCTTCGAGCAGGTCAGCCAAAGGCTGCCAGTCACGAACCCGCAACGGGTCGATAAGAAAGGCTTTTTGACCGTCGCCAACCTGCAGCAGCCCGGCCTTGGGGTAGAAGGTGTCTACCCGCATGAATTCGGTGTCGAGCGCTACGAAGGGCAATTCGCGCCAGGTCCGGCAGTGCTCGGCCAGGCTCTGGTCGTCACAGATCCAGTGTATTTCGTTGGCCACGAGGCTCTCCCACAAACAGTGGCGCGCAGTATATACGCCGTGGGCCGCGCACGCGAAACATGGCGACCATCGCCCGGCGCTGCTGTCAGCGGCCAGCCGCCAGCCACGGCCGGCAGCCGGCGAACAAGTCCAGTGATTGCTGGTAGACCGCGCTGTGCACCTGCAGCAGGCCGAGCATCGAGTGGAACAGGTTGTCCTGGCTCAGCGGGGCATCACGCAGGCGCGCCAGGCAGTCGTTGTCGAGGCCAAAGTCCTGCCGGTAACTGTCGGAGAACCACGCCAGCATCGGCACATGGCGTTGCTGCTCGGGCGCCAGCATGTACGGCGTGCCATGCAGATAGAGGTTGTACTCACCCAGCGATTCGCCGTGGTCGGACAGGTACAGCATGGCGGTGTCGACTTTGTCCTGCCGGCTGCGCAGCAGGTCGATCAGCGAGGCCAGCACGTGGTCGGTGTAACCCAGGGTGTTGTCGTAGCTATTGATGATTGCCTGCTGATCGCACTGGTTCAGGGCATTGCTGCGGCACACCGGGGTGAATCGCTCGAACGCTTGCGGATAACGCTTGTAGTAATCAGGGCCGTGGCTACCCATCTGGTGCAGGACCAGCACGGTGTCCTGGTCGAGGCTGTCGAGCAGCTCGGCCAGGCCTTGCAGGAGGATTTCGTCGTGGCACTCACCGCCGGCACACAGGGCGGGGTCCTTGAGGTTGCTGACGTCGACGAACTGCACGCGGTCGCAGGTACCCTTGCAGCCTGATTGATTGTCACGCCACTGCACCGTCAGGCCGGCGCGCTGGAGCACGTCCAGCAGCCCCTCCCGGTTACGGGCGACGCTGGCATCGTAGTCCCTGCGCGGCATGCCGGAGAACATGCACGGCACCGAGACAGCGGTTTCGGTGCCGCACGAATGCACATCGGTGAAGCCCAGCAGGCCGTCTTCCTTGCTCAGGCGCGGGGTGGTATCGCGGCTATAACCGAGCACGCCAAAGTTTTCCGCGCGGGCGCTTTCACCCACTACCAACACCGTCAACGACTTGCGCTTGTGCTGCTGCCAGGCAGCGGCATCGCGGCGGGCGTCTTCGCCGTAGCGCTGAAACGGCGCGGCCGCACTGCCCAACCGCTCGCTGGCATAGCCAAACGAGGCGCCAACAACGTTGCTTGGGGTGAGCATCAGGCGGATTTCGTGGTGGTTGCGAAACAGCGAAGACAGGCCCTGATAGTTAGCCAGGGCCACCGCGCCCAACGCCACCGTACAGGCCCCCCCGACCAGCAGTTTGCCGAACACTTCGCGGTGCCACGGGCGATAGGCGATCGGCGCCTTCCACACCAGTGCGGCCGGCAGCAAACCCAGCAGCACGATATAGCCGATGAACTTCAACGAGAGCAGATCACGCACTTCGCTGATGTTGGTCTCGGCAACGTTGCGGAACATGCCTGCATCAATCAGCACACCGTACTGATTCATGAAGTAAGCCACTGCCGCACCGCTGACAAACAGCACCATCAAGACCGGCTTCAACACATACTTGAAGGCAATCAAGGTCAACACCAGGTTGAACGCAAACAGCATCAGCAGGGCAAACGCCAGCATCAGCCAAAGCCCCGTCAACCCTGGCGGCACCACCGTCTGGAGGTGACTCCAGAGCAGGCTGTTGAAGCCAATCAACAGGTACAGGCTGGCCAGTAACGTGACCCATTCGGTCCGCAGATTGTCGAGTTTCAGCATGGTCTTCGCTATCGAGTTTGATGTTGGCCCAGGCGCGACTCAGCGCGTGGCAATTCGAAGCGGATTGTGGGAAGCAGACCATCGTTTTTTTGTGAAAAACCCGCCAACAAACTCTGACATCCAGCAACAATTACACGTGTTTACCTTTCATTCAGCCGACGTTCAGCCAACCGCTGCCAGACCACCCCCACCCACGTCTTTGGCAAACGCGGCTATCCTCAAGATTCTGCACCAGTGTCCAACCCCTGACGGAGGTGAAGAAATGCCCGTACCGCATGATCTGTTCGCAGACCTCAGCATCCAGCCTGACGACTTTCACGCACTGAGCGCCAAGGACCCGGAGCTGCTCAAGCTACACAAGGCTTACCAGGCCAAGGACAAAGAGGTGGACGTCGCTGAACGCACCGCCGCCACCGATGACACCGTCACGCTATTGCGCAAGGAGCGGCTGCTGATCAAGGACAAGATCGAACGAATCATTCATCCAGCCAAGTCCTGACCCGGCTGCAACAACTGTAAAACCGCCATCGCGGGGCAAGCCTGCGATGGCGATCAACAAAGCCTCAGGCTGCGGCGCTGGCCTGCAAGGCGCCTTGCAGATCATCGATCAGATCGCGGCAGTCCTCGATCCCCAGCGACAGCCGCAACAGGCCCTCGGTAATCCCCATCACGCCTTTCTGCTCTGGGCTCAACGAGTTGTGCGACATGCTCCAGGAATGGTTGATCATGCTCTCGACGCCGCCCAGCGAATCGGCCAGGACAAAGATCGACAGCGCGTCGACAAAGCGCTTGAGCGCCTCGCGATCACCCTTCACCTGCAAGGTCACCACCGCGCCGCCCGTGCGCATCTGGCGCTTGCACAGCTCATGCTGCGGGTGGCTGGGCAGACCTGGATAGAACACCTTGTCGACCAGCGGATGGCTGTCGAGGAACTGCGCCACCCGCAGGGCATTGGCACTTTGGCGCTCCATGCGCACGTCCAGCGTCTTCAGTCCGCGCAGGGCCAGGTAGCAATCGAACGGCCCCTGCACGGCACCGACGGCCATGCTGATCTTGCGCAGGCGCGCCAGCAACTCGGCGTTGGCCGCCACCACGACTCCGCCGGTGAGGTCGGAGTGGCCACCGATGTACTTGCTCGCCGAGTGCATCACCAGGTCCACGCCGAGGGTGATCGGCTGCTGATTCCACGGCGAGCAGAAGGTGTTGTCGATGCAGGTGAGGATATTGCGGGCACGGGCCAGGCTGCACACCGCTTCGATATCGACCAGGTGCAGCAGCGGATTGGTCGGCGACTCGATCCAGATCAGCTGCGTGTCCGGGCGAATCGCCGCTGCCAGGGCGTCCAGGTCATTCAGGTCGACATAGGTGGTGGTCAGCCCGGAGGTGCGGCTGCGGTAGTCTTCGAGCAGGCGGAAGGTGCCGCCGTAGACGCCGTTCATCACCACCACGTGAGCGTTCTTGTCGAGCAACTCGAGCACTGTCGAAGTGGCGCTGACGCCGGAAGCACAGGCGACCGCACCTAGCCCTTCTTCCAACGCCGCAACGCAGCTCTCGTAGGCATGCCGGGTCGGATTGGCAACGCGGCTGTAGGCGTACTCGGGGTTATCGTCGAGGCCGCGCTTGATGTACGAGCTGGCGGTGTAGATCGGCGGGAAGATGGCGTTGTCGGCAACGCTGAATTGCTCGCCAGCGTGAATGGTACGCGTGGCGAAGTTGCGCGGTTTGTCGGACATGATCGGGCCCAGTGACTGGTAGAAGGCGGGGTTGATGGCCGTCACTATCGCATATCCGCCGCGATTGGCCGAGCGCAGGCGGATGCGTGCGATACCCCGGCCCCAGCATTCTATTCGTGCTCGTTAACGGCTAGTCTGGAGCATATTTTTCTCGGCAAGGCGACGCACCGGCATGGACAGTTTCGACCAGCACATCCTCACCCTGCTCCAACGCGACGCCTCCACCTCGCTCAAGGAGCTGGCCGAAGCGGTCAACCTCACCACCACCCCATGCTGGAAGCGGGTCAAGCGCCTGCAGGATGATGGCTATATTCTCGGCCGCGTCGCACTGCTTGATCCGCAACGCCTGGGCCTGGGTCTGACCGTGTTCGTCCAGCTCAAGACCCAGCGCCACGACAATGCCTGGCTCGAGCAATTTGCCGCCACCGTCAGCGGCTTCGAGGAGGTCATGGAGTTCTACCGCATGTCTGGCGATTGGGATTACATGCTGCGGGTGGTGGTCAGCGATATTGCCGCCTACGACCGCTTCTACAAGAAGCTGATCACCCGCACCGATGGCCTGTCGAACATCACCTCCAGCTTTGCCATGGAACAGATGAAGTACACCACGGCCTATCCGGTGCATCGCTGATGCGTCGATCAATTGGTTTGAACGGCTGATAGAGCGCGCCGATCAACCGAGTGGACAAAGCAATTTGACGGCGTCGGGTACAGGTTATAGCTTGGACTCACTGCCCTGCGGCCAACCGGCCGACCCTCCTTAGACGCGAGCGCGATTGTGGAACCCAACGGCCAGGCCCTGATCGACGGCTACAACCGAAAAATCGACTACCTGCGGATGTCGGTCACCG
This sequence comes from Pseudomonas sp. NPDC088322, assembly GCF_044740745.1. Classification (NCBI taxonomy): domain Bacteria; kingdom Pseudomonadati; phylum Pseudomonadota; class Gammaproteobacteria; order Pseudomonadales; family Pseudomonadaceae; genus Pseudomonas; species Pseudomonas sp. NPDC088322. The sequence continues at coordinate 452,110 of NZ_JBIURK010000001.1, read as the reverse complement.
ACCGCTGTGATTTTCGTTGTGTCTATTGCATGGCCGAAGACATGCAGTTCTTGCCGCGCCAGCAGATTCTCAGCCTTGAAGAGCTGTATCAGGTAGCCGAACGCTTCGTCGCCCTCGGCACTCGCAAGATCCGCCTGACCGGCGGCGAGCCACTGGTGCGTCAGGGCATCGTCGACCTATGTCGGCGCATTGCCGCCCTGCCCGGCCTGCGTGAACTGTGCATGACCAGTAACGGCTCGCAGCTCGACCGGCTGGCGCAGCCGCTGTTCGACGCCGGCCTCAGCCGCCTCAATATCAGCCTCGACAGCCTCGACCCGGAGCGCTTTCGTCAGCTGACCCGCACCGGCGATCTGGCCCAGGTCATCGCCGGCATCGACGCCGCGCGCCGCGCCGGCTTCAAGCGGATCAAGCTCAACTGCGTGGTGCTCAAGGGTCGCAACGATGACGAACTGGTCGATCTGGTGCGCTTTGCCATCGACCGTGAGCTGGACATCACCTTCATCGAAGAGATGCCGCTGGGCGTGATCAGCGAGCATCAGCGCGGCGAGTCGTTCTATTCCAGCGATGATGTGCGCGACCGCCTCGCGGCGCACTTCAGCCTGATCGAATCTGCCGAATCATCGCAGGGCCCGGCGCGCTACTGGCGCTTGGCCGAGGCAGCGCAGACGCGGGTCGGCTTCATCTCGCCGCACAGCCACAACTTCTGCGCCACCTGCAACCGTGTCCGCCTGACCGTCGAGGGCCGCTTGCTGCTGTGCCTGGGCAACGAGCATTCGCTGGACCTGAAACAGGTGCTGCGTGCGCACCCAGGCGACGCCGAGCGCCTCGAGCATGCCATCCGCGAAGCGGTGCAGCTCAAGCCTTACCGCCACCACTTCGAAGTAGGCGGCGAGGTGCAGATCCTGCGCTTCATGAACATGACTGGCGGCTGACCCAACCGCCTCTGGATCCCCATGATCGTCCATTCCCGGCCCGATGTGCTGCGTGTGCTGTTCACCCTGAAAGGCTCGATCGTCAAGCGCATTGCCTGGCGCTGCCTGCTGGTTACCTTGCTGGCGGCGTTGATCGTGCTGGTCGAGCGGCATTATCCAGAGATGTTCTCGCCGGTCAGCGCCACGCCTTTCACCTTGCTCGGCCTGTCGCTGTCGATCTTCATGAGTTTTCGCAACACGGCCTGTTATGACCGCTGGTGGGAGGGCCGCAAGGCCTGGGGGCGGATGCTCATCGAGGTGCGCTCGTTCGTGCGCGAGAGCGTGGCGATTGCCGACCCCGAGCTGCGCCGCGAGGTGCTGCGCAGCCTGTGCGGCTTTGCCCATGCCTTGAACGCTGGATTGCGCGGTGAGGATGCCCTCGGCGCGGCGCGGCCGTGGCTGAACCCGGCGCATTCACTCAGCCCGCACAACGTCTGCGACGGCATCCTGCGTAACATCGGCCAGCGCTGCTCGGAGCTGGCGCAGACGCAACAGATCAGCGAATGGCGCTACACCCTGCTCGAACAGCGTCTGGTTGGCCTGGCCGAAGTGCAGGCGACCTGTGAACGGATCAAGGGCACGCCGCTACCCTTCCCTTACACCCTGCTGTTGCACCGGACCATCTATATCTTCTGCCTGCTGCTACCGTTCGCCCTGGCAGAACCTTTGGGCTGGCTGGCGCCGCTGTTCACCACCATCGTCAGCTACACGTTCTTTGGCCTGGATGCGATCGGCAACGAGCTGGAAGATCCGTTCGGCCGCGACGAAAACGACCTGCCCACCGACTCACTGGTGCGCACCCTGGAGCGCGACGTGCTTGCGGCGCTTGGCCACGAGCCGTTGCCGCCGGCGCTGATGCCGGTCGATCACTTGCTCAGCTGAACCGGGCGGCGGCGACTAAACAATGGCTAGCCCCGCTCAACTTGGTTAAGGTCAACGCATTCCGATTGCGCAGGCCGCCCCATGGACATCAAGCAGCTCAAGTTTCTTATCGCCCTGGACCAGACCCGGCACTTCGGTCAGGCCGCTGCGCTGTGCCATATCACCCAGCCGACCTTGTCGATGCGCCTGCGTAATCTGGAAGAAGAACTTGACCTGGTGCTGGTCGAACGTGGCCAGCGCTTCGAGGGTTTCACCGAGGCCGGCGAACGCATTCTGGCTTGGGCGCGGACACTGCTGGCCGCACATGACGGCCTCCAGGCCGAAGCGGCCAGCTGCCGCGGCCAAGTGGTCGGTAGCCTGCGCCTGGGCAGCGTGCCGTTGGCCAGTTTCAATCCAATGGCGCTGCTGGTGCCGCTGCGGGAGAAGTTTCCCGAGCTGCAGTTTCAGCTAAGCTCGAGTACCTCCGAGCAGATTGTCGATGGCCTCAGCCGCAATCAGCTCGACCTGGGAATCTGCTATCTGGATCAGGTTAACTCAAGTTTTTTCGACGTGATCGAACTGGGCACCACCACCATGGGCCTGCTGCACGACACCCGCCATTATCAGTTCGAGCAAAGCGAGCTGGCCTGGGATGAGCTGGGGGATCTGCCGTTGGGGCTGCTCAGCAAGGGCATGCATTACCGCCAGTCGCTGGACCTGAGCTTTCGCAGCCGCGGCCTTGCGCCACTGGCAGTGCTGGAAAGCGACTCGACCTTCCAGCTGATCCAGGCCATCACCAGCGGCATGTGCTGCGCAGTGATGCCGCTCAACTGCGGGCTGGAGGATTTGAGCGAACACATGCGCATCACCCCCATCACCGAGGCCAGCGTGCTCAGCCCGGTCGGCCTGCTGCTGCGCCGCAGCGAGCCGAGGTCGGCGATTGCCGAGCAGTGCTTTAACCAGGCACGGATAGTGTTTGGCCAGTAACTGCTAGCCACAAAAAACGCGGGGCCAGTCTCGCAGCGCTGTGCTGCTCGGACTGGCCCCGCGTGGTTAACGGTGCTGGCTGGCGTTAGGGCGAGCCTTAACGATAGCGCTCCAGCCAATGCGCATACGGCGCTGGCAGGGTCCACGAGGCTTTGTCCACGCCCAACTCTTTTGCGGCGAAGTAGGCCCAGTGTGGGTCAGCCAGGTGCGCACGGCCTACCGAAACCAGATCCAGCTGACCCGCTTGCAGCGCGCCTTCAGCCAGCTGCGGCGTGCCGAAGCCCCATGCCGAAGTCACCGGCAGGCCTGCTTCGCGGCGCACGCGCTCGGCAATCGGGCCCATGAAGGCCGGGCCCCACGGGATGTTGGTGTCGGGGATGGTGAAACCAACGCTGACGCTCAACAGGTCGAGGCCACCGGCCTTGAACTGACGGGCCAGTTCGATCGACTCGACCAGGGTCTGCTCGTCGCGGCCATCATATTCCAGCACACCGAAGCGGGCGGTCAACGGCAAATGCTCAGGCCAGACTTCACGCACGGCCGCCAGCGTTTCGAGGAGGAAGCGGCTGCGGTTTTCGAAGCTGCCGCCGTAAGCATCGGTACGCTGGTTGGAGTGCTCGGAGAAGAAGCTCTGGCCGAGGTAGCCGTGGGCGAAGTGCAGCTCGATCCACTCGAAACCGGCGTCACGGGCGCGGCGCGCAGCATCGACAAAGTCTTGTTTGACCCGAGCGATGTCGTCCAGGGTCATGGCCTTTGGCACTTTCGGCAGGTTGGCGCCAAAGGCAATTGCCGACGGTGCCAGGGTGTCCCAGCCGCGGGCGTCGTCAGCGGCGATATGGTCGTCACCTTCCCATGGGCGATTGGCGCTGGCCTTGCGCCCGGCGTGGGCGATCTGGATGCCGGGTACGGAACCGGCCGCCTTGATCGCCTTCACCACCGGTACGAACGCTTCGGCGTGGGCGTCGCTCCAGATCCCGGCGCAGCCTGGGGTGATGCGTCCTTCTGGCGATACTGCAGTGGCTTCGACCACCAGCAAGCCGGCGCCGCCGCGGGCCATTCCTGCCAGATGCACGTGGTGCCAGTTGTTGATCATGCCGTCTTCGGCCATGTACTGGCACATCGGTGGAATGGCAATGCGGTTGCGCAAGGTGACGTCTTTGAGGGTGTAGGGTTCGAACAATGCAGACATGAGCCAGCTCCAGCAGGTTGGGTATACGATAGTTCGATCATAATCGAACTATGGCAATTAATGAAAGCCCCGTTATCATGTCGACCATGCGAGCCTACAAATATCCAAGCTGTGAAGACCTCATCCTCGAACGCGTGCTATACGCCTTGAGCGACCCCGTGCGCATGGCCATCGTGCGCCATTTGGCGGGTGTCACCGAAGCCACTTGCGGCGAGCTGGATGGCGGCCGGCCCAAGTCGAGCATGTCTCATCATTTTCGCGTGCTGCGTGATGCGGGCCTGGTGCAGACGCGCAATGTCGGCACCACGCACATGAATTCGCTGCGCAGCGAAATGCTCGACAGCCGCTTCCCCGGCCTGCTCGAGTGCATCCTGCGCCAGCGCTGAGTAACCGCCGCATCCTCTCCCCCTGCGCAGCCCATCGGCTCGCGCAGCAGGCGTAATGAACGCCGTTCGAAGCGCCCTTCTCTACTGATCACAAGGCACAGCATGCGCCGTCCAGCGGGGACTTGGTGGCAAGCCGCAGATCTGCCGACCGCACAGGTTTGAATTCAGACACCAGACAAGGTACTCCGCATGACTCAAATTCAGTTCAAGCCTGAACCGCAAACCGCAGGCATAAAAAAACCACGAGGCAGCACCTCGTGGTTTTTTATGGGCTGGTTGCCGTAGCGGCAAATGGTTACCGCGCAGCTAAAGCCTGATTACAGCGCCATGTCGCTCGCAGGGTTGCTTTCAACTGGCTTGCTCACGGTTGTATCAGTGCCAACGCTCTGATCGATAACCGGTGGTTTTTCCAGTTGCAGCACTTCAGCGGTGTAGTTCCACTCTTTCTGCACAGCAGCAGCCGAATCGTTCAGCTTGGTGCCGTAGCTTGGCACGATTTCGTGCAGCTTGGCTTGCCACTCAGGCGTTGCGACCTTTTCCTTGAACACGGTTTCGAGCACGGTGAGCATGATCGGTGCCGCAGTCGAAGCGCCTGGCGAAGCGCCCAGCAGGCCGGCAATGCTGCGGTCCTGCGAGGTCACGACTTCGGTACCCAGCTTGAGTACGCCGCCTTTTTCTTCGTCACGCTTGATGATCTGCACGCGCTGACCAGCTTGCCACAGGCGCCAGTCTTCTTTCTTGGCGTTCGGGAAGTAGGTCTGCAGCGCCGCGAAGCGATCATCGTCAGACAGCATCAGCTGGCCAGCGAGGTACTCGACCAGCGGATACTGATCAACACCTACCTTGGTCATCGGCCAGACGTTGTGCAGCGTGGTGCTGCTCAGCAGGTCGAGGTACGAACCGTTCTTGAGGAACTTGGTCGAGAAGGTGGCGAATGGGCCAAACAGAATCACGCGCTTGCCATCAAGCACGCGGGTATCCAGGTGCGGCACCGACATGGGTGGCGCGCCGGTGGAAGCAATGCCGTAGGCCTTGGCCATATGCTGCATGGCCACGGTAGGGTTCTCGGTCACCAGGAACGAGCCGCCGACCGGGAAGCCTGCGTATTCCTTGGCTTCCGGGATGCCCGACTTCTGCAGCAGCTTCAGCGCGCCGCCGCCAGCACCGATGAACAGGAACTTGGCGTCGGTGGCCGACTTGCTGCCGTCCTTGAGGTTCTTGTACTCAACGTGCCACGAGCCATCTTCGTTACGCGTGATGTCCTGCACTTCGGTGGACAGCTTCAGGTCGAAGTTTTCCCGGGTTTGCAGGTGCTTGACGAACTGACGGGTGATCTCGCCGAAGTTGACGTCGGTGCCGATCGGCGTCCAGGTCACGGCCAGCTTCTGCGAAGGATCACGCCCTTCCATCATCAGCGGGACCCACTTGGCGATCTGCGCGTTATCTTCCGAGTACTGCATCGGACGGAACAGCGGGCTGGCCTGCAGCGCGTCGTAACGCTTCTTGAGGAACTTGATGTTGTCGTCGCCCCACACGAAGCTCATGTGCGGCGTGGTGTTGATGAACGAACGCGGGTTGTTCAACACGCCCTGACGGACCTGCCACGACCAGAACTGGCGGGAGATCTGGAACGATTCGTTGATCTCGATGGCCTTGGAGATATTGACGGTGCCGTCTTTATCCATTGGCGTGTAGTTCAGCTCGGCCAGCGCAGAGTGACCGGTACCGGCGTTGTTCCAGCCGTTGGAGCTTTCTTCAGCGACGCCATCCAGGCGCTCGACCATCTCCATCGACCAGCTCGGCTCCAGCTCATTGAGCCAGACCGCCAAGGTCGAACTCATGATGCCGCCGCCAACCAGCAGCACGTCTACTTTCTTCGCTTCATCGGCGTGCGCCTGCATCAGGCTCGCCGCGACAGCCAGACCCAGCAGGGTCTTGCCAGCTTTCTTGAACATTGATCAATTCCAATCGATAGCACGTAAGGAAGGCCTAGGCAGGGCCTCGTTTATCCATGTCCTTCAGCGCGCGCTTTTTATTGATCATTGGAGTCAGCAGCTTGAGAAACAGGGACGCCAGCCTAAGGTCGAATTGACCAGTCAGGGCTGAAACGTTTTTCCGATTGTAACCGAAATGCCAGCACAAACAAATTCGCAAGTGGCAGGCAAGGTGACGGGATGTCTCAGTGGCCGAATGTCGCGGGGCGGCCGTGGCCCGAGTAAACGCCAGACAACAAAAACCCCCGGCCACGTGGATGACCGAGGGTCTTGGACGGGGCAGCAAACAGCCCCGTCAACGATCTGGAATTACTGCTGCTGTGGCAGCTTGTCGATCGGGCCGCAACCGCCAATGATCTTGGAGACCGAAACCGAAGGGTGGAACAGGTAGTCGTAAGAGCAATTCTTTTGCTGGTTGTAGACCTGGCCGGTGCAACCCGACAGCAGCGCAACACCCGATACGACGGCTACAGCGACGGTAGCTTTGAACAGCTTTTTCATACTAAGTCCTTTAAATGATCATGCGCCATCGTACTGACGGCGGCGGGATCATACAGTTTCTGGGCATTGGATCCAAGTCAAATACCGTGTTAGTGAACTTAGTAATGCTTGAGCGATAGATCTGGCGAGCTAACGAAAAAATGTAAGGCTTCTGACGCTACTCTTCACACCAACAAAACCTCTCAACATGTCGAACTCACAGAGCTTGCATTCTTGTAATCCCTTTCCGAACCGTAATCTTGAACCTGCCCAGCCGTTGACGGCGCAGCAGCCGCTGCCGACCAGCATCAGCATCAGCATCAGCATCAGCATCAGCATCAGCATCAGCATCAGCATCAGCATCAGCATCAGCATCAGCATCAGCAGAGATGATTGCGGTCTTTTATGCAACGGGGGGAAGCCAGTGGTTCAAACGGCGATTTTCATGCAAGTAAAAAAGCAACTAAATTTACTGATTCAAGTCACGCATACGCGGCATATTAGTTTGGTGCATGAGAGCAAGTAGAGCTCATTAGCGAAGGTCTTCTCATACCACTCATGAAAATGAAATCAGGAAGTACGGTAACACCATGCCTGCGCACATTTCAGACAACGCAAAAAACAAAAAGCCCCGCAGACTTTCATCTGCGGGGCTTTTCGATGTATGGCGGAGAGATAGGGATTTGAACCCTAGGTACTGTTGCCAGTACAACGGATTTCGAATCCGTCCCGTTCGACCACTCCGGCATCTCTCCAATGGCGCGCATCATACCAGCGATTTCGTAAAAGGCAAACCTTTATCTGAAAAAAATTCGCGTGGTATCAAACGCTTGCGTCACAGCGGGCCTTACAGCGGCACGCCCAGACGCTTGGCCACTTCTTCGTAGGCTTCGATCACGTCGCCCAGACCCTGGCGGAAGCGGTCCTTGTCCATTTTCTTGCGGGTTTCTTTGTCCCACAGGCGGCAGCCGTCCGGGCTGAACTCGTCGCCGAGGACGATCTGCCCGTGGAATACGCCGAATTCGAGCTTGAAGTCGACCAGCAGCAGGCCGGCGTCATCGAACAGCTTGTTCAGCACTTCGTTGACCTTGAGCGACAGCTTCTTCATCTCGACCAGCTGCTCGGCGGTGCCCCAGCCGAAAGCCACAACATGGGATTCGTTGATGAACGGGTCGCCCTTTTCGTCGTTCTTGAGGAACAGTTCGAAGGTCGATGGTTCGAGCTTGATGCCCTCTTCCACGCCCAGACGCTTGACCAGGCTGCCGGCGGCGTAGTTACGCACGACGCACTCAACCGGGATCATGTCGAGCTTCTTCACCAGGCACTCGTTGTCGCCCAGCAGCTTGTCGAACTGAGTCGGGATGCCGGCTTCTTCAAGCTTTTGCATGATGAAGGCGTTGAACTTGTTGTTCACCGTGCCTTTGCGGTCGAGCTGTTCGATGCGCTTGCCGTCGAACGCCGAGGTATCGTTGCGAAACAGCAGGATCAAGCGGTCGGCGTCATCGGTCTTGTAAACCGATTTGGCCTTGCCGCGGTAGAGTTCGTCGCGTTTTTCCATGATGGGCTCCGCTTGCTTGAGTTGGTGGGCTAGGCGATTTCGCGCCAGTCGAGCCCATGTTCCTGATTCGCCACTTGCAGCCAGTCCGGGTCGCACCCAAGGGCGTCGACAAAGCACTGACGGGCCAGCTGTGGCAGGTTGTTCTTGCTGCTGAGATGCGCCAGCACCAGGTGTTGCAGGTGCTGCCAGCCCAGCTCGGCCACCAGGTTGGCGGCCTGGTGGTTGTTCAAATGTCCTTGGCTGCCGCCTACGCGCAACTTCAAAAAGTGCGGGTAATGACCGCGGGCAAGCAAGTCGCGGCAATGGTTGGCTTCGATCAGCAGGGCATCCAGACCCTGATAGCGCTCCAGCAGCCGAGCGTCGTAGCAGCCCAGGTCGGTGAGCATGCCGAAGCGCCGGCGACCATCGCTGAGCACGTACTGCAGCGGCTCATGGGCGTCGTGCTCGACCCGCGCCGCGCTGACCTGCAGCGCGCCGATGCTGATGCTGTCACCACAACCGAGAAAACCGGCGACCTCGACCGGCTTGCGCAAGCCGCGCAAGGTGCCCTGGCTGAGGTAGACCGGTACATTGTAGCGCCGCGACAGCAAACCCACGCCATGCACGTGGTCGGCATGTTCGTGGGTGACCAGCACCGCGCTCAGCTGTGCTGGCGAGACCCCGAGCAGCGCCAGGCGCCGCTCGGTTTCCCGCAGGGAAAACCCGCAATCGACCAGGATGTACGTATCACCACTGGCGATCAGCGTGCCGTTGCCCTGGCTGCCGCTTCCAAGTACTGCGAAGCGCACTTAACCCAAACGGTCCTGAATGGCGCTCAGCACGCGGCGGGCGACATCGGCCGGGGCCACGGTGTTGATGTTTTTCTCGACCGTTACCTGCACGCTCTCGCCAACCTTGCTCAGGCGTACCTGATAACGCTCGGCGCGCTCTTCACGCTCTTCCTGGGTCGGCTCGCTGCCGAACAGGCGGCTGAAGAAGCCGGGCTGGTTGTTCTTGTCTTCGGGTTTCTCGGACAAGTTGATGTAGTACAGGCCCAGGCTGCGGTTGATGTCTTCAACGCGCCATTCGCCCTGCTCCAACGCACGGCCGACACCAGACCAGGCGCGGTCGAGGTCGGAACCGACGTTGAGCACCGGGTTGCCGCTGCCGTCTTCGCTCAGGCTGACCCGGCTTGGGGCATCGAAGTCGCGCTCAGCCAGCAGCGAAACCGAACCGCCCTTCTCGGCGCTGCGGTTCATGCTGGCGAGCATCTCGTCGACCAGCAGCGCATCGACGCCGGTGTTGGTCGAGTTGCTCGGGAAATCGGTCTGGGCAGTGCTGCCAGCCGGACGCTCGACGCTGACTACGAACACCTCGGAGGTGTTGCGCTGCACGCCGGGTTCCATGCGTACGCGAACACGTACTTCACTCTCGGCGCTGCTGGCCGAGCTGGCCAGGCGCTGGCCAAGCGAAGCCGACAGTTCGTCGAAGCGCTGCCAGGTGGTGGTGAATTCGCCGGTCTGCGGACGCTCTTCAGCGATGCGGAAGCCGTTGTCTTCAAAGAACTGATGCGCCACCGGCCAGACTTCGGCAGGCGAACGCTGGGCCAGCACCCAACGGCTGTTACCGCTGCGCTGCAGGGTAAAGTCGCTGATGTCGGCAGCAGCCGACAGCGGCTGCGGACGCGGCACTTCGTATTCGCCAGTGGCGGTGTCGTCGGCAACGTTACGCGGGATCGGCAACAGCGGATCGAGGCGTTTGACGTTGGCCACGTCTGCCGGCAGCTGCATCGGCGCGGTCGGTTGCGCCTGCAGGTAATCGCTACCGCGGTCGCGGAAATAACCCTCGTCGCCCCACAGCCAGCCGCAGCCGCTGGTGCTGGAAATGATCAGGGCAAGGGCGGATAGACCAGCCAATCGCTTCATGCGGTGTACTTCCTCGATTAAACCAGTACGCCGGACTTGCTCAAGGCAGTACGGACTTTTTCGTGACAGTTCTCGCTCAGCCAGGTCAGTGGCAGGCGAATGCCTTTGTGCATCAGGCCCATTTCCACGAGCGCCCACTTCACCGGAATCGGGTTGGCTTCGCAGAACAGGTCTTTGTGCAGCGGCATCAGTTGTTCGTTGATTGCGCGGGCCTTGTCGGCATCGCCGGCCAGTGCGGCCTCGCACAGATCGGCCATTTCGCGCGGGGCGACGTTGGCGGTAACGGAGATATTGCCCTTGCCGCCGAGCAGGATCAGCTCGACCGCGGTCGGATCATCACCCGACAGCACGATGAAGTCGCTGCTGACGCCATCGAGGATGGCCTTGGCCCGGACCAGGTCGCCGGTGGCTTCCTTGATACCGATGATGTTCGGCACGGTGGACAGGCGGATCACGGTCTCGGCCTGCATGTCGCAGGAGGTGCGGCCGGGCACGTTGTACAGAATCTGCGGGATGTCGACCGACTCGGCGATCAGCTTGAAGTGCTGATACAGGCCTTCCTGGGTCGGCTTGTTGTAGTACGGCACCACCAGCAGGCAGGCGTCGGCACCGGCGTTCTTGGCGTTCTGGGTCAGGTGCACGGCTTCGGAGGTGGAGTTGGCACCGGTTCCGGCGATGACCGGAATACGGCCGTTGACACGCTTGACTACAAATTCGATGACCTGGATGTGCTCTTCGACATCGAGGGTGGCCGACTCGCCGGTGGTACCGACGGCGACGATCGCATGAGTGCCTTTTTCCAGGTGGAAGTCTACAAGCTTGCCGAGGCTGTCCCAGTCCAGACGCCCTTGTGCATCCATGGGAGTGACCAGTGCCACCATACTGCCCGCAATCATGTAACTGCTCCTGCCGGAAAAAGAGAGCGGTAATGGTACTGGCGCCATCGGCCTTGCACAAGCAAAGCTGGCGGGCGGAGCATTCCCCTCGGCGCTGCTTTTCGCTACCCTTGATCCTTTGATCAGTGCAGAGCGGCCCGCCGGGCCGTCGACAGTGCCTCCCGCGGGTGTCTACAGCCGCTGCAATCGGCTCAGAACCTTGCTGTAACGGAGGCTGTCCCAGGTCCTGCACCGACCGCTCATCGTTTTAGGAATGCTGCATGTCCACCCCCACAGTCCGCGAACAATTCCTTGTCATCAGTGCCCTGGGCCCCAATCCCATGGAGCTGGCCAACGTTCTCAGCCGCGCCGCCGTCGACAATCGTTGCGCGGTAGTCACCTCGCGCCTGTCGCGCCACGGCGAAACCAGCGCCCTGGTGTTGCAAGTCGGTGGCAGCTGGGATGCCCTTGCCCGCCTTGAAGCCACCCTGCCGGGCCTGGGCAAGAAGCACGGCCTGACCCTTGATGTGGTGCGCAGCGCCGATCAGGAAGTGCGCCCGCAGGCCCTGCCTTATGTGGCCTATGTCAGCGCCGCCTATCGCCCGGACATTATCAACGAGCTGTGCCAGTTCTTCCTCGACCACAACGTCGAGCTCGAAGCCATGACCTGCGATACCTATCTGGCGCCGCAGACCGGCAGCAGCATGCTCAACGCCCAGTTCACCGTGGTGTTGCCGGCCGGCACCCAGATCAGCTGGCTGCGCGATCAGTTCCTGGACTTTGCCGATGCGCTGAACCTGGATGCCCTGATCGAACCATGGCGCCCTCAAAACCCGGTGTAAGGAGCCTCACATGGCGGTAACCCTCGATCAACCTGTCGCCGACTTCCAGGCCCAGGCCACCAGCGGCCAGAGCGTCAGCCTGGCTGAGCTCAAGGGCAAGCAGGTGGTGCTGTATTTCTACCCCAAGGACAGCACCCCCGGCTGCACCACTCAAGGCCAGGGCTTTCGCGATCAACTCGACGCGTTTGCCGCGGCAAACACCGTGGTGTTCGGCGTCTCGCGTGACGGTTTGAAGTCGCACGAGAACTTCAAGGCCAAGCAAGGCTTCACCTTCGAGCTGATCAGCGACAAGGACGAGGCGCTCTGCCAGCTGTTCGACGTGATCAAGCTGAAGAAGCTCTACGGCAAGGAATACATGGGTGTGGACCGCAGCACCTTCCTGATCGACAAGGACGGTGTTCTGCGTCAGGAATGGCGCGGCGTGAAAGTGCCAGGCCATGTCGATGCCGTGCTTGCAGCGGCGCAGGCATTGAATCAGGCCTGAAACTGTATGGGGCCGCTCTGCGACCCTTCGCGGGTAAACCCGCTCCCACAAGGGTCTGCAGCGCCGACTAAACCTGTGGGAGCGGGTTTACCCGCGAAGGGTCGCAAAGCGGCCCCAGTTCTTACAGCAACGGTGCTACAGCCGGCTCTTGCCTGGGCCAGGCATCCAGTACGGCCTTGAACAGGGTCGCCAGCGGGATGGCGAAGAAGATCCCCCAGAAGCCCCACAGCCCGCCAAACAGCAGCACCGCGCAGATGATCGCGACTGGATGCAGGCTGACCGCCTCAGAGAACAGCAGCGGCACTAGCACGTTGCCGTCCAGCGCCTGAATGATCGCGTATACCGCCATCAGGTAGATGAACTGATCGCCCCAGCCCCACTGGAACAGCGCGATCAAGGTGACCGGCACGGTGACCACCACCGCCCCCACGTACGGCACCACCACCGACAGCCCGACCAACAGCGCCAGCAGCGCGGCGTAGTTGAGCCCCAGGCTGATGAAGGCGATGTAGGTGGCGATCCCGCAGATCAGAATCTCGATGCCCTTGCCGCGAATGTAATTGGCGATCTGCCGGTTCATCTCGTCACCGACCCGGGTCAGCAGCCTGCGTTCACGCGGCAAGTAGCCGCTGACCCAGCGCCCGATCAACTCGCGGTCCTTGAGAAAGAAGAACACCAGAATCGGCACCAGCACCAGGTAGATCATGGCGCTGACCAGCAGCGGCAGGCTCGACAGCGAGAAGGTCAGCGCCCATTGGCCAAACTTGCCAATCTCACCGCGCACCGATTCGATGGCGCGCAGCACCTGCTCGTCAGAGACCAGGTGCGGATAGCGCTCAGGCAGCAGCAACAGCAGCGACTGCCATTTACCGAGCATTCCCGGCAGCTCGTTCAACAGGGTGATCAACTGGTGCCAGAGCAGCGGCACCAGCACCAGCAGAAATACCCCCAGCGCGCCGATGAACAAGGCGAACACCACGCCCACGGCAACACCACTGGGCACCCGCATCCGCTCCAGGGCGTTGACCAGGCCCTGCATCAGATACGCCAGGACCATCCCCGCCAGCACCGGCGCGAGCATGCCGCCGAGGGTGAGCACGGCAGTAAAGGCCAGAACCAGCAGGACTGTCAGGACTACGGCTTCTTCATCGGAGAAGTAGCGCTGCATCCAGTCACGAAGCACTTTGAACATTGACGATCCTTGGGCGGAAAACTCAGGCCTTGCGCAGCCAGTAGGTATACACGCCGGCTTCGGCGCTTTGTTGCAGCAGGCTATGACCGGACAAACGGGCGAAAGTGCTGAAGTCGCGCTGCGAGCCGGCGTCGGTGGAAATCACCTTGAGCACTGCGCCCGCTGCCATCTGGTTAAGCTGCATTTTTGCCTTGAGCAGCGGCAATGGGCAGTTAAGCCCGCTGGCGTCGAGTTCGGCGTCGCAGGTCAGGGTATCGATCATCCAAGGGGCTCCTGGCGGTGGCAACGGTGCATGGCAGACAAGCCTGGTAGGATACCGCCACTGGTCGCCAAGGTGTGAGCGGGCTACAGTACGGGTCTTTGATCCGACGCGAGCTTCGTGCATGAATCTACTGCGCCCTACCCTGCTGACGCTGGCCTGCCTGATGGCCCTGCCCGGGCATGCCGATGACCTGCCGTCGCTGGGCGATGCCAGTTCTGCAATCGTTTCCCCGCAGCAAGAACATGAACTCGGCCGCGCCTGGCTCAGCCTGCTGCGCGGGCAAGTGCGCCAGCTCAATGATCCGCAGCTCAAGGACTACGTCGAAACCAGCGTCTATCGCCTGGCCGAGACCAGCCAGCTGCAGGACCGCCGATTGGAATTCGTGCTTATCGACAGCCGCGAGCTGAACGCCTTCGCGGCTCCCGGGGGGATTGTCGGGGTCAACGGCGGGCTGTTCCTCAATGCCCAGACTGAAGGTGAATACGCCTCGGTACTGGCCCACGAACTGGCCCACTTGTCGCAACGCCACTTTGCCCGAGGGATAGAAGCTCAGCAGCGCATGCAGGTGCCGATGATGGCCGCACTGCTGGCCGGCATCGTACTGGCAGCCGGTGGTGGCGGCGATGCCGGTATTGGCCTGATTGCCGGCACCCAGGCAGCGGCGATTCAGGAGCAGCGGCGCTTTTCGCGGCAGAACGAGCAGGAAGCCGACCGCATCGGCATCCAGAACCTGGAAAAAGCCGGCTTCGACCCACGCACCATGCCGAGCATGTTCGAGCGCCTCGCCCGACAGTACCGCTACGGCGCCAAGCCGCCGGAGTTTCTCCTGACTCACCCGGTGACCGAGTCGCGTATCGCCGACACCCGCAACCGCGCCGAACAGATGCCCAAGGGCGGCGTCGAGGACAGCCTGCGCTATCAGCTGATTCGCGCCCGCGTCGCCTTGACCTACGAAGGCACGCCGGGGCTTGCGGCCAAGCGCTTCCGCGATCAACTCGCAGATGATCCCAAGCTGGATGCTGCCCGCTACGGCCTTGCCTTGGCGCAGATCAAGGGCGGCAGCCTCAACGAAGCGCGGGACAACCTCAAGCAACTGCTGGCCAAGGCGCCCAACGACATCACCTACAACCTGGCGCAGATCGACCTGGAAATCACCAACAATCGCCTGGCCGACGCGCAGCAGCGGGTCGAGCGGCTACGCAGCCTGTATCCGAACAATTATCCGCTGCAGCAGGCGCGCGCCGACTTGTTGATCAAGCAGGGCAAGCCGGCTGAGGCAGAGAAAGTGCTGGATGACCTGGTCAAGAAGCGCCCGGACGACCCGGACGTCTGGTACGAAGTGGCTGAAGTGCGCGGGCTGTCGGGCAATACCATTGGCCTGCATCGGGCACGCGCCGAGTACTTCACGCTGGTCGGTGATTTTGACCAGGCAGTGCAGCAGCTCGACTTCGCCAAACGCCGCGCGGGCAGCAACTTCCCGCTGGCGTCGCAGATCGACGCCCGTCAGCGGCAGATTCTCGAGCAGCAGCGGATGGTCAAGGACATGATGCGCTAAGCAGCGTTCAGGCGGCGCCGGTTTGCCCGGCGTCGCCCAAGCTGCGGATCAGGCGTTGCCGGACAACTTCAGGCGGGCCGCCTGAGTGAAGTCGAGCATGCGGTTGAGCGGTTTGATAGCGCGCGGGATCAAGGCCGGGTCGACCAGGATCTCGTTGCTGCCGGTGCGCAGGCAGTCGAGGGTGCGCTCGAGGGTATTCATCGCCATCCACGGGCAATGCGCACAGCTGCGGCAGGCAGCGCCATTGCCCGCGGTAGGCGCGGCCACGAAGACCTTGTCCGGGCACAGCTGCTGCATCTTGTAGAAGATGCCGCTGTCGGTGGCGACAATGAAGGTCTTGTTCGGCAGTGTCTGCGCCGCCTTGATCAGCTGGCTGGTCGAGCCTACCGCATCGGCCAGGTCGATCACCGACTCAGGCGACTCCGGGTGGACCAGAATCGCCGCATCCGGATACAGCGCTTTCATGTCGGCGAGCTGGCGCGACTTGAACTCCTCATGGACGATGCAGGCACCGTCCCACAGCAGCATGTCGGCGCCGGTCTTCTTCTGGATATAGCGGCCCAGGTGCTGGTCCGGCCCCCAGATGATTTTTTCGCCGTTATCCATCAGGGTTTCGACGATCTCCAGCGCGCAACTGGAGGTCACCACCCAGTCGGCACGCGCCTTGACCGCAGCCGACGTGTTGGCATACACCACCACGGTTCGTTCGGGGTGCTTGTCACAAAACGCCGAAAACTCTTCTACCGGACAACCCAGGTCGAGCGAGCAGGTCGCTTCCAGGGTTGGCATCAGGATGCGTTTTTCCGGGGTGAGGATTTTTGCCGTTTCGCCCATGAAGCGCACGCCGGCGACAATCACGGTGTCGGCCGAGTGGTTCTTGCCGAAGCGGGCCATTTCCAGCGAGTCGGAAACACAGCCGCCGGTTTCTTCGGCCAAGGCCTGGATCACCGGGTCACAGTAGAAGTGCGCAACCAGCACAGCATTCTGGGCCTTGAGCTCGGCAGCGATGGCCGCACGGTATTCGGCCTCCTGCGCGGGCGTCAGGGGATGGGGTTGCTTGGCGTCAAGGTGAGCTTGAACCAACAGCCGTTCGGAAATCTGGGTCATGATCGCTGGACCTGCGGGCGCGCGTGCGCGTCAGTCAAGAGTATCACCGAGCCCTGGCAGTCAGGCTAATGACGCCGGACGGCCAGACAGGCCATCACGGCCTTCTGCGGGCGCGGATTATTATCGCGCCGAAGGCTACAGACAATCAGGTCATTGCAAAAGCGATTTCTGCGCGTGCCAATCAGGCCGGCGTAGCTGACCTGATTTCGCGCAAGTGCTTGCAGTTGCGAGGCCAGGTAACGGTGGGCTTGCCCCACCGTTGCCTGGCCCCGCCTTCACACGGTCAGCCCTGCGGCCACGGCGCCGCCATGAGTGCAGCCAGGCTCATGACGAACTCTTCAACGGTCATTTTCTTGCCGTTGAAGTCGACCATGCCATCGGCGTAGTGCAGGTTCGACACGACGTCGTCACCCTTGACCGTGGCCATGCCGCTTTGCAGCGCCATCATGCCGAGCATTTCACCGGCCTGGCTGGACTGCTGGGCAATCGCCTGAGGGTCGGTCTGGCCTTCGAGCAGGGCCTGCAAGGCGGTCAGGTCGCCGACCATCGGCTTGGACACCAGCAGCTCGCCGTTGAGCTGGCTGATCAGTTGCTTGGCCAGTTGATCAGGCGGCAGGTCGAACGAGCTCGGCGCGGCGAAGTCCAGCGCCAGCTTGAAGTGACTCTGGCCGTTGGCAGTCTTGAACGACAACTCCTCCAGGGCCAGCTTTGGTTTGGCGGCAAGCATCTTCTGCAGGTCTGCCTGAACCTTGACCTTCTCTTCCTCGCTCATGTTGAACGACGGCATTGGCTCGCCAGCAGCAGTGGCCGCTTGCATGGCCTGCACTTCAGGCAGCTTGGTCTGGTACCACTCGGCCAGTGACTGCAGGGCCGGCACGTCGACCGAGTTCATGGTCACGACCATCTTGCCGCTGCCGACGGCACGGTTGGCGTAGTTGATGTCGCCAACCTTGTACGCGATTCGCGCACCGATCTTGTCAGTACCTTCGGCGGTGTACAGGTTGGTTTGCTCCAGGTCCTTGAGCAACATCACTTCCTGCTTTGGCCCAAGCACAGCCTCCAGTTGGCCAAGCAGGACATCGACGTTGCCGACATAGACCATGTCGTGGTCGGTGCTGGCCAGGTTGCCGCCTACCTTGAACTTGTCCAGGGTGAAGGTCGCTGGCGGATGGTCTGCACCCACCAATTTCATCTGCAGACGATCAGCGTTGGCGTGAATCTTCACAGCCTTGCCTTCACGGTCGCCGCTGAGCAGCACCTGCATGCCGGAGAAGTCAACGCTGTTGCCGTCTACCTCATTGAGCTTGATCGGCGCCAGGCGAACATCGCTGTCGATGTGACCGCCATAACCGACATCGACATTGGCGGTGATCGGCGATTGCTCGCCCGCAGCGCTGTACCACTTGGCTGTGGCTTCGTCCTTGTCGAGCACGCTGTTGCTCGAGACCATCACCGGCATCAGTTTCAGCGCCTTGACCCGCGACCACGGGAATGGCCCGTGCTCAAGCTGATCAGTGATGCCGACATCGAAGTTCAGCGCCTGGCCTTCGCCCAGCCACACATCCTTGGCCTTGAGCCGGTAGTGCGCGGTGCTGCTGAACAGGTGCTGCTCCAGCGAGGTCAGTTCCAGGCTCATGCTGCCGCCGGTACCAGCAGTGGCCTTGAGCAGTTCTTCGTTGGCACGGGTGACCGAAGCCTGCAACTCGGCGGGCAGTTGCTTGCCGGTGTACCAGGCGCCAGCGGTAGCTGCAATGGCGATGGCGACGGCCAGGCCGGAGAGGATGCCTACTGATTTCTTCATGAATTGAACCGATTGCTTTCCATAAGGGGGGACTGGGTGCGACACCGTCGCGCTGGGCACGAAGGGTACCACTGACGCCTGTCGGATGCGCCGGGCTCGGTGGGCAAAAATTTGCTGAGGATGTGTTTGGCAATCAGCGATCGTAAATTTTTACGGACATTAAAATCTGTCTTTGAATGAAAATTCGCACTTACCTTGGGGCATAAGCGGCAAAAACCCGATAAAAGCTCGATCTCCGTTACATCCTGTCATGTTTAACTTGACACCCTACCCGGCATCGTTTTTTATTTTAACCACCTTGCTTCAGCGCCTAACAACGAAGAACAACCGCAGCGCGCTTACTCGCCCCACTAGGGACTCTGCGCGCCTTGAACTTCGCTGCGGCACTGTCAGCCATGCCACCGGCGCCTCGCATGCGCCCGCCCTCGCTCCGACATAAAAGGTGAACAACATGGAGCTCATCCGCACGACCTGGCTGTGCCCGCCCGCCTACTCGCCCACCGTTCAGGCTCAGGAGCATCGCACGCATGCAGCCTGAACCAAGCACCGGCGGCCAGTTCCGCAAATCCCTGCGCCTGTGGCATGTGGTGATCATCGGTCTGGCTTACCTGACGCCGATGACCGTCTTCGACACCTTTGGCATCGTTTCCGGGATTACTGCCGGGCATGTGCCCAGTGCCTACATCCTGGCGCTGCTGGGCGTGCTGTTCACCGCGGTGAGCTACGGCACGCTGGTACGGCGTTTTCCGCAGTCGGGCTCGGCCTACACCTACACCCAGCGGGCGATCAATCCGCACGTGGGTTTTCTGGTCGGCTGGTCTTCGCTGCTGGATTACCTGCTGCTGCCGATGGTCAACGCCCTGCTGGCCAAGCTGTACCTGTCGGCGATGTTCCCGGAGGTGCCGCAGTGGATCTGGGTGGCGGGCTTCGTCACCCTGATCAGCCTGGTCAACATGCGCAGCGTCAACCTGGTGGCCCACTTCAATGCCCTGTTCGTGGCCGTGCAGGTGGCGATAATCAGTGTGTTCATCTATCTCTGCGCACGTGGCCTTGAGCATGGCGAGGGCCTGGGCACGGCCTGGAGCCTGATCCCGTTTGTCGACCCACAGGTGCAGTTCAGCGCGCTGGCCGCCGGTGCGACCATTCTGTGCTTCTCGTTCTTGGGTTTCGATGCGGTGACCTGCCTGTCGGAGGAAACTCGCGATCCGGGCAAGACCATTCCGCGGGCGATCTTCCTCACCGCCTTGATCGGCGGCGTGGTGTTCATTCTTGTGTCCTACTTCATCCAGGCCTATTTCCCGACCATGCAGCGCTTCCATGACCAGGAAGCGGCGCTGCCGGAAATCGCCCTGTATGTCGGTGGCAAGTTGTTCCAGTCGGTGTTCATCGCCTGCACGGTGATCAACACCATCGCCTCGGGCCTGGCCTCGCAGACCAGTGTGTCACGGCTGCTGTATGTGATGGGCCGCGACGGGGTGATCCCGACTCGGGTGTTCGCCCGCCTGCATCCTCGGTACAAGACGCCGGTGCTGAACATTGCCGTGGTGGGACTGGTGGCGTTGTCGGCGATCTTCTTTGATCTGGTCACAGCTACCTCGGTAATCAACTTTGGCGCATTGGTTGCCTTCAGCTTCGTCAATCTGGCGGTGATCAACCACTGCTACCTGCGCGAGAAGGGTCGCAAGAGCCTGGCCCAGACCTTCAAGTACCTGGTGCTGCCGACCATTGGCTTTTGCATCATCGTCTCGCTTTGGCTGGACCTCAACCAGCACTCGCTGCTGTTTGGCGGCGCCTGGGCACTGGCCGGGCTGATCTACCTCGGCTGGCTGACCAAGGCGTTTCGCATCGCGCCGCCCAGCTGTATCGCTGACTGAGCCTCCCCCACCGACGCCCGCTTGATGCGGGCGTCGCTCTGCTCGAGAAGGAAAACCCATGCTCCCGCGCCGCCTTTCCATCCAGTGGAAGATCACCCTGCTCGCCGGCCTGTGCCTGCTGGTCATCGTCGCCCTGCTGGTGGCCACCTCGCTGACTCAGGCGCGCCGCAGCGCAGCACAGGTGTTCAGCGCCAACAGCGAACTGCTCGACCACAGCGCCCGCCTGCGCCTGCAGGCTCAGGCCGAAACCCAGGCACTGCGTATTCAGCGCTACTTCATGGATGCCTACCAATACGGCAGCGGTTTCAGCCGTCTGGTGCAGGTGCTCAGGCAGCGCGGCGACAACGACCTGCGCGCAGCGCTGGCTGCGCAGGCACGGTCGGCGCTGGCGGGTAACCCTGGCCTGATCGGCCTGTACCTGGTGTTCCAGCCCAACGCCCTCGACCAACAGGATGCGCGCTTCATCAACCAGCCCGAGCACGGTAGCAATGACAGCGGACGCTTCTCGCTGTACTGGTCGCAAGCACAGTCCGGCACGCTGACCGCCGAAGCCATGCCCGAGGCGATGCTTGCCGACAGCAGCATTGGCGCCAACGGCTCGCCCTACAACCGCTGGCTGACCTGCCCGGAGCAAACCGCCAAGGCTTGCGTGGTCGAACCTTACTTCGACGAGATCAATGGCCAGCAGATCCTGATGACCAGCATCGCCATGCCGATCATGGATAACGGCAAGGTCATCGCCGTAGTTGGCCTGGACATCAGCCTGGACAACCTCCAGCAACTGAGCCTCAGTGGCCGCCAGGAACTGTTCGACGGCCAAGGCCAGGTCAGCATCGTCAGCCCGGCGGGCTTGCTCGCCGGCCACAGCGCTGATGCCACGCAACTGAGCAAGCCGCTCGAGCACGTCCTCAGCGGGCCGGCCCGCGAGCTGCTACCAAGCTTGCTTGCCGGGCAGCCAGTGCGGCGCCTGGATCACGGCCAGATGCGCGTCTCGCAGCCATTTGCGCCTATCCCTGACGCCGCCCCATGGCAAGTTCTGCTGGAGCTGCCCGAGGCCGTGTTGCAGGCGCCGGCAGTAGCGCTGAACCAACGCCTGGCCGGGCATAACCAGGACGCCAACCTGATCAGCCTGGCCATCGGCCTGTTTGCAGCGGTGCTGGGTTTGCTGCTGGTCTGGCTGACCGCGCGTGGCGTTACCCGGCCAATCCTGATGGTAGCCCGGCGTCTGCAGGATATCGCCAGCGGCGAAGGCGACCTGACCCGCCGGCTGGACTACGCCCGCGATGATGAACTGGGCCAGTTGACCGGCTGGTTCAACCGTTTTCTCGACAAGCTGCAACCGGTGATTGCCCAGGTCAAAGCCTCGCTACAGGACGCGCGCACTACGGCGGACCAGTCCGCCGCCATCGCCAGCCAGACCAGCAATGGCATGCAGCAACAGCAACGCGAGATCGAGCAGGTGGCGACCGCCGCCAATGAAATGAGCGCCACCGCGCAGGACGTTGCGCATAACGCCGCGCAGGCAGCGCAGGCGGCACGCGGCGCCGATCAGGCCAGCCGCGAAGGCCTGCAGCGGGTAGCCGACACCCGTCGGGCAATTTCCCAACTGGCCAGCGACATGGATGCGGCGATGGGCCAGGCGAAAGCGCTGGAGAGCCGCAGCGAGCAGATCGGCTCGGTACTGGAGGTGATCCGCGCCATTGCCGAGCAGACCAACCTGCTTGCACTCAACGCCGCTATCGAAGCAGCCCGCGCCGGCGAGGCTGGGCGCGGTTTCGCGGTGGTGGCCGATGAGGTGCGCAGCCTGGCCCAGCGTACCCAGGTATCAGTCGAGGAGATCCGCCAGGTGATCGAAGGCCTGCAGCAAGGCAGCGAAGCCGTGGTCGGCACCATGCAGGCCGGCCAGCGCCAGGCGCAGGACAGTGCGCAGCAGATGGAGCAGGCGATGCCCGCGCTGCAGCGCATTGGCGAGGCCGTCGCAGTGATCACCGACATGAACCTGCAGATCGCCTCGGCTGCCGAAGAGCAAAGCGCCGTCGCCGAAGAAGTTAACCGCAACGTGGCCGGCATTCGCGATGTGACCGACTCGCTCGCCGGCCAGGCAGACGAATCGGCGCGCATCAGCCAGGCGCTGAACCACCTGGCCAATCAGCAACAAGCATTGATGGCGCAGTTTCGCGTCTAGTCTGTACTAGCCTCGGCAATGCCGAGGCCGCTATCCCCCGGCATTACCGCCGTACAAGAGTTTCAGTTATGCAGATCTCACCCAAACCGGCTTTTTTCGACCTGACCTGCGAGCAGGGCCTACTGCGCACCTCGATCGCAGTCACTCTGTTCATCGCCACCATCGGTATCGCCTTCGGCCTGGCTTCGGGCTCGTTCTCGATTGTGTTCGACGGCGTCTATTCGCTGGTCGACGCCAGCATGAGCGGCTTGTCGCTGGTGGTGGTCAAGCTGATCACCGCCCACGTCAGCAGCGCGCAGATGTCGCGCAAGTTGCGCGAGCGCTTCAGCATGGGCTTCTGGCACCTTGAACCGATGGTGCTGGCACTCAACGGCATTCTGCTCAGCGGCGTGGCCATCTACGCCCTGATCAACGCGGTCAGCAGCCTGCTTGAAGGCGGCCGTGACCTCGAGTTCGGCATCGCCCTGATCTACGCCGTGCTGACCGTGATTGCCTGCGTCACCATCGCCGTGGTCGAGGCCCGCGCGAACCGCACGCTCAACTCCGACTTCGTGCGCATGGACGTCAAGGGCTGGGTCATGTCGGCGAGCATTACCGCCGCGCTGTTGATTGCCTTCTGCGTTGGCCTGGCGATTCAGGGCACGCAGTGGCAGTGGATTTCACCGTACATCGACCCGGCGGTGCTCGGACTGGTGTGCCTGGTGATCATTCCGCTGCCGTTGTCGGTGGTACGCCAGGCCCTGGCCGATATCTTCCTGGTGACGCCGAGCGACCTCAAGCAACACGTCGACAACGTCGCCCAGGCCTTCGCGCACAAGCATGGCCTGCAGTCGTTTCGGGCGTATGTGGCCAAGGTCGGGCGCTCGCGCGAGATCGAGCTGTACTTCATCGTGCCTGCCGACATGGCTGCGCGGACCATCGCCGAATGGGACGCACTGCGCAACGAGATCGGTGATGCGGTGGGTGGCGAAGGGCCGGATCGTTGGATCACGGTGGTGTTTACCGGGGATCCCGAATGGGCTGAGTAAGTGCCTGTCAGCAGGCCAGGCCGCTATCGGCTGCAGTTTCATCGTTGATCCATACGACGAATGCCTGCACTTCGGCATCATTGATGAACTGGCCAGCGATGTACTGCCGCTGTTCCCTTCACTGCAAGGCCCGGCACCACTGCCTCAGCTCTGGTGAAGACAACGCCCTCAAGGCCATGCCACGCTGCGCGCATGGAACTCTAGAAACGAAAAAGCCCGCCATGAAAGGCGGGCTTTTTCATCTTGATTTGATACCGAACCAAGCCAGAGGCTTGCTCCGCACAGCTGTAAAAATGGTGGGTCGTGTAGGATTCGAACCTACGACCAATTGGTTAAAAGCCAACTGCTCTACCAACTGAGCTAACGACCCTTTTGATGGCGCGTATAATACTGATTTCTAACGAAAAATCAACACCCCATCAGTAAAAGGCTTAAAAGTAGCGGGTCGGATCTTCCACACCTGCGGCCTTGAAGCCGTCCGCGCGCAAGCGGCAGCTGTCGCACTTGCGGCAGGCGCGGCCCTGATCATCGGCCTGGTAGCAGGACACTGTCAGGCTGTAATCGACGCCGCGGGCAACACCGGCCTGGACGATCTGTGCCTTGCTCATGTTCTGCAGCGGCGCCTGAATGCGGAAGCCCTGCCCTTCAACACCGGCCTTGGTCGCGAGGTTGGCCATGCGCTCGAATGCTTCGACGAACTCAGGACGGCAATCCGGGTAGCCGGAGTAATCCACCGCGTTGACGCCGATGAAGATATCGCGTGCCTGCAGTACTTCGGCCCAACCCAGGGCCAGCGACAGGAACACGGTGTTGCGCGCCGGCACGTAGGTGACCGGGATGCCTTCGCCAGGTGCCTCAGGCACGTCGATGCTGCTGTCGGTCAACGCCGAGCCGCCGATGCCGTCAAGGTTGAGACCGATCACCTTGTGCTCGACTACTCCCATGTCGCGGGCCACCCGGGCGGCTGCGTCGAGCTCGGCGCGATGACGCTGGCCGTAGTCAAAACTCATGGTGTAGCAGCTGTAGCCATCGGCCTGGGCCATGGCGACCACGGTCGCCGAGTCGAGGCCACCGGAAAGCAGGATTACCGCGCGTTTGTCAGTCATGTCTTGGTCCTTGGGTTTCAGCGGCCGGGTTCGTCGTTCCACAGCAGCTTGTGCAGCTGCAACTGGAAGCGCACGGGCAGGTTGTCGGCAACGATCCAGTCAGCCAGATCACTGGCACTGACCTGATGATGGCTAGGCGAGAACAGCACTTCGCCTGCGCGCTGATCGAGGTTGTACTGGATCAGCTTGGAGACAGCCCAGTCGTAGTCTTCGCGCGAACAGATGACGAACTTTACCTGGTCATTACGGGTCAGCAGCTCGATGTTCTCGTAGCGGTTGCGGTGCGATTCTTCCGAGGCCGGGGTCTTCAGATCGACCACACGGCTGACGCGGCTGTCGACTTTGGAAATATCCAGCGCGCCGCTGGTTTCCAGCGACACCTCGTAGCCTGCATCGCACAAACGCTCAAGCAACGGCAACGCGTTGGGCTGAGCCAATGGCTCGCCACCGGTAACGCAGATATACCGCGGACGAAAGCCCGCCACCTGCTCCATGATCGAATCCAGGCTGCGAATCGTACCGCCGGTGAAGGCATAGGCGCTGTCGCAGTACTGGCAGCGCAACGGGCAGCCAGTCAGGCGGACAAACACGGTGGGCAGGCCAGCCGTGCGCGTTTCACCCTGCAACGAGTAAAAGACTTCGGTGATGCGTAAGGTATCTTGCATGATCGCCACGGGCGTGACAGCTAAACAGGCTGTCCGCCTCCGTCAGGCACTGTCGCGGACTCGACAAAGCGTTATCCGCAGCAGCGTGTTTACGTAAAAGGGCCAAGAGTCTAACGAAAAAACCCGCGCCAGGCGCGGGTTTTCTCACAAACGGGCTGCTTAGAGCTTTTGCAGGTCGCGTTGCGCCAGTTGCGCGGCGGAAGTGCCGGGGTACTGGGTAACTACTTGCTGCAGAATGCCTTTGACCTTGTCGGTACGGCCCAGGCGACGTTCGACGTCGGCCAGCTTGTACAAGGAATCAGGCACTTTGCTGTGCTTGGGATACGACTGGCTGACCTTGGCAAACGCCTGAGCTGCACCTTGCAGGTCGCCCTTGGCCAGGTTCACCTCACCCAGCCAGTATTGCGCGTTGCCGGCATACTGGCTGTTAGGGTATTTGCGCAGGAAGGCGGTAAACGCCTGGCTGGCCTTGTCGAAGTCCTTCTGCTTGATCAGGTCGAAAGCAGCATCATAGTAGAGCTTTTCTTTCGCCGGATCAGCCGGCTCGCTACCCGCGGCCGGTTGTTGCGCAGCAGCGCCAGCGGCGCCGGCTGCTGCACCGGCAGCGGCATCGGATGCGCCACCGGTTGAAGAATTATCGGGAGTCGCGGCAGGCGCGGCACCACTTGAAATGCGACGGTCCAGATCCTGGTATCGCTCCAGGTTTTCCTGCTTCATGCGCGACACATCGTTCTGCAACTCTTCGATGATGCCTTGCTGGCGGGAAATCTGATCCTGCATCTGTTGCAGCTGCATGAACAACTGACCCTGTGCAGAAGCAGGGGTTGAAGCCCCTGCTCCGGCATAGGCGCCGCTCGTGCCATAACCCGCGGGCGGATAACTGCTCGCGTTGTCATCTACTACAGGGACTGCAGCCCACGCCGTGAAGGGCAGGCTGAGTGCGAGGACGGTCAAAGCACGGCGGCACGTACGCATAGGACTTACTTACGCAGTTCTACGCGACGGTTCTGAGCCCAGGATTGCTCGTCGTTGCCGGTGGCAACTGGACGCTCTTCACCGTAGGAAACCAGTTCCAGCTGTGCAGGGGAAACGCCCTGCAGAACCAGGTAACGCTGTACGGCTTTGGCGCGACGCTCACCCAGAGCCATGTTGTACTCGCGAGTACCACGCTCGTCGGTGTTGCCTTCCAGAACAACACGGCTGCCGTTGGACTTCAGGTCCTTGGCGTGAACATCCAGAGCGCGCATGGCTTCTGGCTTCAGGTCCGAGCTGTCGTATTCGAAGTAGAAGGTGGTGATTGCGCGCAGGGCGGCTTCTTCGCTCAGGCTGCCGTCAACAGCGCCAGTGTTGGCACCGTAACCAGCGTTAGGATCTACAGCAGCGCCTTCGCCGGCGTTGTCGCCACCTTTGGAAGAGCAACCTACAGCTACAGCCATGGCCAGAGCCAGCGCAGCGAATTTACCAAACTTCAGCATTTCCATCGTGAAACTCCTAATGAAACCCCAGTGTGTTAAGCAAAACGGTGTAACGCCGCATCAGTTCAGGTAAGGGGACCAGGACGGTTCTCTGACTTCGCCTTGCGCGGTAGGAAGCGGGAGCCTCACGCGTCCGTTGAGAGAGACGAGCATCAAGACTCCCCGGCCCTGCTGGCGGGTGGCGTAGATTAGCATGGTGCCGTTGGGCGCAACAGTGGGGGACTCGTCAAGACTGGTCTCTGAGAGAATCTTTACACTTCCACGTTGCAAGTCCTGGGCCGCCACTTTGAAGTTGGTGAAGCCCTGTTGGCGATGAATCATCACCAGGGTCTTCTCGTCCGCCGAAAGTTTCGGGTTGGCATTGTAGTTACCCACGAACGTTACACGCTCGGCGGAACCGCCACTGACCGACGTTTTGTAGATCTGCGGCTTGCCACCACGGTCGGAGGTGAAGTAAAGCGTGTTGCCATCTTTACCCCAGAACGGTTCGGTGTTGATACCAGGGCCGGCAGTTACGCGACTGATCGCGCGCGAACCCATGTTCATCACATAGATGTCCGGGTTGCCGTCCTTGGACAGTACGAACGCCAGGCGCGAACCATCCGGCGACCAGGCTGGCGCGCCGTTGAGGCCTTCGAAGTTGGTGATCTGCTCACGGCGACCGGTGTCGATGTGCTGGACAAAGATACGTGGGCGACGCTGCTCGAACGACACATAGGCGATGCGCTTGCCATCCGGTGCGAAGCGTGGCGACAGAATCGGCTCACGCGACTGCAGCAGGGTCACTGCCCGGGCACCGTCGTAATCTGAACGCTGCAGGGTGTAGCGGGTGTTGTTGGCAGAGAAGCGCTCGGCAGTCACGTACAGCATGCGGGTGGAAAACGCACCCTTGATGCCGGTGAGCTTCTCGAACGACTGGTCGGCAATGTAGTGCGACATGTCGCGCAACTGGTCGACAGTACCGGCAACGCTGCCAGTCAGCACTTGCTGCTCGGTGGCCACGTTGAACAGCGCGTACTGCACCTGCAGACGGCCACCGGACGGCACGATGCTACCGACCATGACGTACTGGGCGCCCAGGGCTTTCCAGTCGCGGAAGATGACTTCGCTGGCCTGGCTTGGCTGGCTGATCATGTTCTGCTTTGGAATCGGCGAGTAGTAGCCAGAGTTGCGCAGGTCATTGCCGATGATGTCGGCCATGTCTTCTGGCAGCACGCTGCCACCCTGCAGGCCGAACGGTACTACCGCGATGGGCGTGGCCCGATCGCTACCGCTGGTGACCAGGATGTTCTTTTCCTCTGCTACGGCCATACCTGCCACGCAGCAGAGCATGACCAGCAGCCCTCGAAAGAGTTTAATCACAGCGCTAGATCCTCAGGTGTAAATGTCATCTTGAACGAGCGATACGCATTGAAATCACTCGGCTTCAAGCCCTGCATTTCGGTCAGTCGACCAATGTTCTTCACCGCTGCCACCGCCGAAGCATCAAACGGACCGTCGCCACTGGCGCGGGCCACACTGACGCTGGTGATGGTGCCATCGGGCAGCATGTTGATCTGCAGCACTACCGTCATGCCTTTGCGTGCCGAAGGCGGACGGGCCCAACCTTCTGCAGCGCGCATGCGGATCAGGTCGTCGAAATCACCGGCTACCTGGTCGCCCTGCTCGTCAGCCAGAGCCTGCTGGCGCTCGGTGGTATCAGACAACAGCTCGGCCAGGGCCTGGGCTTTCTTGTCTTCTGCCGCCTTGCGGGCTGCATCCTGGGCTTTTTTCTTCTGGGCATCTGCAGCGGCCTTCTTCTTGGCCTCTTCAGCTGCTTTCTTCTTCGCTTCCTCGGCTGCCGTTTTCTTCTTGGCATCCTCGGCGGCTTTTTTCTTGGCTTCTTCGGCGGCTTTCTTCTTCGCCTCTTCAGCTGCGTCTTTCTTGGCTTCTTCGTCGGCCTTTTTCTTGGCCTCTTCTTCCGCCTTCTTCTTGGCGATATCAGCCTGCTGTTTTTCGCTGGCTTTCTTCGCCTCTTCGGCTTTCTTGGCCTCGGCGGCCTTCTTGGCTTCAGCAGTCTTGGCAGCTTCTTCGGCTTTTTTGGCTTCTGCCGCTTCGCGAGCAGCTTCGGCCTTTTGATCCGCGTCGGCTTTCTTTTGTTCCGCGGCCTTCACGGCCTCCTGTTCGACCTTCTTCTGTTCCAGCTGTTCGACTTCAGTCTGGCGCGAAGCGGTTTTCTTCGCCTCCCCGGCAATCTTCTGATTGGTCTGGGTAGTGGCCTGACTCTTGGACTTGAGCTGGTACAGCGTAGCCTGAACGATCGGCTTGGACGGCGGCAGCTCAGGGGTCATGGCGAAGCTGACGAACAGCATCGCAAACACCACGACATGCAAGCCAATGGCCCAGACACTGGGCCAGAAGTAGCTTTCCGAGGCAGATGGCTCTCGCTGTTGCATCAGGGCGCCTCGGTAATCAGGCCAACGTTACCGACACCGGCCTTCTGCAACCCGCCCATGGCGCCCATGACCGAGCCGTAATCGACGGACTTGTCGCCACGGATAAAGACCTGGGTCTGTTTGCCCTGGTCGCGACCGGCGGCAATGATCTTGGTCACGGCATTGGTCATGTCCGGCAAGGTCATGGCCTTGTCCATCTGTTTGTCGGTATCGACCTCGCTGCCAAGGTTCCAGTAGTAGGTCTTGTCGGCCTTGATCGAGATGGTAAGGATCTGGACGTTGTTGTCCTGCGGCAAGGCTTCGCTGGAAACCTTGGGCAGGTCGACCTTGACCCCCTGGTTGAGCATCGGGGCCGTCACCATGAAGATGACCAGCAGCACCAGCATCACGTCGATGTAGGGCACCACGTTCATCTCGGCGACGGGCTTGCGTTTGTGGCGAACTCGGGCCATGGGTTTCTACCTGATTACTCTTCGCTGGTGTGCACTTTACGGTGCAGGATCGCCTGGAACTCGTCGGCGAAGGTGTAGTAACGGCTGATCAACGTTTCGCTGCGTGCGGCAAAACGGTTGTAGGCGATAACCGCAGGGATCGCAGCAAACAGGCCGATCGCAGTGGCAATCAATGCCTCGGCGATGCCCGGCGCAACGGTAGCCAGGGTTGCCTGCTGGGCAGAAGCCAAACCACGGAACGAGTTCATGATGCCCCATACGGTACCGAACAGGCCGATGTATGGGCTGGTCGAACCGACGGTGGCGAGGAACGGCAGGCTCTGCTCGAGCTTTTCTTCTTCACGCGAGATGGCTACGCGCATGGCCCGACCAACGCCTTCCATGACCGCGTCAGGGTCTACACCCGCCTGCTGACGCAGACGCGAGAATTCCTTGAAGCCGGCACGGAACACCTGCTCGACACCCGAATCCGGGTCCGGGTTGCTGCCTGCCTGACGGTACAGCTTGGACAAATCAATGCCCGACCAGAAGCGCTCCTCGAAGGCATCCAGCGCACGACGACCGGCGCGCAGCATGCTGCTGCGCTGAAAGATCATGATCCATGAAGTGACCGAGGCGGCCACCAGAATCAGCATTACCAGCTGCACCACGATGCTGGCATTGCTGACCAGACTCCACATGGAGGTATGGTCGACGACGTTAGCTTCCACGCTTATTCTCCTGCATTCGATTGAGTACCCGGGCCGCCCGCCAGGAAGGCGTCGCGCAGCGCTGGGGGGATGGCTCGGGGTTTGAAAGTGTCGGCGCGCACAGCGGCCACCAGAAACTGCCCCTCACAGAGCAGCTTTGCATCTTGTTCTCGCCACACCTGCTGCACGAAGCGCAGGCTGGCGCGGTTCACCTCGACGACTTCTGCGGTTACCCGCAACTCGTCATCCAGGCGCGCCGGCGCGTGGTAGCGCGCCTCGGTGGAGTGAACCACGAACAGCAGATTCTCCCCGGCCAGTTGATGCTGGGAGAAACCCAGGTGACGCAACCGCTCGGTGCGCGCACGCTCCATGAATTTCAGGTAGTTGACGTAATACACCACGCCGCCTGCGTCGGTATCTTCGTAATAGACGCGACAGCGGTGTGCGAACGATTCAAGCCCATTTTGCGCGCGCATACTCTAGTGCTTACTCCTCGGCTTGCCAATCCGCCCGGCAAGTGTTTTTGCATTCGGTAATGCCTTAGTGCCAGCGCGCCATGGGCATGCCAGCGGTAGGACCACGGAAACCGCCTTTTGATCTGTCATTCATCGACAACATCGGAAAAATCCGCCGGGTCGGCCAAACGCCCGGGCAGGTTCAAGCCAAAGTGCAGGTAGGCGTGCCGCGTCACCACGCGGCCACGCGGCGTACGCATGATGTAGCCCTGCTGGATCAGGTACGGCTCGAGCACGTCCTCGATGGTATGGCGCTCCTCGCTGATGGCAGCGGCAAGGTTGTCCACCCCGACCGGACCGCCATCGAACTTCTCGATCATGGTCAGCAGCAAACGCCGGTCGGAGTGATCGAAGCCGCGCTCGTCGACATCCAGCAGATTCAGCGCCAGGTCCGCCACCGCCTTGGTGATCTCGCCCTTGCCGCGTACCTGGGCGTAGTCGCGCACCCGGCGCAGCAGGCGGTTGGCGATCCGCGGCGTACCGCGTGCACGCCGGGCAATCTCGAAGGCGCCGAAATCATCGATGACCAGGCCCAGAATGCCCGCCGAACGGGTAACGATGGTGGCCAGGTCCTTGTCGCTGTAGAACTCCAGGCGCTGGACGATGCCGAAGCGGTCACGCAAGGGGTTGGTCAGCATGCCCGCTCGGGTGGTCGCGCCGACCAGGGTGAACGGCGGCAGATCGAGCTTGATCGAACGCGCGGCTGGGCCCTCACCGATCATGATGTCGAGCTGGAAGTCTTCCATTGCCGGGTACAGCACTTCTTCGACAATCGGCGAGAGCCGGTGAATTTCGTCGATGAACAGCACATCGTGCGGCTCGAGATTGGTCAGCATTGCCGCCAGATCACCGGGCCGCTCCAGAATTGGCCCTGACGTGCTCTTCACCGAAACGCCCATCTCATGGGCGATGATGTTGGCCAGGGTGGTCTTGCCCAGGCCCGGCGGGCCGAAGATCAGGGTATGGTCGAGCGACTCGTTGCGGCCACGGGCAGCCTGGATGAACAGGCCCATCTGGTCGCGCACCACCGGCTGGCCGATGTACTCATCGAGGCTCAGCGGGCGAATCGCGCGGTCCTGGACTTCTTCGCGGTCGCGTCCGGAAGCGGCGATCAGGCGGTCGGCTTCGATCACTTGCTAATCATCCCTTGCAGGCTGCGGCGGATCAGGTCTTCGCTGCTCAGGCCGGCCTTGTCCTTGATCAGCGAGATAGCCTTGCTGGCTTCCTGAGGCTTGTAGCCCAGCGACACCAGCGCACTGACCGCGTCGGCTTCGGCGGTGGACGCGCCACCGGCCGGCGCCGGGCCGTCGGATACCAGAGTGAACATCGACGAGGACGTCTCCCAAGCTTTGAAGCGGTCCTTGAGCTCGACCAGCAGGCGCTCGGCAGTCTTCTTGCCAACCCCGGGTACACGCACCAGCACCGAGGCATCCTGCGCCTGCACGCAGCGCACCAACTCGTCGATTTCAAGCCCGGACATCAGCGCCAGCGCCAGCTTGGGGCCGACGCCGTTGAGACGGATCAGCTCACGGAACAGCTCGCGCTCGCGCTTTTCGCCAAAGCCGTAGAGCAGGTGGGCGTCTTCACGCACCACCAGGTGGGTATGCAGGGTAACCGGCTCGCCAACCTTGGGCAGGCGATACAGGGTGGTCATCGGCACTTCGAGCTCATAGCCCAGGCCGTTGACGTCGATAATCAGATGCGGCGGTTGTTTTTCCGCCAGGGTGCCGCGCAAACGTCCAATCACGTTTCGATCCTTCCTTTCGAGCGCCGGCCACAGACCGGTCAACCCTATCAGCAAATGCGTCGAGTGAACGTTTCACCCGGCCAAAATGTGTATCAGCGCATGAAGCGGTTACAGACGCAAGCGTCCGCCGCGCTTGCGCGCAGTGGTCAAGCCGTGGGGGATCAGGCTGGAGCGGGTATGCGCATGACAGAGGGCGATAGCCAAGGCATCAGAGGCGTCGATCTGCGGCTTTTGCGTCAGCTTGAGCAGGTGCATGACCATCAGCATCACCTGGTCTTTGTTGGCCGCGCCGGTGCCAGCCACCGCCTGTTTGACCTGGGTGGCGCTATATTCGGCGATCTCCAGGCCAGCTTCGGCACCGGCCACGATGGCTGCACCACGGGCCTGGCCGAGCTTGAGCGCCGAATCCGGATTGCGCGCCATGAACACCCGTTCGATGCCCATGGTAACCGGGCCGTGCTGGCGAATGATCTCGCTGACGCCACGAAAGATGATCTGCAGGCGCTCGGACAACTCGCCGGCGCCCGTACGAATACACCCCGACGCCACATATTCGCAGCCCCGGGCGGTCTGGCGGACCACGCCAAAACCGGTGATGCGCGAACCGGGGTCGATACCAAGAATCAGAGTCATAGGGCCTGCAAGTTGAAAATGAAAACACGCTTGGAGCAGTCAGGCCCTGATGGCTTGAAGCGCCGGCATCAGCCTAGCTGCTCAAGGACCTCATCGGAGATCTGCGCATTGGAATAGACGTTCTGCACGTCGTCCAGGTCTTCGAGCATATCGATCAGCTTGAGGACTTTTTCAGCGCCATCGCGATCAAGCTCGGCACTGGTAGTCGGCTGCATCACGATTTCGGCGTCGGCGGCCTTGAACCCAGCTTCTTCCAGCGCGTTGCGCACGGCATAAAAGCTGTTGAATGAGGTGAACACTTCGAACGAGCCGTCGTCATTGCTGACCACGTCATCGGCGTCGGCCTCCATGGCCGCCTCCATCAAGGCGTCTTCGTCAACGCCAGGGGCAAAGCTGATCTGGCCCTTGCGCTCGAACAGATAAGCAACTGAACCGTCGGTGCCAAGGTTGCCGCCGCATTTGGTGAAGGCATGGCGCACAGCCGCTGCGGTACGGTTGCGGTTGTCGGTCATGGTTTCGACCATGATCGCCACGCCGCCAGGGCCGTAACCCTCATAGCTGAGCTCTTCGACGTTGTCGCTTTCGTTGGTACCGGCGCCGCGGGCAACTGCCCGATCAATGATGTCGCGGCTCATGTTGGCACCAAGTGCCTTGTCCAGCGCCAGTCGCAAGCGTGGGTTCGACGCTGGATCGGCGCCGCCCTGCTTGGCCGCGACCGTCAGCTCGCGAATCCACTTGGTGAAGACCTTGCCTCTCTTGGCATCCTGGCGCTCTTTGCGGTGCTTGATGTTCGCCCACTTGGAATGACCAGCCATATCGACTCCGAATCCTTGATCCACAAACAGGTTCCGCCCCGAAGGGCGGAACGCGATAAATTCGAGGGCGCGACCTCACGGGCGCGCCCGGGTCGGTGTTACTCGACCTTGGTCTGCTCGCGCAGACGGATGTGCAGCTCACGCAGTGCCTTGGCATCGACCAGGCCCGGAGCCTGGGTCATGACGCAGGCAGCGCTCTGGGTTTTCGGGAAGGCGATCACTTCACGAATCGACTGGGCGCCGGTCATCAGCATTACCAGACGGTCCAGACCAAAGGCCAGGCCGCCGTGCGGCGGTGCACCGAACTTCAGCGCGTCGAGCAGGAAGCCAAACTTCTCTTCCTGTTCCGCCGCTTCGATACCGAGCAGGCGGAACACCGCCTGTTGCATCTCTTTGCGGTGAATACGGATCGAACCGCCACCCAGCTCGGTGCCGTTGAGCACCATGTCATAGGCACGCGACAGCGCCGTGGCCGGATTGGCCTCGAGCTCTTCCGGGGTGCACTTGGGTGCAGTGAACGGGTGGTGCAAGGCGCTGAAACTGCCGTCTTCGTTCTCATCGAACATCGGGAAGTCGACAACCCACATCGGTGCCCATTCGCAGGTGAGCAGGTTGAAGTCGTTGCCGACCTTGATCCGCAGCGCACCCAGGGCTTCGCTGACCACTTTGAACTTGTCGGCACCGAAGAACACGATGTCGCCATCAACCGCACCGACGCGATCGAGGATCACGTTGAGGTTGGCCTCAGGGATGTTCTTGACGATCGGCGACTGCAGGCCTTCGACGCCCTTGGCGCGCTCGTTGACCTTGATGTAGGCCAGGCCCTTGGCACCATAGATGCCAACGAACTTGGTGTACTCGTCGATCTTGCTACGCGGCATGCTTGCGCCGCCTGGCAGGCGCAGGGCGGTGACGCGGCACTTCGGATCGTTGGCCGGGCCGGCGAAGACCTTGAAGTCGACATCTTTCAGCTGGTCGGCAACGTCAACCAGTTCCAGCGGGTTACGCAGGTCTGGCTTGTCGGAACCGTAGCGGCGCATGGCCTCTTCGAAGGTCATGTGCGGGAATTCACCGAATTCCAGATCCAGCACTTCCTTGAACAGCTTGCGGATCATGCTCTCGGTGAGGCCCATGATCTCGGACTCGTCGAGGAAGCTGGTCTCGATGTCGATCTGGGTGAATTCCGGCTGGCGGTCGGCACGCAGGTCTTCGTCGCGGAAGCACTTGGCGATCTGGTAGTAACGGTCGAAGCCGGCCACCATCAGCAACTGCTTGAACAGCTGCGGCGATTGCGGCAGGGCGAAGAAGCTGCCGGCGTGGGTACGGCTTGGCACCAGATAGTCACGTGCACCTTCTGGGGTGGCACGGGTCAGGATCGGTGTTTCGACGTCGAGGAAGCCGTTTTCGTCGAGGAAGCGGCGGATGCTGGTGGTGATGCGCGAACGCAGACGCAGCTTCTCGGCCATTTCCGGACGACGCAGGTCGATGAAGCGATAACGCAGGCGGGTTTCTTCGCCGACGTCGGAGTATTCGTTCAACGGGAACGGCGGGGTTTCGGCTTCGTTGAGTACGGTCAGCTCGTAACCCAGCACTTCGATGCCGCCCGACGCCATGTTGGCGTTGACTGCACCTTCGGGACGCTTGCGCACTTTACCGGTGACCTGCACGACGTATTCACTGCGCACGCGGTCGGCGGCGGCGAAGGTTTCGGCGCGATCCGGGTCGAACACGACCTGGGCCATGCCTTCGCGGTCACGGATATCGAGGAAAATCACCCCGCCGTGGTCGCGGCGACGATGGACCCAGCCGCAAAGGGTGACTTCCTGGCCGTCCAGGCTCTCGTTCAGTTGGCCGCAATATTGGCTGCGCATCATGATGGTGGTTCGCTTCTCGTGATTCGTGTATTCGATGGAGGCCTTGGCCGCCCAGAGGGCTAATACTGCAAGACCCGGACATTGCAATTCAACTCAGTCGGCCTTGTCGCCGCCTGCCAGATTCTTTTTTGCCCCGGTCTTGAAGTCGGTTTCGTACCAGCCAGTGCCACTGAGGCGAAAACCTGGAACGGACAATTGCTTCTTCAATTCCGGCGCCTGGCAGGCCGGACAATCAGTCAACGGCGCGGCGCTGATCTTCTGCAACGCCTCAAGCTGATGGTTGCAGGCTGCACATTGATAGTCGTAAAGGGGCACGGGGATCTCTCGCAAACCATAACGCTGGCTGCCGGGGCAGCAAAAACCGGCATTATATATGGTTAGAGAGGTCAGTGCAGCCCGCCCGGCACTCAACGCGCGCTTGGCGGATCGCGTAGCCAGGCAACGCAGATCACCCGGACCAGCCCGCTGAAGTTGCGCACCCCGCCGTGGCGCAGGTGAACTTCGCGGTCAATGTAGGACAATACCGCACTGACCGAGCACTGATTGACCTCGGCAATACGCTGCAATATCTGCCAATACACATCCTCCAGGCGCAGGCAGGTGGCAAAGCCATTAAGCCTGACCGACCGCGACACTGGCTGCACCTGCAGCATGTCGAAGTCCGCTGCGAAGGGATCGACACAGGCCTTGCCTGGCCAATGTCCCTGACACACATTGCGTTTGCTGCTCCGCACCCTGATGTCCACTGCTGCCACTCCATCGCCAAGGGGATCCATTCATGTGCTGGAGACATGAATCATGGCGTGTAATGAAGCGCCGCGAGGCGGGGCATGAGCAGCGGCAAAATTTTCCGCCTGCGCGTGCAGTTCACCACCGCCCTGCGCTTCACAGCGCAGGGCGGCTTGGACAGTTTATTTGCCTTCGAGCAACGAGCGCAGCATCCACGCGGTCTTCTCGTGCACCTGCATACGCTGGGTCAGCAGATCCGCCGTTGGCTCGTCACTGACCTTGTCGACCACCGGAAAAATACTGCGTGCGGTACGCGTGACCGCCTCCTGCCCATCGACCAACTGGCGGATCATCTCATCAGCAGGCGGCACACCCTCCTCCTCCTGGATCGATGAGTGGCGGGCATAGAACGCGTAGGAACCAGGCGCCGGGAAGCCCAGCGCGCGGATCCGCTCGGCGATCGAGTCAACCGCCAGGGCCAGCTCGTTGTACTGCTCTTCGAACATCAGGTGCAGGGTACGGAACGCCGGACCGGTAACGTTCCAATGAAAGTTATGGGTTTTCAGATACAACACATAGGTATCCGACAACAAACGGGACAGCCCATCGACGATGGACTTGCGATCTTCTTCACTGATACCGATATCGATTGCCATGAAGCTCCCCTTTTTCATATGGCTTGGGTAGTCAAGCGGATGAAGGCGCACTGTAACAAGACTTGCCTGCGCCTGCATGTGACGCAGGGCAATCGATCCCCCCATCATCCGCCCGGTTTGAGCTCACCGGGCCTTTGCTGTTAAATAGGCAGGGTGCCATCCGTGCGGATTGTTAATGCCGGATGCATAGGCAGGCCAGCTGCGTGACCGCGCTTTCTCTCTCATGCGCACCGTGCTGCCCGCTCTTCCTGTGATTGACCTTATAAACGTGAGCCAACCCAAATGTTCAAGATCGTCCATCTGGTGACGGGCGTAGCAGCCTTGCTGCTGTCGCTCATACCAAGCCTTCGCACCGAGGCAATTCCCTTCCTGCAGCAACCGGAGGCCGTGTACCTGGCCTTGCTCGGCCTGCTCAACCTACTGCTGGCGCCGGTCGTGCCGATTTATTACCGCGGCGCGCGCCTGCAACTGCAATACCTGGCCAGCGCTTTGCTGGTGCTGGCGGTTGCCCTGCAAACAGTAACCGTGCTGGTCCGGCCTGAACTGGGCAACCTGCCTGCACTGCTGTGCGCTGCTCTGGCAGTTCTGGCACACCTGGTCGCCGGCTTCAGCCGCAGCAGCGGCCGCTCGCGCAATGCTGGCGGCGCTGCCCAGGAAGGCAGCAAGCGCGATACCGGCACCGTCAAGTGGTTCAACACCTCGAAAGGCTTCGGCTTTATCTCGCGCGACTCCGGCGACGATATCTTCGTGCACTTTCGCGCCATCCGTGGCGACGGCCACCGCGTACTGGTCGAAGGCCAACGCGTGGAGTTCTCGGTCATGCACCGCGACAAGGGCCTGCAGGCCGAAGACGTGATCGCGGTCTCGCGCCGCTGACAGCAAAGGCCTTGCGGGCGCTATGCACCCGCAAGGTACCCATCCTCAGTAATGAGGCGGCGGCGCTTCTTCACCTTCGCTGCCGTACTGCCCGACCATCTCCTCGTAACGCTTGATCAGCTC
Organism: Pseudomonas sp. NPDC088322; assembly: GCF_044740745.1. Taxonomy (NCBI): domain Bacteria; kingdom Pseudomonadati; phylum Pseudomonadota; class Gammaproteobacteria; order Pseudomonadales; family Pseudomonadaceae; genus Pseudomonas; species Pseudomonas sp. NPDC088322. The sequence goes on along the minus strand of NZ_JBIURK010000001.1, from coordinate 413,785 downwards.
GGCCATCTGCAGTTGCAGACGATTGATCACCCGCCCCTGCTCGACCACCACATCATTGAGCTCCTGCAGCGCGTCATCCTGAAACGCCTGACGGGTTTCCAGGTCGATGATTTGCGATTCCAGAGACATCAGCTCACGCCTCCTTGAAGTCATTGTTGTTCAACGCCGAGCGCAGGCGCTGGCGAAGCTGTGCGAGTTGCTCCTCGCTGTACTCTGCAGCCGCCACCTTGCCCCACACTGGCGCAGGCCAGGCAGCATCGTTGCGGTGGCGCACGATCACGTGCATGTGCAGTTGGCTGACCACGTTGCCCAAGGTCGCCACGTTCATCTTGTCGGCAGCAAATTCCTGTTTGAGCGAATTGGCCAGGCAGGTGGTTTCTTGCCACAGCTGCTGCTGGTCGGCTGCCGTGAGGTCAAACAGCTCACTGACGTCGGCTTGCCGCGGCACCAGAATGAACCACGGATAATTGGCGTCTTTGCTCAACAACAGCCGACACAGCGGGAAATCTCCCAGCACCAGGCAATCCTGCTGCAAACGCGGATCCAGGACGAACACGGCAAATCTCCTTCAATCAGATCGCCTGCGCAACGCAGGCATGGTGCGCGGAGGATACCCTGCCTGGCCGCAACAGGCATGAAATCGGGCGTTCCAGCTAAACTTTAGCTGGCTTGCACAGCTGCCCTGCACCGCCGCGGTAACAAAGCGCTACTTTTCGCACCAAAATAGAGCCGTCCGTCGCAGTGCTGACGGCGGTTCCCAGTAAAACTACTCAAGATGAACAATCGGCGGTAACACATTGGTTTAGTTAGCAACCTTACAGTTGCATCGACCGTTGAATATTGGCACACCATCAGACAGACCGAACCCTTTATTTTCGGAGGTTTGCCAGCAAGCGATCAGGCAGATGTGAAAAATTCATCAACTCAATGTGAAAATGAGCACGCTTGTTGCATTCCCTCAACGCCAAGTCGGCACGACACCTGCAGTGAGCAGGAGCTACCGACAGACCACGGCGCCGAAGCACTATCAAGGGGTACCGTCCTGGGTTAACGGATGAGGGAGCAGAACGCTGGGATATATGTCCGCTGTTCGGCGCGTAATTTGCGACATTGAATTAGTTATAAGCGACACGCCATAAAGTTTGTGAAAAGTTGCTTTATGCATATCGCCAAATAAAGAGTCAGCGTGATATACCTTCGCGCCGACACAACAAGAAAGAGCTGCCCCATATAATTAAAACCCCGGGCGCAGCGGTACTCTTCCTAAAAACCAAAGGAGCAAATCACGATGCGCGTGATGAAGTGGAGCATGATCGCCCTGGCCGTTGCGGCAGGCACCTCGCAAATGGCCATCGCCTCTTCGCAGGATGATTCCAAAGGCTTTATTGAAGACAGCCAGCTGTCAGTCAAGTTGCGCAACCTGTACTTCAGCCGTGACTATCGTAACCAGGAGTCGGCCGCTAACCGCGCAGCCGGCCTGCGTCATGATCAGCGTGAATGGGGCCAAGGCTTCATCGGTACCTTTGAATCGGGCTTCACCCAAGGCACCATCGGTGTAGGTGTCGACGCCATCGGCATGCTCGGCCTCAAGCTGGACAGCGGTCGTGGCTTCTCCGGCACGGGCCTGTTCCCTACCGGTTCAGATGGCCGTTCCCAGGACGACTACTCCAAGGGTGGCGCGGCGGTCAAGTTCCGCATTTCCGACACCGTACTCAAGGCTGGCGACCAATTCGTATCGCTGCCTGTATTCGCCACCGACGACAGCCGCTTGCTGCCTGAGATGGCCCAGGGCACATTGATCACCAGTAGCGAAATCAAAGGCCTCACCCTGAATGCGGGTCGCTTCACCAGCCTGACCGGTCAGGAACAGACCAACCGTGACAACTTCCGCCTGAAGAAAGCCGACGTTGCCGGCGGCACGTATGCCTTCACCGACAGCCTCAGCACCAGCCTTTACTACTCCAAGGTTGAAGACTACTGGCGCAAATACTACGCCAACGTCAACTGGGCTCTGCCGATCTCTGACACTCAAGGCCTGGTGTTCGACTTCAACGTGTATGACACCAAGAGCAGTGGCAGCGGCGAAGCTCGAGCCTATGATGGCGACAAGATCGACAGCCGCGCATTCAGCTTGTCCGGCGCCTATAGCATTGGCGCGCACACTTTCACCGTCGCGTATCAGAAGATGACCGGCGACGGCGGCTATCAGTATGGCGTCGACGGTAATGGCACCATTTTCCTGGCAAACTCCATTGCCCGCTCCGACTTCAATGCTGAAGGCGAGAAGTCTTGGCAAGCACGTTATGACCTGAACTTTGCCGAGTTCGGTATTCCTGGCCTGACCTTCATGACTCGCTACGTACGCGGTACGGATGCGAAAGTGGAAGGCACCAACAACGGAACCGAGTGGGAACGTGACATCGACGTCAAATACGTGCTTCAGGAGGGCCCCGCCAAGGACCTGAGCTTCCGTGTTCGTCAGGCAACTTATCGCTCGTCCGACGCCGTTTACTCCAACTCTCTGGACGAACTGCGTCTGATCGTCGAGTACCCGCTGAGCATCCTGTAAGCCTGGCTTGCAGTGCCCCGCACTTGAAAAGCCCGGCGACCACGCCGGGCTTTTTCTTGGCTGACAACTGGCCTGCGCTGCGGCATCCTGTACGCTTTCGTTTCGCCCCCGTAGAATGCGGGGTCATTTCAACGTCTTAGGCAATCGACACGGCCCCCCATGCGCACCAGTCAATATTTGCTCGCCACCCAAAAAGAAACCCCTGCCGATGCAGTGGTCATCAGCCATCAGCTCATGCTGCGCGCCGGCATGATCCGCAAGCTGGCCTCCGGCCTGTACACCTGGCTGCCGATGGGCCTGCGGGTAATGCGCAAGGTCGAAGCCGTGGTCCGCGAAGAAATGAACGCCGCCGGCGCGCTTGAAGTGCTGATGCCGAGCATCCAGCCAGCCGAGCTGTGGCAGGAATCTGGCCGCTGGGAACAGTACGGCCCAGAGCTGCTGCGCCTGAAAGACCGGCACAACCGCGACTTCTGTGTTGGCCCGACTCACGAAGAAGTGATCACCGACATGGTCCGCAACGAGCTGTCCAGCTATAAACAGCTGCCGCTCAACCTGTACCAGATCCAGACCAAATTCCGCGATGAGATCCGCCCACGCTTCGGTTTGATGCGCGGCCGCGAGTTCATCATGAAGGACGCCTACTCGTTCCATGCCGACCAGGCTTCCCTGCAGGAAACCTACGACCGCATGCATCAGGCGTACAGCAACATCTTTACCCGCCTGGGCTTGAACTTCCGCCCAGTGCAGGCTGATACCGGCTCGATCGGTGGCAACTACTCGCACGAATTCCACGTCCTGGCCGCTACCGGTGAAGACGACGTGATCTTCAGCGACAGCTCCGACTACGCCGCCAACATCGAAAAAGCCGAAGCCATCCCACGCGAAAGCGTGCGCCCGGCGCCAACCGAAGAGCTGCGCCTGGTCGATACTCCGCATGCCAAGACCATCGCCCAACTGGTCGAAAACCATGGCCTGCCAATCGAGAAGACGGTCAAGACCCTGATCGTGCGCGGCGCTGAAGAAGGCAAGCTGATTGCCTTGATCGTGCGCGGTGATCACGAACTCAACGAAATCAAGGCCGCCAAGCTCCCGCAGGTTGCCGAACCGCTGGTCATGGCCAGCGACGCCGAGCTGCGTGACGCCATTGGCGCCGGTGCAGGCTCGCTGGGCCCGCTGAACCTGCCGCTGGAAATCATCATCGACCGCTCGGTGGCCCTGATGAGCGACTTCGGTATCGGCGCCAACATCGACGACAAGCACTACTTCGGCGTCAACTGGGAGCGTGACCTGCCAGTGCCTGAAGTAGCCGACCTGCGCAACGTGGTTGCCGGTGACCCAAGCCCAGATGGCCAGGGCACCCTGGTGATCAAGCGCGGCATCGAAGTCGGGCATATCTTCCAGCTCGGCACCAAGTACAGCGAGGCGCTCAAGTGCCAGGTACTCGGCGAGAACGGCAAGCCAGTAGTACTGTCGATGGGTTGCTACGGCATCGGCGTTTCGCGCGTGGTTGCTGCTGCCATCGAGCAGAGCTACGACGACAAAGGGATCATCTGGAACGATGCCCTGGCGCCGTTTCAGATCGCTCTGGTACCGCTGCGCTACGAAACCGAGGTGGTGCGTGAGGCGACCGACAAGCTGTACGCCGAACTGACCGCTGCAGGCTTCGAAGTGCTGCTCGATGACCGTGACAAGAAGACCAGCCCAGGTAACAAGTTTGCCGATATGGAACTGATCGGCATCCCGCACCGGATCGTGGTCAGTGACCGCGGTCTGGCCGATGGCAATCTGGAATACAAGCACCGCACCGAGCAGGACGCCCAGGCGCTGCCGGTCAACGAAGTGCTGACCTTCCTGCAAGCCCGCATCCGTCGCTGATAGCCCACTGCGCGAGTGAACATGTACAAGCGAAGTACCTTTACCCTGGGGGGCGCCGCACTCTGCGGCGCCCTGTTCGTCAGCGGCTGCGCCAATCAGATGTCCCAGCGCAGCGAGCATGAAGAACGCGTCGAGCGCAAGTTGCTCGAGCACAGTCTGCAGATCGACGTTGGCGAGCCCAAGGTAATGGAGCTTCCGCAACGGCGCGTGCGCGTTCACGAGCAGCAGCGCTTCGAAGTCACCGAGTTCGAAGTGACCCGCCGCTACGACCGCTACACCCCTTACCAGCCCTGGCGGGAGATCTACGAGATCCCGCTGGGCGCGGTCGCGGTGGTGGCCGGAGTCGGTGCCAATGTGGTCAATGTGTTCGCCTTGGGCAACCTGCCGCAGAGCGTCACTCATGACTGGCTGAGCTATGGCGTTGCCGGGCTCAATCCATTCATGAACGTGCAATCCAACGGCCGTGCCCAGCAGAACCTGGCGGGCATCAGCGAGGTGGAGAAAGCCAAGCGCGAAGAATCCACCAACCTGCCCTGGAGCGAGCGCCTGGTCGAGGTCAAGGCTGGCAAGCTCAACCATGAGCTGACCACCGACCGTAACGGTGTGCTGCGGCTGAACCTGCTGGATGCGCCGTTTTCCGAGCAGAATCTCGGCCGCGTAGGCACCCTGCACCTGCAGGTGGTCGACGAGGACAACGGCATTCGCGGCGACGCCAGCCTGCTGGTCAGCGGCACGCTGCGCAACAAACTGGTCGAAGCACGGCACCTGATCTTCGATGACCTTGAAGACGACGATGTCAGCCAGTGGGTTCACCGGGTCAAGCGGCTGTCCGAGCTTGGCCTGGAAGAAGAAGCCAGTGAGCTTGAGCAGAGCCTGATTGAACTGACCCGCAATGATCCAGAATTGCAGCAGGAATTCTTGCAGGCACTGACCAAACAGACCGGGCGACTGGTAGCAGATCCAGGCGGACAATAATCGCCTTCGTCACAGGGCCGCCTGGCGGCCTTGCTGACGCACCCTCAAGATTGCGCAAACAACTCCAGCTGCTCATGCGCCCCGCGCAGATCGCGCAAGCGCACCCCTACTCCAAGCAACCGCACCGGCTTGCCACCTCGGGCAAACGCCTGGCTCAGCAACTGTCGGTAACTCTCCAGATCGCGCCCGGCACCCGCCTGCTCCATGGTCGTCTGCGTGAAGTCATGAAACTTGACCTTGACGAATGGCTTGTCGGCTTTATAGCTGCTGTCCATCCGCGCGACCCGCTCATTAAGGCTATCGAGCAACTCAGGCAATTTGGCCAGGCAGCTGTTCAGATCAGGCAGATCGGTATCGTAGGTGTTTTCGACACTGACCGACTGACGCCGACTGTCATTCTGCACAGCGCGCTCATCCACACCACGGGCCAACCCCCACAAACGCTCACCAAAACTGCCGAACTCGCGCACCAGCGCCAGCTTTGACCATTCGCGCATGTCCATGCAGGTATCGATACCCAGCCGGGTCAGTTTGTCGGCAGTGACCTTGCCCACACCATGCAGGCGAGCCACCGGCAGCGCGGCAACAAACGCCTCCACCTCGCCGGGGGTAATCACGAACAGTCCGTTGGGCTTGCGCCAGTCGCTGGCAATCTTGGCCAGGAACTTGTTTGGCGCAACCCCTGCTGAAACCGTGATGTGCAAGGACTTGGCGACGCGCTGGCGGATATCCTCAGCAATCCGCGTGGCGCTGCCGCCGTACCAGGAGCTGTCGCTGACATCCAGATAGGCTTCATCCAGCGACAGCGGCTCGATCAGCTCGGTGTAGTCACGAAAGATCGCCTGGATCTCGCGTGAGGCTTCGCGGTAGGCCTCGAAACGCGGCTTGACGATCAACAGGTCAGGGCAGAGTTTAAGCGCGTGGCGCGAGGACATTGCCGAGCGTACCCCATAAGCGCGCGCTTCATAGTTGCAGGTGGCAATTACCCCGCGCCGCTCCGCCGAGCCACCCACCGCCATCGGCCGGCCAGCCAGGCTCGGATCGTCACGCATTTCGATCGCAGCGTAGAAGCAGTCGCAGTCGACATGGATGATCTTGCGCAAAGACATGGATGACCGTCAGTACTGTAAATTCATACAGATATTACCGTAACCGCCACGCGCTGGCACCGTGCGCACTCTGCTATTCGACAATTGGCCTGGAATGCCCGCCGTTGCTGAGCCCGGCGCTTAATTGAGACGCTAACAGATTGAACAGAAAAGGATTTCCCTGAGAAATAGCTTGACTGCGCAGCGCCAGGGCGTAGAATCCACTCCACAGACGCGGGATGGAGCAGTCTGGTAGCTCGTCGGGCTCATAACCCGAAGGTCGTCGGTTCAAATCCGGCTCCCGCAACCAAATATAGAAGAGGCCACTGTGCAAACAGTGGCCTTTTTCTTTGCTTCAAATAAAGCTGTCCTAGAATAATTTGTTCTAAATCAAAGGGTAAGCTTGACATCAGCGCGAATCAGGGTATAGTCCACCCCACAGACGCGGGATGGAGCAGTCTGGTAGCTCGTCGGGCTCATAACCCGAAGGTCGTCGGTTCAAATCCGGCTCCCGCAACCAAACAGAGAAAATGGCCACTGTGAAAACAGCGGCCATTTTTTTCGTCTGCACGTTGTGCTTTTAAGTTATTTACGCTGCATCAGCGTGGAAGACTTGACCTAGTGCCAGTAATGCGTAGAATGCGCCCCACTGACGCGGGATGGAGCAGTCTGGTAGCTCGTCGGGCTCATAACCCGAAGGTCGTCGGTTCAAATCCGGCTCCCGCAACCAAATCGTCAGAACAAACCCCGCACTGTTTTAAACAGCGCGGGGTTTGTTGTTTCCGGGGTTCTGAAAATCCCCGATCAGCCTGCCCTCGCCTTTTGCCACACCCTGGCCAGCCCTAATGGATGAACTATCTTTAACCCCGTCGGACCGCTGCAAGCGCCTCCGGCAGGAGTAATATCTGGATACGTTTTCCTAAGGGACTTCCACTTGGCCGCACCTTTCTCTCACCTCGCGCTGTCGGCCCGAGGTAACTCATGACCGCCCATACCCCTGATCCCCAGACGCCACTCACCGCGGCGCTGCCGGTGGCTGCCCAACGCCTGCCCTGGCTCGAGCGGCTGAGCCGGTATCGGCAACCGATCGTTCTGGTACTGACCCTGCTGTTGTTCGGCATGGCCTTGATTGCCTGCCGTCACCTGCTCAGTGAGCTGGATATCTATGCGCTGCACGACGCCATTCTCAGCGTGCCGAAGCAGGCCATGCTCGGTGCACTGCTAGCGACCGTGGTCGGCTTCGTGATCCTGTTTGGTTATGAATGGTCTGCCAGCCGCTACGCCGCCGTTAAGCTGCCAGCCGCAACCCTGGTGCTGGGCGGTTTCAGTGCGTTCGCCATTGGCAATGCAATTGGCCTGTCGATACTGTCGGGTGGCTCGGTGCGTTATCGGCTGTATGCCCGCCATGGTCTGGGTGCCGGTGAAGTGGCGCGGATGACGGTATTCGCCAGCTTGTCGCTGGGCTGCGCCCTGCCCCCTTTGGCAGCACTGGCAACGCTGAGCAACTTGCCTGCGGCAGCAATCGCCTTACGCATGCCGGCCGGTATATTGGCGGCCATCGCCATTGCGGTACTGATGCTGAGTGCACTGCTGGTCGCCGGCCTCTATCGGCGCCGGTCGGCCGAGCAGCCGCTGGCTGACAGCCTGCTGGTCAAGCTCGGTCGGCGCACGCTGCGCCTGCCCGGCGCGCGCCTGACCGGCCTGCAACTGCTGATCACCGCACTTGATGTTGCGGCTGCCGCCACAGTGTTGTATCTGCTGCTGCCTGAGGCGCCGCCGTTTGGCGCGTTTGTGCTGGTGTACCTGCTGGCACTGGCAGCGGGCGTGCTCAGCCATGTGCCGGGTGGCGTCGGTGTGTTTGAAGCGATCCTGCTGGCCGCTTTTGCCGATCAGCTTGGCGCGGCGCCACTGGCAGCAGCGTTGTTGCTGTACCGTTTGATCTACGTGGTGTTGCCGCTGCTGCTGGCCTGCGTTCTGCTGCTGGCCAACGAAGCCCGCCGCTTGCTGTTCGCCCAGCAGGCACTGAAGGCCGCTTCCGGGCTGGCTGCACCAGTGCTGGCGATTCTGGTGTTTCTGTCCGGCGTGGTGCTGCTGTTTTCCGGCGCCACACCGGAGATCGACACGCGCCTCGAACACATGGGCTTTCTGGTACCGCACCGGCTGATCGACGCCTCGCACTTCGGCGCCAGCCTGATCGGCGTGCTTTGCCTGCTGCTGGCCCAGGGCCTGCGCCGACGTCTGTCCGCTGCCTGGTTGCTGACCACGGTGTTGCTGTTGGTGGGCGCGCTGCTGTCGCTGCTGAAAGGCTTCGACTGGGAAGAAGCCTGCGTTCTGACGTTCACCGCAGTCCTGCTGGCGGTGTTCCGACGCTCGTTCTACCGGCCGAGCCGCCTGCTCGAGCTGCCGTTTTCGCCGGTGTATCTGGTCGCCAGTGCTTGCGTTATCGGCGCATCGGTCTGGCTGCTGCTGTTCGCCTATCAGGACGTGCCCTATAGCCATCAGCTGTGGTGGCAGTTCACCCTCGATGCCGACGCCCCACGCGGCCTGCGCGCAGCCATGGGCAGCGCGGTGCTGCTGGTGTTCGTCGCCCTGACCTGGTTGTTGCGCACGGCGCGGCCGGTGATCCATCTGCCGACCGCCGATGAGCTGGAAAGGGCCCGGCAGATCCTGCTGGCGTCCGATCAACCAGACGGCGGCCTGGCCCTGACCGGCGACAAGGCGCTGCTGTTCCACCCCAACGACAACGCCTTCATCATGTATGCCCGCCGTGGCCGTAGCCTGGTCGCACTATACGACCCGATTGGCCCTGCCCAGGAGCGCGCCGAGATGATCTGGCAGTTCCGTGACCTGTGCGACGTGCACCATGCCCGCCCGGTGTTCTACCAGGTACGCGCCGAGAACCTGCCTTTCTACATGGACATCGGCCTGACCGCGCTCAAGCTTGGCGAAGAAGCGCGGGTTGATCTGCGCCGCTTCGATCTGGAAGCCAAAGGCAAGGAGATGAAAGACCTGCGCTACACCTGGAACCGCGGTGGCCGCGACGGCCTGAGCCTGGAAGTACACGAACCTGGCCAAGCACCCATGGACGAGCTCAAGGAAATCTCGGACGCCTGGCTCAGCGGCAAGAACGTACGCGAGAAAGGCTTTTCGCTGGGCCGTTTCAGCCCGGAATACCTACAGCACTTCCGCATCGCCCTGATCCGCTTCCAAGGTCGCCCGGTGGCGTTCGCCAACCTGCTCGAGACACACAGCCTGGAGCTGGCCAGCCTCGACTTGATGCGCGCGCACCCTGAAGCGCCGAAGCTGACCATGGAGTTCATGATGATCGGCTTGATCCTGCACTACAAAAACCATGGCTACGGGCGTTTCAGCCTGGGCATGGTCCCGCTCTCCGGCCTGCAGCCGCGACGTGGCGCACCGCTGACCCAGCGCCTGGGTTCGCTGGTGTTCCAGCGCGGCGAGCAGCTGTACAACTTCCAGGGTCTGCGCCGTTTCAAGGACAAGTTCCAGCCAGACTGGGAACCTCGTTACATGGCCGTGCCAGCCGGGCTGGACCCGCTGGTGGCATTGGCTGACACTGCCGCCCTGATCGCTGGCGGCCTGACTGGATTGGTGAAACGCTGATGATTCGACGCTATTGGCACTTCCTATTGATCGCTTTGTTGCTTGCCCTGGCGGGTGCCGCCGTGTGGTTCTGGTTGTGGACCCGGCCGGCGCCGGAGGCTCAGGTCGAGCACCTGACCCTGACCGATGGCAGCAGCCTGGTTCTAGCCACACCTGCAGTCACCGCCAAAACCCGCGTGGCGATTGGCGTGCCTGAAGATCAGGCGCTCAGCGACAAGCAACTGCTCGACCTGAGCCAGGCCGGCGAAGCGCAGCTGGTGCAGGTGACCCTGCCACCTGTCGATTGCGCCAAGCAGCAACAGGCGCTGGATCAGGCCATCAGCCATCTGGGCGGCGCACCGACCGTGGTTGCCGGCATCGGCCCTGGCGCAGCGCAAGCCTGGCGCTGGCTGTCCAGCCAGACCGATGACAAGGCCCGCGCCATCTCGGTCGACTTCAAGCTTGAGCAACCCGGCTGCCCGGCACTACCGAAAAGCGCTGCCCATGGCCACTGGAATGTCGCCTGGAACGACAACCCGGATGACGCCAGCGCCGCCTTCGTCCGTGATCAAAGCAACGCCGAAACCAGCATCAGCGACTACGACATCCATCTGCCGCAGGTGCTCAAGGGTCAGCTGACCCAGGTTCTGGTCGGCCACGACGGCAACGCGCTGAGCATCCCGGTGGTGGAAGTGCCTGCCGGGCAAACCACTGATACCGTGACCCTGTTCCTTTCCGGAGATGGTGGCTGGCGCGACCTTGACCGCGATGTAGCAGGCGAAATGGCCAAACTCGGCTATCCGGTGGTCGGCATCGACACGCTGCGCTATTACTGGCAGCACAAGACCCCGGAACAGAGCGCCATCGACTTGTCCGAACTGATGCAGCACTACCGGCAAAAGTGGGGCACCAAGCGCTTTGTCCTGACCGGCTATTCGTTCGGCGCCGACGTACTGCCGGCGATCTACAACCGCCTGCCAGAAGAAGATCAGCAGCGCGTGGATGCGGTGATCCTGCTGGCGTTTGCCCGCAGCGGCAGTTTCGAGATCGAAGTCGAAGGCTGGCTTGGCAAAGAAGGCCAGGAAGCACCGACCGGCCCGGAAATGGCCCGTATGCCTGCGGCCAAGGTTGTATGCATCTATGGTGTCGAAGAGGCCGACGAGAGCGGCTGCACCGAGCAAACTGCAGTTGGCGAGCGCCTGAAACTGCCGGGTGGCCACCACTTCGATGAGAACTACCCGGCACTGGCCAAGCGCCTGATCGGCGAGATCGAGACGCGCCAGGGCAAAACCAACGTAGCTGAACAGAACTGAGTAGTAATCGGGGCCGCATTGCGGCCCCGGTTACTTCAGATCTCGACCTGAGTGCCCAGTTCGATCACTCGGTTCAACGGCAGGTTGAAGAAGCGCAGGTTGCCGTTGGCGTTCTTCAGCAAGAATGCGAACAACGCCCCGCGCCAGCGCGCCATGCCTTCCAGACGTGAGGCGATAACCGTCTCGCGACTCAGGAAGTAAGTCGTGCGCATCGGGCTAAAGTCGAGCTCGTCCAGATGGCACAAGCGTAGTGCCTGCGGCACGTCCGGCTCGTCCATGAAGCCAAAGTGCAGGAGCACCCGGAAGAACCCATCGCCATAGGCTTCGACCTCGAAGCGCTCTTGCTCCGGCACCCGCGGCCGGTCTTCGCTGACTACCGTTAACAACACCACCTGACGATGCAGAACCTGGTTATGCAGCATGTTGTGCAACAGCGCATGAGGCACGGCGTCTGGCCGCGCGGTCAAAAACACCGCAGTGCCCTCGACCCGATGCGGCGGCTGCACGCGGATGCTGCTGATGAAGATCGGCAGCGGCAGCGCGGCTTCGTCAATGCGCTCCACGAGGATCTGCTTGCCGCGCTTCCAGGTCGTCATCAACAACAGCAAGGCAATCGCTGCCAATACCGGGAAGGCGCCGCCCTGCACTACCTTGGGCAGGTTGGCGGCAAAGAACAGCCCATCGACCAACAGGAAGCCGATCAGGATCGGCACTGCCAGCAGTGGCGGCCATTTCCACAACAGCAGCATCACCGTCGCCACCAGTAGTGTGGTCATCAGCATGGTACCGGTCACCGCTACGCCGTAGGCCGCAGCCAACGCGCCGGATGATTCAAAGCCGATCACCAGCAGCACAACGCCGATCATCAGCGCCCAGTTCACCGCACCAATGTAGATCTGCCCCTGCTCGTCGCTGGAGGTGTGCTGGATCTGCATGCGCGGGATGTAACCGAGCTGAATCGCCTGGCGCGTCAACGAAAAGGCTCCAGAAATCACGGCTTGGGAAGCGATCACCGTGGCCAGGGTGGACAAGCCGACCAACGGCAACAGCGCCCAGCTCGGAGCCAGCAGGTAGAACGGATTGCGCGCCGCTTCCGGGTCCTGCAGCAGCAATGCGCCCTGCCCGAAGTAGTTCAGCACCAGGGCCGGCAGCACCAGGATGAACCAGGCGCGGGCAATCGGTTTGCGGCCAAAGTGGCCCATGTCGGCATACAGCGCCTCGGCGCCAGTCAGCGCCAGCACCACCGCGCCGAGAATGGCCACACCCATGCCAGGATGCACCACGAAGAAGTTGACCGCCCAGGCCGGGTTCAGCGCCTTGATCACCTCCGGGCTCTGCACGATGCCATGCAGGCCGAGCAGCGCCAGCACCGCGAACCAGAGCACCATCACCGGCCCGAACAGGATGCCGATCTTGGCCGTACCGTGCTTTTGCACCAGAAACAGCGCCACCAGCACCACCACGGCAATCGGTACCACCCAGTGGTCAATGCCGTCGAACGCCAGCCCCATGCCCTCAACCGCCGACAACACCGATACCGCCGGGGTAATCAGGCTGTCGCCATAGAACAACGAGGCACCGACCAGGCCGCAGCCGATCATGACGATGCGCAGTTTCGGATAAGGCGCTGAAGCCCGCGTGGCCAACGCGGTGAGGGCCATGATGCCGCCCTCGCCCTGGTTGTCGGCACGCAGAATGAACGTCACATACTTGAATGACACCACCCAGATCAGCGACCAGAAGATCAACGACAGGATGCCGAGCACACCATCATGGTCGACCGGCACCCCGTAGCCGCCGGAAAACACCTCCTTGAGCGTATAAAGCGGGCTGGTGCCGATATCGCCATAGACCACCCCAACAGCTGCCACCAGCAGGCCAATCGGGCGCGCGACCCCTTGCCCCGCTTGGGCGTGACTGCTTGCCTGAACCATCGACCACTCCCGCAGACGGCCACATCGGACCAATAGAATTCGAACCCGCAGCCAGGTCCAACATTGACCTCGCTGCAATGGCGCGAAGCATAGCGCAGCGTTCGTCGTATTTCTGCTGGTCAAGCGACCTTGTGCTCGCTAGAATTGCGCACTTTTTGATCAGAGGCGCCGCTAGCGCCCGTCACGATTGCTGCGCCACCGGCGCTGCAGCCGCATTCAATACCGAGGTTAGCTATGTCCACCACCCCCGCTTCTACCGTGCCCAAGGTAGGATTCGTTTCGCTCGGCTGCCCCAAGGCTCTGGTCGACTCTGAACGCATCCTCACCCAGCTGCGCATGGAAGGCTATGAAGTCGTGCCGACCTACGAGGACGCCGACGTCGTGGTGGTCAACACCTGCGGCTTCATCGACAGCGCCAAGGCCGAGTCGCTGGAAGTGATCGGCGAAGCGATCAAAGCCAATGGCAAGGTCATCGTCACCGGCTGCATGGGCGTCGCCGAGGGCAACATTCGTGACGTGCACCCAAGCGTGCTGTCGGTCACCGGTCCGCAGCAGTACGAGCAGGTGGTCAACGCCGTGCATGAAGTGGTGCCACCGCGCCAGGACCACAATCCGCTGATCGACCTGGTGCCACCGCAAGGCGTCAAGCTGACCCCGCGTCATTACGCTTACCTGAAGATCTCCGAAGGCTGTAACCACAGCTGCAGCTTCTGCATCATCCCGTCGATGCGCGGCAAGCTGGTCAGCCGCCCGGTAGGTGACGTGCTGAGCGAGGCCGAGCGCCTGGTCAAGGCCGGGGTCAAGGAGCTGCTGGTGATCTCCCAGGACACCAGCGCCTACGGCGTCGACGTCAAGTACAAGACCGATTTCTGGAACGGCCGCCCGGTCAAGACCCGCATGCTCGAGCTGTGCGAAGCGCTGAGCAGCCTGGGCGTCTGGGTGCGTCTGCACTACGTGTATCCATACCCGAACGTCGACGACGTGATTCCGCTGATGGCCGCTGGCAAGCTCCTGCCGTACCTGGACATCCCGTTCCAGCACGCCAGCCCTAAAGTGCTCAAGTCGATGAAGCGCCCGGCGTTCGAAGACCGCACCCTGGCGCGGATCAAGAACTGGCGCGAGCAGTGCCCTGAGCTGGTGATCCGCTCAACGTTCATTGTCGGCTTCCCGGGCGAGACCGAAGAAGACTTCCAGTACCTGCTCGACTGGCTGACCGAAGCCCAGCTCGACCGCGTCGGCTGCTTCCAGTACTCGCCGGTCGAAGGCGCGCCGGCCAACGATCTGGGCCTGGATGAAGTGCCGGACGACATCAAACAGGACCGCTGGGACCGTTTCATGGCCCATCAGCAAGCCATCAGCGCCGCCCGTCTGCAACTGCGCATCGGTCGTGAGATCGAAGTGCTGATCGACGAAGTCGAAGAACAAGGCTCGGTTGGCCGCAGCTTCTTCGATGCCCCAGAGATCGACGGTAGCGTGTTCATCGATGGCGACCATGGCTTCAAGCCGGGCGACAAGGTCCGTTGCCGGATCGTGGATGCCGACGAATACGACATGTGGGCCGAGCCGGTCTGACGATTGCTTGGGGCCGTATTGCGGCCCCAACCAGCAAAGCCTGCACTAAGCATCTATGGTTCTGCAATCAGCACCAGAGACTGCCGCGATGCCAGCCCTGTTCACCCTGCAAACTCCTCGCGCCAGCGACTACCCGGAACTGATCCGCGTCTGGGAAGCTTCGGTCCGCGCCACCCACGACTTTCTCCCGGATGCCTACATCCTGCTGCTGCGCGATCACATCCTAGCCAAGTACCTCGATGCGGTCATGCTGATCTGCTGCAAGGACGTGCGTCAGCGCATTCTCGGCTTCGCCGGGGTCGCCAATGGTCAGGTCGCCATGCTCTTCGTCGGCCCCGAGCACCGCGGCAAAGGTGTCGGCAAGCGCCTGCTGCGCCACGCCATCAGCGAACTGAACGCCGACCATCTGGACGTCAACGAGCAAAACCCGCAGGCGCTGGGCTTCTACCTGCACGAGGGCTTTGCAATTATCGGACGCTCGGAGCAGGACGGCCTCGGTCAGCCGTATCCCTTGCTGCACCTTCGTCTGCGCGACCGCAGTGGCGACCACGGTGCTGACAAACACCGTTAAAGCAGCAGATTCCCGGCCCTCAACAACGCGCGGGCAGGTACAATGGCAGGTCTTAATCTGCCTTTAGCGAATCGTCTCCATGTCTGAACCCGTACGCCTGTCCAAACGCCTCATCGAGCAACTCGGCTGCTCCCGCCGCGAGGCCGAGCAGTACATCGAAGGCGGCTGGGTGACGGTGGATGGCCTGGTCGTCGAGCAGCCCCAGTTCAAGGTCGAGGGCCAGCAGGTCGCCCTGCTGCCAGGGGCCCGCGCCGAGGCGCCGGCACTGGTGACCTTGCTGCTCAATCAACCCGCCGGGATGGATCCGGAAAGCGCCCGCGCGAGCATGGTCATGGCTACCCTCAGCGAAGCCCACAGCCAGGATGTGCGCCCGTTGCACAGCCACTTCACCCGGCTGACCTGCATGGCGCCGCTGGAGCGCGGCGTCAGCGGCTTGCAGTTGTTCACCCAGGACTGGAAGGTCAGCGGCAAGATCGAACGCGACCTGCGCAAGCTCGAGCAGGAATTCATCATCGAGGTGCGCGGTGAAGCCACCCCGCAAGCCTTTGAGCGGCTTGCCCGTGGCGTGTCGCGCAATGATCGCGAACTGCCCAAGGCCAAGGCCAGCTGGCAGAACGAAACCCACCTGCGCATGGTTGTGAAGAACCCGCAGCGCGGCGATATCAGCGACCTGTGCGCCAGCCTGAAGCTGGAGATCGTCAGCATGCGCCGCATCCGCGTCGGCGGTGTGTCGATGGGCAAGCTGCCGCTGGGCCAATGGCGCTACGTAGCAGCAACCGAACGTTTCTAAGGAATACCGCCGCGCCAGCTCGGCGCGGCTTTGAACAGGATTTGCAACAATGAACCACAATGACGTCCTGCGCAGCATGCGCTACATGCTCAAGGTCAATGACGCCAAGATCATCGAGATCGTCGGCCTGTCCGGCCTTACCGTGTCCGCCGACGAAGTCGCAAGCTACATGAAGAAAGAAGAAGAGGAAGGCTATGTGCGTTGCCCGGACGCAGTCATGGCGCACTTCCTCGATGGCCTGGTGATCCATCGCCGCGGCCGCGACGAGTCGCGCCCACCGCAGCCGATCGAAGTACCGGTGACCAACAACGCCGTCCTGAAAAAACTACGGGTCGCCTTCGAGCTTAAAGAAGACGACATGCACGCGATTCTGAAGTCGGTCGACTTCCCGGTGACCAAGCCAGAGCTGAGCGCCCTGTTCCGCAAGGCTGGCCATGACAATTACCGCCCGTGCGGCGACCAACTGCTGCGCAATTTCCTCAAGGGCCTGACCCAGCGCGTGCACGGCTGAGTGAGCATGCAGCATAGCGTTGCGCCGGTTGGCATTGTCCGCTCCTGCTTCAAGGAGAAGTTCGCCATCCCCCGCCAGCCTCAGCTGGCACCGGCGGCGCGTGGCGTGCTCGAGCTGTTGCCGCCGTTCGATCAGGGTGATGCGGTGGCAGGCCTGGAGCAGGTCAGCCATGTCTGGCTGCTGTTTCTGTTTCACCAGGCGCTGGAAGACAAGCCACGGCTCAAGGTCCGCCCTCCCCGCTTGGGCGGCAACAAGAGCATGGGCGTGTTCGCCACCCGCGCCACGCATCGGCCCAACGGTATCGGCCAGTCAGTGGTGCGCCTGGAAGGGGTAGAGCCTGGGCGCTTGTTGCTGTCCGGGATCGACCTGCTCGACGGCACGCCAGTGCTGGATATCAAGCCGTACGTGCCCTACGCAGATTGCGTCAGCGATGCGATCAACCTGATGGCCAGCGCGGCGCCTGCACCGATCAGCGTGGCCTGGGCTGATGCGGCCTTGCTGCAAGCCCGTGAGCACGCGCTGCGCCTGGGTGAGCCGCTGGTTGAGCTGATTGAGCAGTGTCTGGCCCAGGACCCGCGTCCGGCCTACCAGGTACCGCCACCGGAGCGCGTCTACGGGGTCAAGTTCTGGGATGTACAGGTACGCTGGCACTACCCGCAACTGGACCGGATCCAGGTGCTGGAAGTCACCCTCGACAGCTGACCGCAGGCGGCCACCGGGCAAATCTCAGGCATAAAAAAACGCAGACCTCGGTCTGCGTTTTTTGTCGCGCTCGCCTTACTTCTCGACGAAAGCGCGCTCGATCAGGTAGTCACCCGGCTCGCGCATCCGCGCCGACACCTTCAGACCGAAGCTGTCGAGCACTTCGCTGGTTTCATCGAGCATGCTTGGGCTACCGCAGATCATCGCACGGTCGTCCTGTGGATTGATCGGTGGCAGGCCAATGTCGCTGAACAGCTTGCCGCTACGCATCAGGTCGGTCAGGCGGCCTTCGTTTTCAAACGGCTCGCGGGTAACGGTTGGGTAGTAGATCAGCTTCTCACGTACCGCCTCACCGAAGAACTCGTTCTGCGGCAGGTGCTCGGTGATGAACTCGCGGTAGGCGACTTCATTCACGTAGCGCACACCGTGAACCAGGATCACTTTTTCAAAGCGCTCGTAGGTTTCCGGGTCCTGAATGACGCTCATGAACGGCGCCAGGCCAGTGCCGGTGCTGAGCAGGTACAGGTGCTTACCCGGGTTCAGGTCATCCAGTACCAGGGTGCCGGTAGGCTTTTTGCTGATGATGATCTCATCGCCTTCCTTGAGGTGCTGCAGCTGCGAGGTCAGCGGGCCATCCGGCACCTTGATGCTGAAAAACTCCAGATGCTCTTCCCAGTTCGGCGAAGCAATCGAATAGGCGCGCATGAGCGGACGGCCGGTTTCTTGCTGCAGACCGATCATCACGAACTGACCGTTCTCGAAGCGCAGGCCCGGATCGCGGGTGCACTTGAAGCTGAACAGGGTGTCATTCCAGTGGTGAACACTGAGGACACGTTCGTGGTTCATGTTGCTCATCTAAGGTGGCTCCTGAAGAAAGACGCAGCGCGGACCAAGCGCACAGTTACGCAATAGTTTAGGGGCAGCGACGATATCTGTTAAGTTGATTATCAAGATATGTCTTATCGGTTATATAGATATGCGTTTTACACTTCGTCAACTGCAGGTTTTTGTCGCGGTAGCCCAGCACCAGAGCGTGTCCAAAGCCGCCGGCGTACTGGCTTTATCGCAATCGGCGGCCAGTACTTCGGTGACCGAACTGGAGCGCCAGTCCAGCTGCCAGTTGTTCGACCGCGCCGGCAAACGCCTGAGCCTCAATGCACTGGGTCACCAATTGCTGCCCCAGGCAGTGGCCCTGCTCGACCAGGCCAAGGAAATCGAAGACCTGCTCAACGGCAAGTCCGGTTTCGGCTCACTGTCGGTGGGGGCAACCCTGACCATCGGCAATTACCTGGCAACCTTGCTGATCGGCAGCTTCATGCAGATGCATCCGGAGAGCCAGGTCAAACTGCATGTACAGAACACTGCGCACATTGTGCAACAGGTTGCCCACTACGAAATTGATCTGGGTCTGATCGAAGGTGACTGCAACCACCCCGACCTTGAGGTGCAGCCGTGGGTCGAGGACGAGCTGGTGGTGTTCTGCGCACCGCAGCATCCACTGGCCAAGGCTGGCCGGGCAGACATTGCCACACTGTCCCAGGAGGCGTGGATCCTGCGCGAGCAGGGCTCGGGCACGCGGCTGACGTTCGATCAGGAAATGCGCCACCACCGCGCCAACCTGAACATCCGCCTTGAGCTTGAACACACCGAAGCGATCAAGCGCGCAGTCGAGTCGGGGCTGGGCATTGGCTGTATCTCGCGGCTGGCCCTGCGCGATGCATTTCGCCGTGGCAGCCTGGTCGCCGTGGAAACACCGGAGCTGGATCTGTCGCGGCAGTTCTACTTCATCTGGCACAAGCAGAAGTACCAGACCTCAGCCATGCGCGAGTTTCTTGAACTGTGCCGCAACTTCACCGCCGGTGTGCGTCGCAGCGACGAGATCGTCCTACCGCCGATTGCCTAGAGCAGGATCACGCCCCAGACCAGCGCCACCATCAACAGCGACACGAACTGGGCAGCGCTACCCATGTCCTTGGCGTTTTTCGACAGCGGGTGGCGGTCCAGCGAGATGCGGTCGATGGCCGCTTCGATCGCCGAATTGAACAGCTCGACGATCAGCCCGAGCATGCACACGGCAATCATGATGGCCCGCTCGGCGCGGCTGACCGGCAGCCAGAAGGCAGTTGGCACCAGCACCACATTGAGCAGCACCAGTTGGCGAAAGGCCGCTTCGCCTTTGAATGCTGCGCGCAGCCCATCCAGCGAATAGCCGGCGGCGTTGAAGATACGTTTAAGGCCGGTCTGGCCTTTGAATGGCGACATGGGTGTCATTTCACGAGAAAAAGGCCAGAAGGCTAGCCGGAGCCGGGTCAAAAAAGCGTGAAGCCGCAGGTTTTAATTGCTGGCAACTGATTCAAGCTGTTGCAGCAGCAGCGCGGCCTGGGTCCGGGTACGCACGCCGAGCTTGCGGAAGATCGCCGTGACGTGGGCCTTGATGGTCGCCTCGGAGACGCTCAGCTCGTAGGCAATCTGCTTGTTCAGCAAACCTTCGCAAACCATGGTAAGCACCCTGAATTGCTGCGGCGTGAGGCTTGCCAGGCCTTCACTGGCGGCTTTGGCTTCGGCTGAAACATCGACTTTCTCGAATGCCTGTGGCGGCCACCACACCTCACCATCGAGAACTTTTTGCACGGCGTCCTGGATCTGCTCGAGGGTGCTCGACTTGGGAATGAAGCCACTGGCGCCAAACTCGCGCGACTTGACCACCACCGCCGCTTCTTCCTGGGCCGAGACCATCACTACCGGAATCTGCGGATACTGCCCGCGCAGCAGAACCAGGCCGGAGAAGCCATAAGCGCCTGGCATGTTCAGGTCGAGCAGGACCAGATCCCAGTCGGACTTGTCGCCGAGGTGGGTTTCCAGCTCGGCGATGCTCGCCACCTCGACCAGCCGCACGTCCGGGCCCAGGCCCAGCGTGACCGCCTGGCGCAAGGCGCTGCGAAACAGCGGGTGGTCATCAGCGATGAGGATTTCGTAAGTGGCCATCGATCAATCGATCCTGTTCTGTGCCGAGGCACGGTGCTCGTCATTATGAAGCAAACCCGGCCGGCTGCCCCTTGGACTATAGAAAGGTATGCAAGCGCTGATGCGGTTCATCCTGCAGGTCCAGCGGCAAATGCCGCTTGGCGCTCAGGTAATGCAAGCTGAACACGTCCAGATAGGCATCCAGTGCTTGCGCCGCACGCACGTCACCAGCCAGTTCCAGGCACATCGCCGCCACTTCGGCAGTGCAGAAGTGATCATCGCGCTTGGAGCGGCGCAGCCGGTAGCGCGACATCTGTTCGGCTTCCAGGCTGAGCACCGGGAAGCGGTCCAGATACGGGCTTTTACGGAACATCTTGCGCGCTTCGGTCCAGGTCGCGTCGAGCAGGATGAACAGCGGTCGCTTGCCGGGCGGCAGGCTGACCTCATTGACCACCCGCTGCTCGGCGACGAACTCGCCGGGGAAGACGATGTACGGTTGCCACTGCGGCTGTTCCAGCAGCGCCAACAAGGCGGGATCGACCGCCGTGCGCTGCCAGCCAAAGGCCGAGGTGTCTTCGATCAAATCAGCGATCAACCAACCGGTATTGGTCGGTTTCAATGGCTCGGTGTCATGCATCAGCAGGCACACGCCCGCTTCAGCCGTGACGGTAGGCTTCAGCGCACACAGGCAGTGACTGGCAATGACCCGACAGTGGGCGCAGCGCACCGCGCGCGAACCACGGGCTAAAAAGGGTTTGACGCTACGGGCCAGGCGCTCGGCGCGCAGCCGCGCCACCGCATGGCTCACGAGGCCACACCGCAGGACAGATTAACGATGATCACTTCAACAACTCGGCACAAATCGAAGGCGCCAGTCTATCAGAGCAGCGCTGTTTTGCCGTGCAGCGCCTGCGCGCCTTATAATCAAGCACTCGGCGCCAACGGAACGCCAGCCGCAGGTGCCGGTCAAAGCGCCAGTCATTGAATCAGGAGAGATCCATGCTGCGTGTTATCGTCCCGACCTTGAGCCTGCTGCTCATGTTGCCCATCGCAGCTCAGGCCGCGTCCAAGCAAGAGTATGAGTTGACTCAGTTGTTGCAGAAGGTCGCCAAGGAAAGCAGCGTCGGCACCCCTCGCGCTATCAACGAAGACATCCTCGATCAGGGTTACACCGTTGAAGGTAAAGCGCTGATCAACCACCTGAGCGTACGCCAGGAGCATGCCGAGCGCATGCAGAGCAACCCGCAGCAGGTGCGCAGCCAACTGGGCGACAGCGTTTGCCGCAACAATGGCTACCGTCAGTTGCTGTCCAAAGGCGCGGTGCTGGTTTACCGCTTCACGGTGTACAAGAGCAACAGCCCGGTCATGGACCAGGCCTTTGATGCTGCCAGCTGCACGGCCGGCAACAAGAAGAAGTGATCGTCTGCCGCTGACGGCCTCACTTGGCGCGCCGCTGCTCGTCTTCAGCGCGCAACTCTGCCAGCAACGCCTGCAGATACCTCGAGTGCCCTTCTGCGCCGCCCAACCGGCGCCGGCACTCGACTTCCAGACTCCAGTGATGCGCGCGCGCAGCGTTTTCCAGCAGCCGGTATAGCTGTTGGTCGACTTCGATAACCAAACGATGCATCTGGCCACCTCCCGCGCCTGGCGCTGTGCTGCTGGTTGCAAGTGACTGCCCCGCACTTCAAGTGAACAGCATCGCACTGGCAGTGGCTCGCGTCCCGACCAGCGGACTGCTCCAGCACAATCACGCCACAACGTCTAAATTGTTATTCAGCCCTTGTGCCTTTTTGCCAAGCCCGGCCCATGCGCCGCCTGGTAGAAACCGGCACTGAAGGTCCTGCTGCACAAGGAGGAGTTGTATGCCCTACCAAGCCAACGAGCTTCTGTTGACCCACTTCAAGAACAGCGGCATCGATCTGAGCAACATCGACCTACAGTTACAACAGGTGGCTCCCAACAGCACCAACCTGCCGCTCTACCGCGACATGATGCTGACCGTGCTGCGCATGGCACAGGACGACAGCAACCGCTGGAACGCCAAGATCACCCTGCAGGCCCTGCGCGAACTCGACCACGCCTTCCGCACCCTCGAGCGCTACCGTGGTCGGCGCAAAGTCACCGTATTCGGCTCCGCGCGCACGCCGCTGGAGCACCCGATGTACGCACTCGCCCGCGAACTGGGTGCCTGCCTGACGCGCAATGAGCTGATGGTGATCACTGGTGCCGGCGGCGGCATCATGGCCGCGGCACATGAGGGTGCCGGCACCGAGAACAGCCTGGGATTCAATATCACCCTGCCCTTCGAGCAACACGCCAATGCCACCGTCGATGGCACCGACAAACTGCTGCCGTTCCACTTCTTCTTCATCCGCAAGCTGTTCTTCGTCAAGGAAGCGGACGGCTTGGTGCTCTGCCCCGGCGGCTTCGGCACGCTCGATGAGGCACTGGAAGTCCTGACCCTGATCCAGACGGGCAAAAGCCCATTGGTGCCGGTGGTGCTGCTGGACTCTCCCGGAGGGACGTTCTGGCGAGATTGCCTGACGTTTATCAGCCGGCAACTTGAAGAGAACCACTACATTCTGCCCCGTGACCTGAAGTTGGTGCGGCTGGTGCACAGCGCTGACGAGGCGGTGGAAGAGATCACCCAGTTCTACAACAACTACCACTCCAGCCGCTGGCTGAAGAATCAATTCGTCATTCGCATGCATCACCCGCTCAGCGAGGCCGCGCTGTTCGACGCCCAAGAGGCATTTGCCGATCTACGCCTGAGCGGCACATTCCAGCAGCAAGCCGATGCCAGCGCAGAACACGAAGTGGATAGCTTTGATCATCTGACCCGGCTCACCTTCGCCTTCACCGGGCGTGACCAAGGACGCTTGCGGGAGCTGATCGACTTTATCAACCTTAGCGAAAACTGGGCCAGGCCAGAGCCGATACAAACCACTCAACGAGCCCGCCAAGCGCTGAAAGCCAGTTGATCAGGGAAATTCAGTAGTCGTCCAGGTCTCGGCCGTTCAACAGGCGGCCGACCATGTCCATGGCAAAGCCACGGTAGACCAGAAAGCGGGTTTGCTGTGCGCGAGTGCGCGGATCATGAGGGAGCTGCCCGGCAAACTTGCGCTGCCAGACATCCTGCAACCGTGAAGCCCAGTTCACCCCGCTGTCACGCAGGGCCTGCTCGACATCAGCACGGTTGAGGCCACGCTGGGTCAGCTCTTCACGAATACGTGCAGGGCCATAACCGGCGTTGGAACGATAGGCAATGAAACTCTCGAGATAACGGGCTTCACTGAGTAAGCCGTCTTCGGTGAGCCGATCGAGCGCAGGCTCGATCAGGTCATCTGTAGCACCGCGCTGACGCAACTTGCGCGTCAGCTCCACGCGACCATGCTCGCGGCGCGCGAGCAGGTCCATGGCTGTCCGCCGAACCGCAACCGGGGTGTCGAGTACGGCGGGCATCGGTCAAGCTTCTGCGTCGGCGTCGGCACCCGCTGGCTCGGCAGCAGCGGCTGCTTTGCCGGCTGCAGCAACAGCACCCAGGTTGAGCAGCTTGTCGCGGATCTGCTTCTCGAGGTCTGCACCAACGGCCGGGTTGTCTTGCAGGTACTTGGCGGCGTTGGCCTTGCCCTGACCGATCTTGTTGCCCTGGTAAGCGTACCAGGCACCGGATTTCTCGATCATGCCGTGGGCAACGCCCAGGTCGATGATCTCGCCGTTACGGTAGATACCCTTGCCGTACAGAATCTGGAATTCGGCCTGACGGAACGGCGGCGAAACCTTGTTTTTGACGATCTTGACGCGGGTTTCGCTGCCGACTACTTCGTCGCCTTCCTTGACCGCGCCGGTACGGCGAATGTCCAGACGTACCGAAGCGTAGAACTTCAGCGCGTTACCACCGGTGGTGGTTTCCGGGCTGCCGAACATCACGCCGATCTTCATCCGGATCTGGTTGATGAAGATGACCAGGCAGTTGGCGTTCTTGATGTTGCCGGTGATCTTGCGCAGCGCCTGAGACATCAGACGTGCCTGCAGACCCACGTGCATGTCGCCCATTTCGCCTTCGATTTCAGCCTTGGGTACCAGCGCTGCCACGGAGTCGATGATGATCACGTCTACTGCGTTGGAACGCACCAGCATGTCGGTGATTTCCAGCGCTTGCTCGCCGGTGTCCGGCTGCGAGACCAGCAGGTCTTCGACGTTGACACCCAGCTTGCCGGCGTACTCTGGATCCAGCGCGTGCTCGGCATCGACGAAGGCGCAGGTGGCGCCGGCTTTTTGCGCTTCAGCGATGACCGACAGGGTCAGCGTGGTTTTACCCGAAGACTCTGGGCCGTAGATTTCGACGATACGGCCTTTCGGCAGACCGCCAATGCCCAGCGCGATGTCCAGGCCCAGCGAGCCGGTGGAAATAGCAGGCATGCCCTGGCGATCCTGATCGCCCATGCGCATGACCGCGCCTTTACCGAATTGACGTTCGATTTGACCCAGGGCCGCAGCCAAGGCGCGCTTCTTGTTGTCGTCCATTGAAATCCTCACGTGATCGACTGGCCCTGACGGCCCGAATAACTGTATAAGTAGCCAGTATTATTCCACAGCAAGGCGCCTGAGCAAACCCCTGTTGGCAATTTACTCGGTGCCAAGCTGTAACAAGCCGTCTAGCGCGGCGATCACCGTTTGTCGGCGCACCGCTTCACGGTCGCCGGCAAAGTGCTTGCGCACACTGCTGACGCGGTCGCCATCAGCCCAGGCCAGCCAGACGGTGCCGACCGGTTTCTCTGCTGAACCGCCGCCTGGCCCGGCCACACCGCTGACGGCCACGGCAAAGCGCGCGCCACTGGCGGCTTGCGCGCCCCGCACCATGGCTTCGACAACCTCGCGGCTAACCGCGCCCACCTGCTCGAACAACTGCGCTGGCACGCCCAACTGGCGAGTCTTCTGGCTATTGGAATAGGTCACGTAGCCGGCCTCGAACCACGCCGAACTGCCGGCAACCCGCGTGATGGCCTCGGCGATGCCGCCACCGGTGCAAGATTCGGCGGTGGTGACCTGCGCATTGAGCTGCTGCAGGTGCTCGCCCAGACTGCTTGAAAGAACGGTGATCGGGTCCATGGTCGGCTCCTGACGGGAATGCGCCCTACCCTATCACCCTGAGAGGGTCAGACAAGGGGTCAGCGTGTGAGTTCGCGGACGTAGTCCTGGCAGGCACGCAATGTGATCAATCCGCGGTCGCCGAAATCGGTGATGGCGATAATTCGTCGAGCATGCGCTGGCTCAAGTCGGGCGCGTACGGCGCCATGATCCACGCTGCCGGGGGCGCTGGCGGCGGGCACAGTGGCGCAAGCGCTGTCGCGCTCGACCAGAACCGACAACCGCAGATCAGCAGTGGCAAGCCGATCACGCAAGCGAGCCTGAATTTGTTGGGCATCGGAAAGCTCCTGAAAATATCGCGATTCGCTGG
Organism: Pseudomonas sp. NPDC088322; assembly: GCF_044740745.1. Classification (NCBI taxonomy): domain Bacteria; kingdom Pseudomonadati; phylum Pseudomonadota; class Gammaproteobacteria; order Pseudomonadales; family Pseudomonadaceae; genus Pseudomonas; species Pseudomonas sp. NPDC088322. The sequence goes on along the minus strand of NZ_JBIURK010000001.1, from coordinate 387,857 downwards.
CCTGTAGACGCTGCTGCAGGTCGTGCTGTCGGGCGCGCTCGGCGAGCAGCTGATCGGCCAGTGCATCAGCCTGCTGACGCATCTGTTGGGCGTGGCGGGTAGCCTGGTCGGCCAACTGCCGACCGTAACGCCACCCCTGGACCTGCCAGGCCAGCAAAGCGGATGCAAGCATGAGCAGCAGGCAGAGCCCCAGCCAACTGCGGCTCAACAGAGCACCTCGCGTGCTCGCGCCCACAGCGCCAGGCGATCGTCCAGGCCATTCAGGCCGCCATTGATAAGACGGGTGATGCGGTTGAACTCGCCGCGATCCGCCAGCGCGTTGAGCCCGCGTGAATGCCAGAACCAGGCCGCCGACTCGCAGGCCCAGCGCGGTTGTTCGAGCAACTGCGGCTGCGCCAGCAAGCGCTCATCGCCAAACAGGGCCCGGCTACAGGCCTGATAACTGTTGCGGCCGGTGATCTGAATCAGGCCGCGACCGCAGTACAGCTGGCCATCACCGTCAGCCTGCGGCGTATTACCCAGACGCCGCGCAAGGCTGCCGGTGTCGTAACGGGATAGGTAGCGATCGCCACCCAGCTCCTTCACATAGCGCAGTTGGCCGGATTCATGGCCGATCTGTGCGAGAAACGCCGCGATGCGCCTCGGATGATCGATTTGCCAACGCGGCAAAGCTTCGTTGAGCGCTGCGAGAAAGGTGCCGACCCGCTGGCCGGCGAGGGGAAATATCTGGCTGAGTTGGCCTTCGGTAAGCATGCTGCACCTCCTTGTTTAACAAAAAAAGCCCAGGACGAGGTCTTGGGCTTGAGCCGCGACGATGAGCCGCGCACACGTTGCTCAGACCTTGATAGCCGTGCCTCGCCGCGGCGCGACGCCCTTACTGTTGGATTTGCCCTCGCTGCCTCCATTGCAGTGCACCGTGGTCTGCCAACCGCTGTTGGTGAACAGCTGTTCAACTGAATCGATCAGGTACAGCCCGTCCAGCCCGGCGCAGAAGCCGCTGGTTTCGATGCTGCGCTCGGCAAACAGATCGGTTCGTCCGGCCATCTCCAGGCGCAGGCTGGCGGTGCCACGGTTGAAGCTGGCCAGCCGCGCCCTGGCGGCCTGTTCGGCAGCGGCGCGATTGGGGTAGACGTGGCGGTCGGTATGCACCGGCTGGTCGTCCGGCGACACCGCGCTGTTAGCCAGCTCGACCACCTGCAGCGCGCCGCTGGCAGGGTCCTGGTGACGGGTACGTACGGCCTTGTGGGTCTGCTGGTCATCCAGCCGAAACTGCCATTTACTGACCATGCTGCGGTCAAGCGTGACCACGCCAAGCGGCTTGCCGCTGGCGCTCTTGCCAGCCTGGCGAGGCAGCACCAGCAACTGGCCGTTGGCAAGTTTGGCGGTGCAATCGTAGAGCCGCGCCAGACGCGTGATGAAGGCCAGATCAGACTCCGCGTACTGGTCGACCCGCGCGACCAGCACGGTCAGCGGGCACACCGCCTGCCAGCCGTTACGCGCAGCAATTTCACTGACGATCCGTTGCAGCGGCAGTGCTTCCCAACTGCCGCTGCGGGTGGTCTTGCCGCTGCCGCAAAGGTCGCTGGCCTTGCCGCGGATGACGAGAGTGTCAGGCGGGCCGGACAGCTCGACTTCATCGACCGTAAAGCGCCCAAGCCGGGTCAGCGGTTGCCCGGCATAGCCGAGATGAACCTCGATCGAGGCGCCTCGGGAAGGTAATGCAAGTGCGCCGTCGCGGGCGTCGATACGCAGTTCGAAATCATCCGACTGCATACCCGGCTTGTCGCTGGTGCGCAGCAGTAGCAGGCGCTGGTTGATCAGCGTGGTGATGTCGTTGCCGTCGGCAACGATACGAAACTTTGGTTGCATGGGGGTGGCTCCGAAGCAGGGTCAGTCCCACAACTGGACCGTTGTGCCGGCGGCGGCGTGCGGGAGCTCTGGCAAACTGATCAGCACCCCGCCGGCAAACGGCTGAGTCTCATCTGCCAAGCCGGAGTTGGCCGCCAGGACTGCCTCGACGCTGCCGTTGAGGTGGCCGTAATAGTGCTGGCAGAGGCTGTCGAGCAGGTCCCCCTCAGACGTCATGCAGGTCTTGCCCATAGCTGATGAACTCCAGTGAGAAGGTTTGTTTACGCGGGATTCCGCCGGCCAGCAGGCTGCTCTGCTCTTCTTCAACGCTGGTCAGGCACCAGTTGCCAAGCACCTCGCCGTACCCGCTGATCAACGACAGCGGCAGCAATTGCCGACCGATGCTGCGCAGTGCCTGCAACTGGCCGAGCCCGCCTTTGAAGGTGGGGAAGATCGCCCCACGGATACTGATGGTCTCCTCGCCGAGGCCCACCGCCTGTTGCGCGCTGGCGCGGCTTAGGCGCTCCTGGCCCGCCCAGCGAAAGCGAGTCTGCCGCCGCAGTTGGTCGAAGGCGGCGGTATCCAGGTTGAAGTAGTACGCCGCGGCGCCGGGCTTGAGCGGTTGCAACACGAGCAGGTGGGCAAACGGCTTGACCGCCTCCGCTGCCGGGGTACTGTCGGGGGCGAAGCCCAGGGTCGAGAGTGCGCCGGTAACTGCCGCGCGCACGCCCCCCACCACCCGACGCACCGCGGCCCCGGCTTTGTCCACTTGCTCGGCGAAGGTGCCGAGGCGATCACGCACCTGGCGCACCACGCTGAGGGTCTGATCGTATTTGTCGATGACCTTGGCCACCTTGGCCTGGGCCGAGGTGATTGCGCGCAAGCTGCGTTGCAGGCGCGCACCGATCGCCGGCCCCACTACCGGCAGACCCTCCAGGCTGGCGACGGCGCCTTGTACATGGTCGATGGCCTGATCCATCGGCTCGAGCATGGCGTCGGCACGCCGACGCCCCGCTTCGCCCGCCTTGACCAGCGCGTGCAGGCCAGCCTGCAGCTGTTCCTGATAGTTCATGAGTGGTCCTCAAATTGAAACGTGGGGTGTTTCAAACATCTGCACTGCGCGGGCCTGACGCATCAGCTCTTCCAGCTGACCACGGGCTATCGCCTCCAACTGGTGCAGCGTGCTGGGGTCATAGAGGCTGTTGTTGAAGGTGACCGGCATATTCGCGGTGAAGGTGACTTGCTGATTGATAGTGGGAGTGGGTGCTGTTGGCGCGGTCTGTGCGGGATCGGTCAACAGCGTTGGCTGCTTGGCGCACTCGGCCAACGATCGGGACGCGTCTCCAAGTGATGTCGCCGGGTCGGATTCGCGATGGGCCGCAGCCTGCTCTGCTGGGGGGGTGTCTGAGGTCACGAGCCTGGCCAACCAGCCGCCAACCTGCTCGCCACCCATGCTCCCAAGCACGCCGCCAACCAGCCCGCCGATGGCGGTGCCGATCACTGGCACCACCGAGCCGATTGCAGCGCCCGCTGCAGCGCCGGCCAAGCCTCCGCCCAAGCCGCCCAGAGCAGTGCCATAGCCTTCGAGCTTCTGCTCAGGCGTGGCATTACTGCTGTAGGTGTCGGCGAGTTGAAGGGTGGTGCCCAGCAGCGCCAGGCCTGGCAGCTTTTTCAAGACTGTCTGTGGCAGGCCGAGAGGTGAGCTGGTGCCGACCTTGGCAGCGCCACGTCGCGACCGGCCTGGCGCAGTACCTGAAGCACTTTTCCGGCCACGCTTTTTGTTTGAACGAGCAGGTGTTGCAGCGGGCCGATCTTTGACTGGCATCACACTGAATGCTGTTGCTGCCGCAAGACTGAGCGCCCGACCAAGTCCAGCTGCTCGCGGCCGGGCGGACGAACGGCCAAATGTAACGGCAGTAGGAACAACTGCAGACTGACCCAGGCGGCCTAGACAACTGCAGTCAAGTTTCGGTGACGTCGTATTCCTCTCAACTTTCTTATCGTGTGGCTCCTGTCCCTGTTGCCCTGCAACTGCGGGGTTTGCTTCATCTGCTTGCGCGGCTGCTTGGGCTTTGGCAGCAGCCGACTTTGGCTGGTCCTGGAAAGAATTGAACACGTCGCGGCCTACCAGTCGACCCAACACCTCACCCAAGGCGCTGCCGACCGACGCGGAGCGCTGTTGAACTCGCTCTTTCTTGGAAAAAAGGACTCCCAATGCTGTTCCGATTAATTTCCCGCCGAACCCTCCCGCAACTGCACCAACCTCTTCGGCTTGCTCCTTGCCATCCTCGCCTGTGGCCCATGCCTTGCCAACACCGAGCAAAGCCTCGAACGCGTTGTCCTTGAAAACTTTTTTCCCGGCCTTTACCGCCTGCTGTTGATCCTTTGCGGGAGCTTGTTGGCTCAATACATGGCCTACGCCAGCAACAATGGTGGCAACTGCCGCATACACTGGCAGCGTATTGGCTTGTTCAGCCTCTCCCGCCGCAGCCGGTGCGAGTTCCTCCGCTCCCGCAGCGGAGCGCTGCTGCGAGTTGGATGAGTCATCCGCCGGCGAGCTGGATGTCCGCTGATCGACCAAAGCCAGTCCAGAAATTGCGTGGTTCAGCCGGGTCAGGTTTTGATGCAGGCGACCTAGCTGATCGTTCACAGGAGCTAGCTTAAGACGCTGTGCGCCTGGCCCCTGCAAATGATCCGGCTCGGTCGAACTACCGATTCGGCGCCCCGGTTCAAGCACAGGCCCGACACCGGTCCACGCGCCGATGATCAGACCGAGCCGGGTGGTATCCATTTGCTTGCGTAACAGATCGATGCTGATGCGCAGTGCGTCAAGCGCAGCCCCCAGCGGCGGGCTGAAAGACCCACTTACTTTAGGCGTTTCGAGATTCGGCGCCCCCTCAGCGGAGCGCTGCTCTGGCACGGGTGAGGCACTCTTCCCAAAGGGATATTTCAAAGGCGCGCGCCACTGCGCTGGCTGATCCTGCCGCTTGACCCAGATCAGGCCGGATATCACCTGGTCCAGCCGGGTCAAGTTTTGATGCAGGCGACCCAGCTGATCGTTCACAGGCGCTAGCGTCAGACGCTGTGCCTCTGACCCCTGCGAAGGGTCCGGCTCGGTCGAGCTGCCGAGTCGGCGCCCCGGTTCAAGCACAGGCCCGACACCGGTCCACGCGCCGATGATCAGACCGAGCCGGGTGGTATTCATTTGCTTGCGTAACAGATCGATGCTGATGCGCAGCGCGTCAAGCGCAGCCCCCAGCGGCGGGCTGAAGTTGACGCTGCGCCCCAGGTTGAATGGCCCTATTGTCTCTGCCATGGCTTACTCCTGCTCATTCCGAAAGCCACCAGACCATGTCGCTGTACGACATGGTCATGATTTCGCTCGCGGAAAAGTTCAGCTCCTTGGCCAGCCGCTTGGCAGCGGCCTTGTGCCGGACCGGGTCAAAGTTCGTCGTCCTGCACCAGGCGAAAATAGCCCGCCTGCAGACGGCTGTAGTCCTTCAGGGCCAGGCCTTCGAGGTCCTTGATACCGACCTCGGCCAGCGAGGCGAACAGGTTCAGCTCACGCTGTTCGTCATCATTGGCGCCACCCGCCTGGGCGTTGCGGATATCGCGCACGGTGGGTGCGCGCAACGACAGGCTATCGACCTGGACGCCGTTGGCCTGGCTGGGCCGGGACAGCTGCACGCTGACGCGTTCAGCGCTCAGGGTCAGCCATTGCGGCAGTTTTTTCGCTTGAGCCATGGGCTTCTCCTTAAAGGCCGAGCGCAATGCGTTGCGCAGTCAGTTGATCGACACCATTGATCACACGCTTCATACCCAGCGCATCGATCTCGTAGACCAGTCGGCCATCGACTTCGAGCTTGTAGTAGGTCACGGCCACGCTGTGCTTGATTTCAGCTTTGTCACCGGACTTCCAGTCGCCCATATCGACTTCCTTGAGGGCGCCGCGCAGCGTCACCACCACCGGATTGATCTTGCCTTTGAGGCCTTTGAAGGCGCCGCGGAAGGTGCCGTTGAAGCCACTGCCATCGGCCAGGCCGAAGAACTTCAGGGCGTCGCGGCGCACACCGGTGGTGGTGAACGCCGCCTCCTGTTTCTCCATGCCTTGGTCCATTTCGACCGGCATGTCCATGCCGCCTGGGCGGTGCTCTTCCATTTTCAGGGTGAGCTTGGGCAGGGTCAGGCTGGGTACATCGCCCTGGAAGCTGACGCCATCGACGAACAGGTTCAGGTTGGCCAGGGTTTCGGGAATCATTGCCATGTAGATGCGCTCCTTAAGCGACGGAATCGAGGACTTCGGTCAGCCACTGATTGGTGACTTCAACGCGGAAGTTGGGGTTTTCAGCAGGTGGGACGTCGGTGAAGCGGATGTTCCAGTACACCTTGCCCTGCTCGAGCTGGCTGGCAGTGTTCAGCTCAGGGTCGGCGAACACCTCGAAATTGATGATCGCGCCCTGGTTCTTCAGGTCGCGCATGAACGCCTGCAGGCCCTCGGTGACGTCCTTGACGTAGGTCGCGGTAATGGCGCGATCGACCGCCCATTTGTGGCCATAGAGGATCGCGTCCATGACGATATCCATGGTCCGTACACGGGTGACGAAGGCCCACTTCGCGTCGGCCGACAAGGTGCGGTTGCCCCACAGGCGGAAGCCGTCGTCGCGAATGATGGTGGCGATGTTGGCGTTGTTGAGCAGGTTGGCTCGGCAGGTTTCGTCACCGTCGAGGAATTCGATCGGACGACCGGTGCCGGTGATACCGACGAATTCCTTGTTCGATGGCGAGGCCCAGAAGCCGTACTCCGCGTCGGTCCAGGCGAACAGCCCAGCCACATACGCCGAGCCTGGTGCATCGACCGTGGCGTTTTTGCTGGTGTCCCAGTACTGCACACCCGGATCAACCATATAGGCGCGCTTGGCGCCGAACTCGCCGGCGTAGGCGATGACCGCTTCATCGGTGGTGTTGGGGCCGTCGATGATGGCAATTGCGCGCAGCTTGTCAGCCAGCGCGATCAGGGCAGTAGCGACCGCCTGGGTCGCGCTGTGCTTGGGGGTGACCAGCAGGCGCGGCTGGGCGTTGAAGCGGCTTTTGCCGTCGAGAAGCGCCTGCAGGCCGGTCCGCTTGCCGTCCGCCAAGGTGCCGCCGATGATCGCCGAGGTCTGCTCGGCCGCGTCCTCGAGCTTGGCCACGCCGCAGGCGACAATCACCGCCTTGGCACGGGTAAAGACGGCTTGGCAAGCCTTGGTGATCGCCGCGTCAGGGCCAAACGCGGCAAGCGCCTCGCGCTCGCTGGTGATCAGCATCAGATCATTGGGCTGCGCGGTAAGCGCTGGCGCCGGGGTGAAGGTATCGACCAAACCAATGATCGAGGACGACGGCAAGGCAATAGTGCGCGCGCCGGTGTCAACGTTTGTTACGGTAACGCCGTGAAAGAAGCCAGACATAGACTCTCCAGATATGAAAAGGCCCCGCGTCAGCGAGGCCATTAGGGGTACAGCAGAAAAGAAAACGCCCCGTCGGTGCGGGGCGTTATTGGGATTGGTCGGCGATCCAGGACGGCGCGACCGGCCTGTGCTCGACGACGGGAAATTGATCTGACTGGGGCCAGTCGCGCAGATCCTGCAAGTAGGCCAGCAGCTCGGCGAACTGGTCGGCTGACAGGGTGGTTTCGCGGTCCAAATCCTGCTCGTCGCGGTGACGGTCGCGCAGCCATTGTCGTGCCGCCAGCTCAGCGTCGCGCCATTGCCTTTCAGCGCTCGTTCGCTGCTCCAGCGTCTCAAACGGCTCAACAAAGGCCCCATTCTCGAACAGCCAGCCGGGCCGCACCTCGGATTCACACGCCTGCCAATTTAGGTCAGGGTGATAGCGCCCGTCAGGGTCAATATCCGTCGTTTCCATAACGACGCCATCCTGTATCAATGCCCACATACCGATCACCACTGAATGATTACGTTGCCGCCGGCACCGACGCCGCCGTTATAGCCGTAGTACGCGCCCGAACCGCCGCCGCCTGGGCCTACTCCGCCATTGCCTGGGTAGTTACCTTGAGTACAGCGACCGCCCGGGCCACCACCCGATCCGCCCACCACGCCATAAGCGACTTGGCCTACACCAAGGCTGGAAACGAAATCGCCACCACTGCCTACACCCCCACCCCCGGGGCCGTTTGGCGTACCACCGGGCGAGTTCCCCATGCCGCCGACCCCGCCAGTCGCAGACAGGTAAGTACCAAAAGACGATGTAGCGCCGGTCTCGCCCGACTCGCCAGCAACAGTGGCCCCGGCACCGCCGGCACCGACGGTAACGGTTACGCTGGTCACTCCAGTCAGATCGACCAGCTTTTGCGCGAAGCCGCCGCCCCCGCCGCCACCTGACCCTTGGCCAGCGGTACCAGAGCGCCCACCGCCTCCGCCGCCCCCGATCACCGTCACCCAAACCTTTTTCACGCCAGGGGGCACGGTCCATGTGAAGACGCCAGAATTGGTCTTGTAGACCTGCGTGCCGCGAAAAGGTCCATGACGGCTGGTAGTGACTTCTTCCCAATCGGTCCAAGTTCTCCCCGAGGTTAAAGTGCGTATAGCTTGCTTAACATCGCCGCCAGCAAGCCCCGCGCTCAAGGTCTGTACCAAGTGACCAGAAGCGCCAAGCCCACCGACTACCATGCAGTGACGCTGGGCCGTATTCCAACCCGCAGGCAGGTTCAACAGTCCCGAAGCGGCAGTCAGGTAGTTACCCGGAACCTGAAAACTGTTCATATCCACTTCAGTGGTGACAATGGCGGAGCCTGCGCCAAACGAGCCGACAGTGAGCATTGCGCCTGGCGTTACATCGGTTTGACTTGTCTGCTTAGGAGTGTTGCCGGAATGCCACTCATCACGCCAGGGCGTCCAGGTTCCGGAGCTGGACATGGTGCGCTTGGCATAAAGTGGCGCATGACCATTGGCCAAGCCACCAGTGATCCGCTGAATTAAGTAGTTCTCGTTACTAAAGCCCTCAACAACCACTACATAACGGTGCGTTACCGGCCAACCCTCTGGCAGGTTGAGGAGCCCTACAATTGGCGTCGTGTAGTTACCAGGAATGACATAGTTGTTCATGTCCTTCTCAGTACTCAGGAGGCCAGCGCCAACGCCGAACGATCCGACGGTAAGCATGGCGCCAGAGGTCTTGTCAGTTAGGTTTGATTGCTTTGGCGTGTTCTGACTTGTCCAGACCTGCGCCCATTCACTCCAAACGCCACCATTGTTACGAGTGCGCATGAAGGTGAGTGGTACCACCGTGGTTACAAGAGAGTCCCAAATCTGGGTGGCCATATTGCCACTCCAGCGCTCTACATGAAGGATGTTCCCGTTCGGAATCGCACCAGTACCCAAACCGCTTGGATAAATCGGCTTGGTGCCAAGGGTGGTACTCGTCACCATGTACGAGCCACCTTCAACGATATTGTTGATGTTGGCGGCCACGTTCTCGCCACTGGCCGCACCTAAACCATAGCGAGCCATCAATGAACGGACGAATGCAGTCGTCGCCAACGAAGTGTCGTTATCAGTCACGGGCGGCGTCGGCGCCTTGGGGTCGCCGGTGAAACTTGGACTATCAAGCGGCGACTTGAGGGCCAAAGCTTGGTCAATCTGGGCCTTGGTGTACACATCGGTCAGGCCGTAGCCGGAAACCGTGGTCGGGTTGCTCGCAGCGGTTACGCGCCCATAGGCGTCGACCGTCACGCTGCGATAAGTACCAGCGGCCACACCGGTGCGCCCAAACGCCATTTCAAACGCCAGCGCCGTGACGCCCAGGGTAATCGGCGCATCGGTCACCAACTGCCACGCGCTGTCGCCGTTGGCGGTGCCTCGCTCGACCAGCACCAACATGCCCGGCGTCACCTTGGCACTGGCGTCAGCATCGGTGCAGCGCGTCCAGGCGCCGCCGGCAACGACCAGATACAGGCCGTTGTCCCTGCCGGCCGCCTGATTTTTCACCAACACCCGCGCCCCGGCCGTGAGCGGCACGCCGTCGACCGTCTGCAGGCCGCTCAGTGTGATCGCGGCGGTGGTAGCCGCAAGAACAGAGTATTTGAAGTCCTGCCGGGCCAGTTCCTCGGTCACCCATTCTCGAGTGGCCAGCACAACGCTTGGGTCAATCTTGAGCTGCACATTGCTGGCACTCTTAACCATCAGATTCAGGCGCAGCACTTGCGTGCGTCCAGACCCCTGACTCATCAGCGGCTTGAAGGTCGGCGGGCAGTTGGCCACCGCCACCATATCGCCGTCCGCATCGTATAAAGCGATTTCGCGAATCCACTTACCGCCCACGTCGGCGGGAATGATCTGCTCAGCGATGATCACCGCCGCGTTATTGGGGTCGACCTTCAACTGATTCAGCGGCGCGCGGCGCCACTCGTTCAGCAGCGCTTTTTGACTTGAGTTCGGCATGGGCAACGCCGGGTTGTCCAAGCCGGTAGGATTTCCGTCACCTACCCCCATTTGCGAAAAAGTCCAAGCAATGCCCAAGGCATCCGCGTTGGCCTGCTTGGCGGCCCCGACGTCAGTCAGGATCGCGTAAAACTGCGAAGTCTGGTCAACCATAGTTAACGTCCAGATAGTCAATTGTGTGATCACGACCGCCACGACCAATCTCGCCACTGACATCAAGGTCAACAGCCTGCGGCGGGTATACGTCGAGTGTTTCGCCGTCGAAGACGGCTGTAGCCAGGCATAACGCGCCCCTGCTTTCCAAGCTGATGGCGAGCCCCGTCATATGCCGACTGACCGGCCGAGCGTCATCGATCAGCGCCGACAACTCGGCATACGTCTGCTCACTGATGCCCGCATCGGAAACGCCAATCTTCAAAGCGAAGGTTCCAGGCACAGCAGCCGGCTTGGCCTGCCACCACTCCTCCACTTCAATCAGGTAGCCAAACGGCTCGACCACACGCCGAAGTGCGCCAAGGGTGCCTTTGTGGGCATGTACGAAGAACGACGAGCGAATCACCGATCGCTTGATCGCGTCGCTCCAACTGTCGTCCCAGCGGTCGACCGACCAGGCCCAGGCAAGTTGATAGAGCAAGTGCGGCGGGCAGTTTTCGGGGCTGTAGAGCAGGCGCAAGTCGACCTTGAGGTCTTCATCGCCTGCGGCTTCGATGGCGCATTCCAGCGCGGTGCGGTTGAGCGGCAGCAGGCTGTCCATATCAGCCGCCCCGCTTCAGATCGAAGCCCGTGCACCACGCAGCCTGGGACTGGCTCGGGCGGATGTCGGCCCAGCCGCTGAGCTCAACCCGACTGACCCCACCAATGTGCAGCTGTGCATCGATCCCGGAGCGTGCAACTTCGACGCCCAGGCGTCGACGCGGGTTGATCCAGGCTTGCAGCCGACGACGGCACTCGGCGAGCACCGCCTCCGACTCAGGGCCGCTGTCAGCGATGTAAAGGGTGGCATCAATGCGGTACGGCAAGACCTCGGCGCTACGCACGCTGACGCGGTCGGCTACCGGGCGAATGTCATCGTCATTGAGGTACGCGGCCACCTGGGCCAGCAACTGCACATCTGCTACACCGTTGCCCTCCAGGCTCAACACAGTGACATCGACGATCGCGGGCGACGGGCTCTCGGCGGTTGCGTCAGCGACCAGCCCCGAGGCGTTGCGAGCGTGCAGGATGTAACTGTTGCGCGGCCCGGCAGTGGTGAGCCCCTCGTAGACCAACTGCACCCGCTCGCGCAGTGCCGCGTCAGACTCGAACAGTGCCTCGAGCGGCGGTACCTGAGTCCGGTCTTCAGTCTGGATGAGCAAACGCTGCAGGCTGACATTCGCCGCTAATTGGTCGAGGTCGCTGCCTTGAGCGTAAGCCAACAGCAGTGCCTTGGCCGCGTCGTTGATGCGTGCCCGGTTGAGCAATTTGCGGTAGGCCCCGACTTCCAGCAGCTTGCAGACCGGGTCACTTTCAAGCTGTGCGGTCCAAGCGTCCCCCAGATGCGCGCGAAAGGTCTGCAGATCAGCCTGATACAAGGCCTCGTAATCGAGGTCTTCGAGCAACTGAGGTGCTGGCAACTGGGCCAGATCGACTTGGCTCATACCTGCACCTCGAGCATGGCTTCAGTGCCCAGGTAGCGGCCACGCAGGCTCATGCTGACCTGACCGCCGATTACCGCAATCACCTTGACGCGCTCCAATTGCAAACGCGGTTCCCAACGTCCCAGAGCACGGGCGACTTCAGCTTGGACGGCGCTTTTCCAACCTTCGTTGACCGGCAGGTCGACGTAGCGGCGCAGTTGGCTGCCGTATTCCGGGCGCATGCGGCGGCTGCCGAGGGGGGTAGAAAGGATGTCTTCAATCGATTGACGCAGGTGGGCGATGCCGGCCAACGGCTGGCCGGTGCGCCGGTCCATACCGATCATGGCGCACCTCCAGGCGAGGGCCGGACAGCAATGGTCGAGCCCCATGGGCAGGTTTGCATAGCAGTCTCCTGACAGAAAAAAACCCGCATCGGCGGGTCTGTTAATGTTTGTGATTGGCCGTGTTGCCGGCCGTGTCGATGATCTGGCCGCCACCATTGATGTCGCCGCTGACCACCAGCGGGCCCTTGATCGAGACGCTACCGGTGAGGGTGATCGCCGCTGCGTCAAGGCTGATGGCGCCGTCGCTGACCTGCAGCGTGCTGGCCCCGACCCGGATGCTGGCGTTGCCGGTCGGCAAGTGGATGTCGTAGCGCCGTGCTTGCCAGTCGTAGGCCAGTGAGCCGCCATCGGCGAAATGCCACACTTCAAGATGGTCACGGTTATCTGGTGGGCTCCCCGCATTGCCATACAGTCCTGGGAAGAACGTGCCCTGGGCCGGCTCGCCGCTGGGACTCAACAGCACGCCCTGCTCGCCAATACTTGGCGCGCGCCAGTGGCGGGCCTGGCCTGCCGCCAGTGCATGCCAGCGCAACCAGGCGCTGCTCCAGCCGCTGCCATCCGAGACCCGTACCCGCGCAGCGGCAGGGTCCACCGCCACGACGCGGCAAGGGATGACCAGGCAGGCCAACATGCGGTCGTGCATTGAACTTGAGTAACTCATGACAGTTCCTGTGCAGGGAAGTAATTGCCCTCGTTGCCAGGGCCGGTTTCCGGGCTGATCCCCAGCATCAACTGCCCAGGCGGCTGGTCGGGCCAATCCCAGCGTGGCTCGCCGAGCAGCACCGGCTGGTCCCAGCGCACCGTCCAGCCACTACCGTCGAACTGAGCCTCGACATTGCGGCTCGCTTCGACGAAATCCAGCTCCCAGAACTGCTGGCGCAGCACGTCGATCAATTGCGCTGCAAGGAGGCTGCCCTGCAGACGCGCCTCGGCCTGGGCGCTATCCGCCGCGGTAATGTCCGCCTCGAAACTGGCGAGCAGCACCGAGCGCCCATCGCGGGGGGCAGGGTCGGCCGTCATGCGCACCACGCCATGGCGCAGTGCAGGTAATGCCGTGCTATTTCCTACAGATGAATATGCATCGACTGACGCAAGTTCCGGGATCGCCTCACGAATGGTTGCGGTCACTGCCGCGTGTAAGGTTGTCAGTTCGCTCATGTTCAGGGCTCCTCTCGCACATCTGCCCGCGCGCCGTCGCGCAGCCCAAGCCGCTTGGCTGCCCAGCGTTCATAAAGGCCGATGGCAACATCGGCTCCCGCCATCGCCGTCAGGCAGCCAAAGGCGCTGGCGCTCCAGATCGACATGCCGCTGGCGTACAGCAGCATCACCGTCGACACGCCACAGATCATGCATGCCCCGGAACGCAGCGCCAGCCGGCGCATCAGCGACCAGCCTTTTGCTCCAGCCTTGTCGGCCCGCCACATTTCGCCGGAAACACCGCCCAGCAACGCCAGGACGATTACCAGCCAGAGCGGCATTTCCAGTAACGCTTGTTGCTCGTTCGTCACTGCCCTGTCTCCTGTGTGATGCCCGCCGACGACTGTCGACAGGTCGGTTTACGCTTAAACTCGGCATTCCAAAAAGCCCGCCATCGCCGGCTTTTCAGTAATGCGTGGTCAACCGCAGGCCACTACTGGTGACACCTGCGGTCATGTCCAAAACTGTTAACTCCGACCGCGGCCGCCTGCCCGCCGGAAAACTGTTCGTGGTGCTTTACGCTGCACACCCGGGCCAGTTGCCAACCCTCTGAACAGTTGAGGCCTGTTCATCGCTGCCTTTGCAACAACCGGTTTCTGCCCGGCTTGAGAAACACGTTATGCGCATACGCATATGCAGTCAATGCATTTATTCATAGAATTTCACATGAGGATTTGCTGATATGCATGAAGGCCATGCATCACGCTGGCTGTAGGACTTTTCTGCAGGCGAAAAAAAACCCGCCGAAGCGGGTTTGTTCTGACGATGTTCACTCAGCGGGCGTACATCCCCCACCAGAAGACGTGGCCCAGCAGGCTGATCTGCTCATCCTGCATCTGCTGGAAAGTGTAGTCCTCGTCGGGGTGCTCATCGCGGTTGAAGCTGCGCAGGCGGATGCCGGTTGGCAAGCGATACACCTGCTTTACACGCAACTGGCCGTTGTGATTGATGGCATAGAGGTCGCCGTCGACGATATCGCCGATCGCACATTTACCGGTATTGACCCCTACCGTGGCGCCATCACGCAGCACCGGCAGCATGCTGTTGCCGCGCACGGTCACGCACTTGGCGTTGTCGAACTGGACGCCATTATGGCGCAGGCTACGCTTGCCGAAACGCAGGCGCGCACGCTCGCTCTCTTCGATGACGAATCTTCCTGATCCTGCTGCCAACTCGACCTCGCGAAGAAAGGGCACGCTAACCTCGTCGTCCTCGACGGGGGTTTCGTCGTCCCACAGGCTGATATCGCTCATGTCGGCATGACCATGAGCCGGCTGCGCCGCTTCACGCGACTCGCCGAGTTCGGCGCGGCCACGTAACTGGTCGGTGCTGACGGCGAAATACTCGGCGATTTTGGAGACGTGCTTGTCTGACGGATCAACGATCTTTTCGCTGAGAATCCGCGAAAGCGTGGATTGGGGAACGCCCGTGCGCCGGTGCAGCTCCGTCGGAGACAGGCCGTGGCGGTCGAGCAAGGTCTTGAGTACGGAGGCTACGTTGCGTTTTTGCATAAGCCGCATAATGCAACGAGTTGTGCGCAAATGCAATTGATGCGGCAGCGCACCGGCCAGCCTGCGCTTGGCAGAGCGCGGCAATCCAATGGCGTATCGTCCCTGCATCGCCGGGCAAAAGTCTGTAACATTGCCGGTTTCAAAATCGCCCACCGAATCACGCTGTAAGGCCCCGAATGTCTGACCTCTCCGCGCACACTCCAATGATGCAACAGTACTGGCGGCTGAAAAATCAGCACCCGGACCAGTTGATGTTCTACCGCATGGGCGATTTCTACGAGATCTTCTACGAAGACGCGAAGAAAGCCGCCAAGCTGCTGGACATCACCTTGACCGCGCGCGGTCAGTCGGCCGGCCAGTCGATCCCGATGTGCGGGATACCGTTCCATTCGGCAGAGGGCTACCTGGCCAAGCTGGTCAAGCTCGGCGAGTCGGTGGTGATCTGCGAGCAGATCGGTGATCCGGCGACCAGCAAGGGCCCGGTCGAGCGTCAGGTGGTGCGTATCATCACTCCTGGCACGGTGAGCGACGAGGCGCTGCTCGATGAGCGCCGCGACAACCTGATTGCCGCCGTGCTCGGCGATGAGCGGCTGTTCGGCCTGGCCGTGCTGGACATTACCAGCGGCAACTTCAGCGTGCAGGAAATCAAAGGCTGGGAAAATCTGCTGGCCGAGCTTGAGCGGATCAACCCGGTCGAGCTGCTGATCCCGGATGACTGGCCACGCGACCTGCCGGCCGAGAAGCGCCGCGGTTGCCGGCGCCGCGCCCCGTGGGACTTCGACCGCGATTCGGCGCGCAAGGGCCTGTGCCAGCAGTTCGCGACCAAGGACCTCAAGGGCTTTGGTTGCGACAAGCTGACCCTGGCGATCGGTGCCGCAGGCTGCCTGCTGACCTACGCCAAGGAAACCCAGCGCACCACCCTGCCGCACTTGCGCAGCCTGCGCCACGAGCGCATGGACGACACGGTGATCCTCGATGGCGCCAGCCGGCGCAATCTGGAGCTGGACATCAACCTGGCCGGTGGCCGCGACAACACTCTGCAATCGGTCATCGACCGTTGCCAGACCGCCATGGCCAGCCGCCTGCTGAGCCGTTGGCTGAACCGCCCGCTGCGCGACCAGAAGGTGCTGCAAGCGCGTCAGGAATCGATCCGCTGCCTGCTCGACGGCTATCGCTATGAAAAGCTGCAGCCGCAACTCAAAGAGATTGGCGACCTGGAGCGGATCCTGGCCCGGATCGGCCTGCGTAACGCCCGTCCGCGCGACCTGGCGCGACTGCGCGACGCCCTCGCCGCCCTGCCTGAGCTGCAAAATGCCATGGCAGATCTGGAGGCGTCGCACCTGGCCCGCCTGGCGGCCATCACCGGCACTTACCCGGAGCTGGCCAGCCTGCTCGAGCGAGCCATTATCGACAACCCGCCCGCAGTTATCCGCGACGGTGGTGTGCTCAAGACCGGCTACGACAGCGAGCTCGACGAGTTGCTGGCCATGAGCGAAAACGCCGGCCAGTTCCTGATCGACCTGGAAGTGCGGGAAAAAGCCCGCACCGGCCTGCCCAACCTCAAGGTGGGCTACAACCGGGTGCATGGTTACTTCATCGAGCTGCCCAGCAAGCAGGCCGAACAAGCGCCTGCCGACTACATCCGTCGGCAGACCCTCAAGGGCGCCGAGCGCTTCATCACGCCAGAACTGAAAGCCTTCGAAGACAAGGCGCTGTCGGCCAAGAGCCGAGCCCTGGCGCGTGAGAAGATGCTCTACGATGCGTTGCTGGAAAACTTGATCGGTCACCTCGCGCCGCTGCAGGACAGCGCCGCAGCACTGGCCGAGCTGGACGTGCTGAGCAACCTCGCCGAGCGCGCTCTGACCCTCGACCTGAACTGCCCAAGCTTTGTTGACGAGCCCTGCCTGCGTATCGAGCAAGGCCGCCACCCCGTGGTCGAGCAGGTGTTGACCACGCCGTTCGTGGCCAACGACCTGGGCCTGGACGACAGCACGCGTATGCTGATCATCACCGGCCCGAACATGGGCGGTAAATCGACGTATATGCGCCAGACCGCACTGATCGTGCTGATGGCGCACATTGGCAGTTTCGTCCCGGCGGCGCGCTGCGAGCTGTCGCTGGTCGACCGCATCTTCACCCGTATCGGCTCCAGTGATGATCTGGCCGGCGGCCGTTCGACCTTCATGGTCGAGATGAGCGAGACTGCCAACATCCTGCATAACGCGACCGACCGCAGCCTGGTGCTGATGGATGAAGTCGGTCGTGGCACCAGCACCTTCGACGGCCTGTCGCTGGCCTGGGCCGCCGCCGAGCGCCTGGCGCAACTGCGCGCCTATACCCTGTTCGCCACGCATTACTTCGAATTGACGGTACTGCCCGAGAGCCAGCCGCTGGTGGCCAACGTGCATCTGAACGCCACCGAGCACAACGAACGCATTGTCTTCCTGCACCACGTCCTGCCAGGCCCTGCCAGCCAGAGTTACGGCCTGGCGGTGGCGCAACTGGCCGGCGTACCCGGCCCGGTGATTCAACGTGCACGCGAGCACCTGAGCCGACTGGAAACTGCCAGCCTGCCTGGCGAGACTGTAACCAGCCCAGGCAAAGCTGTGCATGACCCGCATGTCCCGCACCAGAGCGACCTGTTTGCCAGCCTGCCGCATCCTGCCATCGACAAGTTGGGCAAGCTCGACCTGGATGGCATGACCCCGCGCCAAGCTATCGAAATGCTATATCAACTGAAGAACCTGTTATAACGGCTGTCTGCGCAAGCTGGTAGAATCCCGCGCGGTTTGCTGGTGCTGCAGGTTATTAGCCTGGCCTGCAGCCACATACCTGTGAACCGTGCTGCCCTGCAAGGAAGGGCATGCAGCCGTTGCCTGAGGAGAAAATTAGAATGACCTTCGTCGTCACCGACAACTGCATCAAGTGCAAATACACCGACTGTGTGGAAGTGTGTCCGGTGGACTGCTTCTATGAAGGCCCGAACTTCCTGGTCATTCATCCGGACGAGTGCATTGACTGCGCGCTGTGCGAGCCAGAGTGCCCGGCACAGGCGATTTTCTCGGAAGACGAAGTGCCTGCCGGCATGGAGAACTTCATCGAGTTGAACGCCGAGCTGGCGGAGATCTGGCCGAACATCACCGAGCGCAAAGATGCCATGGCCGACGCTGAAGAGTGGGATGGCAAGCCTGGCAAGATTGCTGATCTGGAACGCTGATACGCTTGGCGCATCTGGTTCGAACAAAGCGGCCCTCGGGTCGCTTTTTTTGTGCCCGGCGAGAATCGCGAGCTCAAATCGCAGGCAAAAAAAAGGGGCGGTATGAACCGCCCACATTTTTTTCCGTAGTCCCTGCTTGTCCCTGTACATCATCCTGATGAATCGCGTCCTGCGATGTCCTTGGCCTTCATCCTGAGAGCCTGTGCCTGTCCGTTGGCACAGTTCAGATACTAGCGATTTCAGCGGAACAGACAACGTGGAGATTTCTCTGATTGTTACAGCGGACATATTTCCACATGTCTAATAATTCTTTATTTATCAGCTACTTACGAATTCATAACTACTAAAAACGACAATGATTTACTTACCCATAGGCCAATGTCCTACGCTGGCCGTAAGCAATCTCGTACGCTAGCTGCAACAAGGGTGGCAGCTACAACATTCTCAAGGAAAAAAAAAACGCCCCGAGAAATCGGGGCGTTGTTCGACGCAATCAGCGCTACTGGAACAGCGACTCGCTGGACAGACCGTTCTTCTCGAGAATCTCGCGCAGACGCTTGAGCCCCTCGACCTGAATCTGCCGAACCCGCTCACGGGTCAGGCCAATCTCCAGGCCGACATCCTCAAGGGTGCTGCTTTCATGGCCGCGCAGACCAAAGCGGCGTACCACCACTTCACGCTGCTTGTCGGTCAGCTCACCCAGCCACTGATCGATGCTCTGCGACAGATCATCGTCCTGCAGCAGTTCGCAAGGGTCGGTCGGGCGATCATCGGTGAGGGTATCGAGCAGGGTCTTGTCGGAGTCAGGCCCCAGGGAAACATCGACCGAAGACACCCGCTCGTTGAGCCCGAGCATGCGCTTGACCTCTGCAACCGGCTTCTCGAGCAGGTTGGCGATTTCTTCGGGGGACGGCTCGTGATCGAGCTTTTGCGTCAGCTCACGCGCAGCGCGCAGGTAGACGTTGAGTTCCTTGACCACATGGATCGGCAGGCGAATGGTGCGCGTCTGGTTCATGATGGCGCGTTCGATGGTCTGACGTATCCACCAAGTGGCGTAGGTGGAGAAACGGAAGCCACGCTCTGGGTCGAATTTCTCTACCGCTCGAATCAGGCCAAGGTTGCCTTCTTCGATCAAATCGAGCAGTGACAAGCCGCGATTGACGTAACGACGGGCGATTTTCACAACTAGGCGCAGGTTGCTTTCGATCATGCGCTTGCGACCTGCAGGGTCGCCTTTTTGCGAAAGCCGTGCGAAATGCACTTCCTCTTCGGGAGAGAGCAACGGCGAGAAGCCGATCTCATTGAGGTACAGCTGAGTCGCATCGAGTGCCCGAGTGTAGTCGATGTACTTGTGCTGTTTGAGCGATGAGGCCGATTTGGCCTTGGTCCGAACCGCAGATACAGCAGGTTCGTCTGACACCACATCCGTTTCCAAAACGATGCCGGTCTCCATCAGGAGAAGGTCATCGTCGATGTCAAACTCCGGCACTTCTTTGCTGAGAGCCATTGTTATAGTCCTTTGCTGAGTTCGAACTCAGACTCTAGCGGCACCTGATTCCGTGGCAGCGCTGGAGCCTGTCCCCTCTACATCCAAGGAACAGGCCGGGTGCAACATTCAACGACGTGGCAAGAACTGGAGCGGATCGACGGGTTTGCCCTGACGGCGGATTTCAAAATGCAGTTTCACCCGGTCAGTGCCCGTGGACCCCATTTCAGCAATAGCCTGCCCTGCCTTGACCTGCTGCCCTTCCCGTACCAACAGCCTGCGGTTGTGACCGTAGGCACTGACGTAGGTATCGCTGTGTTTGATGATGATCAGTTCGCCGTAGCCCCTTAATCCACTCCCGGCGTATACCACTGCACCACCAGACGCAGCAAAAACAGGCTGTCCCAAATCACCGGCGATATCAATGCCTTTATTCAAACTACCGTTTGAAGCAAATTTTCCAATTAATACGCCGTTGGCGGGCCATGTCCAGCCGCCAGCCGTACGCTCTGCGGCGGGGACTGTGGTAACGGTCGTGGTGGTGCTCGATGGGGCGCTGGTTATCACCTTGCCACCACTGACGGACGGTACAGGTGTGCCCACCGGGCGCCGGGTAACGGTGGTCTTGCTCGAGGACGAAGGGCTGGAAACCACGGTGGTACTACCGGTCGAACCACTGTTGAAGCGGATCGGCTGACCTGGGCGAATGGTGTAAGGCGCCGGAATGTTGTTGCGCGCTGCCAGCTCCTTGTAGTCCCAGCCGTAACGGAAGGCGATCGAGAACATCGTGTCGCCCGGTTTGACGATGTATTGACCAGTGGTCACGGTCGGCCGCTTGGGCGCTGCGTTGTTGCGGTCCACCACCCGGGCGCTGCTCGAGCCGGTACTGGAACAGCCCGTCAGCAGCGTGCCCATGGCGAGTGCCACCACCAGGAGCTTGAAAAACGACCGATCCTTGCGCTGCAGACTGATTGTGTGACCCACCCGCGCTCCCCTCATGGTGCCGAAAACCGACTAAACAAAATGCAATAATGTTGCAATTATAACCGAGCCCACTGAAGTGTGGGCGCGCAGGCAAAACATCAAAAGTCTTTCAGGACGTGCTTGGTTTTTTCAGCACTCGCCCGCCACATAGACAGGTACACGCCACAGGAATTCGTTGCAGCTGCAAATATTCCCTGTGACTCAGGCCAGCGGGCCATTGAGCAGCGGCACAAAGCGCACCGTACCCATGACTCGTCGAGAGAAGCCGTGCTCTTCACGGACGATCATCAACAGCTGCTGTTGCTCGCCAGCGGGGCCAACCGGGATCACCAGGCGCCCGCCAGGTGCCAGTTGATCGAGCAGCGCTTGCGGCACCTCAGGCGCCACGGCCGTCACGATAATGCCGTTGTAGGGCGCCAGCGCCTGCCAGCCATCGCAGCCGTCGCCCCAGCGGAACACGACATTGCGCAGGTTGAGTTCGAGCAGCCGCTCCTTGGCCCGGTCCTGCAGGACCTTGATCCGCTCTACCGAGAACACTCGCTCGACCAACTGCGCCAGCACCGCCGTCTGATATCCCGAGCCTGTGCCGATTTCCAGCACCTTGTCCAAGGGGCCGGCCTCGAGCAGCAGCTCGCTCATGTGCGCAACCATGAACGGCTGGGAGATGGTCTGGTTGTGCCCGATCGGCAGCGCGGTGTCTTCGTAGGCGCGGTGCGCCAGTGCTTCATCGACGAACAGATGACGCGGCGTACGGCGGATCACGTCAAGCACCTTGGGGTTGGATACGCCCTCTTCGGTCAGACGCTGGATCAGCCGTTCGCGGGTACGTTGCGAGGTCATGCCAATTCCGCGGCGTTGCAGATCGTCCTGTTCGCGCATCAGAGCACGCCCTCCAGCCAGCCGCTGAGCTGGTCGAAGGCATCGTTGAAGGTGCGGTCGAGCTGCAGCGGGGTGATCGACACATAGCCCTGCATAACGGCATGGAAGTCGGTACCCGGGCCGCCATCCTCGGCGTCCCCGGCCACGGCGATCCAGTAGCCTTCCTTGCCGCGCGGGTTGACCACCTTGGTGGGCGCCGCCGCACGTGCACGATGGCCCAGCCGGGTGACCTGAATACCGCGGATATGCTCCAGCGGCAGGTTGG
This sequence comes from Pseudomonas sp. NPDC088322, assembly GCF_044740745.1. NCBI lineage: Bacteria > Pseudomonadati > Pseudomonadota > Gammaproteobacteria > Pseudomonadales > Pseudomonadaceae > Pseudomonas > Pseudomonas sp. NPDC088322. The sequence continues at coordinate 366,078 of NZ_JBIURK010000001.1, read as the reverse complement.
GGATATTGATGTTGAGCACGGTGCGCGGGGGCAACTGCAGGCGCGACTGCGCCTCGACCAGGCGCCGGGCAATATGGGCTGCAGCGGGCAGGTTGTCGGGCTGGCGCGACACCAGCGAGAACGCCAGCGAGGTGCCACCGAGAAAACGCCCTTCCAGCGCAGCGGCGACGGTGCCGGAATACAGCACGTCATCGCCCAGATTGGCGCCCAGGTTGATCCCCGAGACGACCATCTCCGGCGTTTGCGGCAACAGCCCGTTGAGCCCCAGGTGGACACAATCGGTGGGCGTGCCATTGAGGCTGATGAAGCCATTGGCCAGAACCTGCGGATGCAGTGGCCGGTCCAGCGTCAGCGAACTGCCGGCGCCGCTCTTGTCTTGGTCCGGGGCGATCACCGCGCACTCGGCATAGTCCGCCAGCGCTGCATGCAGCGCGGCGAGGCCCGGGGCGGTAACACCGTCGTCGTTGGAAATCAGAATACGCATGGGCTGTCCGTCTGCCCTACCGGCACCAGATCGACTAGCTCGCGCACCACGACGGTGGCGAAGCATCCGGCCGGCAGGACGAATTCCAGTTGCAGGATATCAAGCTCGGGATAATGCCACGTCAGGCCGCCAATAGGGAGCCGCAGGATGCGCCGTTCGTGACTCATGCCCGCCCGCGCCAGCCAATGTCCCAATGCAGCATGTTGTGCACCGACAGCGGACTCCAGTTCGGCGGTGGCGCCGGTGGTTGGCGTAGGCCCCTCCCCCCACAGCGGACCGGTCGGGTGCAGGTCGAGAATGGCCAGACGCGGATCGGCGCACTCGGCCTCGCCCGCCGGGAAGAAGCTGCGGCTATCGGTGAACGCCAGCAAGTCGCCCACCTGTGCCCGCTGCCAGCTGCCGTCGGCGACCCGCGCTGCCAGCACCTGGTTGAACAGGTAGCTGCGTCCGGCCGAGAGCAGCCGCGAACGCACATTGCGCTGCTCGGGCAGGGCGGCACGCTCGGCCCAGCTCTGCGCATCCTGGACATTGCCGCCGCCATGGCCAAAGCGCTGGCTACCGAAGTAGTTGGGCACGCCTTGGGCCTTGAGCTGGTGCAAGCGCGCATCCAGCGCGGCATGGTCAGCCGTCAACGCTGTCAGGCGCAGAGTGAAACCGTTGGCCGAATGCGCGCCGCGCTGCAGCTTGCGCAGGTGCCGGTCGCGCTTGAGGATGCGCAGGGTGTCGTCTTCGGCGCGGCTCAGGTCAGGGTCGGCCTTGCCCGGCAGGTGCAGGCTGAACCACTGGCGGGTCAACGCCTGACGGTCCTTGAGGCCGGCATAGCTGATCGCGCGCAGCGGCACACCGGCGGCGCGGGCCAAGCGGCGGGCGGCTTCTTCGGTGTTGAGGTCGCGTTTCTCGACCCACAGCCAGAGGTGTTCACCCTGCCCGGTCAGCGGAATGTCGAGCACTTCATCGACCTGGAAGTCTTCCGCGACTGCCTTGAGCACAGCGCTGCCCAGCGCTTCACCCGAAGCGCGTGGCCCGAGCAGTTCCAATTCGGTCATAGCGCCAGCAGCAGGGCTACCGCATGCACGGCGATCCCTTCCTCACGGCCAGTGAAACCGAGCTTCTCGGTGGTGGTGGCCTTGACGTTGACCTGGTCGAGCTCGACCTGCAGGTCGGCGGCGATCAACTGGCGCATGGTTTCGATATGCGGGGCCATTTTCGGCGCCTGGGCAACAATGGTGGCGTCGACGTTGCCGACCTTCCAGCCTTTGGCATGGACCACAGCCAGCACGTGACGCAACAGCACGCGGCTGTCGGCGCCCTTGAACTGCGGGTCGGTATCCGGAAAGTGCTTGCCGATGTCACCCAGCGCAGCGGCGCCGAGCAAGGCGTCGCTCAGTGCATGCAGCACTACGTCGCCATCGGAATGGGCCAGCAGGCCGTATTTGTGAGGAATCTGCACCCCACCCAAGGTAATGAAATCACCGTCGGTAAACCGGTGCACATCGCAGCCATGGCCAATACGCATAGAAAAACGCCCTGATAAAGTCAGGGCGGGATTCTACCTGCTTTGCACAGGCTTGGGCGCAGTTGTTGGGCCGCAGTGCGGCCCACGTAGCAGTTACAGGCGACCCAGCGCAGCGGCATGGTGGCGCAGGTGGTCATCGATGAAGCTGGCGATGAAGTAGTAGCTGTGATCGTAGCCCGGCTGCAGGCGCAAGGTCAGCGTATGACCAGCCTTGCGGGCGGCCTGCTCGAGCGCCTCGGGTTTGAGCTGGGTGGCGAGAAAATCATCCCGATCCCCCTGCTCGATCAGCAACGGCGGGCATTGCCCGGCCGGGGCTTCGGCCAACAGCACGCTGGCATCCCACTCGCGCCAGCGGGCGCGGTCTTCGCCCAGATAACGGGAGAACGCCTTCTCGCCCCACGGGCAGTCCATCGGGTTGCAGATCGGCGAAAACGCCGACACCGACTGATAGCGGCCAGGGTTGCGCAGGGCGCACACCAGCGCGCCGTGGCCGCCCATGGAGTGGCCGCTGATACTGCGTTGATCCGACGCCGGGAAGTGCGCCTCGACCAGCGCGGGCAGTTCCTCGACCACGTAATCATGCATGCGGTAGTGCTGCGCCCAGGGCTGCTGAGTGGCATTCAGGTAGAAACCTGCGCCGAGGCCGAAATCCCAGGCGCCATCGGGATCAGCCGGTACCTGCTCGCCCCGCGGGCTGGTGTCGGGTGCAACGATGATCAGCCCCAGCTCGGCAGCCAGGCGCTGGGCGCCAGCCTTCTGCATGAAGTTTTCGTCGTTGCAGGTCAGGCCGCTCAGCCAGTACAGCACCGGCAGCTTGGCACCTTGTTCGGCCTGCGGCGGCAGGTACACGGCAAACACCATGTCGCAGCCGAGCACCTTGGACTGATGCCGGTAACGCTTGTGCCAGCCGCCGAAGCTTTTCTGGCAGGAGATGTTTTCCAGGCTCATGGCTGACCTCAGAAGTGGATCACGCTGCGGATGCTTTTACCTTCGTGCATCAGGTCGAAGGCTTTGTTGATGTCTTCCAGGCCCATGGTGTGGGTGATGAAGGTATCCAGCGGGATCTCGCCCTGCTGCGACATCTCGACGTAGCTTGGCAGTTCGCTGCGACCACGCACGCCACCGAACGCCGAACCGCGCCAGACGCGCCCGGTCACCAGTTGGAACGGACGGGTGGCGATTTCCTGGCCGGCACCGGCCACGCCGATGATCACCGACTCGCCCCAGCCCTTGTGGCAGCATTCCAGCGCCGCTCGCATCAGTTGCACGTTGCCGACGCACTCGAACGAGTAATCCACACCGCCATCGGTGAGGTCGACGATGACCTCCTGGATAGGCCGGTCATAGTCCTTCGGATTGATGCAATCGGTGGCACCCAACTGGCGGGCGATCTCGAATTTGCTCGGATTGATATCGACGGCGATGATGCGCCCGGCCTTGGCCTTGGCCGCACCGATGATCGCCGACAGGCCGATACCGCCCAGGCCGAAGATGGCCACGGTGTCGCCTTCTTTGACCTTGGCGGTATTGAGCACGGCGCCGATGCCGGTGGTCACGCCACAGCCGAGCAGGCAGACTTTTTCCAATGGCGCTTCTTTCTGGATCTTGGCCACGGATATTTCCGGCAACACGGTGTACTCGGAGAACGTCGAGGTGCCCATGTAGTGGAACAGTTGCTGGCCCTTGTAGGAGAAGCGCGTAGTGCCATCAGGCATCAGGCCTTTACCCTGGGTCGCACGGATTGCCTGGCACAGGTTGGTCTTGCCAGAACGGCAGAACTTGCACTGGCCACACTCGGGGGTGTACAGCGGGATCACATGATCGCCTACGGCAACCGAGGTCACGCCCTCGCCTACTGCCTCGACAATACCGCCACCTTCATGGCCGAGAATCGACGGAAAAATGCCTTCCGGGTCAGCGCCCGACAGGGTGTAGGCGTCGGTATGGCAGACACCGCTGGCAACGATGCGCACCAGCACTTCACCGGCTTTTGGCATGGCGACATCGACTTCAACGATTTCCAGCGGTTTGTTGGCCTCGAAGGCTACGGCGGCACGGGACTTGATCATCAGGATCTCCAGCGAGTGGTGGGCAATCCATCCAGTGTAATTCAGCGCACTTTGATTAATAATCCTGACCAAGACAAAACATTATTGCCATACAGGGATAATCAATGATCAATCGCTGGGAAGGCATCGATGAATTCGTGGCCGTGGCCGAGCTTGGCCAGTTCACCGCCGCAGCGGAGCGCCTGGGCGTATCGTCCTCGCATGTCAGCCGCCAAATCGCTCGCCTCGAAGAACGCTTGCAGACCCGCTTGCTCTACCGCAGCACCCGCCGGGTAACCTTGAGCGAGGCCGGGCAGACTTTCCTGCAGCACTGCCAGCGCTTGCAGGATGGCCACGAGGAGGCTCTGCGGGCGATGGGCGATCTTGCCAGCGAGCCCAAGGGGCTGTTGCGCATGACCTGCGCCGTGGCCTATGGCGAGCGTTTCATCGTGCCACTGGTGACGCGCTTCATGACCCAGTACCCGCAGCTGCGGGTCGAGGTCGAGTTGAGCAATCGCACCCTGGACCTGCTCCACGAGGGCATGGACCTGGCGATCCGCCTGGGCCGCCTGCAGGACTCACGTCTGGTCGCCACACGCCTGGCACCGCGACAGATGTACCTGTGCGCCTCGCCGGCTTATCTGGAGCGCTACGGCCGGCCGCACAGCCTATCGGAACTGGCTCGGCACAACTGCCTGATTGGCAGCAGTGATGTCTGGGCGTTGAAACAGGAAGGTCGTGAACTGAGCCAACGGGTGCAGGGCAACTGGCGCTGCAACAGTGGTCAGGCAGTGCTGGATGCCGCACTGCAGGGGATTGGATTGTGTCAGTTGCCGGACTATTACGTGCAGGAGCATTTGCGTAGCGGCGCACTGGTATCGCTGCTCGAAGCGCATCAGCCGCCCAATACCGCGGTGTGGGCGCTGTATCCGCAGCAACGGCATCTCTCGCCCAAGGTCAGAAGGCTGGTGGATTACTTGAAGGCGGAGCTTGGACAGTTGCCGGAATACGCAGGCAGTGCCTGAGTGTCAACCGCGTGCCGACCAACGCTGGCGTAACCACTCCAGATCTTCGGGGCGGGTAACCTTGATGTTGTCGCTGCGCCCTTCCACCAGGCGCGGAGCCAATCCCGACCACTCCATCGCCGACGCCTCGTCGGTCACCGTCACATCGGATACCAGGCATTCGGCCAGTGCCCGGTGCAGGGCACCGAGGCGGAACATCTGCGGCGTGAAGGCTTGCCAGATGGTGCTGCGGTCAACCGTGGCGCTGACCCGGCCATTGCTGTCGGCGCGCTTGAGGGTGTCGCGGGCCGGCACTGCAAGCAAGCCGCCCACCGCATCGTCAGCCAGTTCCGCCAGCAACCGGTCGAGGTCACTGCGAGCCAGGTTAGGCCGTGCGGCGTCGTGTACCAGCACCCAGTCGCCATCTGCCGCGCCTTGAGCGTGCAGCAACAACAAGGCATTGAGCACGGAGTCGGCCCGCTCGCGCCCGCCGGCAGCACGCTGGATACGCGCATCGTTGGCGCAGGCCAGGCCTGGCCAGTACGGATCGTCGCCAGCAATGCTGACCACCACCCCTTTGAGCGAGGGATGGCCTAGAAAACAGTCGAGGCTGTGCTCGATAATCGTCCGCCCGCCCAACTGCAGGTACTGCTTGGGACGGTCGGCAGCCATTCGCGCACCGACCCCGGCAGCGGGGATCACGGCCCAGAAGGCCGGCAGTGGCGAGGTCATTTCTGTGGCAACTGGAAGAGGGTTTCGCCCTCTTTGACCATGCCCAATTCGTGACGGGCCCGTTCCTCGACGGTCTCCATACCTTTCTTCAACTCCATGACTTCTGCGTCGAGCACGCGATTACGCTCCAGCAGCCGTTCGTTTTCGGCGTGCTGTTCGTCGATCTGCTGCTTGAGCTCGGTCACTTGCGCGAGGCTGCCACTGCCCACCCAAAGGCGGTACTGCAGGCCACCCAGCAACAGGAGCAAGATGAGAAACAACCAATAAGGACTGCGCATCAAAGTATCCAGGATTAAAAGGCCGCCGCTGCGGGGCTTCCGATAGCACGAAGCCTGGCCGAGGCCAGGCTTCGTTGACAGAAACCCGTAGGAGGTGTCTGAAAGCTCAGTAAGAACGCTCAGACAGCCTCGGCAGCTGCCTTTTTACCATCTCTTGCTTAGCCGCGAAACTCGTCGCGACCACGGTACACCGCCTTGGCGCCCAGTTGCTCTTCGATGCGCAGCAGCTGGTTGTACTTGGAGACGCGGTCGGAACGGCACAGCGAGCCGGTCTTGATCTGGCCAGCGGCAGTGCCGACAGCCAGGTCAGCGATGGTCGAGTCTTCAGTTTCGCCGGAGCGATGCGAAATCACTGCGGTGTAGCCGGCAGCCTTGGCCATCTGGATGGCTTCGAGGGTTTCGGTCAGCGAGCCGATCTGGTTGAACTTGATCAGGATCGAGTTACCGATGCTCTTGTCGATGCCTTCCTTGAGGATCTTGGTGTTGGTGACGAACAGGTCATCGCCAACCAACTGGATCTTCTCGCCGATCTTGTCGGTGAGGATCTTCCAGCCAGCCCAGTCGGACTCGTCCAGACCGTCTTCGATGGAGATGATCGGGAAGCGCTCGGTCAGGCCTTTGAGGTACTCGGCAAAGCCTTCGGAGTCGAACGACTTGCCTTCACCGGACAAGTTGTACTTGCCGTCTTCGTAGAATTCGCTGGCAGCGCAGTCCAGGGCCAGGGTGACATCGGTGCCCAGCTTGTAGCCAGCGTTGGCAACGGCTTCGGCGATGGCTGCCAGAGCGTCTTCGTTGGAGGCCAGGTTTGGTGCGAAACCACCTTCGTCACCGACTGCGGTGTTCAGGCCACGGGCCTTGAGCACTGCTTTGAGGTGATGGAAGATTTCGGTGCCCATGCGCAGGCCGTCGGAGAAGGTCTTGGCGCCAACCGGCTGGACCATGAACTCTTGAATGTCGACGTTGTTGTCGGCGTGCTCGCCGCCGTTGATGATGTTCATCATCGGTACTGGCATCGAGTACTGGCCTGGAGTGCCGTTGAGGTTGGCAATGTGCGCGTACAGCGGCAGGTCCTGGTCCTGTGCGGCGGCTTTGGCAGCTGCCAGCGACACGGCGAGGATAGCGTTGGCGCCCAGCTTGGCCTTGTTCTCGGTGCCGTCCAGTTCGATCATGGCGCGGTCGAGGGCTTTCTGGTCAACCGGGTCCTTGCCCAGCAGCAGGTCGCGGATCGGGCCGTTGATGTTGGCAACGGCTTTGAGTACGCCCTTGCCCATGTAACGGCTCTTGTCGCCATCACGCAGCTCCAGCGCTTCGCGCGAGCCGGTGGAAGCACCGGACGGCGCGCACGCGCTGCCGATGATGCCGTTGTCGAGCAGTACATCGGCTTCCACGGTGGGGTTGCCACGCGAATCGAGAACTTCACGACCTTTGATGTCGACGATCTTTGCCATTGTTGTAAGCACTCCAGAATTGACGAAAACAACGCAGCTTAGGGAATTCGAGCCTTTCACCAGGCGAATATGCAGAGGGCAGACCTGGCGAAGGGGAGCCCCTGACCCGAGGGTCAGGGGTAGAACGGGCGGTACTTTACCCGAGAAATGAGTGTTACGCGGTTTCTACCGTCGGAAAACTTTTCACCAGGTCGTCCAATTGCTTGAGCTGGGCCAGGAATGGCTCCAGTTTGTCCAGGCGCAGCGCGCATGGACCATCGCACTTGGCGTTGTCCGGGTCCGGGTGTGCTTCCAGGAACAACCCGGCCAGACCCTGGCTCATGCCAGCCTTGGCCAGGTCGGTGACCTGGCCGCGGCGGCCGCCGGCAGAGTCCGAGCGACCACCCGGCATCTGCAGGGCATGGGTCACGTCGAAGAACACCGGGTACTCGAACTGCTTCATCAGGCCAAAGCCGAGCATGTCCACAACCAGGTTGTTGTAGCCGAAGCTCGAGCCACGTTCGCACAGGATCAACTGATCGTTACCCGCCTCGACGCACTTGGCCAGGATGTGTTTCATCTCCTGAGGTGCAAGGAACTGGGCTTTCTTGATGTTGATCACTGCGCCGGTCTTGGCCATCGCCACGACCAGATCGGTCTGACGCGAGAGGAAGGCCGGCAACTGGATGATGTCGCAGACTTCGGCAACCGGTGCAGCCTGATACGGCTCGTGCACGTCGGTGATGACCGGCACGTGGAAGGTCTGTTTGATCTCTTCGAAGATCTTCAGCCCTGCTTCCATGCCCGGGCCGCGGTAGGAGCTGACCGAAGAGCGGTTGGCCTTGTCGAAACTGGCCTTGAACACGTAAGGGATACCGAGCTTTTCGGTAACCCGCACGTACTCTTCGCAAACCTTCATGGCCAGATCACGCGACTCCAGCACGTTCATGCCACCGAACAGAACGAACGGCTTGTCGTTGGCGATCTCGATGTTACCGACGCGAATGATCTTCTGGGTCATGGATCAGGCCTTGTTCTTCTGGACCAGTGCCGCCTTGACGAAGCCGCTGAACAGCGGATGACCGTCACGCGGGGTGGAAGTGAACTCGGGGTGGAACTGGCAAGCAACGAACCACGGATGGTCCTTCGACTCGACCACTTCGACCAACGCGCCGTCACCGGAACGCCCGGAAATCTGCAGGCCAGCTTCAATCATCTGCGGCAGCAGGTTGTTGTTGACCTCGTAGCGGTGGCGGTGACGCTCGACGATGACGTCCTTGCCATAGCAATCGTGGACCTTGGAGTTGCCGATCAGCTGGCATTCCTGGGCGCCCAGACGCATGGTGCCGCCCAGATCGGAGGCTTCGGTACGGGTTTCGACGGAACCGGTGTTGTCGGCCCACTCGGTAATCAGACCCACCACCGGGTGCTCGCTGTTGCGGTCGAACTCGGTGGAGTTGGCGTCAGCCCAGCCCATTACGTTACGGGCGAACTCGATCACGGCAACCTGCATGCCCAGGCAGATACCCAGGTACGGCACCTTGTTCTCGCGAGCGAACTGGACCGCCTTGATCTTGCCTTCGACACCGCGCAGACCGAAGCCGCCCGGGACCAGAATGGCATCAGCACCTTCGAGCAGGCTGGTGCCCTGGTTCTCGATGTCTTCGGAGTCGATATAACGCAGGTTGACCTTGGTGCGATTCTGAATGCCGGCGTGGCTCATCGCTTCGATCAGCGACTTGTACGCATCCAGCAGCTCCATGTACTTGCCGACCATGGCGATGGTGACTTCATGCTCAGGGTTGAGCTTGGCGTCGACCACCTTGTCCCACTCGGACAGGTCAGCGCTGTCGCACTGCAGGCCAAAGCGCTCGGTGACGAAGTCGTCCAGACCCTGTGCATGCAGGATGCCCGGGATCTTGTAGATGGTGTCGGCATCTTCCAGCGCGATCACCGCACGTTCTTCAACGTTGGTGAACTGGGCGATCTTGCGGCGCGACGAGTTGTCGATCGGGTGATCGGAACGGCATACCAGCACGTCAGGCTGCAGGCCGATCGAGCGCAGTTCCTTGACCGAGTGCTGAGTCGGCTTGGTCTTGGTCTCGCCAGCAGTGGCGATGTACGGCACCAGCGTCAGGTGCATCAGCATCGCGCGCTTGGCGCCGACTTCGAAGCGCAACTGGCGGATCGCCTCGAGGAACGGTTGCGACTCGATGTCGCCGACCGTGCCGCCGATTTCGACCAGGGCCACGTCAGCGTCGCCAGCACCCTTGATGATGCGGCGCTTGATTTCGTCGGTGATGTGCGGGATGACCTGAATGGTCGCGCCCAGGTAATCACCACGGCGCTCTTTGCGCAGCACGTGCTCGTAGACACGGCCAGTGGTGAAGTTGTTGTTCTGGGTCATCGTGGTGCGGATGAACCGCTCATAGTGGCCCAGGTCAAGGTCGGTCTCGGCGCCGTCATGGGTGACGAACACCTCACCATGCTGGAACGGGCTCATGGTGCCTGGATCGACGTTGATGTACGGATCCAGTTTGAGCATGGTGACCTTAAGCCCCCGCGCTTCCAGGATGGCCGCCAGGGAAGCCGAGGCAATGCCTTTCCCCAATGAAGAAACAACACCGCCCGTGACGAATATGTAGCGCGTCATGAAAAACCCTAGAAGTCTGCGTTAAAGCGGCTAGCGCCGCCGGAGAAAGCGAAGGAAGGCCGAAGCCCCCGATCACCTGCGTCAATCACAGTGCATCTCGAAAAACTGCCGCGTCTGTACAGACCAGGTGCATACCCGGCATGGAGCTCGCTCGTCATTTTAGGAAATCAGCCCAGCAAAAAACTGCTTGGTAATCGGCAACTGCTGTGTTTTCGATGAAGCCACAGAAGTTGTATCAAGAAGGGAGGGTAGTCTACCGGAATCTAATCCTCAGCTCAAACCTTGCGCGTTGCTCGGCATCCGCCACTCCAAGGTACAGTCGCCCTGGGCCAGTTGCGGCAGGTTGGCCACTGCCAGCAGGCGCTCGCCCTGCCACAGCAGCGGCAGCCTTGGCCGAATGAAGTGTGGCACCTGATGTTCGTTGAGCAAGCGCTTGAGGTCGCGGTGGCCGCGGCCGGGTAGCGCCAGCCGTTCGCCGCCCTGACGATAGGCAATCCGCAGCGCTGCCTGCGGCAACGTACCGCACAGGCGTACGCGGCCGTTGCCCGGCAACTCTAGCGGCCGGCCATGATCCGGCCAGGCAAGCTCGCCTGAAGGGGCGGCCAGCCAATCGCCGCTGAGCCACCAGATGCGGCCGTGGCTGCGTTGCAACTGACCGTCGGCCAGGCGCCAGATGGGTTGCGCGTCATCGGCGGCGTCGCGCAACGCTTCCCAACCGACCCAATGGCGGCTATCCGGCAACCGCGTGCGAGTGCTTAACCAGTACTGCAAAGCATTGCGCTGACGGGCGGGCGAGAGTGCCTTGAGCGCTTCCAGAGCGAGTGAGTCCAGCCCAGGCCATGCGCTCGGAGCGCCCTGCCCTGCCAGCGCCAGGTCGTCAGCGGCGAGTTCGTTGAGCAGGCTCAGCGCCTCGCCCAGATGATCGGCACTGCGCGCCAGGCTCTGGCTGGCTTGCGGCCAGCGCTGGTGCAGCAGCGGCAAAGCCTCGCCGCGCAGAAAATTACGGGCATAGTGGGTGTCGGCATTGCTCGGGTCTTCTATCCAGCACAGTTGGGACTGCTCGGCATAGCTGTGCAATTGTTGCCGCGACAGGGCCAGCAACGGCCTGACCAACTGCCCCTGGCCAAGCGGCCTGGCTGCTGGCATTGCCGCCAGGCCACGCAAGCCGGCGCCGCGCAATAGCCTGAACAGCAGGGTTTCAGCCTGATCGTCGCGGTGCTGGCCGGTGAACAGGACTTCACCGGGGCGCAGAATGTCGGCAAAGGCGTGATAACGAGCATTGCGCGCGGCTTGCTCGAGGCTGGCGCCGGGCGCGACCGTGACGTGGATGACCTGCAGTTCGATGGCGAGCTTGTCGCACAGGGATTGGCAATGGGCTGGCCAGCTGTCGGCGGCGGCTTGCAGGCCGTGGTGGATGTGGATGGCACGCAGGGGGGGCGCGTGGTGGTGGCGGGCGTAGTCAGCGAGAAGGTGCAGGAGGACGCTGGAGTCGAGGCCGCCGGAGAGGGCGACATACCACGCGGGAGCGTGCTGCCAGGGGGAAAGGCTGTGGGTGAGGTCGATCATGTGTGCCTCACTGAGAAGCTGGGGTCGCTGCGCGACCCCGACGGCATCAACTCAGATCAGAGACCGTAGCTCATCAGGCGGTCATAACGACGCTTGAGCAGCGTGTCATGGTCCAGTCCACTGAGCATATCCAGCTGCTGAATCAGCTCGCCACGAATGGTTTGCGAAACCTTGACTGGATCACGATGGGCGCCGCCCAGCGGCTCCTCGATCACTTGGTCGACGATATTCAAGCTCTTCAGGCGCTCGGCAGTGATACCCATGGCTTCGGCTGCATCGGCAGCCTTGTCGGCGGTTTTCCACAGGATCGAAGCGCAACCTTCCGGCGAGATCACCGCATAGGTGGAGTACTGCAGCATGTTCAACTGGTCACAGACACCAATGGCCAGCGCACCGCCCGAACCACCTTCGCCAATCACGGTGGCGATAATCGGGGTTTTCAGCCGCGCCATGACACGCAGGTTCCAGGCAATAGCCTCGCTCTGGTTGCGCTCTTCGGCGTCGATGCCTGGGTAGGCACCCGGAGTATCGATGAAGGTCAGGATCGGCATCTTGAAGCGCTCGGCCATTTCCATCAGGCGGCAAGCTTTGCGGTAGCCTTCCGGACGCGGCATACCGAAGTTGCGACGCACCTTCTCGCGCACTTCGCGGCCTTTCTGGTGACCGATGACCATCACTGGCTTGCCGTCCAGACGCGCAGTACCACCAACAATGGCAGCGTCGTCGGAGAAGTGGCGGTCGCCGTGCAGCTCTTCGAACTCGGTGAAGATGTGCTGCAGGTAGTCCAGTGTGTACGGCCGGCGCGGGTGACGAGCCAGGCGCGCAATCTGCCAGCTGGTCAGATTGCTGAAGATGCTTTCGGTGAGGGTGCTGCTCTTGTCTTGCAGACGGGCAATCTCATCGCTGATGTTCAGCGAGTTGTCATTGCCAACCAGACGCAGCTCTTCAATCTTGGCTTGCAGGTCGGCAATCGGCTGTTCGAAATCGAGGAAATTCGGGTTCATAGGCATCCGTCTTGGGTCTACGGCCAGGCGGCCGGCCGGTTGATCCGTTTGGCGCCCTACCTTAAAGGATCAGGCGCATTCAGGTCGAGATTAAAAATTCATCGCATTAGCGGTATTGCAGGAAGACGTTCTCACGCCCGAACTGGTCACGCAGGGCTTGAATCAGCCCGTCCGCCGGGTCGATCGCCCAGTCATTACCAAACTGCAGCATGGCCTTGGCGTCGTTACCGGTGTATTCAAGGGTGATCGGACAACCGCCACGATGGCGGGTGATCAGTTCACCCAGCCAGCGCAGGCGGTCACCTTTGAGTGCATCATGGGCGACCTTCAGGCGCAGGCTCTCGGCCAGCCGCGTGCGCGCGTCTTCCATGGTCATCACCTGCTTGACGCGCAGGCGCAGACCGCCAGAGAAATCATCGTTACTGACCTCGCCCTCGACCACGACCATGGCATCGTTCTGCAACAGTGCCTGGGCGGCCATGAACGAGTCTGCGAACAGCGAGGCTTCGATGCGTCCGGAGCGGTCATCGAGGGTGACGAAGCCCATCTTGTCACCCTTCTTGTTCTTCATCACGCGCAAGGCAATGATCATCCCGGCCACCGTCTGCACTTCGCGCGACGGTTTCAGGTCGATGATCCGCTGGCGGGCGAAGCGGCGGATTTCGCCTTCGTACTCGTCGATCGGGTGGCCGGTCAGGTACAGCCCCAGCGTGTCCTTTTCACCTTTCAAGCGCTCTTTGAGGGTCAGCTCGCGCGCCTTGCGGTGGTTGGCATAAACGTCGACATCGGCTTCGACGAACAGCCCGCCAAACAGGTCGATGTGGCCGCTATCGGCGGTCCGCGCGGTCTGCTCGGCCGACTTCACCGCCTCTTCGAGCGCCGACATCAGCGCTGCCCGGTTGCGGTCGATGTTGGCCTGGTAGGCCTTGATCTCGTCGTGGAAGTGCGGCCCGAGGCGATCCAGCGCACCGCTGCGGATCAGTGCATCGAGAGTACGCTTGTTGACCCGCTTGAGGTCGATGCGCTCACAGAAGTCGAACAGATCCTTGAACGGCCCGCCGGCACTGCGCGCCTCGACAATGGCCTCCACCGGCCCTTCACCTACACCCTTGATCGCGCCCAGGCCATAAATGATGCGGCCATCGTCGTCGACTGTGAACTTGAACTCGGAGGCGTTCACATCCGGGGCGTCAAGGCGCAGTTTCATGGTGCGCACTTCTTCGATCAGCACCACCACCTTGTCGGTGTTGTGCATATCCGCAGAAAGTACGGCCGCCATGAACGGCGCCGGGTAGTGCGTCTTGAGCCAGGCGGTCTGATAAGAAACCAGGCCGTAGGCGGCCGAGTGCGACTTGTTGAAGCCGTAGCCGGCGAATTTTTCTACCAGATCGAAGATGTTACCGGCCAGATCCGCACTGATGCCGTTGTTGGCACAACCCTCGATGAAGCCGCCACGCTGCTTGGCCATCTCTTCGGGCTTTTTCTTACCCATCGCCCGACGCAGCATGTCAGCGCCGCCGAGGGTGTAGCCGGCCATGACCTGCGCGATCTGCATCACCTGTTCCTGATACAGGATGATGCCGTAGGTCGGTGCCAATACAGGCTGCAGGCCTTCGTACTGGTAGTCCGGGTGTGGGTAGGCCAGCTCGGCGCGACCGTGTTTACGGTTGATGAAGTCATCAACCATGCCCGACTGCAGTGGGCCTGGGCGGAACAACGCCACCAATGCGATAAGGTCTTCCAGGCAGTCGGGCTTGAGCTTCTTGATCAGCTCTTTCATGCCGCGCGACTCGAGCTGGAATACCGCAGTGGTCTCGGCCTTTTGCAGCAGCTCGTAGGTTTTCTTGTCGTCCAGCGGGATGAAGTCGATGTTCAGATCAGGCAAGCCTTCCTTGGCCTGCTCGCGGTTGATCGTCTCCATCGCCCACTTGATGATGGTCAGGGTGCGCAGGCCGAGGAAGTCGAACTTGACCAGCCCCGCCGCCTCGACGTCGTCCTTGTCGAACTGGGTTACCAGGCCGCCGCCCTCTTCGTCACAAGCGATCGGCGAAAAGTCGGTGAGCTTGGTCGGTGCGATAACCACACCACCCGCGTGCTTGCCGGTACCGCGGCAGACGCCCTCGAGCTTGAGGGCCATGTCCCAGATCTCGCGGCCATCCTCGTCGCTCTTGAGGAAGTCGCGCAGCACCTCCTCCTGCTCGTAGGCCTTTTCCAGGGTCATGCCGACTTCGAACGGGATCATCTTCGACAGACGATCAGCCAGCCCGTAGGACTTGCCCTGCACCCGCGCCACATCGCGCACCACCGCTTTCGCAGCCATGGTGCCAAAGGTGATGATCTGGCTTACCGCGTTACGCCCATAGGCGTCGGCGACGTACTCGATGACTCGGTCGCGGCCATCCATGCAGAAGTCGACGTCGAAGTCGGGCATCGATACCCGCTCAGGGTTGAGGAAGCGCTCGAACAGCAGGTCGTAGGCCAGCGGGTCCAGGTCGGTAATCTTCAACACGTAGGCGACCAGCGAACCGGCACCCGAACCCCGGCCAGGGCCGACCGGTACGCCGTTGTTCTTGGCCCACTTGATGAAGTCCATAACGATCAGGAAGTAACCGGGGAAGCCCATTTGGATGATGATATCCAGCTCGAACTTGAGCCGGTCCAGATAGACCTGACGCTTGGCCTCGTAGTCCTCGGTAGTGTCCTTGGGCAGGATCACAGTCAGGCGTTCTTCCAGGCCCTCGTGGGAAACGTGGCGCAGGTAGTCATCGATGCCCATGCCATTGGGCGTCGGGAAGTCGGGCAGGAAGTGCTTGCCCAGTTGCACCTCGATGTTGCAGCGCTTGGCGATTTCCACCGTGTTGGCCACGGCGTCGGGCAGATCGCTGAACAGCTCGACCATCTCTTCCTGGCTTTTCAGGTATTGCTGATCGCTGTACAGGCGCGGTCGGCGCGGGTCGTCGAGGGTCCAGCCCTCGCCGATGCAGACGCGGGTTTCGTGGGCGTCAAAATCAGTCTGTTTGATGAAGCGGACATCGTTGGTCGCGACCAGCGGCGCGCCAACCCGGTCCGCCAGGGCTACAGCGGCGTGCAGGTAGTCTTCATCGCCAGGGCGATTGGTGCGCTGCAGCTCGACGTAGAAGCGCCCGGGGAACATGCCCAGCCAGTCGCGCAGCAACGCTTCGGCCTCTGCGCTGCGGCCGCTGAGCAGGGCCATGCCGATATCCCCTTCGCGGGCGGCAGACAGTGCGATCAAGCCTTCGCTGGCCGGGGCTATCCAGTCGCGCTGGATGACCACCAAGCCATTGCGCTGGCCGTCGACCCAGCCGCGCGAAATCAATTCGGTGAGGTTGCGATAACCCTTGGGGTTCATCGCCAGGAAGCAGATACGCGACAATGGCGCTTCCGGATCAGCCCCGGCCAGCCACAAATCGGCGCCGCAAATCGGCTTGATGCCGTTGCCCATCGCGCTCTTGTAGAACTTCACCAACGAGCACATGTTGCTCTGGTCGGTAATCGCCACTGCCGGCATGTTCAGTCCGGCCAAGGCCTTGGCCAGCGGCTTGATCCGCACCAGGCCATCGACCAGGGAGAATTCGGAGTGCACACGAAGGTGAACGAAAGAAACCGACATGTAAGGGGGCCTATAGCAGAGCAGCGGACAAGCGCGGGATTGTACCGCAAATGTGAACGGCTGCGCTGCCACGTGACGGCCTGCAGGGTCGCAGCGCGACCCGCGCAGGCAATCAGATCAGTGAGGTAGGCACACCCGCGCGGGCTTCCCAGGCCACCCGCACCGGCGCGAAGGAGCGCCGGTGGATCGGCGTAGGCCCAAGCCGGGCCAGCGCCTCAAGGTGCACGGGGGTCGGATAGCCTTTGTGACCACCCATGCCGTAGCCGGGGTAGATCAACTCGAAGGCACTCATCTCACGGTCGCGGGTGACCTTGGCCAGGATCGACGCGGCAGCGATCGCAGGCACCTTGGCGTCGCCCTGCACCACTGGGGCGGATGGCACAGCCAGCACCGGGCAGCGATTGCCATCGATCAAGGCAAGCTTGGGCGTGATGCTCAAGCCCTCGACCGCGCGCTGCATGGCCAGCATGGTGGCATGGAGAATGTTCAGCCGGTCGATTTCATCAACCTCAGCCCGCGCAATGCAAAAGCTCAGGGCTTTTTCGCAGATTTCATCGAACAACGCTTCACGCTTGGCTTCGGTGAGCTTCTTGGAGTCGTTCAAACCGAGGATCGGCCGCCGTGGATCGAGGATCACCGCTGCCGTGACCACCGCACCGCAGAGTGGCCCGCGGCCAACTTCGTCGACGCCTGCAACGAGTTCTTCGACCAGGTTGAAATCCAGTCCCAGCTGCATCTAGCGTCGCTCCAACAAGGCCAGCACTGCGTCCGCCGCCTGGTTCGAGGCGTCACGGCGGAGGGTGCGGTGAATCTGATCAAAGCTGTCAGTCTGATGCTGACCATCGGCAAGTAACGGTGCCAGGGTCTGCGCCAGGGCCTCGCTGGTGGCGGCGTCCTGCAGCAGTTCCGGCACCAACATGCGCTGCGCCAACAGATTAGGCAGCGACACGTAGGGGCTTTTGACCATGCGTTTGAGAATCCAGTAGGTCAGCGGCGCCAGGCGATAGGCGACAACCATTGGCCGCTTGTACAGCATCGCTTCCAGCGTAGCGGTACCCGACGCAATCAGCACTGCATCGCAGGCGGCCAGTGCCTGATGTGACTGACCATCAAGCAGAGTCAGCGGCAGGTCGCGACCTGCCAGCATCTGCTCGATCTGCTCACGGCGGGTCTGGTTGGCGCAGGGCAAGACAAACCGCACACCCGGGATCAACTGCTGCAAACGCTCGGCGGCCTCTAGGAACAGCGCACCCAGCCGGCCGACTTCGCCGCCGCGGCTGCCGGGCATCAATGCCACCAGCGGCCCGGCGGGCAGGCCCAGCTCGGCACGAGCGGCTTGACGGTCAGCCTCCAGCGGAATCGTATCGGCCAGCGGATGGCCGACAAAGCGCACCGGTACACCCTGCTCTTCATAGAAGCGCGCCTCGAATGGCAGCAGGGTCAGCATCAGGTCGCAGCCTTCGCGGATCTTCAGCACCCGCTTCTGCCGCCAGGCCCAGACCGACGGGCTGACGTAGTGCACGGTCTTGATGCCGTGCTGGCGCAGTTTCAGTTCAATATTGAGGGTGAAGTCGGGTGCATCGATGCCGATGAACACATCGGGCTTCGCGTCAAGCAGGGTCTCGATCAGCAGTTTGCGTCGCTTGAGCAGCTCACGCAGACGCCCGAGCACCTCAACCAGACCCATCACTGCCAGGCGCTCCATGGGGAAGTAGGACTGCATGCCCTCGGCCTCCATCAACGGGCCGCCGACACCGATAAAGCGCACACCAGGATGGCGCGCCTTGAGTGCGCGCATCAAACCGGAGCCAAGGATATCGCCGCTGGCCTCACCTGCGACCAACGCTACACAAAGCTCACTCATATCAGCGGGTGATGCCGCGAGCGGAGCTCTGGATGGAGGCACGGAACAGCTCGACCTCAGGGTGCAATGCAGCCAACTCCTGCAACTCGTTGATAGCCTCGTCAGCCGTCAAGCCCTGGCGATAGACCATTTTGTAGGCCTTGCGCAGCGCGAGGATGACTTCCTCGCTGAATCCACGCCGACGCATGCCTTCGAAGTTCATGCTGCGGGCTTCGGCCGGGCTGCCAAATACAGTGACGAACGCGGGTACGTCCTTGCCGATCGCGGTGCCCATGCCGGAAAACGCGTGAGCGCCGATATGGCAGTACTGATGAACCAGGGTGTAACCAGACAGAATTGCCCAGTCGCCCACATGCACATGGCCAGCCAGCGCAGTGTTGTTGACCAGAATGCAATTGTTGCCGATCACACTGTCATGGCCGATGTGGGCATAGGCCATGATCAAATTGTGATCGCCGAGGGTGGTTTCAGCACGGTCCTGAACGGTTCCGCGGTGAATGGTCACGCCTTCGCGGATCACGTTGTGGTCGCCGATCACCAGACGCGTCGCTTCACCCTTGTACTTGAGGTCAGGGGTGTCTTCGCCAATCGAGGAAAACTGGTAGATACGGTTGTTCTTGCCGATCCGGGTCGGCCCTTTGAGTACCACATGTGGGCCGATTACTGTGCCCTCCCCGATTTCGACATCGGGACCAATGATCGACCAGGGGCCCACCTCGACACCGTCCGCCAGCCTGGCAGAAGGATCGACGATAGCCCGCGGATCAATTGAATTCATAGGGAGCGTTCCGCACAGGTAATCTGCGCCGAGCATACCGGCTTGCCGTCAACCAGGGCACGGCACTCAAACTTCCAGATCATGCTCTTGCGGCTGAGGAACTTGGCTTCCAGGACCAACTGGTCGCCTGGCAACACTGGCTGACGGAAGCGTAGCTTGTCGGAGCCAACGAAGTAGTACAGCGTGCCGTCTGCCGGCTTGGCATCGAGCATCTTGAACCCGAGAATCCCGGCTGCCTGGGCCATGGCTTCGATGATCAGCACGCCTGGCATGATCGGGTGGGCCGGGAAGTGGCCATTGAAGAACGGCTCGTTGATGCTGACATTCTTGTAGGCACGAATGCTCTGGGCCTCGAAGTCCAGCTCCGTGACCCGGTCCACCAGCAGGAACGGGTAACGGTGAGGCAGGTATTCGCGAATCTCGTTGATGTCCATCATTTCGGGGGGAAGCCTGTAGTAAGAATAGGGAGCGCAGGTGCTGACCACACGCTCCTTTAGCAATCCAATAGAGGAGCCAGCTAGCAACGGATCACTCTTGGCTCAGGAAATGGTATCAGCCTTCTGATGTCGGCTGGCCACCTGAGGTCACGGTCTCGAAGCGTTTTTCCATCTGCTGCAGGCGTTTGGCCATATCGTCGAGCTGGCGAATCCGCGCCGCACTCTTGCGCCAATCACCCAGCGGCTGCATGGCCGTGCCGGAAGAATAGGCACCCGGCTCGGTGATCGAACGGGTAACCATGGTCATGCCGGAGACGAACACGTTGTCGCAGACATCGATATGGCCAACCATGCCGACACCGCCAGCAATGGTGCAATGCTTGCCAATGCGGGTGCTGCCAGAGATGCCGACACACGCGGCCATGGCCGTGTGATCGCCAATCTGCACGTTGTGCGCGATCTGGATCTGGTTGTCGAGCTTGACCCCGTTGCCGATCTGGGTATCCGCCAATGCACCGCGGTCTACCGCAGTATTGACGCCGATCTCGACATCATCACCGATGCTCACACCGCCGATCTGGGCAATCTTGCGCCAGACGCCCTTCTCATTGGCAAAGCCGAAGCCCTCGCCGCCGATCACCGCACCGGACTGAATCGTCACCCGCGCACCAATGGTCACGTCGTGATACAGCGTGACCCGCGGGGCCAGCCAGCCGCCTTCGCCAATCACACAGCGCGCACCAATGAAGCAGTGCGCACCCACGGTGACATTGGCAGCGATGCGCGCACCGCTCTCGATCACCGCAAACGGCCCAATGCTGGCACTGGCATCGACCTGAGCGTCATCAGCAACCACGGCGCTGGGGTGAATCCCCGCTACAGCCTTGGGCTTTGGGTCGAACAGGTGAGAGATGCGCGCGTAAGCCAGATACGGGTCGGCGACGATCACGGCGTTGCCGGCGAAGCCTTCGGCGTCTGCTGCCTTGAGCAGAACCGCAGAAGCCTGGGAATTGTCCAGGTACTTGCGGTACTGCGGGTTGGCGAGAAAGCTCAATTGCCCGGGACCGGCCTCCTGCAAGGTGGCCAGCCCGGTAATCTGCAGCGCCTCGGGCCCCTTGAGGGTAGCGCCGAGCGCCTCGGCCAATTGGCCGAGCGTCATGGTCACGGTCATATCAACGGGCTTGGTTCATGCGCTCGATGACTTGGCGAGTGATGTCGTACTGCGGTTTGACATCGATCACTGCGCCGCGCTCGAGTACCAGGTCAAAGCCGCCTTTCTTGATCACTTCTTCAACAGCACCGTCCAGCTTCGGCTTGAGCTGCTTGAGCATGTCACGGTCGGCAACGGCCTTGGCTTCGTTGAGTTCCTTGGACTGGAACTGGAAGTCACGGGCTTTTTGCTTGAACTCGAGCTCAAGACGCTCACGCTCTTGCTGCTGCATCTTGTCGCCGCCTTTGAGCAGACGGTCCTGGATGCCTTTGGCGCTGCTTTCCAGGCCCTTGAGCTTGGTCAGTTGCGGGCCGAACTTCTTCTCGGCATCGACGGCGTAACGCTTGGCGGCGTCCGACTCGAGCAGTGCCATCTGATAGTTCAGCACAGCCACTTTCATTTCGGCGAAAGCGGGGGTGGCGACCAGCGCCGCAGCCACGAAGGCCAGTTGGGTCAACTTACGCACGATGCACTCCTGGAGAATCCGTTGTCGTTAAGCACGGGGCCGACCTTAGAAGGTCTGCCCCAGAGAGAATTGGAACACCTGGGTTTCGGCTTCTGCCGGCTTCTTGATCGGCATTGCCAAACTGAAGCTCAACGGGCCCAGCGCAGTGATCCAGGTTACGCCCAGGCCAACCGAACTGGCCATGTCCGAGAAGCCGACCTTGGTGCAATCAGGCTTGGAACCGCAGTTGGTGTCGAACACGTTACCCACGTCCCAGAACACGGAGGTGCGCAGCGAGCGCTGGTCCTTGACGAACGGCAGCGGGAACAGCAACTCGACACCACCCTGGACCAGCACGTTGCCACCGAAGGCCAACGGATCCTGATCGGGGTCAGCCGCGGTACCCGGACGGTTACCCTTGCTCGGCGTACTGCGCGGGCCGAGGGTGTTGTCCTTGAAGCCACGTACCGAGTTGAAACCACCGGCGTAGTAGTTCTCGTAGAACGGCAGACCAGAGGTACTGCCATAACCGTCACCGTAACCCAGCTCAGTGTGCAGACGCAGGGTGTAATCGTTGGACAGCGGCTTGAACAGCTGGCCACGGTAGTCCAGTTTGTAGAACGACAGGTCGCTGCCCGGCACGGTGCTTTCCAGGGTCAGGCTCTGGGAGTGACCACGGGTAGCCAGTACACCTTTGTTCAGGGTCGATTCGGACCAGCCGACAGACGCCTTGAAGTTGAGGAAGTTGTCGCCCTCTTTGTCGACGAAGTCGAAGATCTCGTCAACGGTGTAGCGACCGGTCTTCAGCTTGTCCTGCTGCACGCTCAGGCCGTAGGTCAGACGCGATGTCTCGCTGATCGGGTAACCGACGCTGACACCGGCACCCAGGCTGTCTACTGCATAGCTGGCCACGTCGACGTCGAGGTCGTCGTAGTCGGTGCTGCGGTAGAAGGCGTTGTAGCCCAGGCTGACGCCATCGGCAGTCCAGTAGGGGTCAACGAAGCCAAAGTTGTAGCGGGTCTGGTATTCGCTGCGGGTCAAACCGATCGAAACCTTGTTACCGGTACCGAGGAAGTTGGTCTGGCTGATCGAACCACCGAGGATCAAACCAGCGCTCTGGGCGAAACCGACGCTGGCGGTGATCGAACCGGAGGCCTGCTCTTCAACGCTGTAGTTGACGTCGACCTGGTCATCGGTACCCGGCACAGGCGGGGTCTCGACGTTGACTTCCTTGAAGAAGCCCAGACGCTCAAGGCGAGTCTTGGACTGGTCGATCAGGTAGGTCGAAGCCCAGCCGCCTTCCATCTGGCGCATTTCGCGACGCAGCACTTCATCTTCGGTCTTGGTGTTGCCGCGGTAGTTGATGCGGTTGACGTAGGCACGCTTGCCCGGGTCGACCACGAACATGATGTCGACGGTGTGGTCTTCATCGTGCGCCTGCGGCACGCCGTTGACGTTGGCGAAGGTATAGCCTTCGTTACCCAGACGACGGGTGATCAGGTCAGACGTGGTGGTCATCACCTTGCGCGAGAAGACCTGGCCTGGCTGCACCAGCAGCAGCGACTGGACCTGGTCTTCCGGAACCTTGAGGTCACCGGACAGCTTCACGTCACGAACGGTGTACTTCTCACCTTCGTTGATGTTGACGGTGATGTAGACGTGCTTCTTGTCCGGGGTGATCGACACCTGGGTAGAAGCGATGTCCATGTTGATGTAGCCGCGGTCCAGGTAGTAGGAGCGCAGACGCTCGAGGTCACCGGAGAGTTTTTCGCGGGCATACTTGTCGTCGTTCTTGAAGAACGACAACCAGTTGGTGGTTTTCAGCTCGAACAACTGGCCGAGTTCGTCATCATCGAACACGGTGTTGCCCACCACGTTGATGTGCTGGATCGCGGCAACCGTGCCTTCGTTGATGTTGATCTTCAGGCCAACCCGGTTACGCGGCTGTGGCACGACTTCAGCTTCGACCTCGGCCGAGTAGCGGCCCTGGGCCACGTACTGACGTTGCAGTTCGTTACGCACACCCTCGAGGGTGGCGCGCTGGAAGATCTCGCCTTCGGCCAGACCAGACTGCTTCAGACCTTTCATCAGGTCTTCAGTGCTGATCGCCTTGTTGCCTTCGATCTCGATGCTGGCTACCGACGGACGTTCGACCACATTGATGATCAAGACGTTGCCGTCGCGGCTCAGCTGGATATCCTGGAAGAAGCCAGTCTTGAACAGCGAGCGGGTGGAATCCACCAGGCGACGGTCGTCAGCCTGATCGCCCACGTTCAGAGGCAGTGCGCCGAACACGCTGCCGGCGGAAACCCGCTGCAGGCCGTTGACGCGGATATCGGAGATGGTGAAGGACTCAGCGTGAACTTCAGCGATCATCAGTGCGGAGAGGACCGCAGTTAGCAGCAGACGTTTCATGAAGTCCTTTTATTCCAACTGGCAATAAACAACCCGCCGCAAAAAGGCGGCAGGTTTGCAATTGAGCGAAGCTTTATAGTCGACCCAGATCGTTGATCAGGGCGAGCAACATCACCCCTATGACCAAACTTATACCGATCTGGACCCCCCAACCTTGCACCCGATCCGACAGCGGACGGCCGCGTGCCAACTCGATCAGGTAGAACAACAGATGCCCCCCATCCAGTACTGGAATGGGCAGCAGGTTCAGAACCCCCAGGCTTATGCTCAGGTAGGCCAGGAAATTCAGGAAATCCCCAACGCCCGACTGGGCTGAAGCGCCCGCCACTTTAGCAATGGTTATCGGTCCGCTCAAGTTTTTTACCGAGAGCTCGCCGAACAGCATTTTCTTCAACGACTCAAGGGTCAGAATGCTCATGTTCCAGGTCCGCGTCAGGCCTTCGCCCATCGCGGCCAGCGGCCCATAGCTGACTTCGCGCAGCATCGTCGCCGGCCATTCGCCACCTTTGACCCCTGCCCCGAGGTAACCACCGGAGGCCTGGCCTTCGCCTTTGCGCGCCAGGGTTACCGCGACATCCAGCACCGCAGCATCGCGCTCGATCCGCAGCTGCACCTTGGCCTCTGGGCGGGCACGCACGCTGTCGACCACTTGTTGCCAGTCGTTAAGGGCAATGTCATCCAGGCTCAGCAGCTTGTCACCGGTTTTCAGCCCCGCTGCCGCCGCCGGCCCGTTCGGGTCGATTTCGGCCAGTACCGGGGCAATCACCGGGCGCCACGGGCGCAGACCCAGCGACTGGATCGGATCGGGTTCATCCGCCCCGCGCAGCCACTGGTTCAAGTTGATCTCGTGTTGCTTCTCGGCAGTGCTGCCCTCGTCCAGCACACCCACGCGCAGGGTGCCGCTCTCGCCAAGGCGGCGCACCAGTTGCAGGTTGACCGCAGACCAGCCATTGGTCGCCTTGCCGTCCACCGAGACGATTTCCTGGCCAGCAGCGAGGCCGGCACTGGCGGCCAGGCTACCCGCCTCGACCGCACCGATGACCGGCCGTACCTGCTGGGTGCCAAGCATGGCCAGCAGCCAGAAGAACACGATTGCCAGGAGGAAGTTGGCGATCGGCCCAGCGGCGACAATGGCGATGCGCTGGCCGACCGGCTTGCGATTGAACGACTGCTCGATCAGCGCCGGCGGCACTTCGCCCTCGCGCTCGTCGAGCATCTTCACGTAACCGCCCAGCGGAATGGCCGCAACCACGAATTCCGTGCCATGCCGGTCGTGCCAGCGCAGCAGCGGGGTGCCGAAGCCTACCGAGAAACGCAGCACCTTGACCCCGCAACGGCGCGCAACCCAGAAATGACCAAATTCATGGAAGGTGACCAGCACGCCCAACGCAACCAGGGTACCGATGATCATGTAGAGCGCAGTCATATCCATCTCCGAAAGACGTTCAGGACAACCCTGGAGCGAGCACGCATCAGCGGCCGTTCCGCCGCAGCCATTCCCGGGACAGCTCCCGCGCGCGCTGGTCGGCAGCAAACACCGCATCCAGCGACGTCAGTGGCACAACTGGCTCCTGTTCGAGCACCTGCTCGATCATACCCGCGATCTCCGGGAAGCGGATACGCCGCTGCAAAAATGCCTCAACTGCCACTTCATTGGCCGCATTGAGTACCGCAGGTGCACTGTCGCCGGCTTCTGCCGCCTGACGCGCCAGGCGCAGGCAGGGGAAGCGTTGCGGATCGGGCGCCTGGAAATCCAGCCGGGCGATGGCAAACAGGTCAAGCGGGGCAACGCCGGAGTCGATCCGCTCTGGCCAGGCCAGCGCATTGGCAATCGGCGTGCGCATGTCCGGATTACCCAATTGGGCGAGCACCGAACCATCGACGTAATCCACCAATGAGTGGATCACGCTTTGCGGATGCACCACGACTTCGACCTGAGCTGGCGCAGCATCGAACAGCCAGCACGCCTCGATCAGCTCGAGGCCCTTGTTCATCATGCTCGCCGAGTCGACCGAAATCTTGCGCCCCATCGACCAGTTGGGATGGGCACAGGCCTGCTCGGGCGTGACTGCTTCGAGCTGCGCCGATGGCGTTTCGCGGAACGGCCCGCCGGAGGCCGTCAGCAAGATGCGGCGCACGCCAACTGCACCCAGACCACGCGCATAATCGCCGGGCAAGCATTGGAAAATAGCATTGTGCTCGCTGTCGATCGGCAGCAACACCGCGCCACTGCGCCGCACTGCGTCCATGAACAATGCGCCGGACATAACCAGCGCTTCCTTGTTGGCGAGCAGGACCTTCTTGCCGGCCTCAACCGCCGCCAGGGTTGGACGCAAGCCAGCAGCACCGACGATCGCAGCCATTACCGCGTCGACTTCGCTGGCTGCAGCCACCTGACACAGGCCGGCCTCGCCTTCGAGCACCTCGGTAGCACTGCCCGCCGCCGCCAGATCCGCACGCAGCCGCAGCGCAGCGTCAGCGCTTGGTACCACAGCAAACGCTGGGCTATGGCGCAAACACAGCGCCAGCAGCTGCTCGACCTGGGAATAGCCGCTGAGCGCAAATACCTGGTAGCGCTCTGGGTGACGGCCAATCACGTCAAGCGTGCTCAGACCAATCGAACCGGTAGCGCCAAGCACCGTGATCCGTTGCCTACGGCTCACATGACACCCCATTCAGCGGCCCACAGCAGCACGGCGAACATCGGGATGGCAGCGGTCAGGCTGTCAATGCGATCAAGCACACCACCATGGCCAGGCAGCAGGTTGCTGCTGTCCTTGATGCCTTCGCGGCGTTTGAACATGCTTTCAGTGAGATCACCCACCACCGAAGCCATCACCACCACTACCGCACCCAGCAGCCCCAACAGCAGCTGGCCGATGCTCCAGTCACGCACCAGGCCTACGCCCAACGCGATCAGCAGGCTGACGGCAAGGCCGCCATACACGCCTTCCCAGCTCTTGCCGGGGCTGACGTGAGGGGCCAGCTTGCGCTTGCCGAACGCGCGACCGGAAAAGTACGCACCGATGTCGGCAGACCACACCAGCACCATCACCGAGAGAATCAGGAAGTTGCCCAGCGGCCAGTGCTTGAGCAACACCAGGCCTTGCCAGGCCGGCAGCAGCACCAGCAAGCCGATCAGCAGGCGGCAGGCGGCACTCGACCACAGCTCGCTGCTGCGCGGGTAGGTCAGCACCAGCCAGGTCGCCAACCCCCACCAGATCACCGCTGCGCCGAGCACCCAAGGCGCCAGTTCGGGCAACAGGTACAGCAGCATCAACGCCGCAGCCACCACAGCGGCATAAGCGATGCGCATTGGTTGAGCCATCAAGCCGGCCAGACGCGCCCATTCCCAGGCGCCCAAGGTGACCACACAGCCGATGAACAGGGCGAAGTCGCCGCCCTGCAGAAGAAAGAATCCAGCCAGTGCAATCGGCAGCAGGATCAGCGCAGTAATGATGCGTTGTTTAAGCATTAAGCACGAGCTCCAGCCTCGACCTGCTCGCTGGTTTTCCCGAAGCGGCGTTGGCGCGAAGCGAAATCGGCCAGCGCGATACGCATGGCCTCGTGTTTGAAGTCCGGCCAGAACAGGTCGGAGAAATACAGCTCGG
The DNA here is from genome assembly GCF_044740745.1 of Pseudomonas sp. NPDC088322. Classification (NCBI taxonomy): domain Bacteria; kingdom Pseudomonadati; phylum Pseudomonadota; class Gammaproteobacteria; order Pseudomonadales; family Pseudomonadaceae; genus Pseudomonas; species Pseudomonas sp. NPDC088322. The sequence goes on along the minus strand of NZ_JBIURK010000001.1, from coordinate 338,975 downwards.
CGTAGGCCAGCTGCCACAACAGGAAGTTACTGATGCGATGCTCGCCGCCGGTACGAATACACAAGTCAGGCAGCGGCAGGTCGCCGGTCGACAGACAGGCCTGCAACAACCCCGGAGTGATGTCATCCGGGCGCAGATGCCCAGCCTGCACCTCACGGGCCAGCCGTTGCGCTGCCTGGGCGATATCCCACTGACCACCATAATTGGCAGCGACCTGCAGGATGAAGCGATTGCTGCCGGCGGTTGCCGCTTCGGCCTCGCGCATGGCGGCCTGCAGCTCCGGATGAAAGCGGCTGCGATCACCGATGATGCGCAGGCTGATGTTGTTGTCATTGAGGCGCCGGGCTTCGCGGCGCAAGGCCGTGAAAAACAACTCCATCAATGCGCCGACTTCATCGGCCGGGCGTTGCCAGTTTTCACTGGAGAAGGCGAACAGGGTCAGGACTTCGACACCCGCCTCGGCACATACTTCAATCACCGCGCGCACAGCATCCACGCCAGCTTTATGCCCGGCAACACCGGGCAGCAGACGCTTCTTCGCCCAGCGATTGTTGCCGTCCATGATGATCGCGACGTGACGCGGCACCCCTGACGGCGCCGCTTGCTTGGTCTTTTCCATGAAGAGAACCCTGGCCTCAGACGGCCATCAGGTCCTTTTCCTTCGCCTTCACGGCAGTCTCGATATCCGCGACGAACTTGTCGGTCAGCTTCTGGATGTCATCAGCCGCACGACGCTCTTCGTCTTCGCTGATTTCCTTTTCCTTGACCAGGTCCTTGAGCTGGCTGAGCGCATCACGACGGATGTTGCGCACGGCGACACGGCCATCTTCGGCAGCTTCACGGGCCTGCTTGGTGAAGCCCTTGCGGGTTTCTTCGGTAAGGGCTGGCATGGTGATCAGCAGCAGCTCGCCCAGGTTGGTCGGGTTCAGGTTGAGGCCTGCGCTACCGATAGCCTTGTCGACCGCGCTGAGCATGTTGCGCTCGAAAGCAACGACCTGCAGGGTGCGCGAATCCTTGACGGTGATGCTGGCCACTTGCTTGATCGGCGTATCGGCACCGTAGTACGGCACCATCACGCCTTCGAGAATGCTTGGGTGAGCAACACCGGTGCGGATGCGGCTGAACGCATGCTGGAGCGATTCCAGCGACTTGGTCATACGTTCCTGAGCATCTTTCTTGATTTCGTTGATCATGCTTGGCCTTCCTCGATCAAAGTACCTTCAGCGCCACCCACCACGATATTCAGCAGGGCGCCAGGCTTGTTCATGTTGAATACACGCAATGGCATCTTGTGGTCGCGGCACAGACAGATTGCGGTCAGGTCCATCACACCCAGCTTGCGATCCAGAACCTCATCATAGGTGAGGCGATCGAACTTCTCGGCGTGCGGGTCCTTGAATGGATCGGCAGTGTACACACCGTCGACCTTGGTCGCCTTCAGCACCACATCTGCATCGATTTCGATGCCGCGCAGGCAGGCTGCGGAGTCGGTGGTGAAGAACGGGTTGCCGGTACCGGCGGAGAAAATTACCACATCCCCGGAGTTGAGGTGGCGAATAGCTTTGCGACGATCGTAATGGTCGGTGACGCCGACCATGGAGATGGCCGACATGACCAGTGCCGGGATGTTCGAACGCTCGAGGGCGTCGCGCATGGCCAGGCCATTCATCACCGTGGCGAGCATGCCCATGTGGTCGCCGGTAACCCGATCCATGCCGGCGGCGCTGAGCGCTGCACCGCGGAACAGGTTGCCGCCGCCGATGACCAGGCCCACCTGGACACCGATGCCGACCAGCTGCCCCACTTCGAGGGCCATGCGGTCCAACACTTTCGGGTCGATCCCGAACTCTTCCGAGCCCATCAGGGCCTCGCCGCTAAGTTTGAGCAAAATGCGTTTATAGCGAGGTTGGCGACCACTCACCTGCTGAGCCATTGCGAGTCTCTCCTGCGGCGTTTTTAAGAAAATTCTGCGCGGGCTGGGTTACAGCCAGCTAACTGTAGCGTGGCGCTGCTTCAGCGCCAGCGGTACCAGGCCGGATAAACCTGGTGCCGGTTTGACAAAGAGGCTGCGCGCGTGAGCGGGCAGCCTCTTTGGGGCGACAGACGAGGCTGTCTTACTGCTTGGCAGCAGCCAGCTGGGCGGCAACTTCTTCAGCGAAGTTGTCGACCGGCTTCTCGATGCCTTCGCCTACTTTGAAGTAGGTGAAGGAAACGATTTCAGCACCGGCTTTCTTGGCCAGTTCGCCGACTTTGATCTCCGGGTTCATGACGAAAGCTTGCTCTTTCAGCGAGGCTTCGGCTTTGAACTTGGTGATACGACCGTTGATCATGTTCTCAACGATGTTTTCCGGCTTGCCGGCGATCTTGTCAGCGTTCAGCTGCAGGAACACAGCCTTCTCGCGCTCGATGGCCTCGGCGGAGATTTCCGACGAATCGAGGAACTCAGGGTTCGACGCAGCAACGTGCATGGCGATTTCTTTGGCCAGCTGAACATCGCCGCCCTTCAGAACAACCGCAACACCGATCTTGTTGCCGTGCAGGTAGGCACCAACAACGTCACCCTCAACGCGCACCAGGCGACGGATGTTGACGTTCTCACCAACCTTGGCGACCAGTGCTTCACGCGCCGATTCGCGCGCTGCGATCAGCGGGGCAGCGTCGGTCAGCTTGTCGTTGAAAGCCTGTTCCACGCTTTCAGCAACGAAGTTTTTGAAGTCGTCTTGCAGAGCCAGGAAGTCGGTCTGCGAGTTCACTTCCAGCAGGACGGCGGACTTGTCGTCGGCCTTGATGGCGATAGCGCCTTCAGCGGCAACGTTGCCAGCCTTTTTGGCGGCCTTGATGGCGCCGGAGGCACGCATGTCGTCAATGGCTTTTTCGATATCGCCGTCAGCCTTTTCCAAGGCTTTCTTGCAATCCATCATGCCTTCGCCGGTACGCTCGCGCAGTTCTTTGACCAGCGCTGCAGTAATTGCTGCCATTTCAAAATCCTCTTGGAAAGTTTTTCAACCATTCCACCCGCTCGTCACGGGCGTTCAATTCTGCTAATCCACTGTCTTGTTGCCAGCAGGAGGTCATCATGCGGCGGTATTGCTGACAGGAGGATTTCAGGTGGCAAAAAGGGGGCCAAGCCCCCTTTTTGCGTGCCAAGTAGACGCCAGGCGTCAATTACTCAGCAGCTGGTGCCGCTGCTTCTTCAACATAGACTTCGGTGCCGCCAGCAACATGGTTGCGGCCGCGGATGATGGCGTCAGCCATCGAAGCCATGTACAGCTCGATTGCGCGGATGGCGTCATCGTTGCCTGGGATGATGTAATCAACACCTTCCGGGCTGCTGTTGGTATCGACAACGCCGATAACCGGGATGCCCAGCTTGTTGGCTTCGGTGATCGCGATGCGCTCGTGATCAACGTCGATGACGAACAGTGCGTCAGGCAGACCGCCCATGTCCTTGATACCACCCAGGCTGCGGTCCAGTTTCTCCAGATCGCGCGAACGCATCAGAGCTTCTTTCTTGGTCAGCTTGGCGAAGGTACCGTCTTCAGCCTGGACTTCAAGATCACGCAGACGCTTGATCGAAGCGCGGATGGTCTTGTAGTTGGTCAGCATGCCGCCCAACCAGCGGTGGTCGACGTATGGCGAACCACTGCGAGCAGCGTGCTCGGCGACCAGTTTGCCGGCGGAACGCTTGGTGCCGACGAACAGGATCTTGTTTTTGCCCTGGGCCAGGCGCTCGACGAACGACAGAGCGTCGTTGAACATCGGCAGGGTTTTTTCCAGGTTGATGATGTGAATCTTGTTACGCGCGCCGAAAATGTATTTACCCATTTTCGGGTTCCAGTAACGGGTCTGGTGACCGAAGTGCACACCGGCCTTCAGCATATCGCGCATATTGACTTGGGACATGATTGTTCCTTGATAAGTCGGGTTGGGCCTCCACGTATCCCAATGACCAACCCACGTCGCCGAAGCGGTCGGGGCACCCAGGTCATCGTGTCGACACGTGTGTGGGTTAAGGCAGTCGAGGTCGTCCCCGAAAGCGGCGCACTTTATACCACAGACTCGGCGCTGACGGAACTGCAATCCTGTCGCGTCCGTCAGTGCTTTTTGCAGCGGGCCCGCAATCGCGCCAAAATGCCTCATATAGAGAGCCGCCAGCGGGCCTTTCTGCCGACAGATGGGCGCCTCGCTCTGGTAGAATCTGGCCTTTCCCGTTTGTTCGCGCCCTGCACGGCGCCGTAGAGAGCCTGTCAATGACCGTTACCATCAAGACTGCAGAAGACATCGAAAAGATGCGCATCGCCGGCCGCCTGGCTGCTGAAGTGCTGGAGATGATCGAGCCACACGTCAAGCCCGGCGTTACCACCGAAGCGCTCGACCGCCTGTGCCACGACTACATCGTCAACATTCAGCAAGCCATCCCGGCCCCGCTCAACTACAAAGGCTACCCGAAGTCGATCTGCACCTCGATCAACCACGTGGTCTGCCATGGCATCCCCAACGACAAGCCGTTGAAGGATGGCGACACGCTGAACATCGACGTGACCGTGATCAAGGACGGCTACCACGGCGATACCAGCCGCATGTTCCATGTCGGCACCGTGCCGGTGTGGGCCGAGCGCCTGTCCCAGGTCACCCAGGAATGCATGTACAAGGCGATCGAGCTGGTCAAGCCGGGCTGCCGTCTGGGCGACATCGGCGAAGTGATCCAGAAGCACGCCGAGAAGAACGGTTTTTCGGTGGTGCGCGAGTTCTGCGGTCACGGCATCGGCAAGGTTTTCCATGAAGAACCGCAGATCCTGCACTACGGCCGGGCCGGCACTGGCATGGAGCTCAAGGAAGGTATGACCTTCACCATCGAGCCGATGATCAACCAGGGCAAGGCCGACACCAAGGTACTGGGCGACGGCTGGACGGCCATCACCAAGGACCGCAAGCTGTCGGCGCAGTGGGAGCACACCCTGGTGGTTACCGCGACCGGTTACGAGATCTTCACCCTGCGCAAAGACGACACCATCCCCCGCACGTCGGCCTAACACTTTCAGGAAAGCGACTCGATGCCCCAGGTGGATCCCGAGCTGTTCGACCGCGGCCAGTTCCAGGCGGAACTGGCGCTCAAGGCAAGCCCCATCGCAGCCTTCAAGAAGGCTATCCGCCTGGCCCGCGAGGTGCTCGATCGGCGCTTTCGCGAAGGCCGTGACATCCGCCGGCTGATCGAAGATCGCGCCTGGTTCGTCGACAACATCCTGCAACAGGCCTGGAGCCAGTTCGACTGGCAACCACCCGAAGCGATCGCCCTGATCGCCGTGGGCGGCTATGGCCGCGGCGAACTGCACCCGTACTCGGACATCGACCTGCTGATTCTGCTCGACGGCGCCCAGCACGAGCAGTATCGCGACGCCATCGAACAGCTACTGACCCTGCTCTGGGACATCGGCCTTGAAGTCGGCCAGAGCGTGCGCAGTGTCGACGAGTGCGTCGAGCAGGCCCGCGCCGACCTGACGGTGATCACCAACCTGATGGAAAGCCGCACCATTTGCGGCCCCGAAGCCCTGCGTCAGCGCATGCTCGAGGCCACCAGTACCTCGCACCTGTGGCCGAGCAAGGAGTTCTTCCTGGCCAAGCGCGCCGAGCTCAAGGCCCGCCACCACAAGTACAACGACACCGAATACAACCTCGAACCCAACGTCAAGGGCTCGCCCGGCGGCCTGCGTGATATCCAGACCGTGCTTTGGGTCGCGCGCCGCCAGTACGGCACCTTGAACCTGCACGCCCTGGCCGGCGAAGGCTTCCTGTTGGAAAGCGAAAACGAACTGCTGGCATCGTCCCAGGCGTTTGTCTGGCGGGTGCGCTATGCCCTGCACATGCTCGCCGGCCGCGCCGAAGACCGCCTGCTGTTCGATCACCAGCGCAGCATCGCCGCCTTGCTCGGCTTCAGCGACGAAAACCCCAAGCGTGCCATCGAGCAGTTCATGCAGCAGTACTATCGGGTGGTGATGAGCATCAGCCAGCTCTGCGACCTGATCATCCAGCATTTCGAAGAAGTGATTCTGGCGGACGAAGACAGCGGCACCACCCAGCCGCTCAACGCCCGCTTCCGGCTGCATGATGGCTACATCGAGGCCGCCCATCAGAACGTGTTCAAGCGCACCCCGTTTGCCATGCTCGAGATGTTCGTGCTGATGGCCCAGCACCCCGAAATCAAGGGCGTGCGCGCCGATACCGTGCGCCTGCTGCGTGCCCATCGACACTTGATCGACGATGACTTTCGCAACGATATCCGCAACACCAGCCTGTTTATCGAGCTGTTCAAGTGCGAGATCGGCATCCACCGCAACCTGCGCCGGATGAACCGCTACGGCATTCTTGGCCGTTACCTGCCCGAGTTCGGCCTGATCGTCGGGCAGATGCAGCATGACCTGTTCCACATCTATACGGTCGATGCGCATACGCTCAACCTGATCAAGCACCTGCGCAAATTGCAGTACACCCCGGTTTCAGAGAAATTCCCGCTGGCCAGCAAGCTCATGGGCCGTCTGCCCAAACCCGAGCTGATCTACCTGGCCGGGCTCTATCACGACATCGGCAAGGGCCGTCAGGGCGACCACTCCGAGCTCGGTGCAGTCGATGCGCAGGCGTTCGGCGAACGCCACCAGCTGCCGACCTGGGACACTCGGCTGATCGTCTGGCTGGTGCGCAACCATCTGATGATGTCGACCACGGCCCAGCGCAAGGACCTCTCCGACCCGCAGGTGATCAATGATTTTGCCCTGCACGTCGGCGATGAAACGCGCCTCGACTATCTCTACGTACTGACCGTTGCCGACATCAACGCGACCAACCCGACGCTGTGGAACTCCTGGCGCGCCAGCCTGCTGCGCCAGCTTTACAGCGAGACCAAGCGCGCACTGCGCCGCGGCCTGGAAAACCCGCTCGACCGCGAAGAGCAGATCCGCCAGACACAAAGCGCTGCGCTGGACATCCTGATCCGCGAAGGCACCGACCCGGACGACGTCGAGCAGCTCTGGTCGCAACTGGGTGACGACTACTTCCTCAAGCACACCGCCGCCGACGTCGCCTGGCACAGCGATGCAATCCTGCAGCAGCCGGCTGACGGCGGCCCGCTGGTGCTGATCAAGGAAACCACCCAGCGCGAGTTCGAAGGTGGCACGCAGATCTTCATCTATGCGCCCGACCAGCACGACTTCTTTGCGGTGACGGTGGCGGCGATGTCGCAGCTGAACCTGAACATCCACGACGCGCGCATCATCACTTCGAGCAGCCAGTTCACCCTCGACACCTACATCGTGCTGGACAACGACGGCGGCTCGATCGGCGACAATCCGCAGCGGGTCAAGCAGATTCGCGACGGTTTGACCGAAGCCTTGCGCAACCCGGAAGACTACCCGACCATCATCCAGCGGCGAGTCCCGCGTCAGCTCAAGCACTTCACCTTTGCGCCGCAGGTGACCATCCTCAATGATGCCCAGCGCGCGGTGACCATTCTCGAGATCACGGCTCCCGACCGGCCTGGCCTGCTGGCACGGATCGGGCGGATCTTCCTCGAGTTCGACCTGTCGCTGCAAAACGCCAAGATCGCCACTCTCGGCGAGCGGGTCGAAGACGTGTTCTTCATTACCGACGCCAACAACCAGCCGCTGTCCGACCCGCAACTGTGCAGCCGCCTGCAAGAAGCGCTGGTCCAGCAGTTGCAGCCCAGCCAAGGCAGCGACAACAGCCCTGCCCGCCTGACTATCTAGATGATTGACGAGACCTCGTGCCGATGAACCAAGCCATGACCCAGCTGCAGCCCTACCCGTTCGAGAAGCTGCGCGCCCTGCTCGGCAGCGTGCAGCCCGCCGCTGACAAACGTGCCATTGCCCTGTCGATCGGCGAACCCAAGCACGAGTCGCCGGCCTTTGTAGCCAAGGCCCTGGCAGACAACCTCGACAAGCTGGCGGTGTATCCCAGCACGCTGGGTTTGCCGGCCCTGCGTCAGGCGATTGGCCAGTGGTGCGAACGCCGCTTCAATGTGCCCGGCGGCTGGCTTGACGCTGACCGTCACATCCTGCCGGTCAACGGTACCCGCGAGGCCCTGTTTGCATTCACCCAGGCGGTGGTAAACCGCGCCAACGATGGCCTGGTGATCAGCCCCAACCCGTTCTACCAGATCTACGAAGGTGCAGCGCTGCTGGCCGGTGCCACCCCGCACTACCTGCCGTGCCTGGAAGACAACGGTTTCAATCCTGACTTCGACGCAGTGTCGGCCGAGACCTGGCAACGCTGCCAGATCCTGTTCCTGTGCTCGCCAGGCAACCCGACCGGCGCGCTGGTGCCGCTGGACACGCTGAAAAGGCTGATCGCCCTGGCCGACGAGCACGACTTCGTGATTGCCTCCGACGAATGCTACAGCGAGCTGTACTTCGACGAAGAAAACCCGCCGCCGGGCCTGCTCACCGCGTGCGCCGAGCTGGGTCGCAGCGACTTCAAGCGCTGCGTGGTGTTCCACAGCCTGTCCAAGCGCTCCAACCTGCCCGGCCTGCGCTCAGGCTTTGTCGCGGGCGATGCGCAGATCATCAAGCCGTTTTTGCTGTACCGCACCTATCACGGCTGCGCCATGCCCGTGCAAACCCAGCTGGCCAGCGTGGCCGCCTGGCAGGACGAAACTCACGTACGGGCCAACCGCGACCAGTACCGGGCCAAGTACGACGCCGTGCTGGAGATTCTCCAGCCGGTTATGGACGTGCAGCGGCCCGATGGCAGCTTCTACCTGTGGGCCAAGGTGCCGGGTTGCGATGCTGACTTCACCCGCGATCTGTTCGAAGCTGAGCATGTCACCGTCGTGCCGGGTTCATACCTGTCCCGCGAAGTCGACGGCGTCAACCCAGGCGCAGGCCGTGTGCGCATGGCCCTGGTCGCACCATTGGAGGAGTGCATCGAGGCGGCGTCGCGTATCCAGCGCTTCCTTGAACGCCGCTGAGCCAGTTACAAGCTGATATATGTAAGGCACAGCTGCATAGCCGATCCGCGAAGCTCGTGGTCCATCAATTGACCAGGAGCTTTCCCGATGATCATCGATTCCCGGCCTTGTTGCCGCAACCGCATCCCAGAGCAGCTCTCCTACGACCTGGCGATCGCCGAAAACCCACGCAACAGAGGCGTAAGTAGTGGCGGGCGACACAAACGCGGCCTCGTCAAACACACGCACTTGTGGGAGCCGGGCCGCACGCTGTGGATCTCGTTCATGGGCTCACCTGATCGAAGCCTGAAAATGGCAATTTTCGAACTGGCGAGCCAGTGGACTGACTTGTCCGAGGCGAATCTGGAATTGGATCTGGCCGAAGACAACGATGCCAAGGCCCAGATCAGGGTTCTGACCGGCAAGGATGTCCTGCACAATCAATCAGACCTCGGCACCGATGCGCTGGCCTATACCGATGAGACCATGTGCCTGAACGTCGCTCCCGGCGAAGAGTGGTTTGAATGTACAGTGCTGCATGAGTTCGGCCACGCCCTCGGACTACAGCACGAACACACCCACCCTGATGCCAATATCCCGTGGAACGAACAGGCGCTTATCGCCACGCTCCAAGCCGCTGGCTGGACTGCACAGGATGTGCACCAGCAGTATCTGGACGTGCAGGCTGATACAGCCATGATAAAAACCGCTTACGACCCGTTGTCGATCATGCATTATGCCGTCGCGCAATGGCAGACCATCGGCGATTTTGAAATCGCACGCAACCACCAGCTCAGCGAAAAGGACCTTGAGCTGATGCGCCTGGCCTACCCGCACGACTGAACCTAGCGAACCTGTCCAAGGTTGGCCTCGCTCATGTCCAGATCGCCCAGCACCTGGCGCACGACCTCATCACCTACCAGGTGCTGGCGATGCAGGCTATAGAGCTCCAGGCGCTGGGCACGCAGCGCACGCAAACGCAGGCGACGCTCGAGCAAGTCCATCTGGTGCGCCAGCTCACGGGCTTCGGCGCTGTCGTTGTAGCTGGCCAGTTCATCGCGATACTCGGCCATCAGCCGCGCCTTGAGCTCGACCGCCAAGGTTGCCTGAGCCGCATCCTGAGCAGCGTTGGCATCGACCACTTCCTCGGCTTCGAGGGCATGGATCGCTGCCTCTGCGGTCAGCCGCCACGCCTCCCGCACTTCCTGCTGCAAGCGCTCGTCCGGGCTCTGGGTAATGCCGCGCAAGAGCAGCGGCAAGGCAATGCATGCACTGATCAACGACAACAGAATCACCCCGGCGGCAATAAAGATCAGCAAGTCGCGTTGCGGGAACGCCTCCCCGGCACTGATCAACAACGGCACCGACATCACGCCTGCCAAGGTCACCGCCCCGCGCACGCCGCCCAGGGTCAACAGCCAGCAGGAACGTGCAGTCGGCACCAATACCAGTTCAGGCTTGCCGCGCCAGCGGCGTACCACGCCAATCGCCCGCCAGATGCTCTGCACCCAGATGAAACGGAGCACGATCAGCGCCGCAAAGATCGCCAGCACTTCCAGGCAGCGGTAGGCGAGCGCCGGCCACAGCGAGGTTTCGTGGCTGACCACTGCCTTGATGATGTCCGGCAACTGCAGGCCCAGCAGCAAGAAGATCAAACCGTTGAAGGCGAACTCAAGCAACGACCAGACGCTGCGATTGAGTAGCCGGGTGCTGGTCTGGCGCGGCAGCAGATCCAGCCAGCTCTGCATCATGCCTGCGGCTACCGCCGAAAGGATGCCCGACACACCAAGACGCTCGGCCAGCACATAGGCTGCGAACGGCAGCAACAGCATGAACACCACATGGGTGGCCGGATCATCCCAGCCGCGGGTGATCATCCACGCGCGTAGCCGCCCTACCAGCCAGCTCAACGCCACGCCGACGGCCAGCCCTCCCAACGCCACCAGTACGAACGACAAGCTCGCGTCGGTGAGCGAAAACACCCCGGTAATCGCCGCAGCCAAGGCGAACTTGAAGGTCACCAGGCCCGAGGCATCATTGAGCAAGGCTTCGCCCTGAAGCATGTGCATCAACGGCGTCGGCAGTCGGTCCTGGGCAATGGCCGAGACGGCCACTGCATCGGTCGGCGACAGCACGGCGGCGAGGGCAAACGCCACCGGCAGCGGAATGCTCGGCAGCAGCCAATGAATGAAGTAACCCGCGCCGACCACGGTAAACAGCACCAGCCCAACGGCCAGGGCGATGACCGGGCCGCGCATGCGCCACAGCTCCCGCTTGGGGATACGCCAGCCATCGGCGAACAGCAGCGGCGGCAGGAACAGAAACAGGAACAGCTCCGGCTCCAATGCCACATGCAAGCCCAGGCTGGGCCACGCCAATAGTGCGCCTGCCGCGATCTGTACCAACGGCAACGGCAGTGGGATCAAGCGCCCGACCAGCTTGGACACGCTTACCAGCGTCAGCAGGATGAGGACGGTATAGGCTGACTGCATCGGTAAAAATCCTGTCAAATTGGAGAAACGCTTACAGCGCTAGGACCGCAATTGAAACAATATGTTAGCGGGGAGTTAAGGGCATCTGCCGCTGCACGATAGTCGCAGGCTGCCGCAGAATGTGTAACAGCGTGCTACTCAACGCGCTTAACCGCGGGCATTCGGCAGCCAGCCGTGGCGCGAGCCCCAGCGATGTCGCATAATCCGCCGACTAAACAACGGGAGATATTGGGGAGGTTTTGGGTGAACCCGCCGGACCCTTTGAATTCAATGGCTTACACTCTCTACGGCATCAAGGCCTGCGACACCATGAAAAAGGCCCGTAGCTGGCTTGAAGAACACGCCATCGACTACGCCTTTCACGACTATAAAAGCCAAGGCATCGACCGTGACAGCCTGATCCGCTGGTGCAACGAGCACGGCTGGCAGGTTGTGCTCAACCGCGCCGGCACCACGTTCCGCAAACTCGACGATGCCAGCAAAGCCGACATTGACCAGGCCAAGGCCGTCGAATTGATGCTGGCCCAGCCGTCGATGATCAAGCGCCCGGTGCTCGACCTTGGCGAACGCACCCTGGTCGGCTTCAAGCCGGATCTGTACGCCGCTGCGCTGGGCTGAGCCCAACAGCGCTGCCACCCCCTATTTGCAAGAGGTAATCGCATGTCCACTACTCTGTTCAGCCTGGCCTTCGGTGTCGGCACCCAAAACCGTCAGGGCACTTGGCTGGAAGTGTTCTACGCACAACCACTGCTCAACCCGAGCGCCGAACTGATCGCTGCCATCGCCCCGGTGCTGGGCTATGAAGGCGGCAACCAGGCCATCGCGTTCAGCAATGCCCAGGCCGGCCAGCTGGCCGATGCGGTCAAGTCGGTCGACGCTACCCAGTACGCGCTGCTGACCCGCCTGGCAGAAAGCCACAAGCCGCTGGTCGCCACCTTGCTGGCCGAAGACAGCGCACTGACCTCGACGCCTGAGGCCTACCTCAAGCTGCACCTGCTCTCGCACCGCCTGGTCAAGCCGCACGGCCTGAGCCTGGCCGGCATTTTCCCGCTGCTGCCGAACGTAGCCTGGACCAACCGTGGCGCGGTCGACCTGGCTGAGCTTGCCGAACTGCAACTGGAAGCACGTCTGAAGGGCGAGCTGCTGGAAGTGTTCTCGGTCGACAAGTTCCCGAAAATGACCGACTACGTGGTCCCGGCCGGCGTGCGTATCGCCGATGCGGCGCGCGTGCGTCTGGGCGCCTATGTTGGCGAAAGCACCACCATCATGCACGAAGGCTTCGTCAACTTTAACGCCGGCACCGAAGGCCCAGGCATGATCGAAGGCCGCGTCTCGGCGGGCGTCTTCGTCGGCAAGGGTTCGGACCTGGGCGGCGGTTGTTCGACCATGGGCACCTTGTCCGGTGGCGGCAACATCGTCATCAAGGTCGGCGAAGGCTGCCTGATCGGCGCCAACGCCGGTATCGGTATCCCGCTGGGCGACCGCAACACCGTTGAAGCTGGCCTGTACATCACGGCCGGCACCAAGGTGAACCTGCTCGACGAGAACAACGAACTGGTCAAGGTGGTCAAGGCCCGTGATCTGGCCGGCCAGACCGACCTGCTGTTCCGTCGCAACTCGCTCAACGGCGCAGTCGAGTGCAAGACGCACAAGTCGGCAATCGAGCTGAACGAGGCGCTGCACGCGCACAACTGAGAACCATCAGGTTCGAAGTGATAAGATCGGGTCTGGCGTAAAGCCAGGCCCGATTTTCATTGCAGGTCCCGCAAACATGTTTCAGCCCTCCCCCTGGCGCGCCGACTTCCCCGCGATCGCCGCCTTGCAACGCCAGCACCAGACCTACCTGGACAGCGCCGCCACTACCCAGAAGCCACAGGCCCTGCTGGATGCACTGAGCCATTACTACAGCCATGGCGCCGCCAATGTGCACCGCGCGCAACACCTGCCGGGAGCACTGGCCACTCAAGCGTTCGAGGCCAGCCGCGACAAAGTGGCTGCCTGGCTGAATGCCGCTGATGCGCAACAGATCATCTTCACCCACGGCGCGACCTCAGCGCTGAACCTGCTCGCCTATGGCCTTGAGCACGGCTTCAATGCCGGCGACGAGATCGCCATCAGTGCGCTGGAGCACCACGCCAACCTGTTGGCCTGGCAGCAACTGGTGCAGCGGCGCAATCTGCGCCTGGTGATATTGCCGGTGAACTCGCAAGGCCAGATTGACCTTGACCAGGCACTGCAGCTGATCGGCCCACGTACACGCTTGCTGGCGGTCAGCCAGCTGTCGAATGTGCTCGGCACCTGGCAACCGCTGCCAGCCCTGCTCGCCCATGCCCGCGCCCAAGGCGCGTTGACCGTTGTCGATGGCGCTCAGGGCGTGGTGCATGGACGCCACGACGTGCAACAACTGGGCTGCGACTTCTACGTGTTCTCCAGCCACAAACTGTACGGCCCGGAAGGCGTCGGCGTGCTCTACGGCCGCCATCGCGCGCTGCAGCAGTTGCGCCATTGGCAGTTTGGCGGCGAGATGGTCCAACTGGCGGATTACCACAGCGCCAGTTTTCGTCCTGCGCCGCTCGGCTTCGAAGCCGGCACGCCACCGATTGCCGGCGTGATTGGCCTGGGCGCCACGCTGGACTATCTGGCCAGCCTTGATGCCAACGCGGTCGAGCGCCACGAAGCAAGCCTGCACCAGCACCTGCTGCGCGGTCTGGCTGATCGCGAGGGCGTTCGCGTACTGGGCGCACCACAGACCGCGCTGGTCAGCTTTGTCGTCGACGGCGTACACAACGCCGACATCGCCCATGTACTGACCGAGCAAGGCATCGCCGTGCGCGCCGGTCATCACTGTGCAATGCCCCTGCTCAAAGGTCTCGGCCTTGAGGGCGCGATCCGCGTGTCGCTGGGGCTGTATAACGACAGTGACGATCTGGCGCGCCTTTTCGAAGCGCTGGATCAAGGCCTGGAGCTGCTGCGATGAGCCTGCCCGAACAAGCTCGCGAGGCATTGGCGTGCTTCACCGAAGCCCGTGGCTGGGAGCAGCGCGCACGCTTGCTGATGCAGTGGGGCGAGCGCCTGGCGCCACTGGATGACACCGAGAAAACCGAAAGCAACCGTGTCCACGGCTGTGAAAGCCTGGTCTGGTTGGTGGCCGTAGTCGATGATGGCCAATGGCGTTTCAAGGCCACCAGCGATGCGCGTCTGTTACGCGGTTTGCTGGCGCTGTTGCTGGCGCGGGTACAAGGGCTGGCCAGCGCCGAGCTGGCCCAGCTCGACCTGCGCGGCTGGTTCAGCGAGCTGGGGCTTGAACGCCAATTGTCGCCGTCGCGCAGCAACGGCCTGCATGCGGTACTGCAGCGTATGGCGCAGCTCGCCAGCGAAGCCTGAAGCGCTGACCGCTGCTTACAGATCAGCCGCCGGCGCGACCACCCGTTCCGACGGCCGGCGCGCACCGGCCACCAGTTTTTCGATGGCTTTGCTCGCCGCCACCATGCCGAACGTGGCGGTGACCATCATCACCGCGCCAAAGCCGCCGGAGCAATCCAGGCGCACGCCCTCACCGACAAAGCTCTTTTGCAGGCAAACGCTGCCGTCACCCTTGGGATAACGCAGCTGCTCGCTGGAGAACACGCACGGCACGCCGTAATTGCGCGAGGTGTTGCGCGAGAAGTTGTAGTCGCGGCGCAGGGTCGAGCGCACGCGTGAGGCCAACGGGTCGTTGAAGGTCTTGTTCAGGTCGCCGATCTGGATCTGCGTGGGGTCGATCTGGCCGCCGGCGCCACCGGTGGTGACCACGGCGATCTTGCGCCGCCGGCACCAGGCAATCAACGCCGCCTTGGCCATCACGCTGTCGATGCAATCGATGACGCAGTCCATCTGCTCGGTGATGTGCTCGGCCATGCTGTCACGGGTGACGAAGTCTGCCACTGCATGGACTGTGCAGGCCGGGTTGATTGCCAGCAGACGCTCGGCCATGACCTCGACTTTAGCCCGCCCTACCTGGCCTTCCAGCGCATGCGCCTGGCGGTTGGTGTTGCTCACGCAGACATCATCGAGGTCAAACAGGCTGATTTCGCCAACACCGCTGCGCGCCAGCGCCTCGGCCACCCATGAGCCGACCCCGCCGATGCCGACCACCGCCACATGGGCGTCGCGCAGGCGTTGCAGGCCTTGGTCGCCGTACAAACGGGCAACGCCGGCGAAGCGTGGATCTTCTGTGCTCATGCTCGCTATCCGCAAAAAACCGGCGCGCATTATATGCCAGCTGGCGGGTTGCCGGGCCGCACGGCGCTGTTAGTTGGTAAAAAACCTACCAATCCTGCTTTAATATCCGATCAGAGAGTCAGACTTGGACGACAACCGAGTGGGACCAGAGCTTCACCCTCTGCGCCGAATGGCACTGCTGCTTTCTTGTCCAAGCGTAGAACGCAGCCCCAGCTGGCACCCGCCCACTCCCCTCTTCGGAACCTACAATCGCTTATGTCATCACGCAAATTCGGCCTCAACCTGGTAGTGGTGCTGGTCATCGCCGCGCTGTTCACCGGGTTCTGGGCGCTGATCAACCGCCCGGTGTCCGCGCCGGCCTGGCCGGAGCAGATTTCCGGCTTCTCCTACTCGCCGTTTCGCCTGGGTGAAAGCCCGCAAAAGGGCCAATACCCGAGCGAGGAGGAGATGCGCCAGGACCTCGAGCAGTTGAGCAAACTGACCGACAGTATCCGTATCTATACCGTCGAAGGCACCCAGGCCGAAGTCCCGCGGCTGGCTGAGGAATTCGGCCTGCGCGTCACCCTGGGTATCTGGATCAGCCCGGACCTTGAGCGCAACGAGCGCGAGATCAGCAAGGCCATCGAGCTGGCCAACAGCTCGCGCAGCGTGGTGCGGGTGGTGGTTGGCAACGAGGCGTTGTTCCGCAAAGAGGTCACCCCCGAGGCGCTGATCCAGTACCTGGATCGGGTCCGCGCGGCGGTCAAGGTGCCGGTGACCACCAGTGAACAGTGGCATATCTGGAAAGAAAACCCGGAGCTTGCCCCCCACGTCGACCTGATCGCCGCGCACATCCTGCCGTACTGGGAATTTGTGCCGATGCAGGATTCGGTCGAGTTCGTGCTTGATCGCGCCCGTGAGCTCAAGCAGCAGTTCCCGCGCAAACCGCTGCTGCTGTCGGAGGTTGGCTGGCCGAGCAACGGCCGCATGCGCGGCGGCGCCGATGCCACCCAGGCCGACCAGGCCATCTACCTGCGCACGCTGGTCAACACGCTGAACCGACGCGGCTACAACTACTTCGTCATCGAGGCCTACGACCAACCGTGGAAGGCCAGCGACGAAGGTTCGGTGGGCGCCTACTGGGGCGTGTTCAACGCCGAGCGCCAACAGAAATTCAACTTCGAAGGGCCGGTGGTGGCGATTCCGCAGTGGCGCGCCCTTGCGGTCGCTTCGGTGGTGCTGGCGATGCTTGCCCTGACCATCCTGCTGATCGATGGCTCGGCGCTACGCCAACGCGGGCGCACCTTCCTCACCTTCATTACCTTCCTCTGTGGCTCGGTGCTGGTGTGGATCGCCTACGACTACAGCCAGCAATACAGCACCTGGTTCAGCCTGATCGTCGGTTTCCTGCTGGCGCTGGGGGCGATTGGTGTGTTCATCGTGTTGATGACCGAAGCCCATGAACTGGCCGAAACGGTGTGGACGGCCAAGCGCCGTCGCGAATTCCTGCCGGTGCAGGGCGACAGCGCCTACCGGCCGAAAGTGTCGGTGCACGTGCCCTGCTACAACGAGCCACCGGAGATGGTCAAACAGACCCTCGACGCCCTCGCCGCGCTCGACTACCCCGACTATGAAGTGCTGGTGATCGACAACAACACCAAGGACCCGGCCGTGTGGGAGCCGCTCAAGGCCCACTGCGAGCTGCTCGGTGAGCGCTTCAAGTTCTTCCACGTTGCGCCGCTGGCCGGCTTCAAGGGTGGCGCACTCAACTACCTGTTGCCGCACACGGCAAAGGACGCCGAAGTGATCGCCGTGATCGACTCGGACTACTGCGTCGACCGCAACTGGCTCAAGCACATGGTGCCGCACTTCGCCGACCCGAAGATCGCTGTGGTGCAGTCGCCGCAGGACTACCGCGACCAGCACGAAAGCGCCTTCAAGAAGCTCTGCTACAGCGAATACAAAGGCTTCTTCCACATCGGCATGGTCACCCGCAACGACCGTGACGCGATCATCCAGCACGGCACCATGACCATGACCCGGCGCTCGGTGCTGGAAGAACTCGGCTGGGCCGACTGGTGCATCTGCGAAGACGCCGAGCTGGGCTTGCGCGTGTTCGAAAAAGGCTTGTCTGCCGCCTACGCGCACAACAGCTACGGCAAGGGCCTGATGCCCGACACCTTCATCGACTTCAAGAAGCAGCGCTTCCGCTGGGCCTACGGCGCGATCCAGATCATCAAGCACCACGCCCGCGCCCTGCTGCAGGGCAAGGGCAGTGAACTGACCCGCGGCCAGCGCTATCACTTCCTCGCCGGCTGGTTGCCGTGGGTCGCCGATGGCATGAACATCTTCTTCACCGTCGGTGCGCTGCTGTGGTCGGCGGCGATGATCATCGTCCCGCACCGGGTCGATCCACCGCTGATGATCTTTGCCATCCCGCCGTTGGCGCTGTTCTTCTTCAAGGTCGGCAAGATCCTGTTCCTCTACCGTCGTGCGGTCGGCGTCAACCTCAAGGACGCCTTCGCTGCCGCCCTGGCCGGGCTGGCGCTGTCGCATACGATTGCCAAGGCCGTGCTGTACGGTTTCTTCACCAGCAGCATGCCGTTCTTCCGCACGCCGAAGAACGCCGACAGCCATGGTTTGCTGGTGGCGATTTCCGAGGCGCGCGAAGAGCTGTTCATCATGCTCTTGCTGTGGGGCGCTGCCGCTGGCATCTACCTGGTGCAGGGCTTGCCGAGTTCGGACATGCGCTTCTGGGTAGCCATGCTGCTGGTGCAATCGCTGCCGTACCTGGCCGCGCTGATCATGGCCTTCCTGTCGTCGCTGCCCAAACCGGCAAGCGATGCAGCACAAGCCTCGACTGCCTGACCACAAAGGCCACCCGCTGGCACCCTGAAGGTGCCCGGCGGGCGCATTTGATATAAGATAACGCGCCTGTTTTTTCGTCCTTGCCTTGCCCCCGGAGTTCCCCATGACGGCCCCCGCCGAGCTCTCGCCTACCCTTCAACTGGCCTGCGACCTGATCCGTCGTCCCTCGGTGACCCCGGTCGATGCCGACTGCCAGACCCAGATGATGAACCGCCTGGGCGCTGTCGGCTTCCAGCTTGAACCGATGCGCATCGAAGACGTCGACAACTTCTGGGCCACCCATGGCAGCAAGGACGGCCCGGTGTTGTGTTTTGCCGGCCACACCGACGTGGTCCCGACCGGCCCGGTGCAGCAGTGGCAACATGAGCCGTTCCAGGCACTGATCGATGCCGACGGCATGCTCTGCGGCCGCGGCGCTGCCGACATGAAGGGCAGCCTGGCATCGATGGTGGTGGCCAGCGAGCGCTTTGTGCACGACTACCCCAACCACCGCGGCAAGGTCGCCTTCCTCATCACCAGCGACGAAGAAGGCCCCGCCCATCACGGCACCAAAGCCGTCGTCGAGCGCCTGGTCGCACGCAACGAGCGCCTCGACTGGTGCATCGTCGGCGAGCCATCGAGCACCAATTTGCTCGGTGACGTGGTCAAGAACGGCCGCCGCGGTTCGCTCGGTGCCAAGCTGACCGTACGCGGCAAGCAGGGCCACGTTGCCTATCCGCACCTGGCGCGCAACCCGATCCACCTGGCCGCGGCAGCGCTGGCCGAACTGGCAGCAGAGCATTGGGACGAAGGCAATGCGTTCTTCCCGCCGACCAGCTTCCAGATCTCCAACCTCAATTCCGGTACCGGCGCGACCAACGTCGTGCCTGGCGACCTGACTGCGCTGTTCAACTTCCGTTTCTCCACCGAGTCGACCGTCGAGGGCCTGCAGGCGCGGGTGGCGGCGATTCTCGACAAGCATCAGCTGGACTGGTCGATCGATTGGGCGCTGTCGGGCCTGCCGTTCCTCACCGAGCCAGGTGAACTGCTCGACGCGGTAGCGGCCAGCATCAAGGCCGTCACCGACCGCGATACCCAGCCATCGACCAGCGGCGGCACCTCCGACGGCCGCTTCATCGCCACCATGGGTACTCAGGTGGTCGAGCTCGGCCCGGTCAACGCCACTATCCACCAGGTCGACGAGCGCATCCTGGCCAGCGATCTCGACCTGCTGACCGAGATCTACTACCAGACCCTGGTGCGGTTGCTCGCCTGATGCTCATCTGCCCTCTTTGCCAGGCGGCCCTGGCAGCGCTGGACAACGGTGTCGCGTGCAGCGCCGGCCATCGCTTCGACCGTGCTCGCCAGGGTTATCTGAACCTGTTGCCGGTGCAGCACAAGAACAGCCGTGATCCAGGTGACAATCAGGCGATGGTCGAGGCCCGCCGTGACTTTCTCGACGGTGGCCACTATGCCCCGGTCGCCGAGCGCCTGGCGCAGCTGGCTGCCGAGCGCCAGCCCGGCGCCTGGCTGGATATCGGCTGCGGCGAAGGCTATTACACCGCGCAGCTCGCCAATGCCCTGCCGGCGGCCCAGGGTTACGCCCTGGATATTTCCCGTGAAGCGGTTAAACGCGCCTGCAAGCGCGCGCCGCAGGTGACCTGGATGGTCGCCAGCATGGCCCGCGTGCCCCTGGCCGATGCCAGCTGCCAGTTCATCGCCAGCGTTTTCAGCCCGCTCGACTGGCAGGAGGCCTTGCGCCTGCTCAGCCCCGGCGGCGGCCTGATGCGGGTCGGCCCGACCAGCGGTCACCTGATGGAGCTGCGCGAGGTGCTTTACGATGAAGTGCGTCCGTATGCTGACGACAAGCACCTGGCACTGGTGCCAGCGGGAATGGTCCATGCTCACAGCGAAACCCTCGAGTTTCGCCTCAGCCTGGCCGCACCCAAGGCTCGCGCCGACCTGCTGGCGATGACCCCGCACGGCTGGCGAGCAAGCGCTGAAAAGCGCGCACTGGTGATCGACCAGGCCGCGCCGTTCGAGGTAACCGTTTCCATGCGTTATGACTATTTCCTGCGCCAATCCTGAGCACACCGGAGCCCTTTATGCGTCAACCTGATATCGAGATTTACCTGAAGGACACCGACGTCGACCACAAGCAGATTGCCCAGTGGTTGGTCGAGGCCTTGGGCCCGTGCACCGAATGGACCCAGAAAGGCCTGACCTGGAAATGCCAGGCCGGTAACATCCCGGTGACCTGGTTACCGAAGGCTGTAGGGAAATGGAACAGCCTCTACCTGGAAAGCGACCAGACCCCGTGGGAGGACGACATTGCCTGCGCACGCGCAGCCTTTGCCGCACTCAACGTCGAAGTGCGTTGTGCACCGGGCAGCTGGAGCGAAGAACACGGGGAAGAGGATGCCGACCGTTGGGTCCGCATCAGCGCCGATGGTGAAGAGGAAATCACCTGGCGCACGCAGTAATACTGCGAGAGGGATGTAACACGAGCAATCGCATCAGGCTGCAAGTTCCACGGACAACTTGCAGCTTGAGGCTTGCCAACCAGCGCTTACAGGCCCACTACATCCTCGGCCTGGAGACCTTTCTGGCCTTGGGTGAGGTTGTATTCAACCTGCTGCCCTTCAACCAGCGAGCGATGCCCTTCACCACGAATCGCCCGATAGTGGACGAATACATCGGCCCCATCTTCGCGCTGAATGAAGCCATAACCCTTGGCATCGTTGAACCACTTTACATTCCCAGTCTCACGAGACGACATCTGAACTACTCCAGTTTTTTTATTGTGAAGATCGCCTTGCAGGCACTGGGCTTCCCCGTGCCGACGCCGCTTGCTGAAATATCCTGCAAGGGGCGGACCGAGTATATGACAGAGAACAAAGAAAATTCATGACAGGCCTGTTCAATGCAGTTTTTTGCTGAACTTGCGCAGATACGGCAGACTCACTGACTGCAAATCGATCCGAAATTCTTCCCAGGGCCCACACATCACATGACCCGTTCCCCCCTGCGCCGCTTGATCTTCGGCGCCCTGCGCCGCGTGCTTTACCTGTGGGTACGCTCCGAGACCATCAATCAGTCATCGCTGACCCTAAAGCTCGACCGCAGCCGCCCGGTGTTCTATGCCCTGCCCTCGCCGTCGCTGACCGACCTGGCGGTGCTCGACCGCGAATGCACCAAAGCGGGGCTGCCGCGGCCAGTGTTGCCCGTTGTGGTTGGCCCGCTGCACGAGCCTGCGGCGTTTTTCTATCTGACCCCGGAGCCGGACTGGCTCGGCCGCCACGACAAACGCGGCGCGCCGCCGACCCTGGAGCGGCTGGTCGAAGCAGTCAGCCAGCATGCCGAAGAAGACGCACAGATCATCCCGGTCAGCGTGTTCTGGGGGCAGACCCCGGCCAGTGAATCGAGCCCATGGAAGCTGCTGTTTGCCGACAGCTGGGCGGTAACCGGACGCCTGCGTCGCCTGCTCACCATCATCATGCTCGGGCGCAAGACCCGCGTGCAGTTCTCGGCGCCGATCCACCTGCGCGAGCTGGTCGAGCACAACAAGGGCCATGCGCGTACCGTGCGTATGGCCCAGCGCCTGATGCGCGTGCACTTTCGCAACCTCAAGAGCGCGGTCATCGGCCCGGACATTTCGCACCGGCGCAACCTGGTCAAAGGCCTGATCCACGACCAGCAGGTGCGTCAGGCCATCGCCGAGGAGGCAGAACGCGAGCAGATTCCGCTGGCGAAAGCCGAGGCGCGAGCGCTGCGCTACGGCAACGAAATTGCCTCGGACTACACCTACACCGCGATCCGCTTTCTTGAAGTGGTGCTGAGCTGGTTCTGGAACAAGATCTACGACGGCATCAAGGTCAACAACATCGAGCAGGTGCAAGGCATCGCTCCCGGTCACGAGGTGATCTATGTGCCCTGCCACCGCAGCCACATCGACTACCTGCTGCTGTCCTACCTGCTGTTTCGCAACGGCCTGACGCCACCGCACGTAGCCGCGGGCATCAACCTCAACATGCCGGTCATCGGCAGCCTGCTGCGCCGTGGCGGGGCGTTCTTCATGCGCCGTACGTTCAAGGGCAACCCGCTGTACACCGCGGTGTTCAACGAATACTTGCACACGCTGTTCACCAAGGGCTTCCCGGTCGAATACTTCGTCGAAGGCGGCCGCTCGCGCACCGGGCGCATGCTGCAGCCACGTACCGGCATGCTGGCGATTACCCTGCGCAGTTTCCTGCGCTCGTCGCGCACACCGATCGTGTTCGTGCCGGTGTACATCGGCTATGAGCGGGTGCTCGAAGGCCGCACCTACCTGGGCGAGCTGCGTGGGGCGAGCAAGAAAAAAGAATCCATCTTCGACATCTTCAAGGTCATCGGCGCGCTCAAACAGCGCTACGGCCAGGTGTCGGTCAACTTCGGCGAGCCGATCCGCCTGGCCAGCTTCCTCGATGAGCAGCGCCCAGGCTGGCGCGAAGAGGATCACGGCGAGCAGTTTCGTCCGGCCTGGTTGAACGACACCACCCACCGCCTGGGCGAAACCGTGGCCCGCCATCTCAACGAAGCCGCGGCGGTCAATCCGGTCAACCTGGTCGCGCTGGCATTGCTCTCGACCAGCCGTCACGCGCTCGACGAAAGCGCCCTGGTGCGGGTGCTCGACCTATACCTGAGCTTGCTGCGTGAAGTGCCCTATTCGGCGCATACCACCCTGCCTGAGGGCGATGGCATGGCCTTGATCAGCCACGTCAAAGGCATGAACCTGCTGTCCGAGCAGAACGATGCCATGGGCCGCATCCTCTATCTGGATGAAGCCAACGCGGTGCTGATGACCTATTACCGCAACAACGTACTGCACATCTTTGCCCTGCCGGCGCTGCTGGCGAGCTTCTTCCAGAGCAGCTCACGGATCAGCCGCGAGCTGATCGGCCAGTACGTCAAGGCGCTGTATCCGTACCTGCAAGCCGAGCTGTTCCTGCGCTGGACGCCCGAGCAACTCGACGAAACCATCGATCACTGGCTCGACGCGCTGGTTGCCCAAGGCCTGCTGCGGGTGGAAAAAGGCGTCTACCTGCGCCCGGCACCGAGTTCGCGTGCGTTCGTATTGCTGACGCTGCTCTCGCGGACCATCACCCAAGCCCTGCAGCGCTATTACATGGCGACCTCACTGTTGGTCAACAACGGCCAGCAGACCCTGACCGCCGAGGAACTGGAAGACCTCTGCGTGATGATGGCCCAGCGGCTGTCGATCCTGCATGGCCTGAATGCTCCGGAGTTCTTCGACAAGAGCCTGTTCCGCCACTTCATCCAGACCTTGCTCCAGCAAGGCGTGCTGCGGCCCGCCGGCAACGGCAAGCTCAGCCATCACGACAAGCTCGGCGAGCTGGCCGAGGGTGTGGCCAAGCGCGTGCTGTCGGCCGAGCTGCGCCTGTCGATTCGCCAGGTGGCGCTGCACCGCGAAATAGAAGGTGTGGAGCAAATCCCCACCTGAGTGCAAACCCTTGGCCGCGACTGCCGCGACCTTGGCAGGAAAATCCGCTACAGTCCCCGGGGTTGGTCACAAGCCGACCCCAGGACTACGGAGAATCCATGAAAAAGCTCTTTATGCTGTGCTGCGCCTCTCTGCTTGCAGCCTGCTCCAGCAACAGCCCGGCACCACAGGCCAGCCTTGATGGCGAAGTGTTCTACCTGCAGCGCATTGCCCTGCCGCCAGCCGCTACCCTCAGCGTCAGCTTGCAGGATGTATCGCTGATGGATGCCCCAGCCGTGACCCTGGCCAGCCAGGCCGGCCCGATCCAAGGCAACGTGCCGCTGCCGTTCCACCTGAGCTATGACCCTGCTCAGGTCAAACCGGGACACCGCTACGCGGTCAGTGCCCGCATCGAGTATCAAGGCCAACTATTGTTCATCAGCACCGAACAGCACAGCGTCGCGCTCGACGGCAGCGACCAGCAGCCGCTGCGGATCAAAGTCGACCCGGCTCGCTGAGCCCTGCACCTATTCACTGTCATAAGGAATAATCCATGATTCGCTCCTCCCTGCGCTTCGGCGGCCTCTGCACTGGCCTGCTGTTGTCCGCCAGTGCGCTGGCCCTGTCGCTCGGCGACCTCAGCCAGCAGGACGCTACCGGCGGCCTGAAAGACGCCCTCACCCAAGGCGCCCAAGTGGCGATCAAGCAACTCGGCACCCCCGGTGGCTTCAGCAACAATCCCGACGTGCGCATCGAGCTGCCAGGCAACCTCGGCAAAGCCGCCAAGGCGATGAAGATGTTTGGCAAGGGCGACCAGGTGCAAGCGCTGGAAGACAGCATGAACAAGGCCGCCGAAGCCGCCGTACCGCAGGCTCAGGCGATCCTCGTCGATGCGGTGAAGAAGATGACCGTGACCGATGCCAAGGGCATCCTCAGCGGCGGTGAAGACTCCGCCACGCAGTACCTGAACAAGAGCAGCCGCGAGCAGATCCGCGCCAAGTTCCTACCGATCGTCAAGGCCGCCACCGACAAGGTCGGCGTCGTCCAGCAGTACAACAGCTTCGCCGGTCAAGCCTCGGCCCTGGGCCTTGGCAGCAGCAAGAGCGCCAACGTCGAAAGCTACGTCACCGAGAAGGCCCTCGATGGCCTGTTCGAAATGATTGCCAAGCAAGAGCAGAGCATTCGCCAGAACCCGGCGCAGGCCGCTACCAGCCTGGCCAAGAAAGTCTTCGGCGCCCTCTGAGGCCCTTCGCTGGCGCGCCTGCTGCAGATTGGCAGCAGGTGCGCCCAGCGCCTCTTACGCTTCCTTCCTGACCTTGAACCATGCCGCATACAGCGCCGGCAGGAACAGCAGCGTCAGCACCGTGGCGACGATCAGGCCGCCCATGATCGCCACCGCCATCGGCCCGTAGAACACGCTGCGTGACAGCGGAATCATCGCCAGCACGGCGGCCAGTGCAGTCAGCACGATTGGCCGGAAGCGCCGCACCGTGGCTTCGATGATGGCTTGCCAGCGCTGCATGCCCGCGGCGATGTCCTGCTCGATCTGATCGATCAGGATCACCGAATTGCGCATGATCATCCCGGCCAGGGCAATGGTGCCGAGCATGGCGACGAAGCCGAACGGCTGGCGGAAGATCAGCAGGAACAGCGTCACCCCGATCAACCCCAGCGGTGCGGTGAGGAACACCATCACCGTGCGCGAGAAGCTGCGCAGCTGGATCATCAACAGGCTCAACACCACCACGATGAACAGCGGCATGCCGGCATTGACCGACTTCTGCCCGCGCTCGGAGTCCTCGACAGTGCCGCCGACCTCAAGCAGATAGCCGTCCGGCAAGCTGGCACGCACCTGTTGCAACGATGGCTCGATCTGCTTGACCAGCGTCGCCGGCTGCTGCTTGTCGTAGATATCGGCGCGCACGGTCACCGTTGGCAGGCGATTGCGATGCCAGATAATGCCTTCCTCGAAGCCGTACTCAAGAGTCGCCACCTGCGACAGCGCCACGCTCTGGCCGTTATCGGTCGGCACTGCGAGGCTTGCCAGGTTACCCAGGTCGCCACGCGCCTCGGCCGTGCCCCGCACCAGAATCTCGATCAGCTCGTTGTCTTCGCGGAACTGGCTGACCGAGCTGCCGGTCAACGAGCTGCGCAGGAAGCTCGCCAGCTGGGAAGTACTCACCCCCAGCGCGCGCGCACGCTCCTGGTCGATTTGCAGGAACACCGCCTTGCTCGGCTCTTCCCAGTCCAGGTGCACGTTGACGACGTGCGGGTTCTCCAGCACTTTGCTCGCCACTTCCCGGGCCAGCGCGCGGACCTTCTCGATGTGCTCGCCGGTGACCCGGAACTGCACCGGGTAACCTACCGGCGGGCCGTTTTCCAGGCGCGTGACGCGGGAGCGCAATTGCGGGAACTGCTCATCCAGGGTCGCGATCAACCAGCTACGCAGCGCCTCGCGATCTTCCAGGGATTTGGCCAGCACCACGAACTGGGCAAAACTGGCCGCCGGCAACTGCTGGTCCAGCGGCAGGTAGAAGCGCGGCGAGCCAGTGCCGATGTAGGCCACATAGTTGTCGATGCCGTCGTGGTTCTTGAGCAGGCCTTCGAGGCGCTTGACCTGTTCGGCGGAATTACTCAGCGAGGCGCCTTCGGCCAGCTTGAGGTCAATCATCAGCTCCGGCCGACCCGAGGCTGGGAAAAACTGCTGCGGCACGAAACGGAACAGCAGGATGCTGCCGACGAACGCGGCGATGGTCAGCAGAATCACCGTCTTGCGCCGGCGTACGCACCATTCCACCACTCGCCGCACACGTTGGTAAAACGGCGTCGCATAGGGGTCAGTGTGGCCGCGAGCGGCATGCAGCTTGGCCAGATCCGGCAGCAAACGCTCGCCCAGGTACGGCACGAACAGCACCGCCGCTACCCAGGAGGTCAGCAGGGCGATGGTCACCACCTGGAAAATCGAGCGAGTGTATTCGCCGGTACTGGAGGCCGCGGTGGCGATTGGCAAAAAGCCCGCCGCGGTAATCAGGGTGCCGGTGAGCATCGGGAACGCCGTGCTGGTCCAGGCGTAACTGGCCGCCTTGAGCCGGTCGTAGCCCTGCTCCATCTTGATCGCCATCATCTCCACAGCAATGATCGCGTCGTCGACCAACAGACCCAGGGCCAATACCAGCGCACCGAGGGAAATCTTGTGCAAGCCGATGCCGAAGTAGTGCATGGCGGCAAAGGTCATCGCCAGCACCAGCGGAATCGCCAGCGCCACCACCAGCCCGGTACGCAGCCCGAGCGAGAAGAAGCTCACCAGCAGCACGATCACCAACGCTTCGACCAGCACTTGCACGAACTCGCCGACCCCGGCCTTGACCGCCGCCGGCTGGTCAGACACCTTGCGCAGCTCCATACCAACTGGCAGGTTGTGCGCCAGCCGAGCGAACTCGACCTCCAGCGCCTTGCCCAGCACCAGGATATCGCCGCCGTCCTTCATCGCCACGGCCAGGCCTATGGCGTCTTCACCCATGAAGCGCATGCGCGGCGCCGGTGGGTCATTGAAGCCACGGTGCACCTCGGCGACATCGCCGATGCGGAAGGTGCGCTCGCCGACCCGGATCGGGAATTGGCGGATCTGCTCGACACTGTCGAAGCGGCCACTGACGCGCAGTTGCAGGCGCTCGCTCGGGGTCTCGAAGAAGCCCGCGCTGCTCACCGCATTCTGCTCTTGCAGCGCCTGCTGCACGGCGGCCAGCGGCACGCCAAGGGTAGCCAGCTTGAGATTGGACAGCTCGATCCAGATCTTTTCATCCTGTAGGCCGATCAGCTCGACCTTGCCCACATCCTTGACCCGTTGCAGCTGGATCTGGATGCGGTCGGCGTAATCCTTGAGCACCGCGTAGTCAAAGCCTTCGCCAGACAACGCATAGATATTGCCGAAGGTGGTGCCGAACTCGTCATTGAAGAACGGCCCCTGGATCTCCGGCGGCAAGGTATGGCGGATATCCGCGACCTTCTTGCGGATCTGGTACCACAGCTCGGGGATGTCCTTGGAGTGTAACGAGTCGCGCGCCATGAAGGTGACCTGCGACTCGCCTGGGCGCGAGAACGAAACGATCTTTTCGTACTCGCCGGTTTCCATCAGCTTCTTTTCGATGCGCTCGGTAACCTGGCGCGACACCTCTTCGGCGCTCGCACCCGGCCAGATGGTACGGATGACCATAGCCTTGAAGGTAAACGGCGGATCCTCGCTCTGCCCCAGCTTGGTGTAGGACATCGCACCAATCGCGGCCAGCAGGATCATCAGGAACAGTACGATCTGGCGATTGCGCAGCGCCCAGGCGGAAAGGTTGAAACCCATCGGGACTTACTCCTTGGCCGCCAGATCCACATCACGATTACTGCGGTCGACCGGCCGCACCTGCTGGCCCTCGCGCAATACATGACCACCGGCAGCGACGATCCAGTCGCCCGGCGCCAGCCCGTCCAGCACCGGCACGCTGTCGGCGCCATAGGCACCCAGGCGCACCGCAACGCGCTGCAGGCGTTTGTCCTTGTCAACTCGCCACACGTAGGCCTGGCCCTGCTCAGCGGTCACCGCCGACAACGGCAGCGCCAATGCCGGCTGGCCTTCATGGGCGACGAACACTCGGGCGCTTTGGCCCAGCTCAGCCGGGGCCTTGCTCGAGTCAAAAGCGATGCGTGCGGCAAAGGTCCGCGAGCGCGGGTCGGCTGCCGGGGACAGTTCGCGGATGCGCGCGGGGTAACGCTGATTGGGCTGCGACCACAGTTCGACACTGACGGGCTGGCCGACGGCAAAGCGCGCGAACTGCTGCTCAGGCAGGCCGATGACCACTTCTCGTTCGCCATCTGCTGCCAGGGTAAACACCGTCTGCCCTGCTGCGACGACCTGGCCGACCTCGACCTGACGCTTGGAAATCACCCCCGCCTGCGGCGCACGCAGCACTGCATAGTCGGCCTGGTTGCCGGCCACATCAGCTTCGGCCTGAGCCTGCTTGAGGCGGGCGAGGCCTGCGCGGTAGAGGTTTTCGGCGTTGTCGAACTGCGAGCGGCTGACCATCTGCCGGTCGAGCAATTTCTGATAACGCTCACGTTCGGTCTGCACCAGCGCCAGGTTGGCCTGCGCGGCGGCAAGCTGGGCACGGTTGGCTTGCAATTGCAGGCGTACATCCTGTGGGTCGAGCTCGGCCAGTGGCTGATCGGCCTTGACCCGCTGGCCCTCTTCCACCAGGCGCTTGCTGACTTTGCCGCCAATGCGGAAGGCCAGCTCAGGCTCGAAGCGGGCGCGTACTTCGCCGGGGTAGCTGTCGGCGGCAGCGCTGGCCGGCTGCGGCTGCACCACCAGGGCCGGACGCGGCGCGGCGGGCGGCGCGGTCTCCTGACCACAGGCGGCCAGCAGCAAGGCTGCAGCGGCGGGCAAAGCAATTGACCAGGCATGACGCAACATGATGGGGGACCGTCCGTGTAAGGCGCTTCTAATATTTATACTGGCGAGTATATTAAATCAGCTGTGCGGTGGCGGGAAGTCGGTGAAAGGTAGAAATTATTGGGTGGTGGTTAGTGTATGTGGATGCTGGGCATCTGGCTGCGCGGGGCCGGATTGCGGCTATGAGAGGGTGGACTTATCCGATTCATTAGTGATGGTTCCGGCCCCTTCGCTGCGCTACGGAATTCCCTCGCTCCGGTCTTGCTCCTGAAGTCGCAGGTTGATCAAGATCAAGAGCGAAAGTCAAAAGCAGCGGCCCAAGAGGCCCAGTACAGCGCGGTCCTCCCGGGAGCAAGACCGGAGCGAGGGAACCCCGCAGAGCAGAGCAAAGGCAACCACCATAAATCCCGAAGCTAACCAAAGCGCTCAAGCCTACAAGCCGCCAGATCAGCAGCCTCCACGCCACTCACAATCTCCGCCCCCACCAAACGCCCCACGGTAGCAGCCAAAGTAACCCCAGGGTGCATCACACAAACGTACACACCACCGATGCCCGGCACATATCCAACAAGCGGCGCACCATCACTCGGCACAGGCCGCAAACCAACACAAGCCTCCACAACGTCGAGCGAAGCAACGCCATGCAACTCACTCTTGATCGCCCCAGCGGCTCTGAGCGCAATCGCCCCAGGCCGGTTATCGACCGCATCATCCAGATAATCCTCCGCCGCCAGCAGGCTCCCATCCTTGCCCTGCCGCACCTCCATCGCCGCATTGGACACAATCCCCCTGACAAGCCGACTGGGCGACCTGTAGCGGATATAGATGGCAGGTGAGGCCTCCAGCGCAAGCGAGTAACCCAAAGAGCCCATCAGCGCCGTAATACCCGTACCAGCTGCAAGCACCACTAGATCAGCATCGATTACCCCGCTGCTGGTTCGCACACCCGAGACGCGATCAGCGCTTTCGGTGAACCCCAGTACCTGGGTCCCTTCCATAAGCCTGGCACCATGACCCCGAGCACCTTCAATCAGCGCCCAGGTAACATCGACCGCGTTCAGTGCCCCCTCCTCTGCTGCATAAACAGCCTGAACAGGTGGATGCTTGAGATTCGGCTCCAGAGCCAGAATCTCAGCACAAGAGACTGTTGCGACCCCAGCAGACTTGGCACAAGCAGCCGGCATCGGCGAAATGCCATAGGTCAGCGCCCCTGTCCACTGCACATTCACCCCCGGCAACTCCGCCTCGAGGCGGCGGTAGTCAGCGATGGCAGCGGCTCGCAGCGGTGCGACCGGGTCTGCGCCGCTGCAGCAGGTATTGATCCATGCAAAGGACGTCGATGTCACACCAGACGCCACCCGCCGTGCTTCCACTATGGTGACCCGCACACCCAGCCGTGAGAGATGATAAGCCACGGAGGCCCCCACAATACCCGCCCCAACCACCACAACTGTCATCGCCGAACCTGTGTTCATCGTGCTCTCCTTGTCACCCGTGCGCATGACTATGTCTCACTAGCAGAACAGGATCTACAGCTGGTCCGCGGGCGCTGCTACAGCTACGGCCACAATGACGCATGCCGGGAAACGACGATGCCCACGCTCCTCAGAGAGAAACGC
This sequence comes from Pseudomonas sp. NPDC088322, assembly GCF_044740745.1. Classification (NCBI taxonomy): domain Bacteria; kingdom Pseudomonadati; phylum Pseudomonadota; class Gammaproteobacteria; order Pseudomonadales; family Pseudomonadaceae; genus Pseudomonas; species Pseudomonas sp. NPDC088322. The sequence continues at coordinate 307,945 of NZ_JBIURK010000001.1, read as the reverse complement.
GGGCATCGGGGAACAGCTGAGGTAAGTTACTTGGCGACGACCGCACTGCCCGCCTGTTTCTCGAGTTGACGTTTGCGGCCGATTACCAGGACCGCGATGCCAGCCACACTACACAACGCCGCCAACGGCATCAGCGCCAGCGCGTAGCTACCTGTGGCATCGTGAATGGCCCCGTAGACGTTGACCATGATGCCGCCACCGATCAGGTTGGCCATGGCCCCCACCGCCGCCAGCCCTGCAGCCGCGGTTGACGAGGACAGCCAACCCGATACCAGCGCCCAGAACGGCCCTTTCATCGAGTACGCCCCGACCAACACCATGGTGAGCATCACCACTGTTGCTGGCAAGGATGATGTGAACAAGGTCATCAGCAAGCCTGCGGCGATCAACAGCATGGTCATCGCGGTGTGCCAGCGACGCTCGCCGGTACGGTCGGAGCTGCGCCCCCAGATGATCATCAGGACCGAGGCAACGCCGTAAGGGATGGCATTGACCAGGCCGATTTCCATGGAAGTCAGGCCAAAGGTCTTCAGCAGTTGCGGCGCCCACACACTCATGGTGCTGCCTGCAGCAGATGCTCCGGAATAGATAAGTGCCAGCACCCAGATATCTTTGTGGCGCAGCAGTTTCCACAGCGAAATGTGGCCGATAGCCGTCTTTTTCGAGGCTTCATCTGCCAGCCGCTGGATGAGCCAGCCGCGTTGCTCGTCACTCAGCCATTTGGCCTGCTCGGGACGGTCGGTCAGCACGAACAGACAGGCGATGCCCAGCAGTACCGCTGGAATGCCTTCAAGGATGAACAGCCAGTGCCAGCCGCGCATGCCCATCCAGCCATCCAGACTCAACAGCAGGCCAGACAACGGTGAACCGATGAAGTTGGCCGCCGGGATCGCCACCATGAACAACGCAACCATGCGCGCGCGGTAAGCCGATGGCAGCCAATAGGTGAGATACAGCAGCACCCCCGGGAAGAAGCCCGCCTCGGCGGCGCCGAGCAGAAAGCGCATCACATACAGGGAGTTGGCACCCTGGACGAACGCCGTACCTGCCGAGATCAGGCCCCAGGTGATCATGATTCGAGCGATCCAGATCCGTGCACCATAGCGTTGCATGGCAAGGTTGCTGGGCACTTCGACCAGGAAGTAGGCAAAGAAGAACAGGCTGCTGGCGAAGCCGAAGATCTTCGCGGTGAGCTGCAGGTCTTCGTTCATCTGCAGCGAAGCCATGCCAATGTTGCCGCGGTCGATGATCGCGATCAGGTAGCAGACGATAAGGAATGGCAACAGGCGCCAGGCGACACGACGCATCGTACTGCGTTCGAGTTCATCGGGCTGGAACGTGGTTGAAGTCATGGTGCTCTCCAATTGTTTTTTTTCTGGAGCGTGGCGGATGCGGTCCTCTTCAGCAGAGGGCCACACAGGTGTCAGCAATCAGTGGGCGAACAGGTGGCTGTTGACTACGCAGCGCGGGTCCAGCGCATCACCCGCCCATACATCCAGAACCTGTTTGAGTGCTACCAGACCCACGCGGTCACGCGCTTCGCTGGTATTGGCGCCGACATGCGGCGTGGCAACCAGGGTAGGCAGGCCCCAGAGCGGGCTGTCGGCCGGTGGTGGCTCGGGATTGAAGGTATCCAGACCAGCGCCGGCGATGCGCCGTTCGCTGAGGGCCTTGACCAGTGCCTTGGTCTCAATCAACTCGCCACGGGCGGTGTTGATCAGGATGGCGTTGGGACGCATGCGCTCGAGCTGAGCGGCGCCGATCAGGTTATGGTTGGAGTCGGTCAGAGGGCAATGCAGGCTGATGATATCGCTCTCGGCCAGTAAGCGATCGAAGTCCTCTTCACGCTCGACATGCGAGCGCTCTGGCAGCTGCTTGAGGTAGGGATCGAACACCTTGACCTTCATCCGCAGCGGAGCCACCAGATCCATCAGGATGCCACCGATCGAACCCAGGCCAATCAGACCCAGGGTCTTGCCCGCCAGCTCGATACCGTTGGCCGAGGCCTTGTCCCAATGCCCATCGCGCATGCGCGCATCCAGTAGCGCGGTTTGCCGGGCCACGCTGAACATCAAGGCGAAGGCAAGCTCAGCCACGGACTGGGCATTGGCGCCTACGGCAATCGATACCGGAATGCGGCGATCCGCAGCGGCCTGGATATCGATGGTGTTGTAACCCACGCCATGCTTGGCAATCACCTTGAGGTTGTCCGAAGCCTCGATCATGGCGCGGGTCAGTTCGCCTTGGCGGACCACGATGGCATCGGGCTGTTCAGCACGAATGATGGCTTCCAGCTCGTCCGCCGGCAGATAAGGCGTGGTGGGGACGATTCTGACGCCCTGTTCGGCGGCGAGGTTCATGGCATCGAGGGCAAGCTCGGGGCCGGTCAGCAGAATAGTACGAGACATCGTGGATACCTTGTTCTTGTCGGGGGCAGTCCAGCAGCAGTCTGCCGCTGAGGTGCGGCATGCCTGAACACTAGCATAATGAAATGCCGTTGCAAGAAAATTAAAACAACCCCATTGAAACCAGCATTAGAGCCATCAAAAATGCATTGCGGATTATTAAATGCAATGCCATTCTAAAAAACGATTCGACAGCAGTCGATGACACCTAATAAATCCAAGAGAGGTATGTCACATGAGCGTTGGCTTCCAAGTGCTTGAGCGCGCACGCAAAGTCGGGGATGAGTGGGTCGCACGCTACCGTGAAGTGCCGGTAGCCAACGTCAGCGACTCGATGAATCGCATGACGGCTGGCGGTGCCCGCCTGCGCCCGATGCACCGCGAAGGCGTGCTGTGCGGCCCTGCCCTGACCGTCAAGGCCCGCCCTGGTGACAACCTCATGCTGCATTACGCCATCGACATCGCTCAGCCAGGCGACGTGATCGTGGTCGATGCCGGCGGTGATCTGACCAACGCCCTGATCGGCGAGATGATGGTGGCTTATGCGCTCAAACGCGGCGTCTCCGGTATCGTCATCAATGGCGCCATCCGTGATGCAGCCAACATTGGCGCAGGTGATTTCCCGGTATTTGCCGCAGGCATTTCGCACCGTGGCCCGTACAAGGACGGCCCAGGCGAGATCAATGTGCCGATCGCCATCGATGGTATGGTGATCAAGCCCGGTGACCTGATGATTGGCGATGACGATGGCTTGCTGTGCGTGCCCTATGACCATGTCGCTGACGTCTACGCTGGCGCCACCGCAAAGCACTCTGCCGAAACTGCACAAATGGAACAAATTGCCCGAGGCACCAACGACCGCTCCTGGGTTCTGGCGTCCTTGAAAAACAAAGGTTGCCTGCTGCCAGGCTGATTGATCATGGGCTGCGTACCTTGCGCTGGGGTGCGCAGCAGCTGAGAGGTCGGTATCGGTGGCGGGTCTACTGAGGATTCGCACACTTGTCCGATTCACCATCAGCGCATCGCCAGCGCTGGCCCGCCGCCGTGCGGGCACTCGCGCATCGCAATTTCCAGATCTATTTCGCCGGCCAAGGCGTCTCCACACTTGGCAAATGGGTCCAACAGGTCGCGTTGGCCTGGCTGGCCTATCATCTGACCGGCTCCGCCGTGCTGCTGGGCCTGATCACCTTTCTCTCGCTGGCGCCGCAGTTGCTCATTGGCCCGTTGGCTGGCGCATGGATCGACCGGCACGACAAGCGCCGCCTGCTGATCATCGTGCAGTCGCTGTTGATCGTGCAGTCGCTGGTGCTGGCGGTTGCGACCTGGCTTGACTGGGTAGACGGCCCCTTCATTGCTGTCATGGCCTTGTTGCTCGGCCTGCTCAATGCTCTGGAAACACCTCTGCGCCAGGCACTGATCGGCAGTTTCGTCGACGACAAGGCCGACCTGCCGAACGCGCTGGTGCTCAATGCCATGCTGATCAACGCCGCGCGCTTCGTCGGCCCGCCATTGGCCGGCGGGCTCATCGCCCTGGCCGGCGAAGCCGCCTGTTTCGCCCTGACGGCCGTGACCTTCGTGGCGCTGCTCGCGGGCTTGCTGAAGGTGCGCGGCAGTGACAGCCCCAAGGCCAGCGGCTCCACCACGCAGGTGTTTCGCGAAGGGCTGGCGTACATGTGGCAGACGCGCAACGTCCGCCAGCTACTGATCAACGTGATCATGGTCAACCTGCTCGCGTCTTGCTACGCAGCGCTGCTGCCGATTCTGGCCCGAGCAGTGTTCGCGGGCGATGCGCAGGTGCTTGGCTGGTTATGGGGCGCTGCCGGCGCGGGCGCGTTCGCCGCCACGCTGGTGCTTGCCGTGGGCGGCACCCTGCCACGCCTGCGCCAGTTCACCAATGCCGGGGCTCTGCTGTGCGCGGGCGCACTGATCTGTTTGTGGCTGGCTGGTTCGCTACCGCTGGCCCTGCTGGCGCTGGGGCTGTTGGGCTTTGGCATCACCTTGAGCAATGTCAGCACCAACATGCAGCTGCAAAGCGACGCACCCGGCCACTTGCGCGGTCGGGTGATCGCCTTCTATATCGCCATGCGTTTCGGTTTTGAGGCCCTGGGCGGCATGGCCGCAGGCCTGATCGCAGCACGCTGGGGAGCTCCGGCGACCCTGGGGATCGCCGGAGGTGTGCTGGTGACGGCGTTGATAGCTCAACACAGCGTGGCTCGCCGCAAGTGAGCAGTCAGGCTGCCTGAGCCTGGCCGTGAGATGCCCGCCGCTTGGCGGGATCGCCCGGCCAGAGCAGCATCAAAACGCATAGATTGCGCCAGCAGCAGCCCGCCAGCCCGACGACAGTCAGCCATTGCTGATGACCAGCAGTGCAGACATCGCTGGCAGGCTCTTTTCATCTGGCGCACTGCGCGTGTTACGTTGGCGAGGGCCGGCCGTTGTTGGATAATCCGGTTTTCCGCCCTTGGGTATGACTCAAGGGTCTTCAATGATTGTGAGGATTCACAGATGGTTAAAGCGCGGCCGCGGCCTGCGGTGAATGGTGTGGCATCGGCAGACCGTGTTTTGACCGTGTTGACTGCGTTTCAGATAGGCGATAGTGCGCTGACCCTGGTGGAGCTGGTCGAGCGCACCGGACTCATCAAGAGCACGATCATGCGCTTGATGGTATCGCTGGAGAATCACGGCTTCGTTAATCGCATGGCTGATGGACGCTATCAGCTGGCGAGCGAAGTGATGCGCCTGAACACGGTCTATCAGGAGGCTCTCGACCTCGAAAGTCACGTGTTGCCGCGCTTGCAGTATCTGGCTGAGCAATCGGGCGAAACCGCATCGTTCTATGTGCGCCACGGTGCCTATCGCATGTGTCAGTACCGCATAAACTCTTCGCACCGCCTGCGGCTGAATCTACAACCAGGCGACATGCGCCCGATGGACGAAGCAGCGGGTGCGCAGGCCCTGCGCGCTCCGTTCAAGGTTGGGATCGCGCTGAAGAAACCCTACTTTTCCAAAGGCGCCACCGACCCGCATGCCGCTTCCGTGGCATTGCCGATCTATGGTGCGCAGCAGGAGCTTATGGGTGCTCTGGTCATTTCAGGGCCGGCCAGCCGCTTGACCGTGGACTATGCCGAAAGCCTGGAGCCGATGTTTTTCGAAGTCGCTCATGACCTGATGCGCAGCCTGGGCTACAAGCCTGACGGCTCGGCTTGACGATTGATCGACCACTACAGCCGTAGCGCCTTTGAACCGGTAAGATGGCTTCCTGTTCACCAAGATGCAGACCCTGATGCCAAACGACGCACCCATCGGCCCTGGCCGGCCGAAGGACCTAGCCAAACGCGAGGCCATCCTTGAAGCTGCCAAAGCGCTATTCCTGAGCCTTGGCTACGCCAACACCAGCATGGATGCGGTCGCCACGGCGGCAGGTGTTTCAAAACTGACGGTCTACAGCCATTTCACCGACAAGCAGACCCTGTTCGGCTCGGCGGTGATGGCGACCTGCCAAAGCCAATTGCCGGAGCTGATATTCGAGCTGCCCGACGGTGTGCCGATTGACCAGGTGCTGCTGAACATCGCGCGAAACTTCCACGCGCTGATCAGCAGCGACGAGTCGGTCAAGCTGAGCCGGCTGATCATGGCCCAAGGCAGCCATGACCCAAGTTTTGGCCGGTATTTCTATGAGGCCGGGCCCAAACGGATTCTTGCCGAAATGGAAGCACTGCTACGCAATGCCGCTGACCGTGGCTTGTTGCGCGTCGACAGCCCGTGGCGAGCGGCCGAACACTTCTTCTGCCTGATCAAGGGCGCGCCGGATTATCGCTTGCTGCTCGGCTGCGCGCCGCCGTTGGTAGGCGCAGAGGCCGAGGCGCATGTGCGCGAGGTAGTCGAGCTGTTTGTGCGGGCGTACGCGCCTTAGGCCTTGAGGGCTTTTTTCGGGTAGATGTCGTAGCGACTCGATTTGCCTTCCAGGCTGTGGCTGGGCTTGGGCCCGTCAATGATCGGCGCCTTGCGCGGGCGCTTGACCACTACGCGATGGCTGGCCAGTGCCAGCGCGGCAGCCAATAACGCCGGAGCATCGAGGTCGTCGCCCACCAGCGGGCGGAACACACGCATCTCTTTTTTCACCAGCGCGGTCTTCTCTCGATGGGGGAACATCGGGTCGAGGTAGATCACCTGGGGTGGCTCCCCTTGCCAGGCGTGCATGGTGTCGATGGCGTTGCCGACCAGCAAGCGCATGCGCTCGACGATGGACCCGACTTCATGGTCGTCACGCGCGCGCTGCAGGCCGTCGGCGAGCAACGCGGCAACCAGCGGCTGGCGCTCGATCAGGGTCATCTGGCAACCGAGGCTGGCCAGCACGAAGGCGTCCTTGCCCAGGCCGGCAGTGGCATCCAGTACCTGCGGGCGCACGCCCTGGGCCACGCCGACCGCCTTGGCGATCATCTGCCCGCTGCCGCCGCCAAACAGGCGCCGGTGCGCGGCTTGACCTTCAACGAAGTCGACCCGCACCGGCCCTGGCGCCTGCGCTCCGAGCTGCTGCAGTTGCAGGCCGTCGGCGCCGATCTGCAGCGCCACGGCGGCGCTGTCGTCGTTCAGCGGCAAACCCAGTTGCACAGCCCACTGCTGCGCCTGGGCCTGGTACTCGGGCGCCAACGCCTCGACTGTGATGCCCGTGCCCTGCTCTTGCTCTACCATCCGATCCTGCACCCGAAAAAATTAATGAAACCCCGGCCACGGCCGATACACGCAGTATCCGCTATTGTGCCAGAGCTGAACCGCCGCGACTGCCATGACAGACACTCTTCCCATCGGCTTGACCTACCTGTCGCCTGTCGGCAACTACGGTCGGCAGAATACCCAGGCACTCGGTGGCGTCAGCCATCTGTGGCAGGATTTCTTCGCCCGAGCGATGGCCGACCAAAGTGCTGTCGAAGTGGACCCGGTCAGCCAGGCGCTGCAGCAGCATGACCAAGTCAGTGGTGAGCCCACCGGCGGCGCCCGCGCCTTGGCATTGATCGACCTACAGCGTAGCTGTCAGGTCAGCGACACCGAGGTCAAGCCACCCGAGCCGCTGTTTCTGCCCAAGGCGGAGCTTGAAGCCGCACTGCTCGAACCTGCACCAGAGCCGTTCAGCGCCGCCGAGATGATCGAGCAGCAGCGCGATATGGACCTTACCAACAGCTGGTTACGCCCGGTCGTCATGCACCAGGGCCAGCCGCTGCCAACGCCTGGCGCCGCCCCCGCGCCGCGCCCGCTGTACCTGCCGATTGCCGAATTCGACATGGACTTGCTCGACCCGGCGCCGGAGCCGTTCGATCAGCCGACCCTGACGCTGCAGCAGCACGACCTTGAGTTCGACATGCACTGGGCACGCCCGGTGGTGCTGAACAACGTGCGCGTACATGCCTAACGGCAGACCTGCCAGACGCCCATGTCCAGGTGAAAATGATTGTGATGAGCAGCGTTGTAGTCCGGGCCTAGCACCGTACTGAAGCTGGCACATGCAGCCTTGCGCACCTCGCGCAGAAACTCAGCCTTTTGCCCGCCAACCTGCCAGTCCTGCGCCAGCACGATGCGCTGGCCATCCTTGAGCCGAAAAGCGCTGATATCGAGGGCGTTGGCCGTCGCATGCTGGCTCAGGCGCCCTTCCTTGCGGTTGTACACATTGCGACAGGCAAAGCTGCCAAGGTGCTCGACCCTTGTCACCGGCTGGCCAAACACGCGCTGCGCGGCCGGCTGCAAGCCATGGGTCTCGAACAAGGCATAGGCCACCGCCAGCGGGCAGCTGGCGAGGAAACTGCTACTCAGGCTGGCCTGGCCTGCCTCGACCCGCCACACATTGCTCAAAGGGCAGCGCGCGCTGGCCGGGCTGTCGGCCTGGGCGCGATAACGCAGGCCGGAGCTTTGCAGGGCTTGTTCGCACAGGGCTGGATCCTGGCGCAGCCGCGACAGCTTGTACGCGGTCAACCAGTTAGGCGGCTGGCGTACGTCGAGCGCTGCCCATGGGTTCCAGGCGGCAGGCGGGCGCCAGCCCAGGTACCAGGCTTGCGCCGCCGCCAGAGAGAGGATGACCAGCAGCCAACCGAGCCAGCGCATCAAGGCTTAGCGACGGAACAGATCGTTGAGCTGAGCAAACGGCATGCTCTGCTCGGCGTAACTGAAGGTGCCCTGCTCGCGGATTTCCAGCGCTGCCCGCTGCAGCGCGCCAAAGGCCGCGCGGGCCAGTGACGAGCCGACGCTGATGCGGCGCACGCCAAGGTCCTGCAGCTGGTTGACGTTCAATGGCACGCCAGCCAGGCCCATCAGCACGTTGACCGGCTTGGGTGCCAGCGCCTGCACCACCGCGCGCACTTCGTCGGCGCTGCGCAGGCCTGGTGCGTAGAGCACATCGGCCCCCGCTTCGGCGTAGGCCTGCAAGCGCAGGATGGTGTCGTCGAGGTCCATCCGCTCATGCAACAGGTTTTCCGCGCGGGCGCACAGGGTGAAGGTGAACGGCAGGCTACGCGCGGCCTGGGCGGCGGCACGGATCCGCTCGACGGCCAGGCCCATGTCATAGATGGGGGCATCGCTGCGGGTAGTGGCGTCCTCGATCGAGCCGCCCACCAGGCCCGCCTCGGCCGCGCGCAGGATCGCCTGGGCGCAGTCTTCAGGCAAGTCGCCAAAGCCGTTTTCCAGGTCGGCGGCGACTGGCAAGGCGCTCGCATCGACGATGGCGCGGGCGTTGTCCAAAGTATCGTCCAGGCTCAGCGCACCCTCGGCATCGGCGCGGCCGAGGCTGAAGGCAAGGCCGGCACTGGTGGTCGCCAGCGCTTCGAAGCCCATGCTGGCCAGGAGTTTGGCCGAGCCGGCGTCCCAGGGATTGGCCATGACAAAGGCACCGTCACGCTCATGCAGCGCCTTGAAGGCCTCAGCTCGCAGGGTTTGTACATCCATGATCACTGGCTCCGGCAGATTGACGAGTGGTCAGAGTAGACCCAGCTGTTCGACCTCAGGCGCTCGTGGCAATTCCGCCAGTGCTGGCAACCCCGGCAGACGCTCGCTCAAGCGCTGGTGAAAGTGCTGAGCCAGGGCCGCCGCTTGCTGGTTATCGGAAGTATGCAGAAACACATAAGGGCTCAGGCCGGCTTCGATCCACTCGGCGACCTTGCTCACCCATGGCGTCAGGAACGGCTCGTTGCCAATCACTTCAGGCTGGCCGATGAAGCGCACCTGTGGGTGCTGGCTGAAAGCAGCCGGACGCGCTGGTACGCGAGGCTTCTTGCTCTGCGCATGCAACACGGCAGGCTCGCGTGAGGTGCAGCTGAACAACGCACGCGAGTCCAGACAGATGCGCTCGACACCCATGCCATGCAGCAGACGATTGAGCGACCGCTCTTCTTCGCCGCGAGCGAAAAAAGCGTCGTTACGCACCTCGACTGCAACCGGCACGCCGATCTCTTGCAGAAAGTACGCAAGCTCGGGCAACCGCGAAGGGCCAAAGGTGGCCGGCAACTGCAGCCAGTACGGCGCGACCCGCTCACCCAGCGGCGCCATCAGCCGGGTAAAGGCCAACCCTGCCTCAAGTTGCTCACGTAGATCACCGCCATGGCTGACTTCACGCGGGAATTTGGCGGTGAAGCGAAAGCCGGGCGGCATGATCTGCGCCCAGCGTTCTACCGTGGACGGTGCCGGGCTGGCATAAAAGGTGGTATTGCCTTCGACGGCGTTGAAGACCTGGCTGTACAGCGCGAGGTAGTCAGTGACGCGGGCATCGGCGGGGTAGAGATAGTCGCGCCAGGCGCTTTCGCTCCAGGACGGGCAACCGAGAAAGTATGGCAGGGGCGATGGCTTCATCCATCAAATGTACAGATCAAGCCCCAACACTTCCATATCCCAATCGGTGAATCCTGCAGTCGCCATGTAGCTGGCCAGAGCGGTTGCAGTGCGCCGGTCGCGGGCGCGGGGAAAAACCATGTCCTGCTGGCGGGCGGGCAAGCCACCCGCGCTGCGGCGAGTGCGGGTTTCCTGCGCAACCTCGGACTCTTCGATCAGCTCGGCATCTTCGACTGCTTCGTCACGCACCGGTGCCTTGCGCGGTGCGCGCTTGATCGGATAGGACTGCGGTGAAAAGCCGTCGATACGCATGAAATGAACACTCAGGATCAATGATGGCAATTTAGCAGCATCAGAGATCCATCGCTAATGCCGTTGTGATAACTGGACCACAGTTCTCACCAAAGGTTTAGCGCAAAAGTAAGCAGCCGACGAACAGCCGCTTAAACCGCCTTGGGCGTGGCCACGTTATCGCGCAGATAAACCGGTTGCGCCTGGTCGGCGGCGACCGCTTCACCGCGGGCCCAGGCAAACCCGGCCAGGCTCAGCACATCGAGCGCGCTGGGTAGCAAGCTGGTGTCCATGGCGCTGACCGGTACCGCCAGGCGCTCGTGGTAAACCCAGCCAGTGCCGGCGCCGAACCAGTCGCCGCTGCTACCATCCGGCAGCGCTACCCGCTCCGGCGGCAGCACCGCTTCGCGGCCAACCAGGCGCATCTCGCCAGCAGTGGCCTGATAGCAGCCCCAGTAGACTTCATCCATGCGCGCATCGATGGCTGCGGCAACCTGAGCGATGCCACGCTCACGCAACACGCCTTGGGCCAGCGCGGCGAGGTTGGAAACCGGTAGCACCGGCCGCTCCAGGGCGAAGGCCAGGCCCTGGACCACGCCAATGGCAATGCGCACGCCGGTGAAGGCGCCAGGGCCGCGACCGAAGGCGATGGCGTCGACAGCGCTAAGCGCCACGCCCGCGTCGGCCAGCAACTGCTTGATCATCGGCAGCAGCTTTTGCGCGTGCAGACGCGGGATGACCTCATAGTGGCTGGTGACCTTGCCGTCATGCAGCAATGCAACGGAACAGGCTTCGGTGGCGGTATCCAGGGCCAGCAAGGTGGTCATCGAACGGGTTTCCAGACGCAAGAAAAAGAGCGCCAGTATAAACGACAACGGCCCGCAAGCGGGCCGTTGTCGTATGCAAGGTAACGATCAGCTCAGGGCTGCGAGGACCTTGGCAGTGATTGCTTCAACCGAGCCGACACCTTCGATGTGGCTGTACTTCGGCTTGCCGTTGGCAGCGCCAAGCTTCTGGTAGAAGTTGACCAATGGCTTGGTCTGGTCGTGATAGACCGACAGGCGATGACGCACGGTTTCTTCGGTGTCGTCTTTACGCTGGACCAGATCTTCGCCAGTCACGTCGTCTTTGCCGGCAACCTTTGGCGGGTTGTAGACCACGTGATAGACGCGACCCGAGCCTTCGTGGACGCGACGGCCAGCAATGCGCTGAACGATCTCTTCATCTTCCACAGCGATCTCGACCACAGCGTCCAGCTCGACGCCGGCAGTGACCAGCGCTTCAGCCTGCGGAATAGTGCGCGGGAAGCCGTCGAAGAGGAAACCGTTGGCGCAGTCTGGCTGGGCGATACGGTCCTTGACCAGGTTGATGATCAGCTCGTCGGAAACCAGCTTGCCAGCGTCCATGATCGCCTTGGCTTCGATGCCCAGGGGGGTGCCAGCCTTCACTGCGGCACGCAACATGTCGCCGGTGGAGATCTGTGGGATCGAGAACTTTTCGGTGATGAATTTTGCCTGAGTACCTTTACCGGCCCCGGGAGCTCCCAGCAGAATTACGCGCATCTTGTGCTCCTCATATTTTTTTATGCAAATCAACGGAGTCGGCGTCAGGGCCAAGTCCGGAAAATCAGGTGTCGACCAGAAAATCGGTCAAAAGGCTGATCAAGATACACAGCGCCCGGCGACCAGACAAGCGTCCCAAAGTTGCGATAAACCGCCACTTGCGACCTGCCGTGGCAAGGGTTGCCCTCGGTGCAACCCTGTTCTGCCGTGCACTATCGTAGCCCGCCCCCGCCCACCTGAGCCTCCTTTGGAGGCACCCTAACCGGTGTTGCGCAGGCCGGCGGCAATCCCTGCCACAGTGACCAGCAGCGCCTGCTCCAGCGGGCTGTCCAGAGCGGCTTCACGGCTGCGCGAGCGCGCCAGCAGCTCGGCCTGAAGGCGATGCAGCGGGTCCAGATAGGTGTTGCGCAGGCTAATGAATTCGAGGGTCTCAGGGCTGTGTGCGAGTAGCACCGGCTGCCCGGTCAGGCCCAATACCACCTGGCATGACTGCGACAATAGGTCGCGCAGGTGCGCACCCAATGGCAGCAGCTCGGGTTGCACTAGACGTTGGTCGTAGGCCTCGGCAATTTGCGCATCGGCCTTGGCCAGGACCATCTCGAGCATGTCGATGCGGGTGCGGAAGAACGGCCACTGCTCGCGCATCTGCGCCAACAGCTCACCCTGGCCGCGCGCCAAGGCATTGTTCAGGGCGCTTTCCCAACCAAGCCAGGCCGGCAGCATCAGCCGTGTCTGCGTCCAGCCGAAGATCCATGGAATTGCCCGTAGACTTTCGATACCGCCCGCGCGGCGCTTGGCCGGGCGACTGCCCAGCGGCAGGCGGCCCAGCTCCTGCTCGGGAGTCGACTGGCGGAAGTACTCGACGAAGTCAGGGTTCTCGCGCACCACCCCGCGATAGGCCTTGACGCCATCGGCGGCGAGTTGGTCCATCACCTCGCGCCAGGCCGGCTCAGGCGGCGGTGGCGGCAGCAGGGTGGCTTCGAGCACGGCGGCCAGATACAGGTTGAGGTTCTGCTCGGCGATGCCCGGCAAGCCGAACTTGAAGCGGATCATCTCGCCCTGCTCGGTGGTACGGAAGCGCCCGGCGACCGAGCCGGGTGGCTGCGACAGGATCGCCGCATGGGCCGGGCCACCGCCGCGGCCGACGGTGCCGCCACGGCCGTGGAACAGCAGCAGTTCGACCTGATGCTCGCGGCAGATCTGCACCAGGGTTTCCTGGGCGCGATACTGCGCCCAAGCCGCCGCCGTGGTGCCGGCGTCCTTGGCCGAGTCGGAGTAACCGATCATCACTTCCTGCGGGCCGCGCAGGCCGCTGCGGTAACCCGGCAGGCCGAGCAGCCGTTGCATGACCGGGCCGGCGTTGTCCAGGTCGGCCAGGGTCTCGAACAACGGCACCACGCGCATTGGCCGGGTCAGGCCGGCTTCCTTGAGCAGCAGTTGCACGGCCAGCACATCCGATGCCGCGCCGGCCATGGAGATGACGTATGAGCCAAGTGACGCCGCCGGCGCGGCGGCCACCTCGCGGCAGGTATCGAGGACCTCGGCGGTCTCGGCCTGCGGTTTGAAATGGGCCGGGAGCAACGGCCGGCGATTTTTCAGTTCAGCCTGGAGGAATTCGATGCGCTGCTCTTCATCCCAGTCGGCATAACGGCCAAGGCCGAGGTAGTCGGTGATCTCGCTCATCGCATCGCGATGGCGAGCAGCGTCCTGGCGCACGTCCAGGCGCACCAGGAACAAGCCAAAGGTGACGGCGCGGCGCAGGCAGTCGAGCAGCGGGCCATCGGCGATCACCCCCATGCCGCACTCGTGCAGCGAGCGGTAGCACAGCTCCAGCGGGTCGAGCAGCTGGCGGTTGTCGCTGAGTACCTGGGCACCAGGCGGTTGGTTGCTGGTCAGTGCGGCCTGGGCCCAGCTGCGAGTCGCACGCAGGCGCTCGCGCAGCTGCTTGAGCACACTGCGATAGGGTTCAGCGCCCTCGCCTGCCTGTTCGAGCAGTTCAGCACTGGCCTGCTGCATCGACAGTTCGGCGGCCAGGCTATCGATATCACGCAGGAACAGGTCCGCGGCCATCCAGCGCGCCAGCAGCAGCACCTCGCGGGTCACGGCGGCGGTGACGTTGGGGTTGCCATCACGATCACCGCCCATCCACGAGGCGAAACGGACCGGCGCCGACTCTAGCGGCAGGCGCAGGCCGGTTGCCTCGAACAGCGCCTTGTCGACTTTGCGCAGATGGCTGGGCACGGCCTGCCACAGTGAATGTTCAATGACTGCGAAGCCCCATTTGGCTTCGTCCACCGGGGTCGGCCGGGTGCGGCGGATTTCCTCGGTGTGCCAGGCCTCGGCGATCAATCGGCGCAGCTTGTCGCGCACCTGCTCGCGCTCGGCGGGGGTCAGGTCGCGGTGATCCTGCACGGCCAATTGCGCGGCGATGGCGTCGTATTTCTGGATCAGGGTGCGCCGCGCGACCTCGGTTGGATGCGCGGTCAGCACCAGTTGGATATCGAGCTTGGCCAACTGCCGAGCGAGGGCATCGTCGCTGTGCCCTTCCTGCTTCAGGCGGGCCAGCAGCTCGGGCAAAACCCGGCTCTCGAACGGCTCGGGCTGGTCGGCAGCGCGGCGGTGGATGAGCTGATACTGCTCGGCGATGTTGGCCAGGTTGAGAAACTGGTTGAATGCCCGCGCCACCGGCAACAGCTCGTCATCGGCGAGGTCGTCGAGGGTCGAGCTGAGCTGCTCGGCCGCGCCGCGGCGGTCGGCCTTGGCGCTGTGGCGGATGGCTTCGATCTTCTGCAAAAACGCATCGCCATGCTGCTGGCGAATGGTTTCACCCAGCAGTTCCCCCAACAGATGGACATCCTCACGCAAGCGTACATCGATATCGGTCATCAGGCCTTTCTCCAGCGCGGCTCGTCCGCGCATCCATTCAGGAACCAGCAGCCCCAAGAGTGCCCACAGCAGCGCGCTCAAGGCAAGCCTGACACCGCCAAAGCAACTAAAGTTGAGCAGAGCCACTCCCAATCAGTGCATGGCATCACGCCCTATCCAAGCTGCACAGAGGTCATCATGAAAATCCGCGAACTCGCCCAACACTGGGAACAGAACGCCGCAGGCAGCCTGAGCCCGACCAGCCACATCCTGCATCTGGACCTGGAATCGGAGGCGCGCCTGGCCGCGCTGATCGATATGTTCCCCAAACGCACCGCCGAAGAACTGCTCGGCGAACTGGTCGCCTCGGCCCTCGAAGAGCTGGAAGCGAGCTTCCCCTATGTGCAGGGCCGGCAGGTCATTGCCACCGATGAGCAAGGCGACCCCATGTATGAAGACGTAGGCTCTACGCCGCGCTTTCTGGCGCTGTCGCGGCAGCATCTGCAGACGTTCACAAGCACCGATCAAGACCCTGCCAAATAACGTGCTGACGACCGCGGGGGGGCCCGTGCGCCCCGCCGCAGTTACCCTGCCCTACCCCTGCGCGAGCTGAAAGTTCCGCAGTTTCTCGCTGACCGTTCAGTCAGAAAATACTTGTAACGGCTTGCTATTTTTTTCGGAACTATTCGAAAAACGCTCCAGTCCGAGCCAATAGCCATCACGCTAAAACCCTGCACACAGTGGTAGTGCACAGTTCAGCTGAAGCGCGCACTGTCAGGGAACGAGCGATGGACTGCCACGGACATTGTCATCAGGAGTGATCCAATGGAGCTGACCAACATGAAGAGCCGCACTATGCCAACATCATCCACCCGCATGCATGGCCTGAAACTGGCCGCGCTGGCCCTGGGCAGCACGTTTGTCCTCGCTGGTTGCGCCGGCAAGCCGCCAACCGAGCAGTACGCCGTGACCCAATCTGCGGTCAACGCGGCGGTGAGCTCCGGTGGTACCGAGTTCGCTGCGGTGGAAATGAAAGCGGCGCAGGACAAGTTCAAGAAAGCTGAAATTGCCATGCACGACAAAAAGTACGAAGAAGCCAAGGTGCTCGCCGAGCAGGCTGAGTGGGACGCCCGCGTAGCAGAGCGCAAGGCACAGGCTGCCAAAGCGCAAAAAGCCGTGCAGGACTCCCGCCAAGGCGTCCAGGAACTGCGTGAGGAAGGCCTGCGCAGCGCTGAATAAGCCTGCCCGCCTCCCCCAGCCTTCGTTACTGATTAAAGGAAGAACACTATGCGCAACTACGTCATGATCCCCGCTCTGCTGGCCCTGAGTGTTGGCCTTGCTGCTTGCTCGCATGATCCAAACGCCAACCTCGAGTCTGCTCGCACCAGCTTCTCAGCGCTGCAGAGCGATCCACAGTCGACCAAACTGGCCGCCCTTGAGACCAAGGACGCGCAGGATTGGCTGAACAAGGCCGACAAGGCCTACATGGATCGCGAAGACACCAAGAAAGTCGACCAGCTGGCCTACCTGACCAGCCAGCGCGTTGAAGTCGCCAAGCAGACCATCGCCCTGCGCGCTGCTGAAGGCGAGCTGAAGAACGCTTCGGCGCAACGTGCCCAGGCTCGCCTGGATGCCCGTGACGCCCAGATCAAGAAGCTGCAGGACAGCCTGAACGCCAAACAGACCGACCGTGGCACCCTGGTGACCTTCGGCGACGTGCTGTTTGACTTCAACAAGGCTGAACTGAAGAGCAGCGCCCTGCCCAACGTGACCAAGCTGGCGCAGTTCCTGGCTGAAAACCCAGAGCGTAAAGTGATTGTCGAGGGCTACACCGACAGCGTCGGTTCGGCCAGCTACAACCAGAGCCTGTCCGAGCGTCGTGCTGGCGCTGTGCGCATGGCCCTGGTACGTGCCGGTGTAGATCCAGCGCGTATCGTCTCGCAGGGCTATGGCAAGGAATACCCGGTTGCTGACAACACCAGCAACTCCGGCCGTGCCCAGAACCGTCGTGTGGAAGTAACCATTTCCAACGACAACCAGCCGGTTGCACCGCGTACTGCTGCCAACCAGTAAGGGTTGCCAGCGGGGCTGCCTGGCAGCCCCGTCGCGACAAACAAAAACCGCGTGAAGCCTTTGGGCTCACGCGGTTTTTTTGTGTTCTGCTTTGGCGGGAGTTTCAGAATTGCTGGGGCCGAGCAGCGGCCCCGATGCGATTCACTGCACTTGCCGCGGCGTCTCCTCGCCAACACAGCGCACCGCACGCTTGCGATTGTCGACCAGCACACCGGTCAGGCCCTTCTGCTGCATATCGATCAATACCAACACCCCATCCATGCACTGCGCCACCTGCGCCGCAGGCTCCAGCGAGACCTTGTAATCCTCGCCCGGCACCGTCTTGAGCATGGTGAAGTCCTGCAGCAACAGGGCATCCTCAGGCTTGGCAAAATGCAGGTAGCCGTAATACCAGAGGGCCCCTACCGTCACGATGATGCTACCGACGCCGGTCAGAATCAGCGGGATGGCGTTGCGTTCTTCACTCATTGCTTGTTCTTCTCATCAGGGAAATTAGGCACTTCGGCCAAGCGCCGCAGGCCGTTGAAATGGGTCGGATCATCCAGGAAGCGGATCATCACCTGGCGCCAGGTCGGGTCGGCAAAGGTCTGCACGTGGCCGCCGCGGGTCAGTTGCAACACCCGTGGTGGTGGCGCATGACGGTACAAGTCCAGACCGTTTTCCAGCGGCACCAGGGCATCGTCGATGCTGTGGAAAAACAACTTCGGCGGGCTGTCCAGGCGCTCGATCGAACGGATCGCGCTGTCGCCGTCGGGCACCAGCCATGACAACGGCACCTGCAGCGGCCAGGTCAGCCAACCGGTACCCAGCGCGTATCGCCCGACCGAGCGATAACTGGCCGGCACGCCATCGAACACCAGCGCACTGAAGCGCTGACGCTGCTCAGGGTGGCCCGCCAGGTAATGAATCGCCATCGCTCCGCCCAGGCTCTGCCCCAGCAGCACCAGTGGTTTGCCCTGCACCTCAGGCGCCCGTTCAAGCCAGCTCATGGCCGCAGCTATGTCTTCGTACACCTCAGGCAGGCTTGGCTTGCCTTCAGACAGGCCATAACCGCGATAGTCGATCATCAACACCTGGTAGCCCTGCTCCGGCAGCCAGTAGCTGCCGCCGAGGTGCCCAGGCAGGTTGCCGCCGTTGCCGTGCAGGTGCAGCACCGTACCCTTGACCTCGACGCCATCCTTGGCCGGCAGCCACCAGCCGTGCAAGCGCACGCCATCACTGGTGGTCAGGGTCACATCGCGATAGGCCAGCTTGGCCCGCTCGGGGGTGAATGCCTGGCCCGGCTCGGGATAGAACAGCAGGCTGCTGCAGCCGCCGAGGGTCAGCGCCAGTGTCAGCGCCAGGCCTTTACAGAATGTTCGCGTAGTCGGCTTCAATGCGATCAAGGCTCAGGTGATTGAGGAAGTTGGAGAAGCACATCCAGGCAGACAGCGCATTCAGGTCGCGAAACTGCTCGGGCAGGTATTTGGGCGGTTCGACCAGGCCTTCTTCGACCAGCTGACGCAGGGTGCGCATGTCCTCCAGAGTGGTCTTGCCGCAGAACAACAACGGGATCTGCTCAAGTTTGCCCTTCTTCACCGCCAACTGAATGTAGTTGTAAACCATGATGAAGCCCTTGAGGTAGGACAAGTCCTTGGTGAATGGCAGGCCGTTCGGCACCGAGCCGCGGAACACTCGGCTGGCGTTGCTGTAGCTCTGGCCGATCTCGAAGCCCTGGCCACGGAAGAACTCATACACCTGCATGAAATCGGCGCCCTGCTCGACCATGTGAATGGCCCGCGTGCGGTTGGTCAGCTTGCGCAGGCGACTCGGGTACGAGGCAAAGGCGATCACTTCCATAAGGATGGCCAGGCCTTCCTGGGTCACAGTCGACGACGGCGGCCCCTTGGCGAGGAAGGTGCAGATCGGCTGGTTAAGCCCGTTGAGCGTGGTACCAACATGCACCAGCCCTTCATGAACCTCCAGCGCACGCACATCACGGCTGTTGAACATGGCATCGGCGCGCACCTTGATGTAGTCGGCGCCCGCCGCTGCATCGGCCACGATACCGTCGGACTCGAACACGCGGATGGTGCCTTCGGCCTCGCCGAACACCGTATTCAGCCGGCGCTGGAGGATATCCACCGCTTGCTTGGCCGTGAGGTTCTTCGGCTCGTCCTTGAGATCGCCGCGGCCATCGATGTTGTTCAGGTAATCAGAAAGCATCAGGCCAAGGTCGGCCAGGGTCGGGTCGCCGGCATGAAACGCATCGGAAGCTGCACCATACAGCTCCTGCGAAATCAGGCCGAAGTCCTCGGTGCCGCGCGCTTCCAGCATGCGCACCACCATGCGGTACTCGCGGCACATGCGCCGCATGATCTGCCCGACCGGGTTGAACTGGCCAAGCTGGCGAGTGATATCGCGCTCGATGCTCTGAAACTCGGCCTTCAATGCACTCGAATCGAAGCCCAGGGGGCGCGACTGGTAATAGGCGCGGTCCACGGCAGGCGGCTCTTTGCCCTTGCCGTTGATGAAGGCCTGGCGGATGTTATCGTCCCACTTCACCGCATCGAGCACGCGGATCGGCGTCTGCGCCACGACAATGCGGTCGGACAACGCGCGAATGGTCTGCTGATACTCGTCCACGGCTAATTCCTTGTAGCGGCTATTACTTGCCGACGCGCTGGAAGCGCGCCACTTCGACGAACAGGTCAGAGTTGGCCGGGTCATCCAGATAGGCCAGCACTCGCTCGGTCGGGCTGTCGATCAACACGCCCGGACCGTTGTCTTCCGGCACCTCGATACTGCGCCCGCTGAGTTCCTTGCGCGTGAGCGCCTCGTGCACCTGATCGACGTCCAGGTTGTACACCACCAGTTCCTTGCCGTCGGCGCTGACCTCGAAGCCGCCAATCAGGAAGTTGCCGCCCAGGCGCTTTGGCACCCCGGCCGACAGGTACCAGCGGCTGCCATGACGGGCCACGGTAAACACGTAGTCTTCAGCCGGCTTGCCTTTGGCAGTGGCCAGCGCCTTGTAGCTGTTGCCAGCCGCGCGGCTGATGCTCAGCTTGAGCGGCTCACCCCAGGCATCCTTGCTGCTCCACTTGCCCAGTAACGCCTTGGGTGCGGTCTGGTTGGCCGGCAGCGGGTCGCCAAAGGTCACCAGACAACCGCCCAGCATCAGGAATGACAACGTCAACAACACCATACGCCAGGCTTTCATCAGGCTCTCCTAGATAGATCGGTGACAGCGCAAACCGCTCGCAGCTCAGACCGATGCCAGCACCAGGTGCAGGTAGCGGGTAAGAATAGCGAGCATCTGCCCATCGGCCTGCCCGTTCGTTTGTTCAAGCAGGCCTTGATATTCCATCTGCTCGATAATCGCCGTCAACATCTGTGCGTCCTGCTCGGGATGATGCGAGCCGATTACCTGGAGCATCTGCCGCGCGCCTTGCGCGAGGATCCGTTCGTGCGCGCGCACAAGCTCGGCCAGCCGCGGGCAGAGCAAGGCCTCCTGGCGGAAGGCCTGCTCGGCCATGAGAAAGTCACGCCGATTGCTCAGTTGCCGGCTGACGTAGTCGGCGGTCATCCGCGCGATTTCATCGACCAGCCGCGTCCGTGATGCGGCGCTGCCATCGTCCTGCGCGAGCAACTGGCGCAACACCCCTTCACTGGTCGCCCACAGCTTGGCCATGTAGTCGGCGCTGCGCTCGACGTACTGGGCAAAGGTATCGGTGAGCAGGTCTTCGATGTCCTTGAAGTAGTAGGTGGTGGCCGACAGCGGCACACCGGCCTCGGCGGCTACGGCGCGGTGGCGCACGCCGCGCACGCCGTCGCGGACGACGATGCGCATCGCTGCATCGAGAATCAGCTGGCGGCGTTGTTCACTGCCCTGGCGGCTGGTCTTGCGCCCTTGGTACTGCACGCTTTCAGCAACGGCGCTGGCTACGCCGGCTGCGCCTTGTTCGGCGATTGCTGGGTTCACGCTGAATACCTCGTGGAATTGATCGTCGTACAGCACTGCTGTCACCCAGCGGCCGAGCCGCGGATGACAGCCAAGAAAAAGCCGCCTCGAAAGGCGGCTTGTTCACAGCACTCAGGCCTGTGGGCGCATATGCGGGAACAGGATCACATCACGGATCGACGGCGAGTTGGTCAGCAACATCACCAGGCGGTCGATACCGATGCCTTCACCGGCAGTCGGCGGCATGCCGTATTCCAGCGCACGGACGAAGTCGGCGTCGTAGTGCATGGCTTCGTCATCACCGGCGTCCTTCTCCGCCACTTGGGCCAGGAAGCGCTCGGCCTGGTCTTCGGCATCATTGAGCTCGGAGTAGGCGTTGGCGATTTCGCGGCCACCGATGAACAGCTCGAAGCGGTCGGTGACGTTCGGGTTGGCGTCGTTGCGGCGGGCCAGCGGCGACACTTCGAACGGGTACTCGGTAATGAAGTGCGGCTGCTCCAGCTTGTGCTCGACCAGCTCTTCGAAAATCATCACCTGCAGCTTGCCCAGGCCTTCGTGGCCGAGCACCTTGGCACCTGCCTGCTTGGCAATCGCGCGGGCCTTGTCGACGTCCTGCAGGTCGGCGGCGGTCAGCTCGGGGTTGTACTTGAGGATCGAGTCGAACACCGACAGGCGCACGAACGGCTCTCCGAAGTGGAACACCTTGTCGCCGTAAGGCACGTCGGTGCTGCCCAGCACCAGCTGCGCCAGCTCGCGGAACAGCTCTTCGGTGAGGTCCATGTTGTCTTCGTAGTCGGCGTAGGCCTGGTAGAACTCGAGCATGGTGAACTCGGGGTTGTGCCGGGTCGAAACACCTTCGTTACGGAAGTTGCGGTTGATCTCGAAGACCTTCTCGAAGCCACCCACGACCAGACGCTTGAGGTACAGCTCAGGCGCGATCCGCAGGAACATCTGCATATCCAGCGCGTTGTGGTGGGTTTCGAAGGGCTTGGCCGCCGCGCCGCCTGGGATGGTCTGCAGCATCGGCGTTTCCACTTCGAGGAAGTCGCGCTTGGCAAGGAAGCTGCGGATGTGCGAGATCACCTGCGAACGCACACGGAAGGTGTGGCGGGTCTCTTCGTTGACCATCAGGTCAACGTAGCGCTGGCGATAGCGCTGCTCGGTGTCGGTCAGGCCGTGGTGCTTGTCCGGCAACGGACGCAGCGATTTGGTCAGCAGACGCACGCTGGTCATCTCGACGTACAGGTCGCCCTTGCCGGAACGCGCCAGGGTGCCTTCGGCGGCAATGATGTCGCCCAAGTCCCAGGTCTTGACCGCAGCCAGGGTCTCTTCCGGCAGGGTCTTGCGGTTGACGTAGACCTGGATGCGCCCGGTCATGTCCTGGATAACCATGAACGAGCCACGGTTGAGCATGATACGACCGGCAACCTTGACCGGGATCGCTGCAGCTTCCAGCTCTTCCTTGGTCTTGTCGACATACTGCTTCTGCAGGTCGCTGCAGTAGCTGTCGCGACGGAAGTCGTTGGGGAAGGCCTGGCCCTTGGCACGCTCGGCGGCAAGTTTTTCCTTGCGCAACGCGATCAGGGTGTTTTCTTCCTGTTGCAGGTCTTGCGGGTCGAGTTTGAGATCGCTCATGTCGTCAGATTTTCCATCAAGGATTCATTGCCCTCGCCCGCAGGCGAGGGTCTTGCAGCTCAGCAGCCGAGAAGTTACAGGCCTTGCTTGAGGCTCGCTTCGAGGTATTCGTCGATATCGCCGTCCAGCACCTTGTCACAGTCGCTGCGTTCGATGTTGGTGCGCAGGTCTTTGATTCGCGACGCGTCGAGCACGTACGAGCGAATCTGGTGACCCCAGCCGATGTCCGACTTGCTGTCTTCCAGAGCCTGCGAGGCTGCGCTGCGCTTTTGCATTTCCAGCTCGTACAACTTGGCCCGCAGCATTTTCATGGCGGTGTCCTTGTTGGCGTGCTGAGAACGTTCGTTCTGGCAGCTGACCACGGTGTTGGTCGGCACGTGAGTGATCCGGACCGCCGAGTCGGTGGTGTTGACGTGCTGACCACCGGCACCCGAGGAGCGGTAGGTGTCGATACGCAGGTCGGACGGGTTGATGTCGATCTCGACCTTGTCGTCGATCTCGGGCGAGACGAACACTGCCGAGAAGGAGGTATGACGACGCGCGCCGGAGTCGAACGGGCTCTTGCGCACCAGGCGATGAACGCCAATCTCGGTACGCAACCAGCCGAACGCGTACTCACCCTTGATGTGCACGGTGGCGCCTTTGATGCCGGCGACTTCACCTTCGGACAGCTCCATGATGGTGGCGTCGAAGCCACGCTTGGAGGCCCAGCGCAGGTACATGCGCAGGAGGATGTTGGCCCAGTCCTGTGCTTCGGTACCGCCGGAACCGGCCTGGATATCCAGGTAGGCGTTGTTCATGTCCATCTCGCCGCTGAACATGCGACGGAATTCCAGCTTGGCCAGGGACTCTTCGAGTCCTTCGAGCACTTCGACAACGTCGTTGACCGCCGCTTCGTCGTTTTCTTCGACGGCCATGTCGAGCAGCTCGCGCGAATCGGCCAGGCCACTGGACATCTCGTCCAGGGTGCCGACGATCTGCGCCAGCATGGCGCGCTCGCGGCCCAGCTCCTGGGCGTACTCGGGTTTGTTCCACACGGCCGGGTCTTCCAGCTCGCGGTTGACTTCGATCAGGCGCTCAGCTTTCAGATCGTAGTCAAAGATACCCCCGAATCGATTCGGAACGTTCGGTGAGGTCTTTGATGGTGTTGAGGATCGGTTGGATTTCCATTGGGCAGGCTACTCGCGCGAATTCGGTGAAAAGCCGGTGAGTATAAACCAGTCCGAGCCACGGCGGCAGACCCGCCGGGCAGGCGCAAGGCGCTTATCAGGCAATACCGGCCTGATTGCGCCCATTATTCTTGGCCAGGTACAGGCCCTTGTCGGCGGCCGAGATCAGTTGCCGGCAATGGCTACCGATGGCCGGGGTCAAGGTAGCGATGCCCAGGCTCACGGTCAGCCGCGCATCGGCCTCGGGTGCGGTGTGGGCAATGCCCAGGGCGTAGACCGACTGGCGCAGTTTTTCGGCAATCAGGCGGGCGCCGCCCGGCGAGGTGTTAGGCAGCACCAGAGCGAACTCTTCGCCGCCGTAGCGCGCCGGCAGGTCGCTTGGCCGTGAGCATGAATTGCGAATCGCTGCAGCCACCTGGCGCAGCGCCTCGTCACCGGCCAGGTGGCCGAAGCTGTCGTTGAAGGCCTTGAAGTAGTCGACGTCGATCATCAACAGCGACAGCTGCTGCTGCTCACGCATGGCCCGGCGCCACTCCAGTTCCAGGTACTCGTCGAAGTGGCGGCGATTGGACAAGCCGGTCAAGCCATCGGAGTTCATCAGGCTCTGCAGCATCAAATTGGTGTCGAGCAGTTGCTGCTGGCTGACGCGCAGTGCGCGATACGCCTCGTCGCGCTGCAACAGGGTCATGTAGGAGCGCGAGTGGTAGCGAATTCGCGCCACCAGTTCGATGGTGTCCGGCAGCTTGACCAGGTAATCATTCGCCCCGGCGGCAAACGCGGCGCTCTTGACCAACGGGTCTTCCTTGGTCGACAGGACGATGATCGGGATGTCCTGGGTGGCCGGGTGGTTGCGGTATTCGCGCACCAGGGTGAGGCCATCCAGGCCCGGCATGATCAGGTCCTGGAGGATCACCGTCGGCTTGATGCGCATGGCCTGGGCGATGGCCTGATGCGGATCGGCACAGAAGTGGAAGTCGATATTCTCTTCATGGGCCAGCCCACGCCGCACCGCTTCGCCGATCATTGCCTGATCGTCCACCAGCAGCACCATCGCCGAGTTTTCGTTGGCGGTCACAAGACCTGCGCTTGGTAGATCAATCATGCCTGTTCACCTGGTCACGACCGTCCAGGCGGTGTGACTCAATTGCTGATGTCATTTGGTAAAAAACTCCGTCAATCGCCCGGCAATGCGCTCGAGCGGGCGGATCTCCATCGCTGCATCAATCGCCGCAGCGGCCTTGGGCATGCCATATACAGCACTGCTCTGCTGGTCCTGGGCAAGGGTCAAAAAGCCCTGCTGGCGCATCATCTTCAAACCCTGGGCGCCATCGCGGCCCATCCCGGTGAGCAGAACGCCCACGCCGGGCGCATTCCAATGGCGTGCCACGCTCTCGAAAAACACATCGATCGAGGGTCGGTAGATTTCATTGACCGGCTCGGCGGTGTAGGCGAGCTGGCCGTTTTTCAGCAAGCGGATATGGTGGTTGGTGCCTGCCAGCAATACCTGCCCGGCCTGCGGCGGCTCGCCTTCGCGGGCAAGCCGTACGACCTGGCCGCAGGTACTGCTGAGCCAGTCGGCCATACCTGCGGCAAACACTTGGTCAACATGCTGCACCAGCACGATGGCCGCCGGAAACTGCTTGGGCAGGCCCTTGAGCAAAACTTCAAGCGCGGCCGGGCCGCCAGCAGACGAACCAATCGCCACCAGGCCGGTACGCTGCGAGACTTCGCGCACAGCGGCGGGCACGCTGCTTGGCGCCGAAGTGCGCTGCTGACCGATCAGCCAGCCGATATTGAGGATCTTGCGCAACAATGGCGCGGCCGCTTCGCGCGGATCACCCGCGCCCAGCGCCGGCGTATCGACTACGTCCAGCGCGCCGTGGCCCATGGCCTCGAACACGCGGTGCACGTTCTGCTTGCGGTCGACCGTGACGATGACGATAGCGCAGGGCGTTACCGCCATGATTCGCCGGGTTGCCTCGACGCCGTCCATCACCGGCATGATCAGGTCCATGAGGATCAGGTCCGGGATCTGTGCGGCGCAGCGCTCGACCGCCTCCTGGCCATTGCCGGCGACCCAGATCAGCTCATGCGCCGGCTCCAGCGCAAGCGCCCGGCGCAGCGCCTCGACGGCCAGGGGCATGTCGTTGACGATGGCAATTTTCATCCTTGTGCACCTCCGATCAACTCGACCACTGCATCCAGCAACGCGTCATCGTGGAAGCTGGCCTTTGCCAAATAGTAGTCGGCGCCGGCATCCAGGCCACGCCGGCGGTCTTCTTCACGGTCCTTGTACGACACCACCATCACCGGCAAGCCTTGCAGGCGCTGGTCGCGGCGCACCAGGGTGACCAGCTCGATGCCGTCCATGCGCGGCATGTCGATGTCGGTGATCAGCAGGTCGAAGTCATCGCCGCGCAGGGCGTTCCAGCCGTCCATACCATCCACCGCAACGGCCACGTCGTAGCCGCGATTGCTTAGTAGCTTGCGTTGCAGCTCACGCACCGTCAGCGAGTCGTCCACCACCAGCACGCGCTTGCGGCTGACGCCTTTGGCACTGGCGCCGTTGCGTTCGATGCGCTCCAGGCGGCCGGTAGTCAGCAGCTTTTCCACCGAGCGCAGCAGGTCTTCGACGTCGACGATCAGTACCACCGAGCCATCGTCGAGCAACGCTCCGGCAGAGATATCCTGAACCTTGCCCAGGCGCGCATCGAGCGGCATGACCACCAGCACGCGCTCGCCGATCAGGCGCTCGACGGCAATCCCGTAGAGCTGCTCGCGCTCGCGAATGACCACAACCCGCAGGCTGCGCTCATCGCCCTGCCCTTGCGGGCGATTGAGCAACTGATTGGCCGAGACCAGGCCGATATGGCGCTCCTCGTGCCAGAAGTGTTGACGCCCTTCGATCTGGACGATGGCCTCGGCGGGCACGTCAAGGGTGCGCTCGATATGCGCCAGCGGAAAGGCATACGCCTCGCCGCCGACCTCAACCACCAGGCTGCGTACCACCGACAAGGTCAGCGGCACCTGCAGATGGAAGCAACAGCCTTGGCCAGCAACCTGGGTCAGCTCGATCGAGCCGCGCAGCTCGCGCACCATATGCTGCACTGCGTCCAACCCCACCCCGCGACCGGATACCTCGGTGACCCGATCGCGCATGCTGAAACCGGGCAGGAACAGGAACGTCAGCAGCTCGGCTTCGCTCATCTGCGCCACGGTCTCGGCCGGTGACAAGGCCCGTTCGGCAATGCTGCAGCGCAGCTGCTCAAGGTCGATGCCGGCGCCATCGTCACTCAGCTCGACAATCAGCATCCCAGCCTGGTGGGATGCACGCAGGCGGATCACGCCATCGCTGGGCTTGCCCGCCAACAGGCGTCGTTCGGGCAGTTCGATGCCATGGTCGACGGCGTTGCGCAGCAGGTGAATCAGCGGGGCTTCGAGTTTTTCCAGGACATCGCGATCGACCTGGGTTTTCTCGCCCTCGATCTGCAACTGCACCTGTTTGCCCAACGAGCGGCCCAGATCGCGGACCATCCGGCTCTGCCCGGTAAGCACGTCGGCGAATGGCCGCATGCGGCAGGCCAGCGCCGTGTCATACAAGTTTTGCGCGCGCTGGCTGGCTTGCCAGCCGAACTCGTCGAGCTCGGCTGCTTGCTGTTGCAGGATGGCCTGGGTTTCGCCGAGCAGGCGTTGGGTCTGGGCCAGCGCATCGAGTACTTCAGGGCTCTGGCCGCTGCTCTCAAGCTGGCTCTTCAGCCCGTCGAGGGCACGCATGCCCTGCCCGTGCATGCGCTTGAGCCGCTGCAGGCTGGCCAGGTAGGGCTTGAGCCGCTGGGTTTCCACCAGCGACTTGCTGGACAGGTCGAGCAGGCTGTTCAAGCGATCCGCCGTCACCCGCAATACTCGCTCGCCGGTCTGGCTGCTGCGTTTGCCTGGCCGCGGTGCAGGCTCGACATCGGCTTGCGCCTGGGCGGCCAGCGCGGGTACTTCGGCGCTGGCCACCGACGGCGCGGCCAGCAACGCCTCACTCACTGCTGCAGCAACCAACTGCGGCGCCGCACTGAAAGCGGCAGCGGGGTCGAGCAACGCCGTCATCTGCGCGACAAAGCCCGGCACTGCCAGCTCACCGGCGGCATCGCCCGGCGTAGCGATGCGCATCAGCAGGTCGGTGCCTTGCAGCAAGGCATCGATGTGTTCGCCACGCAAACGTAGCCGACCTTCCTGGGCCGCGACCAGGCAGTCTTCCATGACGTGGGCGACGCTCACCCCGGCGTCGACGCCGACGATCCGCGCCGCGCCTTTGAGCGAGTGCGCGGCACGCATGCAGGCTTCGAGCTGATCGGCCTGGGTCGGGTTGCGCTCGAGCGCAATCAGGCCAGTGTTGAGCACCTGGGTCTGGGCTTCGGCCTCCAGGCTGAACAGCTCCAGCAAAGACGCATCACGCATTTGCTCAGGGGTCATGACAGGCTCCGCTTGACAGCCGATAGCAAGTGGGTCGAATCCAGTACGCGCACGCTGCGCCCGCGCCACTGCAGCACGGCGGCAGTGAAGCGCGCAGTGTCCTGGCCGTCTTCACAGGCATCGATATCAAGCCGATGAATGCCATCGACTTCATCCACTGGAGCAACTACCGGCCCGCCTTCGGCGGCCAGAATCAGCATGCGTGGCATTACCCGACCATTGATGGGGCTGGCCGGCAGGCTGTCGGCCCCCAGCAGCGCGGCCAGTGACAGGCACGGCACCAGGGCGCCGCGCACATTGGCTACACCTTGCAGTACCCGCGAGCGCTGATGCGGCAGGGAATGCACGGATTGCACCGGAGCGATCTCGGCGAGGCTGGCAGTCGCCAGCGCCAGCCATTCTTCACCCAGGCGGAACACCAGCATCGAACGCCCGGTGCATTCGGTCAGCGGCGCGGCGGCGACAGGCTCTTGGTCCTGCTGCAGGGCGTAGCGATCGAGCAGGCGCGTGGCGGCTGCGGCATGCACTTCGCAGTTGCGGCAGTGAATATGCTGTTCAAGCAAAGGGCATTGTTTGTTGCCATGCACGCCGATGCGATTCCAGCAGTCGTCGATCGGCGCGTGGTCTTCGCTGACCAGCAGCAGCTCATGAATCTCGCTCATCGTTGCGGCTCCCGACCGGCACGCGCGGCGCGTTCCTGCAGACGCCGCGCACCGGCCTCATCGCCTTGTGCGGCGAGCAGCGTGGCCAGTTGCAGCAGCGCCTCGGGGTGTTGCGGCTCAAGGTACACGGCCTTGCGGTAATGGATAATGGCGTTGTGGCTGTCGCCTGCGGTGTCGCTGAGCAGGCCCAGCCAGTAGTACAGCTGCGCCTTGGGTTCGAACTGGCGCAGGTAGCGCTCGCAACTGGCCAGCGCGGCCTGACTGTCGCCGGCGTTGGCCTGGCGGGCGATTTGCGCCAGCAGCTCGCTCTCGCCGGCCTGCCCGGCAGTGGCCACTAGCGACGGGGCGGGCGCTGGGCGCACGTGCCGCGGCGCTGGCGGCACGCTACGCGGCACAGGCGGCTGGCTCCATGGCGCAGACGCCAGGGCCGGCCGTGCAGGCGTCGGGGTAACTACGGGCACGGCTTGTTCCGGCTGGCGCACATAGGCGAACGACTGCGGGATGCCCAATGGCCGCATGCCCAGGCGCGCCAACAGGCTGCCTTCGGCGGGGCCAATGAACAGCACACCCTGGGCATGCAGCAATTGCTTGAGCACCGCAAACACCCGGTGCTGGGTGGGCACGTCGAAGTAGATCAGCAGGTTGCGACAGAACACGAAGTCATAATGCCCGTTGCGACTAGCCAGGGCTGGATCAAGCACGTTGCCGACCTGCAGATCGACCTGGTGGCAGACTCGCTCATGCAACTGATGGCCCTCACCGGTAGCGCTGAAATGCCGCTCGCGAAAGGCCACATCACTGCCACGAAAGGAATTGCGCCCGTACAGCGCCTGGCGTCCACGGGCGACCGAGTTGGGGCTGATGTCCAGCCCATCGACACTGAACGCGGCGGCGCTCATGCCGCTGTCGAGCAGCGCCATGGCAATCGAATACGGCTCTTCGCCGGTCGAGCACGGCAGGCTGAGGATGCGCAGCGGCCGCACACCGGCCAGTTCGGCCAAGCGCTTGTGCGCGAGGCCGGCCAACGCGGCAAACGACTCGGGATAACGGAAAAACCAGGTTTCCGGGACGATCACCGCCTCGATCAGCGCTTGCTGTTCAGCCGTCGATTGCTGCAGCAGCAGCCAGTAATCGTTCAAGTCGTGGGCTGCCAGCGCAGCACTGCGCTGACGCAGGGCACGCTCGACCATGGGCACTCCGACCGACTCGACATCCAGGCCGATGCGCTCTTGCAAGAATCGAAAAAACTGCTGTTCGATCATGCCGGCACCTGCGCTGGCGCATCCGGGAACAGCAAGCGACGGACCTCGTCACTGAGCAACTGGTCGATCTCGATGCGCTGCAACATGCCTTGGGCATCCTGGCGCACCGGGCCCAGATAGGGCGCCTCGCCGTTGTCCAGCCCATACGGCTGGAACTCGTCAGGCTGGCAGCGCAGGGTCTCGGTGGCCTGCTCGAGGATCAAACCCAGGTGCAGCGTGATAGCGCTGGCAGCCGGGTGATAACGCACCACCACCAGCCGCGTGCTGGTGCGTGCTGCGGCCGGCCTGGCAAAGCTCAGCGCGGCCAGGTCGATCACCGGGATCAGCGCACCACGATGGCTGAGAATCCCGCGCACCCACCCCGGGGCCTGAGCGATAGGCTTGAGCGTACGCAGCGCCAGCACTTCCACCACCTCACGCACATCCAGGGCGAAGCGCTGGTCGTTGAGGCGAAACTGCAGGTACAGCACGCCTTTGCCGGAGCCGGCTGTGGGTTCGCGCTGAGGTAGATCCTTGATTGTCATCAGACTTTGAAACGCGAGACACCGCCACGCAGGCCAGCCGCGACCTGGCTCAGCTCATCGATGGCGAAACTGGCCTGGCGCAGCGATTCGACGGTCTGGGTGCTGGCGTCGCTGAGCTGAGAGAGCGCCTGGTTGATCTGCTCGGCACCGGTGGCCTGGGCCTGCATGCCGTCGTTGACCATCAATACCCGCGGCGCCAGCGCCTGGACCTGATGGATGATCTGGCTGAGTTGCTCGCCAACCTGCTGCACTTCGAACATGCCGCGGCGGACTTCTTCGGAAAACTTGTCCATGCCCATTACCCCGGCCGAAACCGACGACTGGATCTCGCGCACCATCTGCTCGATGTCGTAGGTCGCCACGGCGGTCTGGTCGGCCAGGCGGCGCACTTCAGTGGCCACCACGGCGAAACCGCGGCCGTATTCGCCGGCCTTCTCGGCCTCGATCGCAGCGTTCAGCGACAGCAGGTTGGTCTGGTCGGCAACCTTGACGATGGTCACCACCACCTGATTGATGTTGCTGGCCTTCTCGTTGAGGATGCTCAGCTTGGCGTTGACCAGATCGGCCGCGCCCATCACCTGGTGCATGGTTTCTTCCATGCGTGCCAGGCCTTGCTGGCCGGAGCCGGCGAGGATCGAGGCCTGGTCAGCAGCCGAGGTGACCTCGGTCATGGTCCGCACCAGATCACGCGACGTGGCGGCGATCTCACGCGAGGTGGCGCCGATTTCGGTGGTGGTGGCTGCGGTTTCGGTGGCCGTGGCTTGCTGCTGCTTGGAGGTGGCGGCGATTTCGGTAACCGAGGTGGTCACCTGCACCGACGAGCGCTGGGCCTGGGCGACCAGGCTGGCGAGGGATTCGGCCATTTCGTTGAAGCCGGTTTCGATGGCGCCAAACTCGTCCTTACGGTCCAGGTCCAGGCGCATGCTCAAGTCACCCGAGCGCAGCTTATCGAGGGCATGTACGATGCGTTGCATGGGCGTGGTGATCGCACGCATCAACAGCAGCCCGCAAATGCCGGCAGCGATGATGGCCAGGATCAGCGAAACGATCATGCTGCCCTTGGCGGTGGCCACGGCGCTGACGATGTCTTTGGTGGCTACATCGGCCGCTTCCCGATTGCGTTCGATCACGGTGTTGAGGTGCTTGCGCCCTTCAACCCAGGCGGGTGTCAGCACGTCGGTGATCAAGCGCTCGGCTTCGGCGTAGTTCTTCTGCCGGTAGGCCTCGAGTACCAGTTCGATGTCGGCGATGTAACGTTTTTCCATGTCGACGAAGGCGTCGAAGCTGGTCTGGTCTTCGGTATTACGAATGGTTCCCTGATAACTGGCCATGTGCTGGCGCAGGCGCTCTTCAAAGCTCTTGAACAGTTCGATATCCGCAGAGGCGATATCGCGATGCTTGCTCAGGCCGACCAACTGCTGGCTGGTGACGTAGCTGTCGACCCAGGCGCTGCGGATCATCGAGCTGTAGTAGACGCCGGGGATGGCATCGGAACCGACCGCTTCCTCGCTCGCGGAAATGGCGACCAACCTTGAGTAGGCTGCAACGATCATCAACAACATGATGGCGATGATCACGGCAAAACTTGCCAGGATCCGTTGGCGCATGGTCCAGTTTTTCAAAATCAGCCCTCAAGAATTCAGTACGAGCGGGGAAATCGCTCGAGTATAGCCCAGGCATGAGCCGGGTTTCTCAGCTGAATGAGCGGCGTTTGCGGCATCCCTGCCGGCAAAGGTGGCAAATAGCCAGATTACTGACCGGCGGCAAGCCTGGCCTGGGCTTCAAGCTCCTGGCGCAGCGCCGGATCCAGGCGCAGCTGGCGCGACAGCTCATCGAGGTAGGCGCGCTCCATGAAGTTTTCCTGATCGACCATCATCAGGCTCGCCAGGTACATCTCGCCGGCCATTTCCGGGGTTTGCGCGGCGCGGGCGACTTCTGCCGGGTCGAGCGGTTTGTTCAGCTCGGCGTGCAGCCATTGCTGCAGTTCGCGGTCGCTGTCCAGACGGGTGAATTCACCTTCGATCAGCTCACGCTCACGCTCATCGATATGGCCATCGGACTTGGCTGCCGCGACCAGCGCACGCAGCACGGCCTGGCTGTGCAGCTCGGCTTCAGCCGGTGGCAGCCGGTCGAGCGTCTGCGGCTCGCGCACCTGGCCAGTGGCCTGCTGCGCCTGCCAGTTATTGAAGGCCTTGTAGGCGATCACCCCCAGCGCTGCCAGGCCGCCGTAGGTCAGCGCCTTGCCGCCTAACTTGCGCGCGCTCTTGTTACCGAGCAACAAGCCCATGGCGCCACTTGCCAAGGCGCCGCCGCCCATCCCGGAGAGCAGCCCACCGAGACCGCCTGCACCGAGCGACGGCTTGCCGCCAGCGCTTTTACCGGTTTGTTTGCTGAGCATTTCCTGGCCGGTCTTGAACAGTTGATCGAGCAAACCTCGGGTGTTCATGCGCACGTCTCCACGCTACAGAAAGGAAAACCCAGAGTAAGGCTTGGCCTGTCGTTCGCCATGGAAGTATTTGCTTCGGGATGTTGCACAAGCCGACCAAGTGCGCTGGCAAGGCGGCACGCTCGGCCTGATCATCGAATAGCCGCCAAGGGTCCAGCTCCATCGACCATGCATGGCCAGACCTTGCCCCGCGGTCAACCTTGCAACATTTTTGGGGCCATCCTGAATTTGCTCCGCGAGACCGCATAATCGGCGCTGAAACGATAATGGCCATGTGCAGCCATTGATATTAGGTGATGTTGCTAGCCATGAAACGAGCCGAACTGCTGGACTACCTGCATTTGACGATCAGCAACTTCTACCGGCTTGATTCCGATGCCGCGCTGGACCACCACCTGCAGTTGATGCTTGAGCAATACCGGCGCAAACCGTTCTTCTTCAAGAGCTTGCTCAAATACGACCGCCTGATGGTCGTGCTGTCGCTGTTCGCCTTTCATTTCCACGACCCTATGACACCGTTATCGCGGGTCAAGGCATTTTGCGAGCGGCGTGGCTACCTGACGCGCAACACCCTGGAGTCGTATTTCTCGTTCTTCCTGATATCGGGCTATATGCACGTATCGCCCCACCCGGATGATGCTCGGCAACGCATCTACAGACCCAGCAAAACCGCTATCGATCTGGCCACACAACTGATCAGCGCATACCTCATACCGGCCCAGAAGCTGATACCCGATGCCCAGCCTTGGCAGCGCACCGAGCCAACGGCGTTCCTGCGTCAATACTTCAGCGGATTCGCTCACCTGCTGGATGCGGACGTGCTGCTGGACGGGCTGCTGCCGGGGGCCAAGTGGATCATGAACCGCGACGGTGGTCATCTGCCGATGCTGAGCTTGTACCTTGATACCCGGGGCTTTCGCTCAAACGACGGCGGCTACAAGGTCTCCAGCTATGCCGAGCTGTCCTCCCGGCTCGGGGTATCCACCATGCACGTGGCACGGCTGGTCAAGGAAGGCGAAAGCAAAGGCTACTTCCGCACCCAGGGATCACTGGTCGAGATGCGCCCGGCGTTCGCCGAGTTGGTCAGGCACACCATGGCGATCTACTTCGCCGTCACGCGGGTCAGCATGGAGCTTGGTAGTTATGCCCTTGAATCGGAAATACCCCAGCCTGGAGCTGGATGTCTCGGCTGATCATCGCCCGCGCATCAGGCTGCTGCTGCGCGAAGGCATCATCGCCGTGCAACTGTTGGTTATCGCCAGCTGGCTTGCCGTTCACCTGGTGCTTGACGAACGCATCGCCACCCTCGGCGCCTGGGGACCGCTATTGATGATGATGGCTCTGTTCATCATCCAGACACGGACAAACTCGGACAACGTATGGCGGTATTCAGGCTTGCTGTTCATGCTGACGGTGGTGCTCGGCTTCAAGCTGATCTTTCTCGACTACCCGCCATTGCATCGCCAGTTCTCTCTGGCCATGACCGTTCTGGCGGTGGTCGGCGCATCGCTGCTGATCCGTGGGCCAATGGATTATCTGCTGGTCGCCGTGTTGAGCTGGGTGCTGGTGATGCCCCACATCGGTCACGATGACGTGAGCGACTACCGCTGGTATCTGGCTATTTTTTTTGCCTTCTCGATCAGCCTGGGCTGGATCAACAGCCGCACCTACCTGCGCGCACTGAGCATCACACTGCAGATCGAGCAGCACTATCGCACCCTGTCGGAAACCGACTACCTGACTTCGCTGTACAACCGACGTGCACTGATGGACCGCTTCGAGCGCGTCATCGAAAGCCACTGTGGCGGTTTCTTCATGATGATCGATATCGACGACTTCAAGCGGATCAACGACCAACTTGGCCACGCCGCCGGCGATCAGGTGCTGCGCGTGCTCGCCGCACGCCTGCGCAACATGGCCGGCAGCCACTGTGCCGGGCGGCTGGGTGGTGAGGAATTCGGCGTCATCATCGATGCCCAGAGCCCAGCCATCGCCCTGGCCATCGCCCAGCGCCTGCTGGAGGCGGTACGCAACAGCCGCGAAGCTCCCGCCCGCTTCACCTTCAGCGCTGGGCTGGTGCCCTTCAGCCACGATCAAGCCCTAGCCGACATCCTTATCCACGCCGACCGCTGCCTGTACAAGGCCAAACGCGCCGGCAAGGACCGGGTGCATTTCGGTGCAGGCGAGCATTTATCCTGACAATTACTGGAGTTCGCCGTGTTCAACC
Organism: Pseudomonas sp. NPDC088322; assembly: GCF_044740745.1. Lineage (NCBI taxonomy): Bacteria > Pseudomonadati > Pseudomonadota > Gammaproteobacteria > Pseudomonadales > Pseudomonadaceae > Pseudomonas > Pseudomonas sp. NPDC088322. The sequence continues at coordinate 272,614 of NZ_JBIURK010000001.1, read as the reverse complement.
GCCGCTGCACGCAGGCACTGCTCGCTTGCCAACAACAACTGGACAGCCTGCAAGCCGTGCTCGCCCAACTGGAACAGCAACTGCTCAGCGCTCGCCTCGATGCCAACGGCTGCTTCACCGAGGTCAATGCGCCGTTCGCCAACGCGCTGGGCTTTTCCGCCGCGCAACTGCTCGGGGTCAAGCTCGAAGCCCTGCTTGAACCAGGCTGCAGTTTGCCGGCACCACTGACAGGCTCGCCGTCGCTCAGTTGCCGGGGCGCCGACGGTCGCCCGGTGCTACTTCAGCTATGCTGGTTGCGCGACGCGCTGGGCCAACATCACGGCTACGGCTGCGCCAGCCCCGGCACCAGCCGCCGTGACCGGGACGGGCTGGAGTTGTACAACGCCCTTGACCATTCCACCGCCATCATCCAGTTCAACCTCAACGGCATGGTGCTCGACGCCAACAAAGCCTTTCTCAACACCATGGGCTATGGCCTGACGCAGATTCTCGGCAAGCACCACCGCATGTTCTGCTCTGCCGAGGACGCCGCCTGCGCCGACTACACCCAGTTCTGGCAAGCGCTCAATCGCGGGCAGTTCGTGGCGGGGCGCTTTCGTCGTATCGACGCCCGCGGCAATAGCGTATGGCTTGAAGCGACCTACAACCCGATCAAGGACCAGCACGGTCGCCTCTACAAGGTGGCCAAGTTCGCCAATGTGGTAACCGAACAGGTGGAAAAGGCCGACCTCGTGCGCCGCGCTGCCGACCTCGCCCATGATGTTTCGCTGACCACCGAGCACAGCGCACAGCAAGGCCTGACAGTAGTCATGCAGGCCGCGTCGGCCATGCAATCCATCGCCGGGGAAATGGCCAGCGTTGGCCAGGACATGCAAGCGCTGCAGGCGCAGTCGCTGAACATTGGTGCGATCGTCGAGATCATCGGCGGGATCGCGGCGCAGACCAACCTGCTGGCACTCAATGCGGCCATCGAGGCCGCCCGTGCCGGCGATCAGGGCCGCGGCTTTGCTGTGGTTGCCGATGAAGTCAGGCGCCTGGCCGCGCGCACTACCGAGGCCACCCGGGACATTTTCGAGGTAGTGCGTCTGAACCGAGAACTGGCCGATGGCGCCTTCAAAGGCATTCAGAACAGCCGCGAGCATGCCTGCGCGGTGCAGGACTTGGCCAGCCAGGCCGGCAACGCGATGGACGAAATCAGCCGCGGCGCACGCCAGGTCGTCGAGGTCACCAGCCGGGTAGCCAATGAGCTGCAGTGAGTGGTCTACGCTATCGACCATCGCAAATGCCTCGGAGGATTACCCCATGCACACCCAGATGCTGATCAACGGCCAACTGGTGGCCGGTGAAGGCCCGGCCTGGACCGTACTCGACCCAGCCGCAGGCACTGCCCTGGCGCAGATCAGCGAGGCCAGCGAGGCGCAGGTCGACAGCGCCGTGCGCGCCGCCGACAGCGCCTTTGCCAGTTGGTCGCAGACCAGCCCGAAAGACCGCTCGCTGGCCCTGCTGGCGCTGGCCGATGCCATTGAGCAACACGGCGAAGAACTGGCCAGCCTCGAATCGCAGAACTGCGGCAAGCCCCTCGCCGCCGCCCTCAATGACGAGATCCCGGCCATTGTCGACGTGTTTCGCTATTTCGCCGGGGCGGCGCGCTGCCTGGGCGGTTCGGCGGCAGGGGAGTATCTGCCGGGGCACACCTCGATGGTGCGGCGTGACCCATTGGGCGTGGTCGCCTCGATTGCGCCGTGGAACTACCCGCTGATGATGCTCGCGTGGAAGATCGCGCCGGCACTGGCCGCAGGCAACACCGTGGTGCTCAAGCCCTCCGAGCTGACCCCGCTGACAGCGCTGCGCCTGGCCGAGCTGGCCCGCGAGATCTTCCCGGCCGGTGTGTTGAACATTCTGTTTGGCCGTGGCGCGACTGTGGGCACGCCGCTGGTCACTCATCCGCGCGTACGCATGGTATCGCTGACCGGCTCGATCCCGACCGGGGCGAACATCATCGGCGCCACTGCCGCCAGCGTGAAGCGCATGCACATGGAGTTGGGCGGCAAGGCGCCAGTGCTGATCTTCGATGACGCCGATCTCGATGCGGCCGTCGCTGGCATTCGCAGCTTTGGTTTCTACAATGCCGGCCAGGACTGCACCGCCGCCTGCCGGCTGTATGTGCAGGACGCCATCTACGATGAATTGGTCGAGCGCCTGGGCCAGGCTGTCGCCAGCATCAAGCCGGGACCTCAGGATGCGGCCGACACCGAACTCGGCCCACTGATCAGTGCGCAACACCGCGACAAGGTAGCAGGCATGGTGCAACGCGCCCTCGACCAGCCGCATATCCGCCTGGTCACTGGCGGCAAGGTGTTGGAGGGTGCAGGCTTCTTCTACGCGCCGACTCTGCTGGCCGACGTGCTCCAAGACGACGAAATCGCCCGTCATGAGGTGTTCGGCCCGGTGGTCAGCGTCACTCGCTTTGCCGACGAAGCCCAGGCGCTGGAGTGGGCCAACGACTCCGAGTACGGCCTGGCCTCATCGGTGTGGACCGCTGACGTGGGCCGCGCGCACCGCCTTGCCGCACGCCTGCAATACGGCTGCACCTGGGTCAACACGCACTTCATGCTGATCAGCGAGATGCCCCACGGCGGGCAGAAGCAATCGGGCTACGGCAAGGATATGTCGATGTATGGGCTGGAGGACTACACCTGTGTCCGCCATGTGATGTTCAAGCACTAGCCGTGTTGGCTGCCTTGTCGCCGTCTTTTATCGACGACAAGGCAGCCACATCAACGTCAGGCGTCGCGCAGGTCGGACTCGTGAATCGGGTTGGCGCGGTGGGTTGCCCGTTGGTATTGCGCTGGCCAAGTGGCCTTGTTGCCACCCAGATCGTCGTCGGCATGCAGCGGCCAGTACGGATCACGCAGCAGTTCACGGGCGAGGAAGATCAGGTCAGCCTGCCCCGTGCGCAGAATGTGCTCGGCCTGGGCGGGTTCGGTGATCATGCCGACGGTGCCGGTGGCGATCTCCGCCTCTTTGCGCACGCGCTCGGCAAAGCGCGTTTGATAGCCCGGGCCGGTGGGAATCTCGGCGTTGACCGAAGTGCCGCCAGACGACACGTCGATCAAGTCCACCCCTAGCGCACGCAGGCGGCGCGCCAGCTCGACGGTTTCGTCAGGGTTCCAGCCGTCTTCGACCCAATCGGTGGCCGACACCCGGACGAACAGCGGCAGCTCTTTGGGCCATACCGCACGCACAGCCTCGGTAATCTGAAGGGTAAAGCGAATGCGGTTTTCGAAGCTGCTGCCGTATTCATCGCGGCGCTGGTTGCTCAGCGGCGAGAGAAACTGATGCAGCAGGTAGCCATGGGCAGCGTGCAGTTCGACCACCTTGAAACCCGCAGTGAGCGCGCGCTCGGCGGCTTTGACGAAGGCGTCGATGATCTCCTGGATCTCGCCGGTACTCAGCTCACGCGGTGCAGTGTGCTCCGGGTCGAAGGCTATTTTCGACGGGCCGACCGGCTGCCAGCCGCCGTCCTCCGGTTTGACGCTGCCGTGCTTGCCCAGCCAGGGCCGATGAGTGCTGGCCTTGCGCCCGGCATGGGCCAGCTGAATGGCGGGTACCGAACCCTGGGCAGTGATAAAGCGGGTGATGCGCTGCAGCGGCGCGATCTGCTGGTCATCCCACAGACCGAGGTCTTCAGCGGTAATCCGACCATCGGCAGTGACCGCCACGGCTTCGGTGAAGACCAGCCCGGCCCCGCCTACGGCACGGCTGCCCAAGTGCACGAGATGCCAGTCATTGGCCAAGCCATCGGCGGCCGAATACTGGCACATCGGCGACACGGCGATGCGGTTGGGCAGGGTCAACTGGCGGAGGGTGTAGGGCTCTAACAGCAGGCTCATGGGGGATCTCCCTGGGACTCCAAATGGGTGACCGGCCCGGGCACTGATGTGCAGCCGTGGCCTGGTACCGGTTCTCTTGAGCCTAGACCAGTTTGCTGCGACCAGGGTTCAGCCCGGTCGCAGGAGTATCCCTGCAGCAGCCGGTTAGCGTGGTTCGATGTGCGCGATCATCAGTTGCACGCTTTCGTTGCCGCGAAACTCGTTGACGTCCAGCTTGTAGGCCAGCTCGACCCAACGCACGGTGGGGTTGGGCCAGACTTCGCGGTCGATACCGAAGGCAATACCGTCGAGCTTGACCGCACCGCACTCGCTCTTGAGCACCACCTTCAAATGCCGCTCGCCGACCACACGCTGCTCAACCAGCTGGAACACACCATGGAACAGCGGCTCGGGAAAATGCTGGCCCCACGGGCCGGCGTTGCGCAGGGCGCGGGCCAGGTCCAAGTGGAATTCTTCAACCGCCAGGGTGCCGTCGGTCAGCAACCGCCCGGTCAGGTCGTCTTCATTGAGCTGACGCCGGGTTTCTTCGTCGAACGCGGCGGCAAACGCCGGGAAGTTCTCTGCCGGCAGCGACAAACCGGCGGCCATGGCGTGGCCACCGAACTTGCTGATCAGTTGCGGGTGACGCGCAGCCACGGCATCCAGCGCATCGCGGATATGAAAGCCTGGCACCGAACGCGCCGAGCCCTTGAGCAAACCCTCACCGGCATCGGCAAAGGCGATGGTCGGGCGGTGGTAACGTTCTTTCAGGCGCGAGGCGAGGATGCCGATCACGCCCTGATGCCACTGGGCATCGAACAGGCACAGGCCATACGGCATCGACTCCAGCGGCAGGTCCTTAAGCTGGGCCAGCGCCTCGCGCTGCATGCCCTGCTCGATCGACTTGCGGTCCTGGTTGAGGCCGTCCAACTGCTCGGCCATGTCGCGGGCCAGCGCCGGGTCGTCACAAAGCAGGCATTCGATGCCCAGGCTCATGTCGTCCAGCCGGCCTGCGGCGTTCAGGCGCGGGCCGAGGATAAAGCCCAGATCGGTCGAGGTGATGCGCTGGTAGTCACGGCGAGCGACTTCGAGGATCGCCTTCAAGCCAGCGCGGGCGCGACCAGCACGAATTCGCTCGAGGCCCTGATGGACCAGGATGCGGTTATTGGCATCCAGCGGCACCACGTCGGCGACACTGCCCAGCGCGACCAGGTCGAGCAGCTCGCCGATGTTCGGTTGCGCCTGGGTCTGGTAACGGCCAAGGCTGCGCAAGCGCGCGCGCAGGGCCATCAACACATAGAAGATCACCCCTACCCCGGCCAGCGACTTGCTGGGGAACTCGCAGCCTGGCTGGTTCGGGTTGACGATGGCGTCGGCGTCCGGCAAGTGCTGGCCGGGCAAGTGGTGGTCGGTCACCAGTACCTTGAGCCCGGCCGCCTTGGCGGCGGCAACGCCCTCGACACTGGAAATACCGTTGTCGACGGTGACCAGTAGCTGCGGCTGGCGCTGCAGCGCGACTTCGACGATTTCCGGGGTCAGGCCATAGCCGTACTCGAAGCGGTTTGGCACCAGATAGTCGACATGCGCCGCGCCCAGCAGCCGCAGGCCCAGCACGCCAACGGTGCTGGCGGTGGCGCCATCGGCATCGAAGTCGCCGACGATGAGGATGCGCTGCCGCTGGTCCAGCGCCTCGACCAGCAGATCGACCGCCGCATCGATGCCCTTGAGCTGCTGATACGGCAGCAGACGGGCCAGGCTCTTGTCCAGTTCAGCCTCCGATTGCACGCCGCGAGCGGCGTACAGGCGGGTCAGCAACGGCGGCAAGGCTCCCAGAAAAGGCAGGGTGGGCGGCAACGGGCGGGGTTCGATACGCATGGGGTCTTCAGCAGTCTATAAAGGTTGAAATCAGCCGCGCTCGCCGAGCAGCCACTGCAGCTGCACTTCGTGCTGGCCGCGGTCGTCGGTGACGAACACCGTGCCTTCGCTGATCATCACGTCCCACTTGATCACCCGCGGCATGTCCTTGGCGATGACTTCCAGCACATCTTGCGGGACGGCGGCGATGTTGACGTTTTTCAGGTTCTTGATCGCGCCGAGCACTTTGGTTTCCCACACACGCAGGCTGCCATAGGCGAGCAGGCTGGTGCGCTCGGTGCGACGCGAGCACCAGGTCAGTCGATCAGCGTCGGGCTGGCCGACTTCGATCCAGTGCAGGACGCGATCATCCAGGCTCTTTTCCCACAGCGCAGGCTCGTCGACGTCCGACAGACCACGGCCGAACGACAGTTGCTCGTTGTACCAGAGCGCGTAGGCGAGTAGGCGCACGGCCATGCGCTCTTCGGTTTCCGAAGGGTGGCGGGCGATGGTCTGCTTGACGCTTTCGTAGACGTTGCGGTCGAGGTCGGTCAGGTTCAGTTCGAACTTGTAGGTGGTGGACGGCTGGGCCATGGGTGACGGGCTTCTAGCTGGAGAAAGTCGGCTAGTCTAACTGATCCTGCCCTGCTTGCGTCGCGGCAGTATCTGCCGCAGGCGAGCTGTGATAAAACCAGCGCTTTGTTTCTGCCGCCACGGATGCCCCCATGCCAACGCCCAGCAAACCCCTCGCCGGCCTTAAAGTCATCGAGCTCGGGACCCTGATCGCCGGCCCCTTTGCGTCGCGCATCTGCGCCGAATTCGGTGCCGAGGTGATCAAGGTCGAATCGCCCGACGGCGGTGATCCGTTGCGCAAATGGCGCAAGCTGTATGAAGGCACGTCGTTGTGGTGGTTCGTCCAGGCGCGCAACAAACAGTCGCTGACGCTGAACCTCAAGCACGAGGAAGGTCGCGAGATCCTCAAGCGGCTACTGGCCGAAGCCGACATCCTGATCGAAAACTTCCGCCCCGGCGTGCTGGAAAAACTCGGCCTGGGCTGGGACGTGCTGCATGCGCTGAACCCGCGTCTGGTCATGGTACGCCTGTCGGGCTTCGGCCAGACCGGGCCGATGAAAGACCAGCCAGGCTTCGGTGCGGTCGGCGAATCGATGGGTGGCTTGCGTTACATCACCGGCTTCGATGATCGCCCGCCCGTGCGTACCGGTATCTCCATCGGCGACTCGATTGCCGCCCTGTGGGGCGTGATCGGTGCATTGATGGCGCTGCGTCACCGCGAGGTCAATGGAGGTGCCGGGCAAGTGGTCGATGTGGCGCTGTATGAAGCGATCTTCGCCATGATGGAAAGCATGGTGCCGGAATTCGACGTGTTCGGTTTTATCCGCGAGCGCACCGGCAACATCATGCCCGGCATCACTCCCTCATGCATCCACACCAGCGCCGACGGCAAGCATGTGCAGATCGGCGCCAACGGCGATGCGATCTTCAAGCGCTTCATGCAGGCAATCGGCCGCGACGACCTGGCCGATGACCCAACCCTGGCCAGCAACGACGGCCGCGACCTGCGCCGTGACGAGCTTTACGGCGTGATCGATCGCTGGGTCAATGGCTTGCCGCTGGAACAGGTACTGGAGGTTTTGAACACCGCGCAGGTGCCGGCCAGCCGGATCTACTCGGCAGAGGACATGTTCAGCGACCCGCAGTTTCTGGCCCGCGAAATGTTCCTGCAGGGCCGCTTGCCCGATGGCAAAGCGTTCAAGATGCCCGGCATCGTGCCGAAGCTGTCCGACACGCCAGGCTCGACTGAATGGGTTGGCCCGGCGCTGGGCGAACACACCACGGCGCTGCTCAGCGGGCTTGGCTACGATGCTGCAGCCATTGCCCGGCTGCGCAAGGACGGCGCGGTCTGAACCGCGCCGCCGTGGTGTTCAGGCTCAAGTTACGCTGGCTGCTGACGCTTGCAGTTAGCTGCGCGCTGCTGCCCGGCGTAGCCACGGCCAAGGAAAAGCTGCTGTGGCTGATCCGCGATCTGCCGCCCTTCACGATCTTTGAAGGGCCTGAACAAGGCCAGGGCGTGCTCGACCGCATGCTGCCGCTGCTGATCGCGCAGATGCCCGAGTACGAGCACAGCATCGTCCGGGTCAACCGCGCCCGCGGCATCCAGATGCTGCAAGAGCCCTCCTTCACCTGCGACCCTACCCTGCTGTGGACCCCGGAGCGGGCCAAGTACGCTTATTTCTCCAGCCCGACCATGGCCACGTTGAGCAGCGGCCTGTTGGTGCGCAACGAGGACCAGGCGCTGATCGAACCTTACCTGCAAGGCGGCAGCGTCGACCTCAAACGCCTACTGACCCAGAGCACGTTGAAGCTCGGGATTGTTGCCGAGCGCAGTTACAGCGCCTCGGTCGATAAGTTGCTCAGGCAACTGCCCGACAGCGCTTTCAACCGTCACTACGGCACCGAAGCGACCGCCAGCTTGCTGCAGATGCAGCAGTTGGGCCGTTTGCAGCTGGTGCTGGGTTACTGGCCAGAGTTGCGCTACCTGCTCAATCAGCAAGGCGCGGATACGCACAGTTACCGTTTTTATCCGATCCAGAGCGTGCAGCCCTACCAGCTAATGCATGTCGCCTGTTCCGACACACCGCTCGGGCGTGAGGCGATCGGCCATATCGACAAACTGTTGCCGGCGCTGCGCCGTGACACATTGCCGGATCTGTATGCCCGCTGGCTAGATCCAGAGCAGCGCGAAGCGTATATGCAGCGGGCCGCAGAGCTGGCCGACGATCAGGCCTACGCCACGCCCTGAGCCAGAAAAAAGAAACCCCGGTCGCTGGGGAAGACGACCGGGGTCAAGCGAAAGTCATCTGGACTTTCCGTGGCAGCTCAACGTCACCGGAGCAAAGCGCCGCTGGGCTGCCATTAGCAAATAAGACGCAATCAGCTGGCAAAGGTTCCGTGAATCGGTTGGCGCTGCTGCAGGGCAGCGATCACACAAGGCTGCAGGCGTCCTTCGGCAATCTGCACATCCCGATGCAGGCCATCGACCAGATCTATCAGCAGGCTCTGTTCCTGCAATTGTCGCGAGGTGACAGCCCGTTGCAGGGTGACATTGCCTTGAGGGTCACGCAGAACCAGTTGCCGATTGCCATTGGCATCGGCGGCGGCGAGGTGAGCTTGGTAAGGGGTCAGAGCATCATTGAGCAGTCTGCAAATTCTTTCCATCCGGCGCACTCACTTGTTTTTTGGCTATATGGGTACTGACCCTTGGCGGCCGCAGAAAGTTCGTTGCTGCGGGGTTCAGTGAGCATGCGCGCGCATCATGACAGTTTGAAAATCGCTCACAGCAGGCTTATGGCGGCTGCCACCTACTCGCTGCAGCGTTCGTTGCAATGCTGGCATCGACAAAGGCCAGGCCAGTTCGTTGACCACCCACAAGCCTTTTTGCCGGGCCTGCTGGGCGATATCAAGATGCGCGGGACGGGGCTGACCGATCAACAGCAACGCCGTAGATGGGCAGGTCAAGCTCAGGTGCTGCAGCAACGCCTTGCCGTCGGCACTGGGCATGGCGTGGTCGATGATCAGCAGATCAGGTGCACGCCGGCGAGCCAGCAAGGTTGTGGCGATGACCAGGTTGTCGGCGATGCGCACATTGAATATGCCCTGAGCATTGCAAGCCTGATGCAGGCTGATCTGCTGGGCGGGACGAGTGTGATAGATGACGACGTTGAGCCGGTACATAGGGCGCTCCTGAGCGCCGCGCGCCCGGGTTGAAGTAGCGCCAACTGTAGAAAGGGTCAAGTGCGAGGGATATAGGAAAAGGCTGAAAGTGCGAACAGGACAATCCGTGAATGGGGTCTGCTTCGCAGACCTTCGCGGGTGAACCCGCTCCCACAGGATGCGATGCTCTCAGCAGACCTTTGGTTCGACGCTCCAGCAACCTCGCTTCCATACTGCACACCACTCCTGGCAACGCGAACTCTGTGGGAGCGGGTTGAGCCGCGAAGCGGCCCCGCTGTTAATCTGCGCCAGCGCAGCGAGGCGTGCTTTTGATCTTGATCTGCTTTTGATGTTGATCCACCGGCGACTCAGGAGGCCGAGCGCAGGTCTTGCGAAGGGAGGTGACGGTCCATGGATGGCCGGCAAGCGCTGCGGGCCAGGATGGCCCGTACAGCGCGGTCCTCCCGGGAGCAAGACCAGAGCGAGGGAACCCCGCAGCGCAGGGCAGGGGCCGGATGTGGAGCCAAGTCCTTTTTTGGTTACTTTTTTGGGGCGTTTGCCAAAAAAGTGACTCGCCGTAAGGGCGAAAGGGGCCCGCATAACCAACATCGGAAAACGGATAAGCCCACAGCAATGGTGAACGAACCGGAGATCGCCGGGGCCGCTGCGCGACCCAATCGCGACACGAGGCCGCTCCTACAGAAATCGCGCTAGGCAAACCAGATGTAGAAGCGTCCCCCAGCTACCCCATCACAATGGCTTACCGCGATTGCCATGCTGGCTAACAAACCCCTGCACCACTTTCAGGTCATTGGCCAACACCGTACACCGCTCTTCCCGCTCAAACAGGTCAGTCAGGTGCGCCGGCAATTCCAACGCCTTGCCCACCCCAGCCTTCTCCACCGCCTCGGGGAACTTGACCGGATGCGCCGTACCCAACACCACCATCGGCGTATCCAGACTGCGCCGGCACTCACGTGCCGCATGCACGCCAATCGCCGTATGCGGATCAAGCACCTCACCCGTGCTGGCAAACACCTCGGCAATGGTCGTGCAGGTCTGCTCGTCACTGACCGCCAGCGAATCGAACAGCTTGCGTGCCTCGGTCCAGCGGTCTTGCTCGACGCTGAAGCCACCACCCTGCTTGAAGTTGGCCATCAACTCGGCAATCGCCGCACCGTTGCGCCCGTGCAGGTCGAACAGCAGCCGCTCGAAGTTGGACGAAACCATGATGTCCATCGACGGCGACAGGGTCGCGTGCAGGGTTTCCTTGACGTACTGATTGCCGCTCATGAAGCGGTGCAGGATGTCGTTACGGTTGGTCGCGACGATCAGCTGGCTGATCGGCAGGCCCATGTTGCGCGCCAGGTAACCGGCGAAGATGTCGCCGAAGTTGCCGGTCGGCACCGAGAACGCCACAGAACGCGCCGGCCCGCCCAACTGCAGGGCGGCGTGGAAGTAGTAGACGATCTGGGCCATGATCCGCGCCCAGTTGATCGAGTTGACTGCCACCAGGCGCGTGCCTTTGAGGAACGACTGGTCGGCGAAGCTGGCCTTGACCATCTCCTGGCAATCGTCGAAGTTGCCTTCGATGGCAATGTTGTGGATGTTTTCGCCAAAGATGGTGGTCATCTGCCGGCGCTGTACTTCCGATACGCGCTGATGCGGGTGCAGGATGAAGATGTCGACGTTGTCGCAACGGCGGCAGCCTTCGATAGCTGCCGAGCCGGTGTCGCCGCTGGTAGCACCGACGATCACCACGCGCTCGTTGCGCTTGGCCAATACGTGATCGAGCAGGCGGCCGAGCAGTTGCAGGGCAAAGTCCTTGAACGCCAGGGTCGGGCCGTGGAACAACTCCAGTACCCATTCATTGGAGCCAAGCTGACGCAGCGGCGCCACTGCCGCATGGGCGAAGGCGCCGTAGGTTTCTTCGAGGATCTTCTTGAAGTCGGCGTCGGCGATGCTGCCGGCCACGAACGGGCGCATCACCCGGAAGGCCAGCTCGTGGTACGGTAGGCCGGCCCACGAGGCGATTTCTTCCTGGGTAAAACGCGGCAGGTTCTCCGGCACATACAGGCCGCCATCACTGGCGAGACCGGCAAGCAGGACGTCTTCGAAGTTCAGGGCCGGTGCCTGGCCGCGGGTGCTGATATAGCGCATGGTGCAAACCTTCAATGCTGGGGCCCGGGCCGCAGACGCGGCCCGACGGCGAAATTAGTTGAGCTGCTCGACGCGGATGCGCACGACCTTGCCGACTACATCCTGCAGGCTCTCCAGAGCCAGGATCGCGTCGTTGATGTGCTCCTCGACCACGCGATGAGTGACCAGGATCATCGGCACCAGGCCGTCCTGCTCCTCGGCTTCCTTCTGCATGATCGACTCGATGTTGATCCCGCGCTCGGAGAGGATGCTCGCGACCTGAGCCAGCACACCGGGGTGATCCTTGGCCTGGATGCGCAGGTAGTAGGCGCTCTGGCAGGCTTCGATCGGCAGGATCGGGTGGGCCGACAGCGAATCCGGCTGGAAGGCCAGGTGCGGCACGCGGTTTTCCGGGTCGCAGGTCATCGCCCGTACCACGTCGACAAGGTCGGCGATCACCGACGAAGCAGTCGGCTCCATGCCGGCGCCAGCGCCGTAGTACAGCGTGGAACCCGCGGCATCGCCATTGACCATGACCGCGTTCATCACGCCATTGACGTTGGCGATCAGGCGGTCGCTCGGGATCAGCGTCGGGTGCACGCGCAGCTCGATACCGGCCTCGGTGCTACGGGCCACGCCCAGGTGCTTGATGCGATAGCCCAGTGCTTCGGCATAGTTGACGTCAGCAGTGGTCAGCTGAGTGATGCCTTCGGTGTAGGCCTTGTCGAACTGCAGCGGGATACCAAAGGCAATCGAGGCCAGGATGGTCAGCTTGTGCGCTGCATCGATGCCTTCGACGTCGAAGGTCGGATCGGCTTCGGCGTAACCCAACGCCTGTGCTTCGGCCAGCACATCGGGGAACGCCCGGCCTTTTTCGCGCATTTCGGTGAGGATGAAGTTACCGGTGCCGTTGATGATCCCGGCCAGCCAGTTGATGCGGTTGGCCGAAAGCCCTTCGCGGATCGCCTTGATCACCGGAATACCACCGGCAACGGCGGCTTCGAAAGCAACGATAACGCCCTTCTCGCGCGCCTTGGCAAAGATCTCGTTGCCATGCACGGCGATCAGCGCCTTGTTCGCGGTAACCACATGTTTGCCGTTTTCGATGGCCTTGAGGACCAGGTCACGGGCAATGGTGTAGCCGCCGATCAGTTCGATGACGACGTCGATTTCCGGGTTGCTGGCAACCTCGAACACGTCAGCGGTAATGGGGGTACCGGTAATCTGACAGTTCGGGTTCTGCGAGCGCATGGCAATCTGAGCAACTTCAATACCGCGCCCGGCACGACGGGCAATCTCCTCGGCGTTGCGTTGAAGTACATTGAAGGTACCGCCACCGACGGTCCCCAACCCACAGATGCCTACTTTGACCGGTTTCACTGTGAACTCCCCATAGAACGGCCGGCACTCGGCCGACCGTGAAAACTACCGCCGCCGCATGGCGACGGCGCACTGAATTGGATTACTTGCTGCCGGCAGCCAGGGCCAGCTTGGCCACTTGCGGGGCTGGCTGGTAACCAGGAATCACCTGCCCGCTTTCGAGCACGATGGCTGGCGTACCGTTGACACCGATCGACTGGCCCAACTGGAACTGTTTGCCCACCGGGTTGACGCACTTGGCCGCTTTGACGTCCTTGCCATCGGCCATCTTGTCCATCGCCGCGCGGCGGTCGCTGGAGCACCAGACGGCCTGCAACTGCTCGTCACCGGTCGAACCCAGGCCCTGGCGCGGGAAGGCGACATAGCGCACTTCGATACCGCGACGGTTGAGCTCGGGTACTTCGGCGTGCAGCTTGTGGCAGTACGGGCAGGTGGTGTCGGTGAACACGGTGATATGCGACTTGGTCTCGCCCTTGGCAGGATAAACCACCATCTCGGCAGCTGGAATGCCGTTGATGAGCTTGGCGATACCCTGGCGCTCGGTCTTCTCGGTCAGGTTGACCGGCTTGCCGTCGGCGATCTGGAACAGATAACCCTGCATGACGAACTGGCCGTCGGCGCTGGCGTAGAGCACGCGGCCGCCCTGCAGCTTGACTTCATAGAGGCCATTGAGCGGGCTGCTGGCGACGCTCTCGATCGGCACTTCCAGTTCGAGGGTCTGCAGGCTCTTGCGGATTGCCTGCTCGGCGGCGCCATTGTTGGTTTCGCTGGTTGCAGCCACAGCAAAGGTACTGGCCAGCGCCAAGCCGGCGGCGGCAATGATACGGGTCACGCGCATGGGGTACTCCTGAAGACGGACCGGGCCGAAGACGTCACCTGCGGGTAAAAACCGCGGCGACCGTGCGGCCCTTGGTGCAAACCGCCCAAGCCTACCACATCAGGCTGTGCTGAATGAGCCCTCAGCGACCGCTAGGCGCAACATGAATTTGCTTCATCCACGCGGATGGTGCTGTGCATGCAGCTGCTGCAGCCGAGCCTTGGCTACATGGGTGTAGATCTGCGTGGTCGACAGGTCACTGTGGCCCAGCAGCATCTGCACCACGCGCAGGTCTGCACCGTGATTGAGCAGGTGCGTGGCAAAGGCATGACGCAGGGTGTGCGGCGACAGGGCCTTGTCGATTCCGGCAACCTTGGCCTGGTGCTTGATCCGGTGCCAGAAGGTCTGCCGGGTCATCTGCTCGCCGCGCAGGCTGGGGAACAGCACGTCGCTGGGGCGCTCGTTGAGCAGCTCAGGGCGGCCATGACGCACATAGCGCTCCAGCCACAGCACAGCTTCCTCACCCATTGGTACCAGCCGTTCCTTGCTACCCTTGCCCATTACCCGCACCACGCCCTGGCGCAGATTGACCTGATCAAGGGTCAGACTGATCAGTTCGGTAACGCGCAAACCACAGGCATACAACACCTCGAGCATGGCCCGATCACGCTGACCAATAGCCTCGCTGAGATCCGGCGCCTGCAGCAACGCCTCGACGTCAGCCTCCGACAGCGACTTGGGCAGTGGCTTGCCCAGTTGCGGCATGTCGATCTGCAGGGTGGGATCGACGGCGATCAGCTTCTCCCGCAGCAGGTAGCGAAAGAAGCCACGCAGGCCGGAGATGAAACGCGCCGTCGAGCGCGGCTTGTAACCCTGATCGAGGCGCCAGGCCAGGTGATCGAGAATCAACGTGCGACCAGCATCTGGCAGGGCAACGCCATGCTCCTGCAGCCAGCCGTTGAACAGCGCAAGGTCACTGCGGTAGGACACGCGGGTGTTGTCGGACAGGCCTTTCTCAAGCCACAGCGCATCGAGAAACTGGTCAATCAAAGGGTGGTCAAGGGCGGGCATGCACAGTCGCTATCCAGGGAAGATGGGCTGAGTGTTTCACAGCCACCGACACGCTGTCATCGGCGCTCGGCGCTGCAGGCGTCAGAACCCGGCCAGCACCGGCACCGGGCGTTTGTCCTCGTCGATGGCGACAAAGCTGAAGACCCCATGAATGGCGCGCTCGCGGCCATCCAGATACATGTTCTCGACGAACACATCGACCTGCACCTGCAAGCTGGTATTGCCCACCTTGATCACAGTGCCGACCAGCTCGACGATGGTTCCGGCCGGGATCGGGTGTTTGAAGTCGATGCGATCGGTCGACACGGTCACCAACGGCAAGCGGCAAAAGCGCGTTGCGGCGATGAACGACACTTCATCCATCCAGGCCAGCGCGGTGCCGCCAAACAAGGTGTTGTGGTGGTTGGTGGTGTTGGGGAACACCGCCTTGGTCACGCGGGTTATCGACAGTTCGGTGCGGCGCTGGATTTCCTGCTCGCGGGTATTGGTCATGGTTATGTCACATCACTAAGGCAAGGTTGCAGAAAGCAAAAAAGCAGCCCGAAGGCTGCTTTTTTTCTCGCATGGCGGCCGCAGCCGCCAGTCAAACTGTACTCAGGACAGTTTTTCTTTGATGCGAGCGGCTTTGCCGGACAGGTCACGCAGGTAGTACAGCTTGGCTTTACGCACGTCACCACGACGTTTCACGGCCAGGCTGTCGATCTGCGGGCTGTAGGTCTGGAAGGTACGCTCAACGCCAACGCCGCTGGAGATCTTGCGCACGGTGAAGGCGCTGTTCAGACCGCGGTTACGCTTGGCGATAACAACGCCTTCGAATGCCTGCAGACGGGAACGATCACCTTCCTTCACTTTAACCTGGACGACAATGGTGTCGCCTGGTGCGAAGGTAGGGATTTCCTTGCTCATCTGCTCTGCTTCGAGCTGCTGGATGATTTTGTTAGTCATGCTGTGCTCCTAAGGTGGAAAACGTGATCCACCATCGATACGTTAACTATCGTTCCGCTCGCGGAGGTATTCCTCGAGCAGCTTTTTCTCTTCTCCAGAAAGTGAGCGACTTTCCAGAAGATCGGCGCGACGTTCGAAGGTCCTACCAAGGGACTGCTTCATCCGCCATCGCCGGATATGTGCATGGTTGCCACTTAGCAACACGTCGGGTACACGCTGATCCGCATACACCTCAGGTCGGGTGTAGTGCGGGCAATCCAGCAAGCCATCGGTGAAGGAATCTTCCTCCGCCGAGCCTACATGCCCTAAAGCTCCGGGCAGCAGCCGCGTAACCGCATCGATCAGTACCATGGCCGGCAGCTCGCCACCGGAAAGTACATAGTCACCAATCGACCACTCTTCATCGACATGAGCCTCAATAAAGCGCTCGTCAATGCCTTCGTATCGGCCGGCGATCAGGATCAAAGATTCCTGTTCGGCCAAGCCTTGAACCGCCTGCTGATCCAGCTTGCGGCCCTGTGGCGAGAGGTAGATCACCTTCGCCGTTGCTCCGGTCGCTTGCCTGGCGCTAGCCAGTGCATCTTCCAGAGGCTTGATCTTCATCACCATCCCCGGACCACCGCCAAACGGCCGATCATCCACCGTATGGTGACGATCTGTGGTGTAGTCCCGCGGATTCCAGCAAGTGACTTGCAACAAGCCCTGCTTCACCGCGCGGCTGGTAATGCCGTACTCAGTAATGGCCGAGAACATCTCGGGGAACAACGTGATGACTTCTACGCGAAGGTTACCCATCAGTTAGAAATCCGCGTCCCATTCGACCCGCATCACGCCGGCTTCAAGGTCGACTGCAAGCACGCATTGCGCCGTATAGGGCAACAGACGCTCACGGTCATCCAGGCTGCCTGCACAAGGCTTGACCACCATTACATCGTTCGCGCCGGTCTCCAACAGATGATCAACCGTGCCGAACAGATGCTCGTCCTGGTTGATGACTTTCAGACCTTGCAACTGGTACCAGTAGTACTCGTCGTCAGTCAGGTTGGGCAAAAGGCTTCGCGAGATGCAAATCTCGTAACCGCTCAGAAGACGTGCTTCGTCACGATCGTCGAGGCCCTTGAGCTTGGCGACCAGCTCCTTTTTATTGGAACGGCCACTGACCAGCTCGACCTGCTTGACCGTCCCTTCGCGCCGAAGCGTCCAGTTCTGGTAATCCAACAGGTTTTCAATCGGATCGGTAAAGGAATAAACCTTCACCTCGCCGCGAACGCCGTGTACCGAAAAAATCTTGCCAACGACGATGAGGTCGTCAGCCTTTTCTGGCGTCGCGTTCATACTGTTCAGGCAGCAGCCTTGGCAGCTTCCTTCAGCAGCTGAGCAACACGCTCAGACGGCTGTGCGCCAACGCTCAACCAGTGAGCAACGCGGTCTTGTTTAACGGACAGACGAACTTCCTGACCACGAGCGACTGGGTTGAAGAAGCCAACCTGTTCGATGTGGGAGCCGTCACGCGGGTTACGCGAGTCGGTTACGGTCAGTTGGTAGAACGGGCGCTTTTTGGAGCCGCCACGGGCAAGACGAATGGTAAGCATTGAACATCGTTCCTGTAGTCGGTGCTGCAAATCATGATGCACAGCGGGCACACGGGTGCCCGAAAGGCCGCATATTCTCAAGGAATATCCGGACATTTGCAAATGCCTTTTTTCACCGGGTTGTTCACCCTGAAAAAAGACCCGCCTGCCGATCTGCGATAAAGCTGCCTCTCGCAAGGCAGCGGTGTCCCCGCCGAAGCGGGATCCCGGCCAGCCGCGCCTTCGCGCCACTGGCCTGAGTAGGGTTACATCTTGGGCATGCCGCCACCTGGCATCATGCCGCCAAGGCCGCGCATCATCTTCGACATGCCGCCCTTGGTGGAAAATTTCTTCATCATCTTCTGCATTTGCTTGTGCTGCTTGATCAACCGGCCGACGTCCTGCACCTGAGTGCCGGAGCCGAGGGCGATGCGGCGCTTGCGCGAACCGCTGATCAAATCGGGATCGCGGCGCTCGGCCGGGGTCATCGAGTTGATCATCGCTTCCATCTGCTTGAACTGCTTCTCGGCCGCGCCCTGGGCATTGCCCATCTGCGACAGGTTGACCCCGCCGATGCTCGGCAGCTTGTCCATCAAGCCGCCGAGGCCGCCCATGTTCTTCATCTGTTGCAGCTGGTCGCGGAAGTCTTCGAGGTCGAAGCCCTTGCCCTTCTTCAGCTTCTTGGCCAGCTTGTCGGCCTTGGCCTTGTCGATGGTCTGCTCGGCCTGCTCGATCAGGCTGAGCACGTCGCCCATGCCGAGGATGCGCGAGGCGATACGGTCAGGGTGGAACGGCTCGAGCGCGTCGCTCTTCTCGCCCATACCGATGAACTTGATCGGCTTGCCGGTGATCGAGCGTACCGACAGCGCGGCACCGCCACGGGCGTCACCGTCGACTTTGGTCAGCACTACGCCGGTCAGCGGCAGCGCATCACCAAACGCCTTGGCGGTATTGGCGGCATCCTGACCGGTCATGGCGTCGACCACGAACAGGGTCTCGACCGGCTTGACCGCAGCGTGCAGCGCCTTGATCTCGTCCATCATGTCGCTGTCGATGTGCAGACGACCGGCGGTGTCGAGGATGACCACGTCGATGAACTTGAGCTTGGCCTCGCGGATCGCCGCTTCAGCGATTGCCACAGGCTTCTGGCTGATGTCGGACGGGAAGAAGGTCACGCCGACTTCGCCTGCCAGGGTCTCCAGCTGTTTGATCGCCGCCGGACGATAGACGTCGGCAGACACCACCATTACCGACTTCTTCTTGCGCTCTTTAAGGAAGCGCGCCAGCTTGCCGGCGGTGGTGGTCTTGCCCGCACCCTGCAGGCCGGCCATCAGCACCACGGCGGGCGGGGCGGCGTTCAGGGCAAGGTCTTCGTTGGCTGCGCCCATCAGGCTTTCGAGTTCGGCCTGGACGATCTTCACGAACGCCTGGCCCGGGCTCAGGCTGCGCGACACCTCGGTGCCGATTGCGCGTTCCTTGATGCTGTTGACGAAATCCTTGACCACCGGCAGCGCAACGTCGGCTTCGAGCAACGCCATGCGCACTTCGCGCAGCGTGTCCTTGATGTTGTCTTCGGTCAGCTTGGCCTTGCCGGTGACATGGCGCAGCGTCTGTGACAGGCGGTCGGTCAGGTTTTCGAACATGGTGATCCTTTCAGGCTTGGCAAAGCCGCGATTTGTCAGGCGCCCCGGCGGTAATCGACACGCACGGGGAACAGCAAGCCGGCGATTATAGCGGAGACTTGACGCCGCGCACACCATGTACAGGACCATCGGCCCAATCATCCGCAGCGCGAGGCCTGCGCTGGATCAACGGCAGAGCCGTGCTTCGGCCTTCCTTGGCACCCGCGTTCTATGCCAAACTCGCGATCTTCCCGGGCTTGCCTATCAGGACTTATGCTCTCTTCACCCAGCCTCATCCCCAATCTGCTCGCCGCCGGCCTTTATATTGCCGCTGCGATCTACCACAGCATGCGCCTGGCCCAGGGCACGCGTGCCGACAAGCGCCTGCTCGGTCTGCTCGGCACGATCGCGGTCATCGCCCAGGCCGGCGCGCTGTTCTTCCAGTTGATCACCCCGTTGGGGCTGAGCCTGGACTTCTTCAGTGCCTCGAGCCTGATCGCCGTCGCAGTGATCGCCCTGACCCTGCTGGCGTGCCTGCGCATTCCGGTGGAGAACCTGCTGGTCCTGCTGTTCCCGCTCGGCGCGATCACCGCCTTGCTGGCGCAGTTCGCCCCCGCAGGTACAGTGCCGCTGATCAACGAAGAACCGGGCATCCTTGCCCATATCCTGCTGTCGATCCTGGCATACGGGCTGTTCACCATCGCCGTGTTCCAGGCGCTGCTGCTGTTGCTGCAGGACTACCAGCTCAAGCACAAGCACCCGTCCGGGCTGATCCGCAACTTCCCGCCGCTGCAAACCATGGAAAGCCTGCTGTTCGGCTTCCTCTGGGCCGGCTGGGCACTGCTGTCGCTGTCACTGATCTCGGGCTGGCTGTTCCTCGACAACCTGTTTGCCCAGCACCTGGTGCACAAGACCTTGCTCGCCTGCGTGGCGTGGGTGGTGTTCAGCGTGCTGCTGTGGGGCCGCACCCGCCTGGGCTGGCGCGGGCACAAGGCGATCCGCTGGACCCTGGCCGGTTTCTGCCTGCTGATGCTGGCCTATTTCGGCAGCAAGCTGGTACGCGAATTCATCCTGCATATCTGACGGTGGTCCATGGATAGTCTGCCGCTGTTCGTCCAGTTGCATGCGCCACTGCTGGGTTGCCTGGCCCTGGCGCTGCTGTGGGCGGCATTGTTCACTGCGGTCGATAGCGCCCGCCAACAACTCAACGCGCAACCACGTGGCACAGAGCCTGCCGCACCTGCCTTGCCGGCTCAGGCGTTGGTGTTCGGCGCCAGCCTGGGCAAGCTACTGGTGTTTGGCCTGGGCTGCCTGTTGGGTCAGCGCTACAGCGGCGAGCACGGCTTCTGGCTGGGCGGTCTGATGGCTGCGGTCTTGGTGCTGGTACTGGCCGAATACCTGCCGCGGCGAATGGTACGGCGTAATCCGGAAGCGTTCGTCAGCCTTGGCGCCAACCTGCTGAAGTTGCCGCTGACTCTGCTGCAACCGCTGGCGTGCCTGCTCGACGGCATCGCCAAGCTCATCCTGCGCCCGTTCCGCCCGGCGCCGACTGCGGTTGCGCTGCACCCACAGAATAACGACGATGACGATCAGGACGAGTTCGAAGCCCAGCGCCACGGCCTGCTCGATGGTTTGCGTTCACTTGACGAGATCACCGTCAACGACATTCTGGTGCCACGCAACGAAGTCGATGGGATCAATCTCGACGACCCTATCGAACGCATCATCGAACAACTGATCGTCAGCCGGCATACCCGCCTGCCGGTGTTTCACAACGACATCAACCAGGTCGAGGCAATCCTCAACACCAAGCTGATCAGCCATCTGCTGCCACACGCCGAGCTGACCCTGGAGGCGATTGCCGCCGCCTGCTATGAGCCCTACTTCGTACCCGAAAGCACGCCACTGCAGATGCAGCTGCTGAACTTTCACAAGCAGCAACGGCGCCTTGGCGTGGTGGTCGATGAATACGGCGAAGTGCTGGGCATCGTCACTCTGGAAGACATCCTCGAAGAAATCGTCGGCGAGTTCGAGGACGAGCAAAGCCCGCAGAACCCGCACATTCATCCGCAGGCCGACGGCCGCTTCGTCATCGAAGGCGCCGCCTCGCTGCGCGAGGTCAACCGCAGCCTGGGCTGGCATTTGCCCTGTGACGGCGGGCCGAAGACCCTCAACGGGTTGGTCACCGAGGCACTGGAAAGCATCCCGGCCAGTGCCGTGTGCCTGAAGATTGGCCGCTACCGGCTGGAAATCCTTGAAACCGAAGACAATTGTGCGAGCAAGGTACTGGTCTGGACCGTGACCCGCTAGCTATACTCGGGTCACGCTTACCCAGCCCTGCCGTCGCGCCCGCTATCCGCATTTGGCGCCACACGGCCAGTCCGCTCCACTGATGTACCCCGCGCGCCTGCCTCACCATCCTGAACAGTGCCCGCTCCCCTCGCCTACCCCCAGGGCTTTGATCAGTCGAGCGACCCACAACCATTCGCTCCAGCGCCTGTGCGCGCGCAGCTGCCTGTCTGACCTGCGCCGGCCATGGAGCTTCGACTGTCAGGGATCTACACAGATGACCACCAGCAGCACCTATTCCGATTCGACCCCGGCAGCACCGGTCAACTCGCCAGCGAGGGTGGCTACCGCCAGCTTTATCGGCACCGCGATCGAGTTCTACGACTTCTATGTCTACGCCACCGCCGCCGCGCTGGTGATCGGCCCGGTGTTCTTCCCGTCCGGCTCGGGCACCGCGCAGATGCTCGCGGCGTTTCTGACTTTCGGCATCGCCTTCATGGCGCGGCCGCTGGGTTCCGCCCTGTTCGGCCATTTTGGCGACCGCATCGGCCGTAAATCGACTCTGGTTGCCTCGCTGCTGCTGATGGGCGTGTCGACCACGCTGATCGGTGTGCTGCCGGGCTACGACAGCATTGGCGTGTGGGCACCGATCATCCTGTGCATCCTGCGCTTTGGCCAAGGCCTGGGCCTGGGTGGCGAATGGGGCGGCGCAGCACTGCTGGCCACAGAGAACGCCCCGCCAGGCAAGCGCGCCTGGTTCGGCATGTTCCCGCAACTTGGCCCGTCGATTGGTTTTCTGGCGGCCAACGGGCTGTTCCTCGGCCTCGCTCTGGGCCTGAGTGACGAGCAGTTCCGCGCGTGGGGCTGGCGCATCCCATTCCTGCTCAGCGCCGCACTGGTGCTGGTTGGTCTGTATGTGCGCCTCAAGCTTGAAGAGAGCCCGGTGTTCGCCAAGGCCATTGCCGACAATCAGCGGGTGAAGATGCCGGTGGTGGATGTCTTTGCCAAACACTGGCGGCCAACCCTGCTCGGCGCCGCGGCCATGGTCGTGTGCTATGCGCTGTTCTACATTTCGACGGTATTCTCGCTCAGCTATGGCGTGAGCACCCTTGGCTACAGCCGCGAGACCTTCCTTGGCCTGCTGTGCTTTGCAGTGGTGTTCATGGCCTTGGCCACGCCGCTGTCGGCCTGGCTCAGCGACCGCTACGGGCGCAAACCGGTGCTGATCGTCGGCGCACTGCTGGCAATTGCATCGGGCTTTACCATGGAGCCACTGCTGACCTCAGGCTCGACCGCGGGCGTGGCGCTGTTTCTGGCGATCGAACTGTTCTTGATGGGCGTGACCTTCGCGCCGATGGGCGCGTTGCTGCCCGAGCTGTTCCCGACTCAGGTGCGTTATACCGGCGCGTCGGCGGCGTATAACCTGGGCGGTATTGTCGGCGCCTCGGCGGCACCGTTCTTTGCCCAGAAGCTGGTGAGCATGGGCGGTTTGAGCTGGGTTGGCGGGTATGTGTCGGCGGCAGCGCTGATCAGCCTGCTGGCTGTGCTGTGCCTGAAGGAGACGCGCAACGCGCACCTCTGATGGAAGTTGGGGCTGCAAGGCAGCCCCATTGCTGAATCAGAACTCGACCTTGACCGCCTGCGCTGAACGGGTCGCCTTGGCCCGTGCGGCCTCGATCGACTCGTCACGCGCCAGGCACACGCCCATGCGGCGCTGGCCGTCGATTTCGGGCTTGCCGAACAGGCGGATCGCCGTGTCAGGCTCGCTCAGGGCAGCGCCAAGGTTGGCGAAGCTGGTCTGCTGCGACTTGCCTTGCGGCAGGATCACCGCCGACGCCGACGGACCAAACTGACGCACCAGTGGAATTGGCAGACCGAGAATCGCCCGTGCGTGCAGGGCAAACTGCGACAGGTCCTGGGAAATCAAGGTGACCAGGCCGGTATCGTGCGGGCGCGGCGAGACTTCGCTGAACCACACCTGATCGCCTTTGACGAACAGCTCGACGCCAAACAGGCCACGCCCGCCGAGGGCATCGGTGACTGCCTGGGCGACGCGCTGCGACTCGGCCAAAGCCTTGGCGCTCATCGCCTGTGGCTGCCAAGACTCTTGATAGTCACCCTTCTCCTGACGATGGCCGACCGGTGCAAGGAAGGTGGTGCCACCGACGTGGCGCACGGTCAGCAGGGTGATCTCGTATTCAAAGTCGATAAAGCCTTCGACGATTACCCGACCTTTGCCGGCGCGGCCGCCTTCCTGGGCGTAGTCCCAGGCCTGTTGCAGGTCATCGGCGCTGCGCAGCAGGCTCTGGCCCTTGCCCGACGAACTCATCACCGGCTTGACCACGCACGGGTAGCCGAGGTCATTGACGGCGCTGGCGTAGTCTTCAAAGGTGTCGGCGAAGTGGTACGGCGAGGTCGGCAGGTCCAGCTCTTCGGCGGCCAGGCGACGAATGCCTTCGCGGTTCATGGTCAGCTGAGTCGCGCGTGCGGTTGGCACCACGTTGAAGCCTTCGTTTTCCAGCTCGACCAGAGTCGCGGTGGCGATGGCTTCGATTTCAGGGACGATGTAATGCGGTTTTTCTGCCTCGATCACTGCCCGCAGCGCAACCCCATCAAGCATGTTGATGACGTGGCTACGGTGCGCGACCTGCATGGCCGGCGCGTTGGCGTAGCGGTCGACGGCGATCACTTCGACGCCCAGGCGCTGCAGCTCGATCACCACTTCTTTGCCCAGCTCGCCGCAGCCGCACAGCAGTACACGGGTCGCGGTCGGCGACAGTGGAGTTCCGATACGGGTCATTTCAGGTCCTCGTGGGCGTGCGGGGCGGCGTCAGGCTGAGCGCTACCCGCTGAAAAAGGACCGGTATTCTACAACAGGCGCGGCGCTCAGCGCAGCAGCGCTGCCTTGCGTGCGCGCCAGGTCATCGCCAACCACACGGCGCTGACACCGGCAAACTTGGAGGCCATGGCGGTGCCGACCACAAGCGGCGTCAACGCGCCGATCATGCCGAAGAAGATAAAGGTGTCCACCGGAATGCTCAGCGCCGAACTCAGCCACAGGCGATCGCGCAGCGGCCGCTTGGTGATGCTGAACACCAGCCAGTCGATCAGTTCGGAGACAAAGAACGCGGTGGCGCTGGCCAGGGCGATGGCCGGTTCCGAGGTGATGTATGACAGCACCAGCGCGGCCAGCATCGCCACCAGCGCGCCGTGGCCAAAGCGGGTTTGCACCATGTCACGCAGAATGAACACCAGCCCGCCCCAGGCGGACCAGATCACGTCCAGATGCGGAGCGCTGGAAAACGCGTAGTTGATCAGCACTACGCTGCTGATATAGGCGAGCAGATAGAACATGGTGAGCGACCTTCGGGCAAGCCGCACAGATTACTTGATTTTCAAGTCAACGCCAGCCTCACAGGCCAACAATCATCCCGGACGCCAGCGCCCGCTCATGGCACAGCCTGAGTACCTGCCGACGTTCGTCGTTATCCATCCGCCCCCAGCGGCTGATCTCGGCCACGCTGCGCTGGCAACCGGTGCAGATATCCTGCTCATCCAGCGCGCAGATGTTCACGCAGGGCGAGCTGACCGGACGTTCGACTTCGCTCATGTCAGTCTTCCTGCACGGCCAGGTCGCGGGCATAGCGCTCGGCGTTGTGCACGTAGTGAGCGGCGCTGGCTTCGAGCATGGTTTTCTGCGCATCGGTAAGCTCGCGCACGACCTTGCCCGGCGAGCCCATCACCAACGAGCCGTCAGGGATTTCCTTGCCTTCGGCAATCAGCGCATTGGCGCCGATGATGCAGTGTTTGCCGATACGCGCGCCGTTGAGCACCACCGCGTTGATGCCGATCAGGCTGTGGTCGCCAACCGTGCAGCCATGCAGCATGGCGTTGTGGCCAATGGTCACGCCCTTGCCGATGGTCAGCGGCGAGCCCATGTCGGTGTGCATTACGGTGCCGTCCTGGACATTACTGCCCTCGCCGATGTCGATCAGCTCGTTGTCGCCGCGCAGCACCGCGCCAAACCAGACGCTGGCCCCGGCCTGCAGGCGGACCTTGCCGATCAGCGTGGCGGTCGGTGCCGTCCAGCTGGTGGGATGGGTCTCTACGTGCATGTTACCCAGGCGGTACTTCATGGTTGGCTCCTCACGGTCGGCGGCTTGGTGGGGTCGACCCCACTCAGATATTGATGAAACGCTCAGGCGGCTGATGCAGGCTGATACCTGCGTCATACAACAGGTTGACCAGTTCGACGATCATGATCGCCGACAAACCCCAGATCTTGTAGCCCTCATAGCGATAGCTGGGCACATACCAACTGCGGCCTTGATAATCGATGCGGTGGGTGTGGTCGCGCGGGTCCTGACGGAAGAACTCCAGCGGCACGCTGAACACCGCGGCAATCTCGGCGTCGTTGGGCCGATATTCGACGTAGTCAGGGATCAAACCGACGAACGGCGTCACCTTCAGGCCATGCAGCGAAATCAGCGGGCTGAGCGGCCCGATCACTTCCACCAGGCCCGGCGGCAGGCCGATCTCTTCATGGGCTTCGCGCAGCGCGGTGAACACCAGATCCGGATCTTCCGGGTCACGCCGTCCACCGGGAAACGCCACTTCGCCGCCATGGGTCGACAGGCCCTTGGCCCGCAGGGTCAAGACCAGCTCGGGCTCATCGCTGCGGGTGATGGGCAGCAGCACCGCCGCTTCCGGAAAACGACGGTCACCCGCCATGGCCGCGGGGGTATGGTTGCTCATTCGGCGCAACAGCTCGTCCAGCATACGCACTCTCGATTGCAAGGCCTGCCGTGCATGATGCACCAAAAGCTGCGGGCCACCCAAGCCCTGGCCGACGGGCACTTGCTGGCGGGCGGCAAGGCGCGCCAAGATAGGCGCATATAAAGGGAGCAAAGCATGAATTTCTGCAGCGCGTGCGGCAAGCCGGTCATCCAGCGCATCCCCGACGGCGACAGCCGCCTGCGCTACGTCTGCGATCATTGCCAGACTATCCATTACCAAAACCCCAACATCGTCGCCGGGGTGCTACCGACCCATGGCAGCCAGGTGCTGCTGTGCCGCCGCGCTATCGAGCCACGCCGCGGCTTCTGGACTCTGCCCGCAGGCTTCATGGAGAACGGCGAGACCATCGATCAGGCCGCTCGTCGCGAAACCGTCGAAGAAGCCTGCGCCAGGGTCGGCGAAATGAGGCTGTATCAGCTGTTCGACCTGCCGCATATCAATCAGGTACACCTGTTCTTCCGCGCCGAACTGGCCGATCTGGACTATGCCGTCGGCGTCGAAAGCCTGGAGGTGCGTTTGTTCGAGGAGCATGAGATCCCGTGGGACCATCTGGCTTTTCGCACAGTCGCACGCACACTAGAATGCTATTATCGCGACCGCATCGAGCAGCACTTCCCCATAGGCCATGAATACGTGGCGCCGATGACCGTTGCGCCGCCCATTACCTAGTCTGCAGGGATACCGTTTCATGCGTTGGTTGCTAGCCCTTATCTGCTGTGGTGTCGCTTCGGTGTCGCAAGCGGCGTTTACCGAAGTCATCATTCGCAAGCCCCAGGGCCAGGTGCAAACCCAGGCGCCCGCGCAGCAGCAGCAGCAGCAGCAGCAACAGCAACAGCAGCAGACCCAGCAACCGCTGATCGACAAGGTGTTGGTGCTCAAGTCCGAACGCCGCCTGCAACTGATCAGCCGCGGCGAGCCGCTCAAGACCTACCGCATCTCGCTGGGCAAGCAGCCCAAGGGCGCCAAGGAGCGCGAAGGCGACAAACGCACCCCGGAAGGTTTCTACTGGCTCGATTGGCGCAAGGCCAGCGACCGCTACAACCTGGCCATGCATATCTCCTACCCAAACATCACCGACGCCGCCAAAGCCCGCCGCGCAGGCGTATCCGCCGGCAGCATGATCATGATCCACGGTACGCCGCTGGATGAGGAATACCCGGAGTGGTATTTCCATACCCTGGACTGGACCGAGGGCTGTATCGCCATGCGCAATGCCGATATGCGCGAGGTATGGAGCATGGTCAAGGATGGCACCATGATCGAGATCCGGCCCTGAAGCGGCCGGCTCCTGAC
Source organism: Pseudomonas sp. NPDC088322 (assembly GCF_044740745.1). Classification (NCBI taxonomy): domain Bacteria; kingdom Pseudomonadati; phylum Pseudomonadota; class Gammaproteobacteria; order Pseudomonadales; family Pseudomonadaceae; genus Pseudomonas; species Pseudomonas sp. NPDC088322. The sequence goes on along the minus strand of NZ_JBIURK010000001.1, from coordinate 245,232 downwards.
AAGAAATTTCCTACGCACTTCGCGCACTTGTCTGACGCTCCGGTCAGCAAGGTACGGCATATTTTCCAATAGCCAACTTCTTAGAATTTCCGCAAAGAAGCACGCAAACCGTGCCCTAGTTGCGGAAGTTCACCATGCCTACTTGCCTGCCCCGTGTAGGTCGACTAATCCTTTGCGCCCTTTTGCTGGGCCTGTTTGGCACAGTAGAGGCGCTCGCCAGCGACCCCGCCAGCCAGCAGATACGTGATCAACAACGCGCGCTGCAGCAAATCGAGCAGCACCAGCGTTTGCAGCAGTGGCAGCGCCGGGGGCGGGTCGACAGCACTGTCGAGTCGACCACGTCAGCCCCGCCTGATCAACAGTGCTGGGCGATCTCCGGTGTGCGCATCACCGGCAACAAACAGATCTCCAGCGCCGACCTTGAACAACACCTGCGGCCGCTGCTGCCATCCTGCACGGGCGTGGCCGATCTCAATCGCCTACTCAAGGCCATCACCGAACTCTATGTACGCGCCGGTTATCCGGCCAGTCGACCGTACCTGGCCCGGCAACCGGCGACTGGCAAGCCACTCGAGGTGGTCATCATCGAAGGCTTTGTCGAGTCGATCAGGCTTGCCGATCCCGACCTGCCATTGTCGTTACGCGGCGCCTTTCCCAATCTGCTGGGCCGGCCGTTGTACTTGCCTGATCTGGAGCAAGGCCTCGACCAACTCAATCGGCTGCGCGCCTACGACCTGACTGCCGCGCTGCTGCCGGGCACCCTGCAGGGCGGCACCCAGATACTCATCGAGCCGCGCGCAGTGGGTTCGCGCTGGCACCTGGACAGCCGCCTGGACAACCGCGGCAGCCCCCTTACCGGTCGCCACAGGTTGAGCCTCGGCCTCGGCGTCGACAGCCCGCTGCAGGTCAACGACGACCTGCGCCTGACCCTCAACGCCGCCGTATTCGACGCACCGGGGCAGAGCCAGGGCGCCAGCCTGTATTACAGCGTGCCCTACGGCCCGTGGACGTTCGCCGTCAACGCCAGCCAGCTGAGCTACCGAGCGCCGATCCCGGATACCCGTTACACCAGTAACGGCACTAGCCGCTTCCAAGGCGTGAGCGCCGAGCGCGTGCTCTGGCGCGGTCAGCACGGCATGCTCAGCGCCAGCGCGCGGCTTGACCACAAGCAACTGCAGAACCGCCTCGACGACAGCCTGCTGCAACTACAGAGCCCGACCCTGACCACGCTGGACGCCGGGGTCAATCTGCTGTGGCTGGAGGCAGGCCTGTGGCACGGCTACCTCGGCATTGCCCGCGGCTTGGCCTGGTTTGGCGCAGACCCACCGGCTAGCGCAGCCGCGCATCCACAAGCGCAGTTTCTCAAGTACCGGGCAAATCTGCTGCATGTGCGTCAGGGGCCAGCGCAAAGCCCCTGGCGCTGGCAGAGCGAACTCAATCTGCAGTACAGCCGCGATGTGCTGCCGGCCATCGAACAGTTGCTGCTCAGCGACGACTCGGCGGTACGCGGTTTTCGCGCCTACAGCGTCGCCGGCGCCAGCGGCGCGGTCTGGCGCAACAGCGTTAGCCAACCCTTGGCCATACCCCTGCCCTTCAACTTGCAGCTACGCCCACAACTCAGCCTAGACCTGGGTTGGGCCCGCCTCACCAGCGACAGCCCCTGGCAACGACTGGCCGGCGCCGCCGCTGGCGTCGAGGTCAGCCTGCCGGGCAGCCGTTTGCGCCTCGACTATCAATTTCCGCTGTACGCCAGTGACCGTTCTCGACAGGCCCTCGAGCCGGGATTCTGGGTGCTGGATTGGAGCCTGTCCCTGTGATTCACCCACCACCACGAGAAAAACAATAATGAAAAACCTTGCGCAACTCCCCCTGATCCAACCAGACACACTGCGCTGGGCGGTGTTTGTCGGCCTGTTCTGCACGGGCGCAGCCCTTGCCCAACCCGCATTGCAGCCCAGCAGCGGCCCCGGTGGAACGCCCGTGATCAACCCGGCCCATGGCGTGCCGGTGATCGAAATCGTCCCGCCAAATGCCAGTGGCCTGTCGCACAACCAGTTCATCGACTATAACGTCGGCAAGCCCGGGCTGGTGCTCAACAACTCGCTGCAGTCGGGCCAGTCGCAACTGGCCGGCGCCCTGGCGGCCAACCCGCAGTTTCACGGTCAGGCCGCTTCGACCATCCTCAATGAGGTGGTCAGCCGCAACGCCTCGCTGATCGAAGGCCCGCAGGAAATCTTCGGTCGCGCGGCCAACTACATCCTCGCCAACCCCAACGGCATCACCCTCAACGGCGGCAGCTTCATCAACACCACCCGGGCCGGCTTCGCGGTCGGTACTGCAGAGGTCCAGGACCAGCAGTTGAAGCTGCTCGATACCTTGCAGGCGAGCGGCTCGCTGCAGGTGCTGAGCGGCGGCCAACGCAACGACGGCGGTGCGCTGGACCTGATCGCACCGCAGATTCACAGCACGGGCGAGCTCGGCGCCAAGGACGACCTCAACATCACCGTTGGCCGCAATCGTATCGATGCGGTGACCGGTAACGTCGTCGAACACCTGGCTGCGACGCCTTCGAGCATCGACGCCCAGCTGTTCGGTGCGATGCACGCAGGGCGTATTCGGGTAGTCAGCACTGGCGAAGGTGCCGGCGTGCGCGTTGGCGCGGTGCAGGTCAACGGCCGTGACGGCGTCAGCATCGGTTCGGCAGGCGATCTGTTCATCAGCGGTGAACCCGGCCAGGCCGCCACGTTACGCAGTGAGCAGGGGCTGTTGAGGCTGCAGGCCAGGGACAACTTGACCCTGCGCGCTATTGATGGCCAGGCCAAGCGTATCGAAGCCAAGGCCGGGCAACAGCTGACCCTGGATACCACTACCCGCGAAACCATCGCCCGCGAGCAGGAGAACTGGGATAAAGGCTGGTGGTTCGTGACCACCGAAACTTACAACCGCGACCGCACTACCACCGAACGCACCGTGCAAGGCACCACGTTGAGGGCTGACGAAGCGGTCCAATTGCAGTCGGGCGGCGACCTGCGAATGGCTGCCGCAACGCTAACCAGCGAGGGCCAGATTAATCTCGCCAGCGGCGGCAAACTGGACATCGACGCAGCTGTCGACAGCACGCGGGTAAACCAAACCATCCGCCATCGCAAACACCTGTGGAATGGCGACAGTAACAGCGACGACTATCAGGAAACCGCCCGCGGCAGCCGCCTTCAGGCTGGCCAAGTCAGCGCCAGTGCCACCGGCGCGATAAACGTCCGCGGCAGTGAAGTGCATAGCCAGAGCGATGCAGTCCTGCACAGTGACCAGGGCAGCCTCGAGGTCACCAGCGGGCAGACCCAGTCAAGCTCCAACTCGCACAGCCGCGACAGCAAGTTGTTCGGCCTCATAAGCAAGAGCAAGGACGACGCCGAGCAACATGAACAAGCCCAGGCCAGCGAAGTGCAGGCCCAGAGCAACCTGCACCTGGCCAGCGCCGAGCAGATGCGCATTCACGGCTCCAGGCTCAAGGCTGGCCAGCAGCTGAAGGTCGAGGCCAAGGGCGACCTGCTGATCGACAGTGCCCAGTCTCGATCCCAACAGCAGACTTCGACTCATCAACGCGGCCTCACCGCATCTGCCAAGCAGACCCAGGAGGCTGAGGACGGCACGCCTGCTTCGCACCAGTACCAGGCGGGCCTGGGCTATCAGGTAGTCAACAGCCAGCATGAGCAGCAAGACACCACCCAGCTGGGCAGTGAGCTGCAAGCCGGCAACGTCGACCTGCGCAGCGATGCCCACCTGCAAGTCAACGGCTCACAGGTCAAGGCCACCCACGGCGACCTGAACATCAACGCAGAGCAAACCACCCTGAGCGCCACCCACAATCAGCACGAGTCGCTCGACAGCTCCAGCCAGAGCGGCGGCGGCCTGCTGTTGAGCGGCGGCATCGACAAGCTCGGTGCGGCCTTCGAAGGCCACCACAACCGCGATACGCAACAGCAAGAGGACAGCAAGGTGCAGCGCAGCGAACTCTCGGCCACAGACAACCTTCATATCAACAGCAAGCAACTGGTCACCGAAGCCGCACGGGTGACTGCCGGCGATACCCTGCAAATCGATGCCGAGCACATCGACAATCGGGCGGTGCATGACACTGAAGTGCGCGAGCACAACCGTAACGACTGGAGCGCCAGCCTGGGTGGCAGCCTGGAATACCGCGGGCTCACCCGGCCGATCGAGCAACTGATCGCAGGCGGTGAGGGTCAGCGCTTCCAGCAGGCCTCTGTGGAGGATGCGCTGGTCGCCCCGAGTGCCGGCGCCGACATGACTGTGGAGCACCTCAAACGCCTGGAAAACCAGCGCCGCGGCTATGCGCAGGTCAGCGAGCTGAGTGGTGGCTCGGTGGTGGTCAAGGCAGATCGCATCGATGATCAAGGTACGGCATGGCGAGCCAATACCGGCACCCTGCAGATCGATGCCGACCATCATCACATGGCGGCGGCGGTTGATCAGCAGCAGAGCAAGGTCGACCGCCTGGCCTATGGCGGCGACCTGCGGGTCGACACCAGCACTGGCGAAGACATCAATGTGCGCGCCTCGGCCAAGGGTGATTCACTGGCAAGTCTTGTCAGCAAGGACACGGCCCGCCCAGGCAGCCTCTACGGCAAGCAAGGCATTCAGGTTCAGTTGGGCAGCGAAGGCCGCTATGAGGGCAGCCGCTTCGACGGTGGCGATGCGGGGGTAAGCCTGCACAGCGGCGGGCAACTGAGCCTGGTGCAGGTCACTGATCGGCACAGCGAGCAGATCAATGCCATCGAGGGCAACGCCTGGGCCAAAGGCGGCAACCGCCCCGGCAGCACGGGGGGTGAAGTGCGCGGCTATCTCAAGAGCGAGCAACGCTCGCTCGACGATATGACTGCGCAGGTGGCCCAGATCGACGCCAAGGGCGATGTCAGCCTGAGCAGTGCTGGCGACCTGTTGCTGGAAGGCACACGTATCGGCAGCCGAGCGGCCAAGGTCGCCAACGTCGATATGAACAGCGCCGGGCTGTTACAGGTCAAGGCCGCTACCTCAAGTCACGAGGCCCACGGCAACGCCCTCGGCGGCGGCCTGGAATTGGCCCTCAAGCAAGGCGATAGCCGCGGTGGCGCAGTCGGCGGCCACTTCAACAGTGGTCGTGTGGATGAGTCCTCGCGCCAGGCAGTGGATGCGCAGATCGACGCCACCGGCAAGCTGGCCCTGGTCAGCAGCGCACGCGAAGAAACTGCCATGCACCTGCAAGGGCTGCAGGCGACGGCGGGGCAGATCGCGATCACCGCAGACAACGGCGGCCTGCTGCTGGAAGGCTCATCGAACAGCGAGCGGCGCGACAACCTCGCCGTCACTGCCGGCGCCGGCTTTGCCCAATCCAGCGGCAGCCTCGACAGCCAAGGCCTGCACGGCCGGGTCAAGGTCAACCTCGACCAACGCGACAACCAGACCTGGAACACCAGCAACCTGCGCGCCGACCACATCGTCCTGACCAGCAGCGGCGACAGTCGCTTGCTGAGCGCGCGCCTGGATGCAGGACGCATCGACGCCGACATCGGTGGCGACCTACTGGTCGCCAGCCGCAAGGACCAAGTCAACAACCTCAGCGTCGATGTTGATGCGCGCTTGAGCCGCGAGCGCAATCCGCAGGGCTTCAACAATGCCCTGGCTGCGTTGGCAGGTCCCGCGGGCGACAAGCTCACCGGCAAGTTCGGCAAGCAGGTCAGCAAGGTCGACCCAAGCCTGTCGCCTACGCTGAAACTGGACGTGTCGCAGGTTCAGCGCGACACCGTCAGCGAGCAAGCGAGTTTGAGTGGACGCGATGAAGTCCAGCTCAAGGTCGGCGGCAATCTGAAACTGGAAGGTGCCAAGCTGCAGTCAGGCAAAGGCCAGGTGGAGGTGCAGGCTGCATCCGTCACCGAGCAGACCCTATATGGCCGCGACTTCCGCCGCGATTTCGCAGTGGATGCGTCAAATTCGCCGGTCGACCTGGGCACGGCTTTGTTTGACGTGATCAAGAACAGCGTCCGCGCCGATGGCGAGAATGGCTTGGACCTGGGCCTGCTGCGTACCAGTGGGCATAGCCGCAGTGAAGAGTGGGTATCGAGTGTCGGGGGCAAGGGCGGGCGCCGATAGATGAATCAGGCGCGGGCCTGTCCCGCGCCAACCTCCAATAACGAAGCCAGTCAGGGCCTTAACCCTGAGGTCCCCACTAAAATCGCCAACAAATGAAACTGTAAGAGCCTGTTAACTTGGTGTTAACAGGCTTACGCGAGTGTGCGCTGCAACTACCACCTTACCTGCCGCTCGCCCTTGCCAGCCTGCGGCCCCAGCCATTGGGCGCCACGTAACAATGGCGTCAGCGCGGCTTCTGGCTGAACCTCAAAAGCGACCCGCGCGCGGCGGGCGAGCAGGTCCGCATCGAGATCAATCTGGTGTTGATTCTGCTGGGCCAGCGCACCCTGCAAGCGCCAGTCACCCGCACAGTGCATTGCAAGCCAGCCCTGCCCTAACTGCAGCGACCACGGCGATACCAGCGCCAGGTCGGTCACCTGCAAACGCCCCTCGGTACCGGCGCACTGTCGCCATGAACCCGTCACACTGACACGCCCCTGCCATTGCCCCGCCAGGCGATAAGCCACCGGCACACTCGGCGCCGCTTCGAGCGCCTCGACCTCCACCCGCCAGCGCCAGGGCCAACCGCTCAACCGCGCCAGCCAAGCCTGCCCCTGATAAGCCAAGCGGACCTCAGCCTGCATTCGCCACGGTCGCCACTGCCAACGCAGCGGCCCGACATCGCCCACCTGCTCGGCCTGTCCCTGCCAGAGGCTGCCGCTGACGACCCTGCCTGGCAGCAACCAGCTCGCGGGCAACTCCACAAGCAGGGTTACAGCACACACCAGCGCCGGCCACAACAGCACGCGCACCCTCATGGCCGAAACTGCAAGTCGAAGCGCAACTGCTTGCCAGCCTGCTCCATGCCCCATTGCAGCGGCTGCACGCCCTCGGCCTGCAGCACTTGCAACCACGCCAGCAGCGCCTGCTCGTCGGCGACCGCCCCGCGCACGTGCCAATCATCGTCCTGCAACTCGACCTCGGTCAGCTCGATATGCCGGGCCTGGGCGGATTGGCGCAAACGCTCCAGGCTCAATCCAGTGCCGCGCTCAAGGCTGACCGCCGCCTCGGCAAGCCCCCGCCACTGGCTCATCTGGGCCCAGCGTGCGTTCACCTCCCGTACCAGAATGACGACCAGCAACAACGCGATCAGCCCCAAGGCCAGGCGCATACGCAGGCGGGGCGAAAGTGCGCGGATCATGAACTGCTCCCCAGATCGAACACCACGCCCGCTGCCTGCACCTGTACCGTCGCGCCGACCGCAGCGGCCAGTTCCTCCCACGGCGGCAGCGCGCCCTCGCCATCCAGGAGCAGATGCCAGCGCTGCCCATCGAAGCGCACCGCGCGCAGACGCCACTGCGGATGCGCGTGCAACCAGTCCTGCAACTGCTCCTGCAAGCCATCGAGCCGGCGCAGGCGCAAGGCTCGCTCGCCGTCGGCAGCACGCAGCTGCTTGAGCTCCTGCGCCGCTTCACGCGGTGAGGCCTGGGGGCCAGTGACCGCCAGTACCTGCTCGCGATAGAGCTGGGCCTGACGCCATTGCTGGCTTAACCACAGGGCGCCCCAGACAGCGGCAAGCACCAGGCAGGCAGCGATCAAGCCTTTGTGCTGAGCCGTGACATTCAATGATTTGCGCGGGCGGCGCATTTCCCGCAGCCCCGGTGCTGCATCGAGATCCGCAACCCGCTTCGGCCAGGGTCCATCGACCTGCGCAAATACCTGTGTACCCCATGGCGCAGGCGCACCACCCATCCCCTGTGGCCAGGCCAGCCAGTGTTCGCAGCCCTCCTCGTCGACCCGCGCATACAAGGTCGCTTGCTCCTGTCGCCATTGCCATCCACAGCCCCGCTCGAGCGCCGGCAAGAGCTGAAACTGCGACCAGCAACGTTCCACCTCCAGACCCCACTCCACGCACTGAGCCAACCAGTCATCGAGCCGATCACGTGCCACCACCACCAGCCGTAATTGCCCTGTCGCGCGACCGATGCAGGCACAGTCAACCTCATCGCTTCCTTGCAGCAGGCGATCCTCCAACAGCAGCGGCCATTCCTCACGCTTGAGCCCGGGCGGCGCCGGCACCTGAAAATGGCTGCATGCGTCCCCCGGTACCACCACGCCAACCCGAGCGTTGAGGCCCTGCGGCGGGGGCCCCTGCCCTTCGTCACGGAGCACGCCGTTGTCCAGCAGGCACCAGTGCCAATGCCCATCAGCCACAGGCCGCACCAACAACCAAGGCCGCGCTGGCGAGCGCCACCGCCATTCACGCTTCATGAAAGCCCCCAGGGCAGGACGAACGTGCAGACATAAGGTGCTCCATCACGCTGCAGTTGCAGCCGTACACCGGCGCCGGGGTGTGCCGGTTGATCGGAAGGCCAGGCCAGCCAGCGGCCGCCCTGGTAATAGACAACGCTCCAACTGCTGACCCGCTGCAACCGCTCGCGCACGACCCAATGCGGCATGCCGACGGCATACAGGTCTGCCGAGCTTTCCAACAGCAACTGCTGCTCGCGCGGATCGAAGCGCAGGCGCTGACGTTGCAGCCGCGAGCCGCCCTCGGCCTGCGGCCAGGCGGCGGCAGCCACCCAGAGCAACTGCTGCGCCTGCGGTTGCCAATCGAGCCAGCGCACGGCCAAGGGCAAGCGCTGCTCATAGAGACGGCGCAGCACTGGGCTGTCGAAACGCCGCTCCAAGGCCAGGCAAAACTCCAGCACACCGCGTTCGTTGCTGGTGCTGTCGAGACGTTCGCGAACTTTGAGCCAGCCGTTGACCAGCGCGGCGAGCATGACCCCAAGCACGGCGGTCAGGGCCAGCGCGACCATCAGCTCGATCAGGGTCAAGCCTGCCTGGCGACGCTTCATGGCCGCTCCAGAAACACGCTGTACAAACCCAGCGGCAGGCGCTGCTCGCGGTCTGCGAACAACTGCAGCTCGCCACGGCGCAGGTCACGCACACCGGTGCTGCGCAATTGCAGTTGCCAATGGCAGGTCTGCCCGCCCTGCTGCAATTCTCCGCTGCCCTGATTGGCCGCAGGCCAGTACTGCTCGACGACAAAGCGCGCCTGCAATTCACGCGCGCAGAGCAGCCCGAGGCGATGCTGCTGGACGGTCTCCTGCACCGCCAGGCGCTGGCGCAGGACCTGACTGGCGATCACCGCCAGCACCGAGGCGATGGCCAGCGCCACCACGACCTCAAGCAAGGTGAAGCCCACCTGGCGCGACTTCACGGCGCGGCCTGGGTCAGCAAGCGACCGTCGCGCCCCCACTGCCAGCGCTGGCTGCCTTGCGGCCAGCGCCACAGCAGCGTGCCGGGCTGTGCCCAGCCCTCGGGAGTGAACAGCAATTGCGGCGTAGCACTGGCGGACCAGTCCGGGCGCAGCGTCTTTGGCCACTGGCCGAGGCGCACCGGTTCGACCACCCAGGCGTCGCCCTCGCGGCGGACAAACTCCGGCTGCTGGCCATTCCAACGCAGCCCGCGCAATTGCCCGGCATGGCGCGCCAGCGCAGCTTGCTCGCGGGTCTGTGCAGCCAGCCGCTCGAGCGTCTGGCTGACGTTGCTGTTGCCACTGTCGAGCCAGGCCACACTGAGGCCGCTCATCAAGCCGGCAATCGCCAGCACCACGAGCAGTTCGATCAGGCTGAAGCCACGCTGAGCGAGCATCGGTCACAGCGCCCAGTTGCCCAGGTCGGCATCCAGGTCTTCGCCGCCCGCTACGCCATCGGCACCCAGCGAATACACGTCGACCCGACCATGCTCGCCGGGCATGCGGTACTGGTACGGAGTGCCCCAAGGGTCTTCTGGCAAGCGGCGGATATAACCGTCGCTGCGCCAGGCCCGCGGGACAGGTTCGGCGACCGGTTTTGTAACCAGCGCCGCCAAGCCCTGCTCGCTGCTGGGAAAGCGCAGGTTGTCGAGCCGATACATGTCCAGCGCCTGCTCGAGCGTTGCCAGGTCGGCCATGACCTTCTGGCGCATGGCCTTGTCCTGATTGCCCAGCACGCTCGGAGCGACCACGGCGATGAGCAGGCCGATGATGAAAATCACCACCATGATTTCCATCAGGGTGAAGCCTTGTTGGCGCTTACGTCGATGCTGCATTGCCGGTTCTCCTTGTCACAGTTGCAGGCCCTGGTTGAGTTGCATGATCGGCAGCAAGACCGCCAGCACGATGAACAGCACCACGCCGCCCATCACCAGAATCATCAAAGGTTCAAACAGCGCCATCGCGGTATCGACCTGACGGGCAAAGCCACGCTCCTGGTCGTCGGCCACGCGCTCGAGCATGTCGGCCAGGGTGCCGCTGGCCTCACCGCTGCCGACCATGTTCACCAGCAGTGGCGGAAACTGTTGGCTGGCGTCCAGTGCCCGGTGCAGGCTGGTGCCGCCCTCGACCTGCTGGCGGACCTGTTCCATGGCTTGGCGAATGCGCCGGTTGCCAACCGTTTCGGTGGCCACCTGCAGCGCTTCGAGAAGGGCCACGCCACTGCCGCTGAGAATCGCCAGGCTGCGCGCCAGCCGCGCGCTTTCCAGCACTTGCAGCAGGCCGCCGACACGCGGCAGGCGCAGCAGCCATTGATCACGGCGCAGGCACCAGTGCGCTTTGCGCAGCAGCCAGCGGCTGATCACGCTGAATAGCAGGACCGCCGCCAACAGCCAGGGCCCGGCGCTGACCAGGCCCTGGCTGAGGCCGATGAGGATCGAGGTCACCAGCGGCAGGCTCTGTCCGGAATGGGCAAATTGTTCGGTGAGTTTGGGCACCACGAAGGTCATCAGGCCGACCACTACGGCCAGCGATACACCCATCAGCACCGCCGGATAGATCAACGCCGTACGCGCCTTGTGTTGCTGGCGCTGGACCTGTTCGAGGTGATCTGCCAGCCGCGTCAGCACCTGCGCCAGCCGCCCGGAACGCTCACCGGCTTCGACCAGCGCGCAGTAGAGACCAGTGAACGGCGCGCCCTGCCTTGCCAAACTCCGGGCCAGCCCGAGGCCCTCGGCCAACGCCCCGCGCACACCGACCAGTACCGCTTGCAGCGCCGGCTGGCGCAACTGCCGCTCCAGTGTGGCGAGCGCATCGACCAGAGGGATACCGGCGCCAGTCAGGGTTGCCAGTTGGCGGGTCAGCTCGCACAGCTGCGCCCGGCTGAGGCGCTGGTGACGGGAGCGACCGGTCGCGTTGTCGTGGCGCTTGAGGCCTTTGGCGAACAACCCCTGCTCGCGCAACAACTGCCGTGCATGGCGCTCGCTGTCGGCCTGCAAAGTGGCGGCGTGGCGTTTGCCGGCAAGGTCGACGGCCTGGTAGCGATAGGTCGGCATAGGTTAGCCCTGGACCACGCGCAACACTTCGGCAAGGCTGGTCTGACCGCGCTGCAGGCAGTCACTGGCCATGCTCACCAGGCTGCGCCGACGGTCGCTCAGGTAGGCGTGCATGGCCACTTCGCTGGCGCCCTCGTACAGCAAGGCAATCAGCCCGGCATCCAGTTCGACGAATTCGTACAGGCCCATCCGCCCGGCGTAGCCGCTGCCCTGGCAGGCTTCGCAGCCGACTGCGTGAAAGGTCTCGCGCAACGCGCCCAGTTCGGGGAACAGTTGTTTTTCTGCGGCCTGCAGCGGCTGCGCGACAGCGCAGCTGCACAGTTGCCGGACCAGCCGCTGGGCCAATACGCCGCGCAGGCACGAGGCAATCAGAAACGGCTCGATGCCCATGTCGCGCAGACGGGTAACGGCGCCCACAGCGCTGTTGGTGTGCAGGGTCGACAGCACCAGGTGGCCGGTGAGGCTGGCCTGCACGGCAATCTGTGCAGTCTCCTGGTCGCGGATTTCGCCGAGCATGATCACGTCCGGGTCCTGACGCAGAATCGCCCGCAGGCCGGCGGCAAAGGTCAGCCCGGCGCGTGGGTTGATCGCGGTCTGGCCAATGCCGGCGATGGCATATTCGACCGGGTCTTCCACGGTGAGGATGTTGCGGCTGCCGTCGTTGAGGCTGTTGAGGCTGGCGTACAGGGTGGTGGTCTTGCCCGAGCCGGTCGGGCCGGTACTGAGGACAATGCCATTGGGCCGCGCCAGGCAATTGCGCAAGCCCTGCAACACGGCGGTGGGCATGCCCAGGTTGTCCAGCGCCAGCAGACTGGCCTGCTTGTCGAGCACGCGCATCACCACCCGCTCACCGTGGATGCCGGGCAGGGTCGAGACCCGCACATCGATCTCGCGACCAGCTGCGCGCAGGGTGATCCGGCCGTCCTGTGGCTGGCGTTTTTCGGCGATATCGAGGCGGGCCATGACCTTGATCCGCGACACCAGCATCGCCGACAGTGCCCGCGGTGGGCGCAGCACTTCGCGCAGGTGGCCGTCGACGCGCAGGCGCACCACCAGGCTTTGCTCGAAGGTTTCGATGTGGATGTCCGATGCACGCAGGCGCATGGCCTGGCCGAACAGGCCGTTGATCAGGCGGATCACCGGCGCTTCGTCATCGCTTTCGAGCAGGTCTTCGATGCGTGGCATTTCGCTCATCAGGCTGTCGAGATCGACCTGCTCGCCGATGCCTTCGATCAACGCCTGGTTGGCCGCGCTGCCGGCTTGATAAAGCTGGCCGAGGCGTTGATCGAAGTCTGCCGCCGGCAGGTACTCGACCGCTGCCGGCTGGCCGTGCACGCGCAGCAGTTCCTGCAACTGCGCGCTGTCGGCGTCGGCCCGCAGCCACAGCTGCCAACCTTCGGCGAGTGGTGCCAGGGCCAGGCCGGACTGGCGCGCCAGGCGATAGGGCAGCATCACCAGTTACCGCCTTCGAGCCGCGCGCGGCTGGCCGGAAACACCTGCAACAACTGCGAGCCTTCGGCCAACACTGGCAATTGCAGCGGCGTGCTCTGCTGCAGGCTGCGGTACTTGTCCTGGCTCAGACCGGCGAGGCTTGGGCCGTCACGCAGGATGCGCGGGCGGATGAACACCATCAGGTTCTGCTTGGTATTGCGGCTGGCATCGGAGCGGAATAAGCGGCCCAGCACGGGGACATCACCAAGCAGCGGCACACGCTGGTTGCTGGTGCTCAATTCATCGCTGATCAGGCCACCGAGAATCACCAGGCCGTTGTCCTCGACCATGACCTTGGTCTTGATCTCGCGCTTGTTGGTAATGACGTCACTGGCGCTGCTGCTGTCGGCAATCGACGAAACTTCCTGGACGATATCCAGGCGCACACTGTTGTCGACGTTGACCTGCGGTTTGATCCGCAGCTTGACCCCGACCTCCTTGCGCTCGATGGTCTGGTACGGGTTGGCGTTGTTCTGGGTTACCGAGCCGGTCACGAACGGCACCTCCTGACCGACCAGGATCGACGCCTCGGCGTTGTCCAGGGTCAACAGGGTTGGCGTCGACAGCAGATTGAAGCCGCTCTTGCCCTTGAGTGCATTGACCAACATGGCGAAGTTGAAGCCGCCGCCGAAGTTGCCGATGCCGGCAGTCACCCCAGTGGTGGCCGACAGCAGCTTGCCCAGCGCACTGGTATCACCCTCGGCGGCCGCGCCGGCAATACCAGCGATGTTCACTCCGTTACTGCCGAAGTTGACCACGCCAGCGCCAAACTTCTCGTCAGCAAACAGCCACTGCACACCCAACTCCTGGGCTTGAATGTCCGAGACCTCGGCAATGATCGCCTCGACCACCACCTGCGCACGACGGATATCCAGCTGCTCGACAATGTTGCGATAGGCCGCCAGCTCGCTGTCCGGGCCGACCATCACCACAGCGTTGGTGCCCTCCTCGTATTCCAGGCGAATACCGGAGTCACTGGCCATCGCCACCGGCTGATCCTTGCCCTCGCCCTGCCCTTCGGCCGGCACCGCGCCGGTCTGGCTCAGGCCGCGCAAGACCTTGACCACTTCGCTGGCATTGGCGTGGCGCAGGTAGATCACCTGGGTATTGCTGCTGTGCAGGTTGTCGCCGGGCCGATCCAGCTGCGCCAACAAGGCGCGCACGCGCTCACGGCTGTCGGCGCTACCGCGCACCAGCAAGGCATTGCTGCGCGGGTCGGCCACCACCTGGGCACGGTCGGCGGCCTGTTCACTGGCCAGCAGCCGCGTGACCAACTGGGCGGTATCGGCAGCGCTGGCGTGCTGCAGTTTCATCACCTGCAGTGGCTCCTCGCTGACCTGGTCGAGTTCGCGCAGCAGGCTGTCGATGCGTTCGAGGTTGCTGCGCCAGTCGGTCACCACCAGCAGATTGGCCGCAGGGTACGGCGTGATCACGCCCACCCGGGGATCGATCAGCGGCTTGATGATGCCAAGTATCTGCTCGCTGCCCGCATTGCGCACATTGAACACGCGGGTGGCGACACCATCGCTGCCGGTATTCTTGCTGGCGGCGTTCTCGACCGGCACCGGCTCGAGCCGCGCGGCTTGATCGGGGACGATCTTGACGCTGCCATTGGGCAGGTCGACGGCGGCGTAACCCTGCGCACGCAGCTGGGCGAGGAAGATATCGTAGATGGCGTCAGCGTCATGCCGGTCGACGGTGCGCACGGTGACCTTGCCTTTGACCCGCGGGTCGACGATGAACGTAGTGCCGGTGATCCGCGACACGCTGTCGATGAACTCGACCAGGTCAGTGTCGACGAAATTCACTTCGTACATCGGCGTGCCGCCTTCGTCGAGCACTTCGGGCTCTTCAGCCCAGGCCAATGACAAGCTCAGGCTCAATGCAGCCGCTGCGCAGTATCTAGCAAACATCAACTCATCCTTGCCGCTTGAAGCCGGTCACGGCGGGCCGTGGCGGCCAGGGCAGGCGTTCGCGCCGCCCCTGGTTGTCGATAATCAGGCCTGCGCCATCGATGTCCTGCAGCACGATCCCCGGCGCCAGCCGCTGGCCGCGGCCCAAGGTGCGAATCTGCTCGCCGAAACGCAGCACCACCACCGTCGCCGACAGCGGCTGGGCACGCAGCCCGCCGAGGTACTGCAAGGGCAGCCGGGTCAGAGGGATCTCGCCGGTGTCGAGCGGGGCTTGCCAGTGCCCCGCCATCAGCCCTGGAATGGCCGCGTGTTCAGGCTGCGCCGTCGTGGCCGGCTGCGGCTGACGGCTAAGCTGCAGCACACATTGCGCCGCCAGCCAGCCGGCGAGGGTCAACAGCAAAAAAGCGCCGAGGCGACTGCTCCAGCTCACGTCTTAGCCTGCCGTGGGTGCCAGCCGGGATGCCCCTGTACATAGCGCACCTCAGGCAACTGCAGCGGTGCCAGGCGCCAGTCGCTGGGCTGACGACGCAACCAGGCTTCGAGGGTTTGCCACAGCGGCTCACCGGCATCGGCGGCGAACTGCAGGCCGAAGGTACGGCACTGGCCCTGCACGGTCGCAAAGTCAGCGATACGCTTGCCTTGCGGGCTATAACTGACGCGCCAGGCCTGGTCTTGCCAGCGTGGTAGATCCTGGCTGTTGTCGAGCAGCAGCGGGTCGCCGAACAACTGCTCGGCGGCGTTTTCCAGCACCTGTTCAACCTGCCGTGCCGGCGCCTCGACCACGGGCGCCGGGTAGCCACCGGTAAGGCTTATCAGGTGCTCGCGGGTAATCATTTCACCGCCTGCCAACGGATAGTCGTAGCGCAGCCCCGGCAACAACACCGGCATGGCGCTGCTGTCAGACAACGCTTGCTGGAGCAAGGCATCCCAACTGCCGCCGCGCGTATCGCGCCGCCACAGGGCTTGCGGCGCTCGTGCCAACGGTAGATCGAGCCAAGCGGCATGGCCGGCACGCTGCGCCCGCACCACACTGCGCAGTTGTGCGGCGCGCGCCTGGGCAGCGGGCGTCAACTGCTGCTCGAAGGCGGGAAAGAAACGCGCCTGAAACTGCCATTGACCCGCCACCTGCTGGCAACGCAAACGGAACGCGCCGCTGCCACGGCAACCGGCGAACAGCACCGGCACCTGCCGGCCGCTGGCCTGGCTGGCCAGCACTGGCGCCGGCCACAAGTCCTGGCCACGGGCGCATAGCAGCACGTCGATTTCAGCCACGCGCTCGGCCAGCCACAGGCCCGGGCCGGTGCCGACATCGGCCAGCGCAATGACCAGATCAGCCTCGCGTCGCGCCTGCTGAAAGACCGCTTGCAGTGACTGATACCACTGCTTCAGAGAGGCTTTTTGATCCTGCGCATAAGGGTCGGTCACCCCCACCACAGCAATCCGCACACCTGCGCGCTGGAACACCCGCAGGCTGTCGATGCCGAGCGCCTTGCTCTGCTCGGCAGACAGGCCTGCACCCAGTGTCGCCGCGGTAGACTGCTGATAGAGCGCCGCACAGCGCTGTGGCCAGAGCACACGTTCATCGCTGCTGACGCGGACATCGCTGCCCAGTAGCTGGCTGCCCTGCACGCCGCTTTCGCCCTGGCTCAGATAAGCCAGGCCGCTGCCATTCCAGCCCTGACCGTTCTCCAGGGTCAGGCAGTTGTCTGCGCCGGCTTCGTTGCGCAGTTGCTCGAGCAACGCGGCCAGCACCGGGTACCCACCCAGCTGTGCGCGGCTGCTCTGGCTGGCATCCAGCAAAGGCGCAAGCTCCGGGGATGCGGCACTGGCGCTGGCGCCGGTCATCCACGGCGCGCGGCCGAGGTGGCTGACCGGCCCCAGGCGCGTCGCCGGCACCACCGCCTGGCCGGGTTGGCGGGCATCCAGGGTGTCGGCGAGATACAGCAGGTCCAGCGGCGCACCGCCGCCACGCTGGCCGGGCAGCGCCGAGCAGGCGCCAAGCAACGGCGTCAACGCCGCGACACCCATCCAGCTGATTACCTCGCGTCTGCCCACACTGCTAACCATCAGGCCCGCATCCTTTTCCGAGTTCACGTTGGGGTTCGGATATTGCGGCGCTCAGATGACAGTTTCATGGCAGATATCCGACAGTAATCGCCGACTGTTCTGTCAATACGCACTGGTAAGAACTGCTGGTTTTAAGCAGACCTTAATATTTCTGCCAAGGAATCATCACACTTGAGCACTACAGTCGCGGTTTCCTCCAACTCAGCCACTATAAGGACACCCTGATGAGTCGAGACACCGGCGACAACCTGGACCGCAACCAAAGCGGCAACCTGCCGATGGCCAGCGTCATGGACACTTACCTGAGCCGTCGCACCGTGATGCGCGGCAGCCTTGGCGCAGCCATCGCAATGATCGCCGGCACCGGTCTGACAGGCTGTTTCGACAGTGGTGGCGGTTCCGACAACGACTCGCCGTCTACCCCGGAGCCGGTCAAGCTCAGGCTCGGTTTCGACTCCATCGCAGGCTCGCGCACCGATGCCTGCGTCGTCGCTGCCGGTTACAGCGCCTACGTGCTGGCGCCCTGGGGCACTCCGCTGAACAGCAACGCCAATCCGTGGAAGTCCGATGGCAGCAACACCTCCACCGACCAGGCCAACGCGATGGGCATGCACCACGACGGCATGCACTTCTTCCCTATCAACGGCAGCTCGGATGACGGCCTGCTGGCGATCAACTTCGAGTACATCGATGCCGCCGCACTGCACCCGGCCGGCCCCACCACCGACGGCAGCGGCAAGCGCCCGGTGGAAGAAGCACGCAAGGAAATCAACGCCCACGGCGCCGGCGTGGTCCGCCTGAGCAAGGTCAGCGGGCGCTGGCAGGTGGTCGACAACGACCCGCTCAACCGCCGCTTCACCACGGTGTCGCTGATGGATATCGCCGGACCACTGCGCGGCAGCGACCATGTCAAGACCAAATTCTCCCCAGCCGGCACCCAGTGCCGCGGCACCAACAACAACTGCGGCAATGGCTACACGCCGTGGGGCACCTACCTGACCTGCGAAGAAAACTGGCCAGGCATCTTCGTCAACACTGCGACCCGCCCGGCGGATCAAGTGCGCATCGGCGTCAGCGCCACCCGTGGCCAGTACCGCTGGGAAACCTGTGCCGGTGATGCCAGCGAAGTGGACGATGAGTTCGGCCGTTTCAACATCACCCCAAGCGGCGCCAGCGCCACTGACGACTACCGCAACGAAGCCAGCACCTACGGCTACATCGTCGAGATCGACCCGTACAACGCCAGCACCCTGGCAGTGAAGCGCACCGCATTGGGCCGCTTCCGCCACGAGGGCTGCTGCCCGGGCCTGCCGGTCGCGGGCAAGCCGTTGGTCTGGTACACCGGCGACGACTCCAACAACGAATACCTGTACAAGTTCGTCTCCGACGCGGTCTGGGACCCGGCGGACGCCACCCCGGCCGACCGCCTGGCTACCGGTGCCAAGTACATGGACCAAGGCAAGCTGTACGTAGCTCGCTTCAATGCCGACGGCAGCGGCAACTGGCTGCTGCTCGACGTGGCCACCGCCACCACCGGCGGCAGCACCCTGGGCGCGCTGTTCGGTGACCTGCCGGGGATCATCATCAATACCCGCGGCGCCGCCGATGCCGTTGGTGCAACGCCGATGGACCGCCCCGAGTGGACCGCGGTACACCCGGTCAACGGTGACGTCTACCTGACCCTCACCAACAACAGCGCGCGCACTGCGGACAAGGTCGATGCTGCCAACCCACGCGGGCCGAACCGTCATGGCCACGTGATCCGCTGGCACGACAGCGACGACCAGTTGAGCTTCAACTGGGACATCTTCGTGTTTGGCGCCAACGCTGCCGGCACTGCCGATATCAACCGCTCCGGCTTGACCGAACTGAACCAGTTCGCCAGCCCCGATGGCATGAGCTTCGACAGCCGCGGCGTGCTCTGGATCGAAACCGACAACGGCGAGTCGACCCTCACCGACTACACCAACGACCAGCTGCTGGCGGTGATCCCGACCGATCTGGTCGATGCTGCCGGCAAGCAGGTCCCGGTGAACGCGCAGAACCAGTCGGCCCTGCGCCGTTTCTTCGTCGGCCCGAACGGCTGTGAAGTGACCGGGATTGCCTTTGCCCCAGACAACAAGTCGATGTTCGTCAACATCCAGCATCCGGGCAACTGGCCGTACAACGACGTCGCTACCGACGCCACTCCGGCAGGTGCCACGGTGCGCCCGCGAGCTTCGACGGTAGTCATTCAGCGTAATGATGGCGGCGAGATCGGCACTGCCTGATCAAACCTGATCAACGCCCCGGTTGCAGCGCCGCCCTGGCACTGCGACCGGGGCGTTCTCGATTGTGGGCTCACAACAACGGTTCGCGCGCCCTGACGCGCACCTGCTGCGCCGGCACCCGCGCATGCCACTGCACCACACCCAGAGCCTCGACCTGCAACTGACTGCGCAAGCTCAGCCCCTCTTCCTCGAACGACAGCTGCAACAGGTAATGGCCGCTGTTGAGCAGCAAGCCCTCACTCAAGCGCTCGAACGTTTCATCATCGACCGCACCCAGCGCCTGGCGCAGATCCGCTGCATCGGCATAACCGGTCGCAGGCCGGCCACTGACAATGCGGCTGAGCAGTGAACGCGGATACTTGCCTTCATACAACGCATCGAGCAGCTCCAGGTGTTCCAGGCCCAAGGCGTTGGCGTTCAAGCGCCAGCCACTGGTCTGCGCGATCGCACACAACATCGGATAGCGGCGCTGGCGGGTCGCGTCCGGCTCCAGCAGCAGGTTCAGCTCGCTGCTGTCGAGCATCGGCTGATTGGCCGCCAGCCGCGGTGGCTGCTGGCGCAGGTACTGGGCACTTTCGGCGCCTTGCAGGCGGGCATCGCTGTCACTGTCGAGCCAGTCCGCCAGGCCGTGCACCAGCCGTTCGGCCGCCATGTTGTCGCCCAGCAAGTAGCGCAGTTGGCGCTCGGCGCGCTCGGCGTCGTTGCCAAGCAGGGCATTGACGTTGAAGCAGGTGTGCTGATCGCGTACCCGCAACTGCGCCGTACCGCCGGCAAAATCGTAATTCAGTGGCTGCCCGCGCAGGGCCTGCCAGAACAGCGGGCTGAGCCGCCAAGCGGGATCGCGCAGGGCTTGTTTGGCATAGGCCAGACCGGCCTGTTGCATCGCCCGCGCCTGCACCCGCTGCTGCAGCAGGCGCACTTCATCGACCTGACGACGGCCACCTTCGACCAGCCAGGTCAAGCCCGCAGCCAGCATCGCCAGCGCCACCATGACCATCAACAGTGCCGCGCCCTGCTGTTGCTTACCGCCCATTGCCGCCTGCCTTTTCATCACCGAAAGCCGCCAGTCAACACCGTGCGTGTTGCAGGCAGATGGCAGCCGTTCCACCGTCATCCAGGCGTCATCTAGGACAGGCAGGATTGCTTCTCTTTTCATGGCCTTACAGGAGTGCGCTGAAATGGGTGGTATTGGAATCTGGCAACTGGTGATCGTGCTGTTGATCGTGTTTCTGCTGTTTGGCACCAAGCGCCTCAAGGGCCTGGGCAGCGATGTCGGCGAGGCGATCCAGGGCTTTCGCAAATCCATAGGCGGCGATACCGATGCCAACAACGCTGCCAATGTTCAGGCCGAGCAGGCGCCAACGCTGAACGGGCAGAGCGTGCCGCAGGCGCACACGGACCGTCAGGCCTGATGTTCGAGATCGGCTTCACCGAGCTGATGCTGGTCGGCATCGTCGCCCTGCTGGTGCTCGGCCCCGAGCGCCTGCCGGTGGCGGCGCGCGCGGTCGGCCGCGTGCTGGGCCAGGCCCGTCGCGCGATGCACACGCTGCGCACCCAGGTCGAACGCGAGATCGACCTGCCGGCACTGGACAGCGCGCCGCTGCAACGCCTGGAACAGGACCTGCGCCAGGGTATCCGCCTCGACACGCAGCCGGCCAATGACGCCGCTGCGCCGGTCATCGCCAAGGAGAATGCATCATGAGCATTGCTGTGCCTGAGCAGCCTCGCATGCCGATCACCGAGCATCTGCGCGAACTGCGCAAACGCCTGCTGCGCGCCCTGCTGATGATCGGCCTGCTGTTCGCCGCGCTGTTCCCGTTTGCGCAGACGCTGTACACGCTGATTTCCGAGCCGCTGCGCCGGTACCTGCCGGAAGGCACCAGCATGATTGCCACCAGCGTCACCTCGCCGTTTCTGACGCCGTTCAAGCTGACCGCGATGTGCGCGTTGTTCGTGGCCATGCCGTTGCTGCTGCATCAGGCCTGGGGCTTCATAGCGCCCGGCATGTACCAGCGCGAGCGGCGCATCGCCCTGCCACTGCTGCTGTCGAGCATCGTCCTGTTCTACAGCGGCATGGCCTTCGCGTTCTTTCTGGTATTTCCGATGATGTTCGGCTTTTTCGCCAGCGTGACGCCTGATGGCGTGGCGATGATGACCGACATCAGCCTGTATCTGGATTTCATCATGGCGCTGTTCCTGGCGTTTGGCCTGGCGTTCGAGATCCCGGTGGCGACCTTCATCGTGGTCTGGGCCGGTTTGACCGATGTGGCGACGCTGCGCAAGAGTCGGCCCTACGTGATCGTCGGCTGCTTTGTGGTGGGGATGATCCTGACGCCGCCGGATGTGTTCTCACAGACGATGCTGGCGGTGCCGATGTGGGTCCTGTTTGAAGTCGGGCTGTTGGCCTGCACTTCGCTGCCCACGAGGCGCAGTGGCGACTGAGGCACGTGCAGCAGCGTGTCACTGTAAATTGAAAAGCCCCGGCAGTGGCCTGCCGGGGCTTTTCGCGTGTAACGGTGCGACAACAACAGCTCAGAAGTCAGCCAACGGCCAAACCTCATAAGCAGGCGTTTCGTACGGGTGGCTGTGCTTCAAGGCAGTGACAACCTGCTGAATCAGCTCGTCGGCCACCACCAGCTCGACCTTCCACTCCTCGACCTGCTCGACCTCGCCAGCCTGCCCGAGAAACGGCTGGCTGCCGGCCATCGGCCGGAACTGGCCTTGGCCAAGGGTCTGCCAGGCGCAGTGCTCATAGCCACCGATACGGCCGCCACCGGCGGCAAACACGGCGGCCTTGACCACTTCGACATGGCTGGCCGGGACGAAGAAGGCGAGCTTGTACACCGCTTAGTTCACCCACACCCGCGCGTTGCGGAACATGCGCATCCACGCCGCATCTTCCTGCCAGTCGTCTGGACGCCACGAGTTCTGCACTGCGCGGAACACCCGCTCAGGGTGCGGCATCATGATCGTCACGCGGCCATCGCGGCTGGTGAGACCGGTGATACCACGCGGTGAGCCGTTCGGGTTGGCCGGGTAGGCTTCGGTGACCTTGCCGTGGTTGTCGACAAAGCGCAGCGCCACGCAGCCAGACTGGTCGGCTGCAAGCAGCGCGGCCGGGTCGGCGAACTCGGCGTGGCCTTCACCGTGGGCGATGGCGATCGGCATATGCGAACCGGCCATGCCCTGCAGGAAGATCGAGTTGGACTTCTGCACCTCGACCATCGCCACACGGGCTTCGAACTGCTCGGAGCGGTTACGCACGAAGTGCGGCCACAGCTCGCTGCCCGGGATCAGCTCGTGCAGGTTGGACATCATCTGGCAACCGTTGCACACACCCAGGGTGAAGCTGTCGTCACGCTCGAAGAATGCCTGGAAGGCATCCCGCGCGCGGCTGTTGAACAGCGCCGACTTGGCCCAGCCCTCACCGGCACCGAGCACGTCACCGTAAGAGAAGCCGCCGCAGGCAACCAGGCCTTTGAACGCTTCCAGGTCAACACGACCGGCGAGGATATCGCTCATGTGCACGTCGACGGCGTTGAAGCCGGCACGGTCGAACGCCGCAGCCATCTCGACCTGGCCGTTGACGCCCTGCTCACGCAGGACTGCCACTTGCGGGCGGATGCCTTTTTTGATGTACGGCGCCGCGATGTCATGGTTGACGTCGAAACCAAGCTTGACGCTCAGGCCTGGGTTGTCTTCAACCAGCAGGCCGGCGTATTCCTGATCAGCGCAGTCGGCGTTGTCGCGCAGGCGCTGGATCTGATAGCTGGTCTTGGCCCACTCGCGCTGCAACTGGCCGCGATCACCGGTGAATACCGCTTCGCCGGCGAGCTTGATCAGCACTTCGCTGTTGTTGATCGGCTGACCGATCACGGCCACGCAATCCTCGCCCAGGCCAGCAGCGCTGAACTGCGCCAGCACGTCCGGGGTGGCATCCTGGCGAACCTGGATGACCGCGCCGAGCTCTTCGTTGAAGAGAATCGCCGCGACTTTTTCGCGCTTGCTGGTCAGGGTGTCGAGTTCAAGGTCCAGACCGCAATGGCCGGCGAAGGCCATTTCCAGCACGGTGGTCAGCAGGCCGCCGTCGGAACGGTCGTGGTAGGCCAGCAGGTGACCATCGGCGTTGAGGCCCTGGATCACGGCGAAGAAGGCCTTGAGGTCTTCAGCGTCGTCGACGTCCGGCGCTTGCGCAGCCAGCTTGCCGTGGGTCTGCGCCAGGATCGACGCGCCCATGCGGTTTTTGCCGCGGCCCAGGTCGATCAGGATCAGGTCGGTTTCGCCCTTGTCCATGCGCAGTTGCGGGGTCAGGGTCTGGCGTACGTCGACCACCGGGGCGAAGCCGCTGATGATCAGCGACATCGGCGAGGTCACGCTTTTTTGCGCGCCCTGCTCGCTCCACTGGGTCTTCATCGACATGGAGTCCTTGCCCACTGGAATGGTCAGACCCAGCTCAGGGCACAGTTCCATACCGACGGCACGGACGGCGTCGAACAGGCGGGCATCTTCACCCGGGTGGCCGGCAGCCGACATCCAGTTGGCCGACAGTTTGATGTCGGACAGCTTTTCGATGCGTGCGGCAGCCAGGTTGGTCAGCGCCTCGCCGACCGCCATGCGGCCGGAGGCCGGAGCATCCAGCAGGGCCAGCGGGGTACGCTCGCCCATCGCCATGGCTTCGCCGGTGTAAACGTCGAAGCTGGTCGCGGTCACGGCGCAATCCGCTACCGGAACCTGCCATGGGCCGACCATCTGGTCGCGGGCAACCAGGCCGGTGATGGTGCGGTCGCCGATGGTGATCAGGAAGCTCTTGCTGGCCACCGCCGGGTGGTGCAGCACGCGCTCGACCGAGTCGGCCAGGTCCAGCGTGCTTGGGTCGAACTCATCGCCAAGCTCTTCTTCGCGAGTGACCGAACGGTGCATGCGCGGCGGCTTGCCGAGCAGGACGTCGAGCGGCATGTCGACCGGGGTGTTGCCGAAGTGGCTGTCAGTAACGGTCAGGTGCGGTTCGGCAGTAGCTTCGCCGACCACCGCAAACGGGCAGCGCTCACGTTCGCAGATGGCCTTGAAACGCTCGAAGTTGGCTGCATCGACCGCCATCACGTAACGCTCTTGCGATTCGTTGCTCCAGATTTCGTGCGGGGCCATGCCCGGCTCGTCGTTGGGCACGTTGCGCAGTTCGAAGCGGCCACCACGACCACCGTCGTTGACCAGTTCCGGGAAGGCGTTGGAAATGCCGCCCGCGCCGACGTCATGGATGAAGGCGATCGGGTTGTCGTCGCCCAGCTGCCAGCAGCGGTCGATGACTTCCTGGCAACGGCGCTCCATTTCCGGGTTTTCCCGTTGAACGGAAGCGAAGTCGAGGTCAGCCGAGCTGGCGCCGGTGGCAACCGACGACGCCGCGCCGCCACCCAGGCCGATCAGCATGGCTGGGCCGCCGAGCACGATCAGCTTGGCGCCCACGG
This sequence comes from Pseudomonas sp. NPDC088322, assembly GCF_044740745.1. Taxonomy (NCBI): domain Bacteria; kingdom Pseudomonadati; phylum Pseudomonadota; class Gammaproteobacteria; order Pseudomonadales; family Pseudomonadaceae; genus Pseudomonas; species Pseudomonas sp. NPDC088322. The sequence goes on along the minus strand of NZ_JBIURK010000001.1, from coordinate 220,590 downwards.
TGATCTCGGCCTTTTGCACGTGATCTTCACGGATGTTGCCCAGGCCGCCGGCCAGCATGATCGGCTTGTGGTAGCCGCGCACTTCTTCGCCGTGCGGGGTCTGGATCGACTGCTCGAAGGTACGGAAATAGCCGGTCAGGGCCGGACGGCCGAATTCGTTGTTGAACGCGGCGCCGCCGAGCGGGCCTTCGACCATGATGTCGAGGGCGTTGACGATGCGCTCTGGCTTGCCGTATGGCTTCTCCCACGGCTGTTCGAAGCCTGGGATCCGCAGGTTGGACACGGTAAAGCCGGTCAGGCCAGCCTTGGGCTTGGCGCCGCGACCGGTCGCGCCTTCGTCACGGATCTCGCCACCAGAACCGGTGGACGCGCCGGAGAATGGCGAAATGGCGGTCGGGTGGTTGTGCGTCTCGACCTTCATGAGGATGTGCACCGGCTCCTGCACCGCGCCGTATTGGCGGGTTTCAGGGTTCGGGAAGAAGCGCCCGGCCACGCTGCCGACGATCACCGAGGCGTTGTCCTTGTAAGCCGACAACACGCCTTCGCTGTGCATCTGGTAGGTGTTCTTGATCATGCCGAACAGGCTCTTGTCCTGCGCCTGGCCGTCGATGTCCCAGGTGGCATTGAAGATCTTGTGTCGGCAATGCTCGGAGTTGGCCTGGGCGAACATCATCAGTTCGATGTCGTTCGGGTTGCGCTTGAGGCCCTGGAAGGCGTTGACCAGGTAATCGATCTCGTCTTCGGCCAGGGCCAGACCGAGGTCGATGTTGGCCTGCGCCAGAGCTGCACGGCCACCGCCAAGCACGTCGACCGAGGTCATCGGCTTGGGCTGGGCATGGCTGAACAGATCGCCTGCCTGCTCCAGTTGGGTCAGCACGCGCTGAGTCATGCGGTCATGCAGCGCGGCGGCAACTTCTTGCGCGTCGGCCTCGCTGAGGTCGCCGGCCACGTAGAAGGCAATGCCGCGCTCCAGGCGCTGAATGCTCTGCAGGCCGCAGTTGTGGGCGATGTCGCTGGCCTTGCTGGCCCAGGGCGAAATCGTGCCCAGGCGCGGCACTACCAGGAACAGGCGGCCAGTCGGCTCTTGTACCGGCACGCTCGGCCCGTACTTGAGCAGACGGGCCAACACTTGCTGCTGGTCGGCGGTCAATTCACCATCGACGTCGGCGAAGTGGGCGAATTCGGCATACAAGCCGGTAACAGCGGGGACTTTCTGGCTCAGTTGCTCGAGTAGCTTACCGTGGCGAAAGGCAGAAAGGGCAGGAGCGCCGCGCAGGATCAACATCGTCGGGACAGCCTCAGGAAGGGGTGTGCTTAGAGGCCGTGCATTCTAGCGTAATTCGCGCGATTGGGCACCCGCTGCAAGGCAATGCTGCCGGGCGGCTGAACCGGACTCCGGGGTCAGAAAAGTCGGGGCTTTTTACCGATTTTGCTCGGCCATCAACAAATCCCTGGCCAATCTGCTAGCAGACCTGCCCAGCGTTGTCGAGATATGGCAGTTGCGGCCCTTTGCGTATACTGCAAGCTATGTTCGCCCCCACTGCTTTGCGCAAGCGTTGCGCCCAATGGCTCTTCGCAACCGGCCTCTTCCTGATGCTCGGTGCCTGTGTTGAAAAACCCAGCACCCTCGAGCGCGTCAAGGAAGACGGCGTGCTGCGCGTGATTACCCGCAACAGCCCGGCCACTTACTTCCAGGACCGCAACGGGGAAACCGGCTTCGAATACGAGCTGGTCAAGCGTTTTGCCGATGACCTGGGGGTGAAGCTGGAGATCGAAACCGCCGACAATATCGACGAAATGTTCGATCAACTGGGCAAACCGTCCGGCCCGGTGCTGGCAGCGGCGGGCCTGGTCAGCAGCGAAAAGCGCAACATCCAGGCAAAATTCTCGCATCCGTACCTCGAAGTCACCCCGCAGGTCATCTACCGCAATGGGCGTTCGCGGCCGACCCAGGCCAAGGGCCTGATCGGCAAGAAGATCATGGTGCTCAAGGGCAGCAGCCATGCAGAGCAGCTGGCAGCGCTGAAAAAACAGTTCCCGACCCTGGAATACGAAGAATCCGACGCCGTTGAAGTAGTCGACCTGCTGCGCATGGTCGATGAAGGCCAGATCGACCTGACCCTGGTCGACTCCAACGAGCTGGCGATGAACCAGGTGTACTTCCCCAATGTACGGGTTGCCTTTGACCTGGGCGACAGTCGTGATCAGCGCTGGGCAGTCGCCGCGGGCGAAGACAACAGCCTGCTCAACGAGGTCAACGAGTTCCTTGACAAAGCGCAAAAGAACGGCACCCTGCAGCGCCTCAAGGATCGTTACTACGGCCACGTCGACGTCCTCGGTTACGTCGGCGCCTACACCTTCGCCCAGCATTTGCAGCAGCGCCTGCCCAAGTATGAAAAGCACTTCAAGGCCTCGGCCAAGGTCGAGCAGGTCGATTGGCGCCTGCTTGCGGCAATCGGCTATCAGGAGTCGATGTGGCAGCCTGAGGTGACCTCCAAGACCGGCGTGCGCGGGCTGATGATGCTGACCCAGCGCACCGCGCAGGCGATGGGCGTGTCCAACCGGCTGGATGCCAAGCAGAGCATCACCGGCGGCGCCAAGTACTTCATGCTGGTCAAGGAACAGCTCGACGACAGCATCAAGGAGCCGGACCGTACCTGGTTCGCCCTGGCCGGCTACAACGTCGGCAGCGGCCACCTGGAAGACGCCCGCACCCTGGCCAAGCGCGAAGGCCTGAACCCGAACAAATGGTTGGACGTAAAGAAGATGCTGCCGCGCCTGTCGCAGAAGCAGTGGTACAGCAAGACCCGCTATGGCTACGCCCGCGGCGGCGAGCCGGTGCATTTTGTCGCCAACATCCGCCGCTACTACGACATCCTGACCTGGGTGACCCAGCCGCAGCTCGAAGGCCAGGTCGCCGAAGGCAACCTGCATGTGCCAGGGGTCAACAAGGACAAGCCAGCGGAACAGTCACCGCCGATGTAACCGGCTCAGCTCGAGGCTTTTGCCCGCCGCGCCTTGAAGAAATCGCTGAGTATCTGCCCGCATTCCTGCGCCAGCACCCCACCTTCGAACAGCACCCGATGGTTGAGAAAGCCCTGGGTAAAGAACTGCCCCTGGCTCTGCACGATCCCCGCTTTCGGTTCCAGCGCCCCATACACCACCCGCGCCACCCGCGAATGAACGATCAAACCTGCGCACATACTGCACGGCTCCAGGGTCACGTACAGCGTGCTGCCGGGCAGCCGGTAGTTGCTGGCCGCCTGCGCTGCAGCGCGAATGGCGACCATCTCGGCGTGGGCGCTGGGGTCGCTGTCGGTGATCGGTCGGTTGAAGCCGCTGCCGATCACTTCGCCACCCTGCACCAGCACCGCGCCAACCGGCACCTCGCCCAATGCCGCACCTTGCGCAGCCAGCTCCAGGGCCATCTGCATAAAGGCCTGATCACGGCTGCGATCGATAATCTGCGCGCGCATCAGACCACCGCAATCGCGGCCATCAGGCCGGTTTCCATGTGGTCGATGACGTGGCAATGGAACATCCAGGTGCCCGGGTTATCAGCCACCAGGGCCACCTGGGCGCGCTCGTTCTTGCCCAGCAGGTAGGTATCGGTGAACCACGGCTCGGTGATTTTGTGCCGGTTGGAGCTGAGCACCTTGAAGCTCATGCCATGCAAGTGAATCGGGTGCTGGTACTGGGTCATGTTCTTCAGCTCGAAGATGTAGCTCTTGCCCTTTTCCAATGTGGCGATCGGGCGGTCGGCGCAGGTCTTGTCGGTAATGTCCCAGGCCTTGCCGTTGATCTGCCACAGGCTTGGCGGGCGGCCGCTGTCGGTGTCGACCGAAACCTTGCCGACCCACTCGAAATTGAAGTTGATCTTCTCGGCGTTGGCCAGGTCTGGTTCGGCGATCGGGTTGGCCGGTAATGCCGGCGGCCATTCACCGGGGGCGTCGCTGCTGGCAACCGAGCGCAGGGTGCCGAGGCGCACAAAGCCGTCGCGCAGGGAGATCTCCTCGCCGGCTTCAGGGATGCGGATCGCCAGGCAGATGCGCATGCCAGGGCCCAGCCAATAGTCATCGTCCAATGGCCGCGGCGTGACCGGGTTGCCATCGAGGGCGTAGATCATCGCCTCGCAGTTGCCACGCAGGTTGATGCGGTAGGTCCAGGTATTGTCGAGGTTGAGCAGGCGCACGCGCACGACCTGCCCGGCCGGCAGCTCGGTGACCGAATCGGCCTGGCCGTTGATGGTGATCAAGCGCCCAGCGGTGCCATTGCGCGCAGCTTCACGGGGGATGCTGAACGGCAGCCACCCGCCCTGCTCGTCGACGTGCCAGTTTTTCAGGCTCAGCGTGCGCTCATGCTTGAAGCCGGTGGGCTCGCGCTCTTCGACGATCAGTGGGCCGACCAGGCCCCGACCAAGCTCCTCGGAGCTGCTCACGTGCGGGTGATACCAGTAGCTGCCGGCGTCCGGCACGCGGAACTTGTAGTCGAAGTACTCGCCGGGCTTGACCGGCAGTTGCGAGACATAGGGCACGCCGTCCATTTCCAGCGGCAGGCGGATACCGTGCCAATGGATGGTGGTTTCGACCGGCAGGTGGTTGATGAAGCGCACCCGCAGCCAGGTGCCCTGGCGGACCCGCAGCTCGGTGCCCGGCGCCGATGGGCCAAAGGCCCAGGCCTCGGTCTTGAAGCCCGCTACCAGCTCGACTTCAAGCGGCGCGGCGATCAGCTCGTAGTCATGTCCGGCGTTGTCGTCCTCGACCTTGCCCAGCCAGTAGCGCGCTGCGCCTCCAGCGCCCAGGCCAACCACGACCAGGCCAGTCAGGCCCTTGAGCATTTGTCGACGGGTAAAGGACATCGGTGCAGGTACCTCGTTATACGCGATCAGTCTGCCAGCACGGGGCGGGCAATGAAGGGCGAATACGATACACCTGCAAATGCGAAAGATTAAGTGAAGTGTTGATGGTCTTAACCTTCGAACCCCAGCTGGTCAGGCTTTACAACTTCATGTTGAGCGAGACAAACGCCGAGCGGCCCGGTGCTGGCGAAAACATCGGCTGATCGTCGCCGCCCCAGAAGAAGTTGTCGTACCAGACGTATTCGTACTCGCGATCAGTAAGGTTCTTCAGTTGCAGGTCGACACTGGTCGCGCTGGAGATACGGTAGCGCACGCTGGCATCCAGCACGGCAAAGCCACCGTACTTGCCTTGCTGATTCTGCGCATCGATGTAGTAGTCGCCCTGGGCGCGGGCCTGCAGGCCAAAGCGCCAGTCATCGTTGTACTGGTAGTCGGCGCCGAGGTTGCTGATGTAACGCGGCGTCGAAAACACCTCCTTGCCCGCCAGCGACTCGCCAGTGGCGGCGAAGGCCTTGACCACCTTGGCCTCCTGAATCGAGTGCGAGCCCCACAACGTCCACTGTTCGTTCAATTGCGCGTTGAGCTGCAGGTCGATGCCGCGCCGACGGGTTTCACCAAGCCCCACCGAGGTGCCGGTGGCCGGCATGTTGGCCACTTCATCGGTAGCATCCTGCTGCCACACGGAAGCGCGCGCCTCAGCGCCGTCGAACGGGCGGAACTTGACCCCCAGTTCTTTGCCGGTATTGATCGACGGGTCATAGCTGGCCTGGCCGGCACTCAAGTAGGCCGGGAAACTGCTACCGGTAAGAATCTGGAACGTGCGGCCCCAGTTGGCGTAGACGTCGACGCTTTCGCTGACGCTGTAGACCACGCTCAACTTCGGCTGCTGGATCCAGCCGTAGTCCTGCAACGAGGCCTTCTGGCCGCCGAGGGTGGTGGTATTGCCGTCGAACTTGTCGACACGCATGGCCGGGATGATCTTCAGTGACTCGATCGGCTGGATGATCGCCTGCACATAGCCACCGAGGTTGCGCAAGGTGTAGTGGTCGTCGTCCTGAATGCGCGCGGGGGCTGCATCGAAATCGGTCGGCACGCCAAAGCTGTAGCGTTGCCGGCGATAAGTGTTGTCCTGCTCTTCTACGTTAATACCGCCGTCCAGGGTCAACAGGTCGTTGGCGCGCCAGGTCAGCGTGCTCAGCAGGCCGGTCTGCTGCTCGTCCCACATGCGGCGCTGGCGCGGGGCGTTGCCCAGCGGGTAGTCAGTGAAGGTGATGGTGCGATCATCGTTGTAACTGTTGTAATAGAGCTTGTTGCTCATGCTCAATTGATCGCTGAGTTGCCAGTCCATGTGCAGGCTCAGCTGCTTCATGTCGCGGTCGTCGCCGTCGTTGGCGTTCTTGGCGGGCGACTGGGTGCGGCTGGCGCGCAGCTCATCGCGGGTGAGAAACCCGCTCTCCTCGGCCTGGTGGTGATACAGCCGGGCGATCAGGCCAACGCGCAGGGTCTGCGCGTCATCAGTAACGAACCATTTGCCGCCGAGGGCGTATTTATTGGAGTTGCTGTTGTCGCGAAAGCCGTCCGAGTCCTGCTTGGCCAGAATGTAGTTCTGGGCGAAGTTACCCGCTTCATGGCCGATCGCCAGCTGTACTTCACGGGTATCGAAACTGCCGTAAGTGACTCGGCTGTCGATGTAGTTGCCACCCTGGCGGGTGACGTAGTTGATGTTGCCGCCGATGTTGTGCAGGCCGTAGCGCGGGTCGTTGGTACCGCGGACCACTTCGATGTAGCTGATGTCGAGCGGGAAAACCATGTCGACAAAGCGCTGGTTGCCGCTGTTGACGTTGCTCGGGATGCCATCGATGAGCATCTTGATGCCGTTGATGTAACCCTCACCGTTGAAGGCGCGGAAAGTCGCCTTGCCCGACTCGGCGCCCTGCCCTGTCTCAGTCAACTGGATGCCCGGCATCTGCCCGAGCAACTGCCAGCTGTTCATCACGTTCTTGTCTTCGACCTGATCGCCGCCCAGCACATCGACCGAGGTCAGCACATTCTCGGTGCGCAGCGCCGTGCCGGCTGCCTGCGAGACCTTGATCTCGCCCAGGGTGATGATCGAGCTACCGGTTTGATTGGCATGAAGGTCGGTCATGACCAGCGCGGTCAGCGCGGCAAGTGATAGCGGGGCGGTTCTCATTACAACTCCTGATCAAGCACAAGTGGGACAACGCTGGTGACCCACAGCCAAAGACGAGGAGCGATTCTACGGTTGTTATAACATAACAATCCACAACAAGTTTTGCGCTTTCTGTAGGAGCGGCCTTGTGTCGCGAAAGGCGCGCGAAGCGGGCCCGGCGATTTGCGGTGCTGCACAAATCTTGGGGCCGCTACGCGGCCCTTTCGCGACACAAGGCCGCTCCTACAAAAAGCGCGTAGCGCCTGATCAGCCGGTAGCAAACGCGACCAACGCCTCCCCGCTCAAGCGATAGCCAATCCACTCATCCTGCGCCTTGGCGCCAATGGCTTCGTAGAATTCGATCGCAGGGGTATTCCAATCCAGCACCGACCATTCAAAGCGTCCGCACCCGCGTGCCACTGCCATCTTCGCCAGATGGCGCAGCAATGCTTTACCCGCGCCTGCACCACGCTGTTGCGGCGACACGTACAGGTCCTCCAGATACAAGCCGTGCTTGCCCAGCCAGGTCGAGTAATTGAAGAAATACACGGCAAAACCAATCGGCTCGCCGTCCAGCTCGCAGATCAGGCCATGGGTCGTACTGTGCTCGCCGAACAGGCTGCTCGCGATCCCGGCGACGTCGGTCTTGACCTCGTGTTCGGCCTTTTCATAGATCGCCAGTTCAGTGATAAAACGCAGGATCAGCGCAGCATCGGCGCGCTCGGCAGGGCGGATTGTCAGCGTCATTGCGAGGGTTCCGGTAGGGAGTGGCGGCTCAAGCTTAATTGAAAACGCGGCCGACAAGCGCTTGCCAGTCACCTGCATGCCTCCATGCAAGTGACTGGCAAGGCTCAAGCCCTATGTTCGCGGCTTACAGCTTGAAGGTGCTGACCAGCTGATTGAACGATACCGCAAGGCGCGACAGCTCCTGACTGGATGCGCTGGTCTGGTTGGCGCCTGCTGCGGTCTGGGTGGAAAGATCCTGAATGTTGACCAGGTTACGATCCACTTCCCGCGCGACGTTGGCCTGCTCTTCGGATGCGGTGGCGATCAGCATGTTGCGATCGTTGATGCCAGCGATGTTCTGAGCAATGCGCTCAAGCGATTCGCCAGTGGCTTTGGCCAATTCCTGGGTATTGCTGGCCAGGGTACGGCTGTTGCCCATGGCCTTGACCGCGTCGTCGGCGCGCGATTGCACGCTGGCGATCATCGCTTCGATCTCGCCGGTGGAGGCTTGGGTGCGCGCGGCCAGGGCTCTGACTTCGTCGGCCACCACAGCAAAACCGCGGCCCTGCTCACCTGCCCGCGCCGCCTCGATGGCCGCGTTGAGTGCGAGCAAGTTGGTCTGCTCGGCGATACCACGGATGACGTCGAGGACTTTGGCGATATCGCGCACGCTGCCCGCCAACTCATCGACAATCACGGTCGACTGGCCGATCTCGGCATTCACACTGGTGATCGCCTTGACCGCCTCACGCGCCTGATCGCGGCCGCTGGCTGCTTCATTGCTGGTGTGGCGGGAAGCCTCGGAGGTCGATGTGGCGTTGCGCGCCACTTCGTCAACCGCAGCGCTCATTTCGGTGACGGCGGTAGCCGCCAGCTGGATTTCGTCATTTTGACGGACCAGGCCGCGGCTGCTCTCTTCGGTCACCGCGTTGAGCTCTTCGGCCGCCGAGGCCAGTTGATCTGCCGCACTGGCAATCTGCTGGATAGTGCCCTTGAGCCCGCTTTGCATCGCGCCTAACGCCGCGAGCAACTGGCCGCCTTCGTCACGATGGCCGCTTTCAATGGTTTTGCTCAGATCGCCACCGGCAATTCGCTGCGCGTTGCCAACCGCCAATGCGATCGGCGCACTGATCACCCGGCTGATGAAAATACCCAGCAGCAGCGCAGTGATGAAGGAGGCACCGATGCCAAGGTAGAGGTTGAGCTTGGCAGCAGCCTCGCTGTCGCGAGCATCCTGTGCACCTTCACCGATCTGCCGGTTGTTGGACTTGACCATGATCTCCATCTCGTCCATCACGGTGCGATACGCCTGGTGCATTTCTCCAGCCATCAGCTGCTTGGCTGCGGCCAGATCACCACGCTCGATGGTCGCCGCCACACGCTCAATGATGGCCTGATACGCTGGCCAGTCCTTTTCCATACGATCGCCCGCGGCACGCTCGTCATCCGCCAGCGGTGTGGCGCGGTAAACGGCGAAGGCGCGCTCGCTGGTTTGGCGGTTTTCATTCATGGAAGCAACAATGGCGCTGCGCTCAGCGGCGTCGCTGCCTGCGATGGAAGCTGCCAGCAGACGATACAAATCGCGGTTTTGGGCAATGGCATCGGACCGCGCCTCTGCGGTCTTGGCCACCGACACCAGGTTGTTGCTGAAGACCAACTGCAAGTTTGTAGACAACGAGCCAATTCCCTGGCTACCGATAATCCCAACGATCAACGTGATGGAAGCGCATAGCGCGAATGCAACATACAACTTGGTTGAAATCTTGGCGTCGTGGAACCAGTTCATATACGGACCTGCACGGGGAGAACGAGCTGCGATCGCCGCGGCGGGCGCATCGTCAGGCTATCGACCGTTCCCAGCAAGCCTGAAGGCCGTGGCGGGCTGTTTATTTCATCCTGAGCGGGGCGTGTTGGCGTGCCAGGGATCATCTGGCTCTGTAGTATCGGTAGACGTCGCGCAACTTGCACCAACCGAGCCAGACTGCCACTCCAAGCAACCATAGAAGTATCAATATCTTGGCTACGGCAGAGGCCACCTCGATCTGGAAGCCGGCGAGCTATTAAATATCAGCCATGGTAATCCACAACCGATGAGCAATAGATACGCCCCCTACTCTCAGGCACTGGTCTACCTCGGTAAAGCCTGGCTAGTGGTCATAAGCGCGCTGCTTGTGGCCTGCCAATCGCCACGCGAGGCGTTGCAGCACCTGGCTGACGCACAGGGTCGCCAGGTTGAGGTGCTGCCGGGACGCGCCTTCCCGCTGCTGGTACTGACACCGCACACTGCAGGCAACCAGACTCGCCTGCGCGTCTACCTCGAAGGCGACGGCCATGCCTGGGCCACGGCCAGCCAACCCAGCCTGGATCCGAGCCCGCACAATCTGTTGGTGGCCCGGCTGGCGCTGGCCGACCCGGCACCAAACGCCTACCTGGCACGCCCTTGCCAGTTCGTCATGAGCGCGGCGTGCCGCCCAGAACTGTGGACCAACAAACGGTTTTCTCAGGACGTGGTCACTCGCCTCAGCCAGGCGCTGGACCAATTGAAACAGCGCTATGGCAACCAGGAATTCGAACTGGTGGGGTATTCAGGTGGCGCCGCGCTTGCCTTGCTGTTGGCAGCCCAGCGGACTGATGTGACCCAGGTGCAGACACTGGCTGGCAATCTCAGCCCGCGCTTGTGGGCCGCAATGAAAAACCTGTCGCCACTCGACGGCTCGCTGGAGCCACTGGACTACCGGTCTCAGCTCGCCTCTGTTCCACAGCGGCATCTGGTTGGAACAGCGGACCAGATCATTCCAGCGACTCTGGCTGACAAATACCAACAAGCGCTTGATTCCCCACTGTCCCACACAGTCCGCATTTACGGCGCCAGCCATGACCAGGGCTGGGAAGCGGCATGGTCTGAGTGGCTTGAAACTCCGCTGAAAAATGAGGCTTGGCAAAAAAAGACTACTGTTGACCATCTCACGAACAGCAAAGTTCCGGTTATTGCTGATTAATCCTGTATTTCTCTAGAAAATAGCTAGCTGGTCGCATTTCTTGGATTTTTCCCCTTAAAAAACCCGATCAAGGATGAATCATTCTAATGGTTTGGTGTAAATTCGCTCGCGCTTGACTCAGCACTTCACTGACAAGCTGGCAGGGATGCCTGAAACAGACGCTGACGCGTAGGTCCTCCCATGTCAGTTTCTGCCCTGTAAGGATACTGCCTTGAACATTTCTCCTATGCGTCGCTCATTGCTCGCGCTCGCCATTGCGGCTACCACGACTACCGCAGCCAATGCCGTTCCCGTGGCCGACGTCAATTACGACCTGAGCACCGGCCAATTCATCAGCATCGATGAGACCTTTGGCAACGCCACTTTCACCGGAACGTCGACGGGCGCGGGTGTATACCTGCAAGATGTGACCCTGGGTGGCAATCTGGTCAATCAGGGCAATATCAACCTGACAACCAAGAGCCTGACCGACTACGCGGGCGGTGTCTCCATGACCCTGAGTTCCACCGTCGCTGGTGACGTGGTAAACCAGGGCAACATCACGGTGGACGGCCCCGGCGCGATGGGCTTGGATCTGTACGGAGCGGTCATCGCCGGTGAAGTGAACAACAGCGGCAACATCAGCGTCACGGGTGAAAACGCCAACGGCATGATGATCACCTCGACTCAGGCACGCATCAACAACACCGGCATCATTACCGCGCGCGGCCTCGACTCGGCCGGTATCGAGATCGACCATGCTCAGTTCACTGGCCAGATCAACGACGTCTTCAAGACCGACGTCAATAATAGCGGGACCATCTCGGGCGAAGGCTTTGGCATTCACTTCGTCGGCCTGGATCCCGCTGCCGGTTTCGATACCTTCGCCATCACCCAGACAGCTGGCCTGATCGAAGGCGGCGAGGCTGCAATCAAGGCCAATGACGGTGCCGCTCCATCGTATTTTTACTGGCAAGGCGGCCAGGTAAAGGGTGATGTACTGGGCTTGAGTGGCGTGCTGGTGCAAGGCGAGGCGATGTTCGATGGCTCGACCATCCGCGCCGGCTTCGTCGATATCGACGGCGGCCGCCTGACCCTGCTGCGCCCGCAGACGACGATTGACGGCGACCTCGACATGGACAGCGACACCGCCCGCCTGCGCCTGCTGCTGGACAACGACACCCTGCCGAACAGGCCGATCCTGACTGTCACCGGCAATACCTTCTTCTCCGCCGGCAGCCAGATCGAACTGCAGGCGCGCTCCGACGACTTCCGCACTTCGGCCCAGGGCACCCGCTACACCCTGCTCAACTCCGGCACTTGGGAGGACCCAGAGAACCTCTCGGTGGTCTCCTCCTCGGCGCTGCTTGAAGTGAAGAACTTCGGCATCGAAGGCCAGGATGTGAAAGCTCTGGTTGCCACCCGCAGCGATGAGGTGATCACGGAAAACCTGCTGGAAGCGCGTGGTTCGCGCAACGCAGTGAACGCCATCAAGCCGTTCAAGAACACCGTCATGGGCCAACTGGACGAAAGCGACCCGGTGTTCCAGCGTTTCGCCAACGCCGCCACCAGTGAAGAGCTGGCCAAACTGGCCGAAACCCTGACCCCAGACGTCAGCGGTGGCGCAATCCACGCCGCCACCAACAGCCAGAACCTGGTCGCCGGTGCCATCAACCGCCGTGCCAGCAAGGCGCGTAGCGGCCTGTCCTCCGGTGACGTGCTGGCCGAGCAAGGCGTATGGCTGCAAGCGCTGACCAGCGATGCCAACCAGGACCGCCGCCACGGTATCGACGGCTACGACGCCAACACCAACGGCATCGCCGTGGGTGCCGACGGCAAGCTCAACGCCGACACCACCGTGGGCCTGGCCTACAGCTACCTGACCAGCGACGTCAAATCCGACCTGGGCAGCAAAACCGATGTCGAAGGCCATGCACTGACCTTGTACGGCAACTGGACCCACGACAACTTCTTCGTCGACACCTCGCTGATGTATGGCTGGAACGACAACGAGTCCAAACGCTACATTGCCGGCACCCGCGCCAAGGCCAGCTTCGACAGTGACATCTTCGGCGTCAACGCCCTGGCTGGCTACACCTTCCAGCTCGACAAGCAATGGCTGCTGGAACCTCAGGTCGGTGCACGCTATGCCAACGTGTCGATTGATTCGTACCGTGAAAAAGGCAGCTCGGCCGCCCTCAACGTCGGCAGCCAACGCTACGAAATCGGCGAAATGGGCCTCGGCGCTCGCCTGGCAGCAGCCTTTGATGTAGGTGTGGGCACGCTGGAACCAGAAGCCAAGCTGATGGCCTGGCACGACTTCATCGGCGACAAGACCGCCACCACTTCCACCTTCGTCCTCGGCGGTACGCCGTTCACCACCACCGGTGCGACACCTGCGCGTGATAGCTACGAGCTGGGCCTGGGCGCCAACTACCGCGTCGGCGCGTGGAGCGTGGGCGGTAACTACAGCTACCTGACCAGCAGTGGGTTCGACGCGGATACCTTCACCGCAAACGTGCGTTACGACTTCTGATAGAGGTCTGCGCCTGAAACGACAAAGCCCGCGAATGCGGGCTTTGTCGTTTCAGGCTGTGGTTGACTTGAGGACGCCAGGGCTGCTTCGTAGCCCTCGCTTACCGCCCGCAGATAGAGAAAAACCGGCCTAAGCCGGTTTCTCAATCGCTGCGCTAGCAGATCATTCCCACTCAATCGTCGCCGGCGGCTTGCTCGACACGTCATAAGTAACGCGCGAGATGCCTTCGATCTCGTTGATGATCCGCCCGCTGACCGTTTCCAGCAGCTCGTAAGGCAGGTGTGCCCAACGTGCGGTCATGAAGTCCACGGTCTCGACGGCGCGCAGGGCCACGACCCAGGCGTAGCGACGGCCGTCACCGACCACACCAACCGACTTGACCGGCTGGAACACTACGAAGGCCTGGCTGGTCTTGTGATACCAGTCGGCTTTGCGCAGTTCTTCGATGAAGATGTGGTCAGCGCGACGGAGGATGTCGGCGTATTCCTTTTTCACTTCACCAAGGATACGTACGCCCAGGCCCGGGCCTGGGAACGGGTGGCGGTAGACCATGTCGTACGGCAGGCCGAGTTCCAGGCCGAGTTTGCGCACTTCGTCCTTGAACAGCTCACGCAGTGGCTCGACCAGCTTGAGGTTCATTTCCTCTGGCAGGCCGCCGACGTTGTGGTGCGACTTGATCACGTGGGCCTTGCCGCTCTTGGCGCCAGCCGACTCAATCACGTCGGGGTAGATGGTACCTTGGGCGAGGAACTGGATGTTTTCCAGTTTGCTGGCTTCGGCATCGAACACGTCGATGAAGGTGCGGCCGATGATTTTGCGTTTTTTCTCCGGGTCGGCTTCGCCTTCCAGGTTGCCCAGGAACTGAGCTTCGGCGTTGGCGCGGATCACCTTGACGCCCATGTTCTCGGCGAACATGGCCATCACTTGCTCACCTTCGTGCAGGCGCAGCAGACCGTTGTCGACGAATACGCAGGTCAGCTGGTCGCCAATGGCGCGGTGCAGCAGCGCAGCAACCACCGACGAGTCGACGCCGCCGGACAGGCCGAGCAGAACGTTGGCAGTGCCGACCTGGGCGCGAACCTGAGCGATGGCATCTTCAACGATGTTGGACGAGGTCCACAGCGCTTCGCAGCCGCAGATGTCGAGGATGAAGCGCGACAGGATGCGTCCGCCCTGCTTGGTGTGGGTCACTTCAGGGTGGAACTGCACGCCGTAGTAGCCGCGGCTGTCGTCGAACATGCCGGCGATCGGGCAGCTTGGGGTGCTGGCCAGAACGTGGAAGTTCTCTGGCATGCGGGTGACCTTGTCACCGTGGCTCATCCAGACATCGAGACCGAATACGCCGTCGGCGTCTACATGGTCTTCGATGCCGTCGAGCAGGCGGCTCTTGCCGACCACGTCGACGCGGGCGTAGCCGAATTCGCGCAGCTCGGAGCCTTCAACCTTGCCGCCCATCTGCTCGGCCATGGTCTGCATGCCGTAGCAGATGCCCAGCACTGGTACGTTGAGGTCGAACACCGCTTGCGGTGCACGCGGGCTGTTGGCTTCGTGGACCGACTCTGGGCCGCCAGCGAGGATGATGCCGCGCGGGTTGAATTCGCGGATCGCTTCATCGTCCATGTCGAACGGGTGCAGCTCGCAGTAGACACCGATCTCGCGCACTCGGCGGGCGATCAGCTGGGTGTACTGGGAACCGAAGTCGAGGATCAGGATGCGGTGAGCGTGAATGTCGAGGGCCATGACTCAATCTCGTCAGTGGAAATCGGAAACAACACGGGGCTGTCGTAACAGCCCCGCTTGCTAATGATGCTGGAAGCCTCAGCCTACGCGGTAGTTTGGCGCTTCCTTGGTGATCTGCACGTCATGCACGTGGGACTCGGCCATGCCGGCACCGGTGATGCGTACAAACTCCGGCTTGGTGCGCATCTCTTCGATGGTGGCACTGCCGGTGTAGCCCATGGACGAACGCAGACCGCCCATCAGCTGGTGAATGATTGCAGCCAGTGCGCCCTTGTACGGTACGCGGCCTTCGATGCCTTCCGGGACCAGCTTCTCGGCGCCGGCCGAGGAATCCTGGAAGTAACGGTCGGACGAACCTTGCGCCTGAGCCATTGCACCGAGCGAACCCATGCCGCGGTAAGCCTTATAGGAACGACCCTGGAACAGCTCGACTTCGCCTGGTGCTTCTTCAGTACCGGCAAACATCGACCCCATCATCACGCATGAGGCGCCAGCGACGATAGCCTTGGACAGGTCACCGGAGAAGCGGATGCCGCCGTCGGCGATCAGTGGTACGCCGGTGCCTTCGAGGGCCGCGGCAACGTTGGCGATAGCGCTGATCTGCGGCACGCCGACACCAGCGACGATACGCGTGGTGCAGATCGAGCCTGGGCCGATACCGACCTTGACTGCGTCAGCGCCGGCGTCAGCCAGGGCCTTGGCGGCAGCACCAGTGGCGATGTTGCCGCCGATCACCTGCACGTGTGGATAGGTTTCCTTGACCCAGCGAACGCGGTCGATCACGCCTTTGGAGTGACCGTGGGCGGTGTCGACCACCACCACGTCAACGCCGGCAGCAACCAGCGCAGCAACGCGCTCGCCGGTGTCCTTGCCGGTGCCGACCGCAGCGCCGACGCGCAGACGACCCTGGTCGTCCTTGCTCGCCAGCGGGTAGGCCTTGGCCTTTTCGATGTCCTTGACGGTCATCATGCCCTTGAGGCTGAAGTTGCCGTCTACGATCAAAACTTTTTCCAGGCGGTGCTTGTGCAGCAGCTCGCGGACTTCGTTCTTGTCGGCGCCTTCGCGGACGGTGACCAGACGCTCTTTTGGCGTCATCACATCACGCACCTTGGCGTCCAGACGGGTCTCGAAGCGCACGTCACGGGAAGTGACGATACCGACCAGGTCGCCATTGGCCAGCACCGGAACACCAGAGATGTTGTTCAGGCGGGTCAGGTCGAACAGGTCACGCACGGTGGCGTCGGCTTCGATGGTGATCGGGTCCTTGACCACGCCAGCCTCGAACTTCTTGACCTTGCGCACTTCGCTGGCCTGTTGTTCGATGGTCATGTTCTTGTGGATGATGCCGATACCGCCTTCCTGCGCCATGGCGATGGCCAGGCGGGCTTCGGTAACGGTGTCCATGGCAGCGGATACCAGCGGAATGTTCAGCTCGATGCCACGGGTCAAACGGGTCTTGAGACTGACTTCATTGGGCAGTACCTCGGAATAACCAGGTACAAGGAGAATGTCGTCGAAGGTCAGTGCTTCTTGGCTGATACGCAGCATCGCGGGGGCTCCCGGGCGGGAAAATTGGAAGCGCGCCATTATACTCATCCACGGCGCGCCACTCAATGCAAAATAAGGGCCTTCGGTCAGGCCTGTGGCAGTTTTACCTGCACCACGGCTACCGGATGGTCGAGCCAGTCGGCAAACGCGGCGAGGAAGGTCGAGGTAAAACCGGCCTCGCCCCAGTTGTTGAAGATGAACCCCAGGTTGGAAAAGGCACATGGCTGCAGGAATAGAAAGCCATTGATATCGTCTTCGAAGGCGCACAGCGGGCAGGTGAAGTTGTCGCTCACCCCCGGCATCCACTCCTCCAGGCTGTCGAACAGCGGCTCGCCGACTTCGCGCCGGCACTCCGGGCAGCCGGCTTCTTCAAGAAAGCCTTCGGTCGGCGTATAGATGCAGCGCTTGAGCATCACTTCCAGGCCGTTGACCGGCTGATCGAACGGCAGCAGCTCAGGCCGCAGGGCGATCTTGCGCGCGCCTGGCGCCAGCGCGTAGGCCATGCGGTTGCCGCTGCGCCCACAGGTGCTCAACTGCTCCTCGACGATTTTCTCCCTGACCAGCCAGCGCAGGATCGCCCGCGCGCGGGCTTCGTGCACCGGGACGGTGGACAGTTTGGGGACAATGATGCTCTGGGTGTTCATGAACAAGGCAGGCCTGGGACTTCAATAATCGGCCAATTCTACCCCCTGCTCAGCTCGTCAGGTAGCGAACAATCAAGGCCACACCGCTGGCCAGTACCAGCCAGGTCACCAGCCGCACGAAGGCTTCGCGGGAGAGTTTGAAGCTCAACCGACGGCCAATCCAGGTGCCCAGAAACATCACTGGCAGCAAGCACGCCGCCAGCAACAGCAGGCTTATGTCGGCATACACCCCGGCGATAACGAACAACGACAGGCGCACGATGGTGCTGCAGCTGATCAGGGCGCACTGGGTCGCGCGGGCCTCATCCTTGGAATCCAGCCGTGCATTCAGGTAGATCGCATAAAGGAAACCACCACTGCCGAACATGGCGCCGAACAGCCCGCCGACGGTTCCCATGGGCACCGCCCAGAGCGGATTCAGACGTGTCGGCCGGGTTTTGATCGCCAGGCCATAAATGGCATAGGCCGTAACAAACACGCCCATCAGCAGCAACAGCAGGTCTGATTTCAGCTGCAACAAAAACACCACGCCCAAAATGCAACCGATGGCCATGAACGGCAGCAGCCGCAGCAACTCGGCGCGGGCGACGTCCTTGCGCGACGGCAGCAAGTTACCGAACGCCGCGATGAAGTCGAGCAGCACCAGCAGCGGCACCACCTTGGACAGCGGCATGAAATGAATCAACACCGGCGCTGCAATCAACGCCGTACCAAAGCCGGCAATGCCGAACACGATGTAAGCCGCGCTGACCGCGAGCAGCACGGGTAGCCAGTCGAGGCCGGTAAACGGCAATTGAGCGAGCATGCAAGTCCCTCCCTGGGCAATGCGCAAAGGTAGCATTCCAGCGCATGCTCGGTGCAGAGGGCGATGCACAAGCTGGCCTTGTCCTTTATGATGCCGAACATGATCAAAGACCCTTTCGAACGACTCGGCCTCGACCGCGAGGTCCTCACCGTCAGCCAACTCAACGGCCGCGCCCGCGTGCTGCTCGAGGACGTGTTCCGCAACGTCTGGGTTGAGGGCGAGATTTCCAACCTGGCCCGGCCCGCCTCTGGCCACATCTACTTCACCCTCAAGGACAGCGGCGCGCAGGTGCGCTGTGCGCTGTTCCGGCAGAACGCCACGCGCGTGCGTCAGGCACTGCGCGATGGCCTGGCAGTGCGCGTGCGCGGCAAGGTCTCGCTGTTCGAGGGGCGTGGCGACTATCAGCTGATCCTCGATACGGTCGAACCGGCTGGTGACGGCGCCCTGCGCCTGGCCTTCGAAGCGCTGAAAGAGAAACTCAGCGCCGAAGGGCTGTTCAGCACCGAGCGCAAGCAGCCACTACCGGCGCACCCACAACGCATCGGTATCATCACCTCGCCGACCGGCGCGGTGATCCGCGACATCATCAGCGTGTTTGGCCGGCGCGCGCCGCAGGTCGAGCTGAACCTGATCCCGACTGCCGTGCAGGGCCGCGAGGCGATCAACCAGATCGTGCGCGCCCTGCGCCTGGCCGACAGCCGTGGCTTTGATGCCCTGATCCTGGCCCGTGGCGGCGGTTCGCTGGAAGACCTCTGGTGCTTCAACGAAGAAGCGGTAGCGCGTGCGATTGCCGCCTGCGTGACGCCCATCGTCAGCGCTGTAGGCCATGAAACCGACGTTTCGATCAGTGACTTCGTCGCCGACGTACGTGCACCCACGCCGTCCGCTGCCGCCGAGCTGCTGGCCCCGGACAGCAGCGGTTTGCAGCTGCGCCTTGAGAGCCTGCAACGGCGGCTGTTGCTACGGATGCAGAACCGCCTGAGCCATGACCGCCTGCGCGTCGAAGGCCTGGCCCGCCGCCTGCGACATCCCGGCGAACGCCTGCGCCAACAGGCGCAGCGTCTGGACGATCTGGACATGCGCCTGCGCCGCGCCTTTGCGCTGAACATGCGCGCACGTCAGGAGCGCCTCGGCCGCCTCGACACGCGCCTGGCCGCGCAGCACCCGGGGCGCACGCTGAAGTTGCTCGGCCAGCGCCTGGACAGCCTCGCCGAGCGCCTGCCACGAGCCATGCGCGAAACCCTCAAGGACCGCCGCCAACGCTTCCAGGCCCAGTTGCAGACCTTGCAGGTGGTCAGCCCGCTGGCGACCCTGGCGCGTGGCTACAGCATCCTCCTGGATGAGCGCGGCCAGGCCATCCGCAGCGCGGCGCAGACGCGCAACGGTCAACGCCTGACCGCTCGCCTCAACGAAGGTGAGCTGCAGGTGCGGGTCGAAGACAACCACCAGACTCCGGTCACCCTTTCGCTATTGGATTGACACATGCCCCGTTTGCTCGCCCCGCTGCTTGCCCTGTCTTTGCTGCTGCTGACCACTGCGGCCCAGGCCAGCTACATCACCCGCACCCTCAACAAGCCAGTGCCGGGCGGCGTCGCCGTGGTCGACCTGGGCCCTGCTGCCAACGCCCCACAAGCGCGCTTTGACGGCAAGCCGGTGCTGGTGGTCAAGGAGCAGGACAACTGGCTGGCGATCGTCGGCATCCCGCTGACACAGAAACCCGGCACTGCCACCCTCAGCCAGGGCAACCGCAGCCTGCCGTTCACCGTCGGCAGCAAGAAGTACCCCGAGCAGCACATCACCCTGAAGAACAAGCGCCAGGTCAACCCAGACCCGGCCGACCTCAAGCGCATCGACCGCGAGCTGGCCGAGCAGATCAAGGCCTACCGCAGCTTCAGCCCGGCCCTGCCGAGCAACCTGATCCTCGACAAACCGGTCAACGGGCCGCTGTCTAGCAAGTTTGGCGTGCGCCGCTTCTTCAACGGTGAAGAGCGCAATCCGCATGCCGGGCTGGACTTTGCCGTACCCGCCGGGACGCCGATCAAGACCCCGGCCAACGGTACGGTGATCCTGATCGGTAACTACTTCTTCAATGGCCAGACCGTGTTCGTCGACCACGGCCAGGGCTTTATCAGCATGTTCTGCCACATGTCGAAAATCGATGTGAAGAATGGCCAGCAGCTGCGCCGTGGCGACGTGGTTGGCCGGGTCGGCGCGACCGGTCGCGCCACCGGCCCGCACATGCACTGGAACGTCAGCCTGAACGATGCGCGGGTTGATCCGGCGATTTTCATCGGCGCATTCCAACCCTGAGCGCAGGCCAGGCAAGAGCTTCCCTGCCACCGGAAAGCTCTTGCGCTGATGAAATAGACTGCGCAATTTAATCGGGTTCTGAATTTGATCGCGGCGATTCAATCTCGCCAACTGCACATTCTTGAACATTTATCTCAATTTTTTTTCAAGGCTTGCCAACCCTCACCGCTGTGGTTAGGGTTGAAGCCATGAAAACCTCTAGCACCCTCATTTTGCTCCGCCAACACCGCAGCCTCTGCCTGGTCAGTGCCCGACTACCAGGGTGAATCGCGTCGCCTCGCCTATTCATCTCGTTATCGTCCGGCAGGCCCGATCTCGGCCGCACCCAAAAGGATTATTCGCATGACCATGCTCAAAGACCCGTCGAAGAAGTATCGCGCCTTCCCCACCATCGATTTGCCCGACCGCACCTGGCCATCCAAGACCATCACCGAAGCGCCGATCTGGTGCAGCTCGGACCTGCGTGATGGCAACCAGTCGCTGATCGAGCCGATGGACGCGGAGAAGAAGCTGCGTTTCTGGAAGACGCTGGTGCAGGTTGGCGTGAAAGAAATCGAAGCGTCGTTCCCGTCTGCCTCGCAGACTGATTTCGACTTCGTGCGCACCTTGATCGAAGGCGGCCACATCCCGGATGACACCACCATCCAGGTACTGACCCAGGCCCGCGAAGACCTGATCGCACGCACCTTCGAGTCGCTGCGTGGGGCGAAAAAGGCCATTGTCCACCTGTACAACGCCACCAGCCCGTCGTTCCGCCGCATTGTCTTCAACCAGGACAAGCAAGGCGTCAAGGACATCGCCGTCAACGCCGCCAAGCTGTTCGTCAAATACGCAGCGCAGCAGCCCGAGACGCACTGGACCTTCCAGTACTCGCCAGAGACCTTCAGCGCCACCGAACTGGAGTTCGCCAAGGAAGTCTGCGACGCCGTGACCGAGGTGTGGAACCCGACGCCTGAGCACAAGATCATCTTCAACCTGCCAGCTACCGTTGAAGTGGCCACGCCGAATATCTACGCCGACCAGATCGAGTGGTTCTGCCGCAACGTCAATCGCCGCGACAGCGTGATCATCAGCCTGCACTGCCACAACGACCGTGGCACTGGCATTGCTGCCACCGAGCTGGGCCTGATGGCCGGTGCCGACCGCGCCGAAGGCTGCCTGTTCGGCAACGGCGAGCGCACCGGCAACGTCGACCTGGTGACCCTGGCACTGAACCTCTACACCCAGGGTATCGACCCACAGCTGGACTTCTCCGACATCGACGGCGTGCGCAAGGTCGTCGAGGAGTGCAACCAGCTGCCAGTGCACCCGCGTCACCCGTACGTCGGCGACCTGGTTCACACTGCGTTCTCCGGCTCGCACCAGGACGCCATTCGCAAAGGTTTCAGCAAGCAGCAGGAAGGCGAGCTGTGGGAAGTGCCGTACTTGCCGATCGACCCGGCCGACATTGGCCGCAGCTACGAGGCGGTGATCCGCGTCAACAGCCAGTCGGGCAAAGGCGGCATCACCTACCTGCTCGAGCAGGAGTACGGCATCAGCCTGCCACGCCGCATGCAGATCGAGTTCAGCCAGGTCGTACAAGGTGAAACCGATCGCCTGGGCCTGGAAATGACCGCCCAGCAGATCTACAAGCTGCTGCACAAGGAGTACCTCCAGGCCAACGCCCCGTACGCCCTGGTCAGCCACCGCCTGCAGGAAGAAAACGGCAGCAGCAAGGTCGAAGTGGAAGTAGCCGGTGAAGGCGAAACCAACCTGCACTGGCACGGCAAGGGCAACGGCGCGCTGGAAGCGCTGGCGGCCTGCATGCCGGTTGCGGTAGAAATCATGGACTACAACGAGCATGCCATCGGTGCCGGCACCAACGCCAAGGCTGCCGCCTACATCGAGCTGCGCGTTGCCGGTGGCCGCCCGGTGCATGGTGTAGGTATCGATGAAAACATCACTACTGCAAGCTTCAAGGCGCTGTTCAGTGCCCTGAACCGCTCACTGAGCCAGGAACAGGCGCAAGCCGCCTAAGGCCACGGCCTGTGCAAAAGCCCGCAGCGATGCGGGCTTTTTTGTGCGCTTGGGTTTTATTGCCGGGGCCATCATTTTGCCGCGAAGACTGGATATAATGCTGCAGCCTTTTCCCACTCATGCAAGGACCCCCATGAGCCAGCTGCAGGACTGCTACCGATGAGTGTCTCGCTAAGCGATCAGATGGCGGCAATGGCAATTGTCGACCAGCTTCGCCATCGCGAGATGGAAATCCAGGAGCACCTCGACCTGCCGCAACGCCGCACCGATGTGGCCGAGCGCATCCGTACCTACTACAAGAACAACGGCATCCGCTTTAACGACGCCCAGATCGAACAAGGTGTGCACCAGTTCTTCTCGAGCAGGCTGATGTTTGAAGCACCGCCCCTGAGTCGCAAGCAACGCCTGCTGGTGCGCCTGATCATGGCACGGCGGTTGCTGCTAACCTGGGCCTTCACCCTACTGCTGTTTGGCCTGCTGATCCTCGGCGGCAACGCCCTGATGGAGCAGCGCGAGAATCTCAGTGCGCTCAATGTCAGCGCAAGCCAGGACTATCAGCAGCGACTGCTTACCCGGCTCAACGCCACGGCGCTGCCCGCCAGCGACCGCCAGCGGATCTTCAGATGGAGCGAGAAAGCCAGCGAGAACATCGCTGCGGGACGCCTGAAGGCAGCCAACAGCAACCTCGATTCGCTCAAGTATTACCTCGATTACGCTGCCCAGCCGCTGACTATCCAAATAGTTGATCGCCCTGGGGTCAAGTCTGGGGTCGAACGCTGCTACGAGGCGGCTGGCTGCAGCAGCAACAGCACGCGCGGCAAGGCCTGGTACTTGGTGGTCGAGCCGCTCGACGTCGCTGGCAAGCCGGCGCTGATGGAGGTGACCAGCATAGAAACCGGTGAGACCCGCTGGAGCAAACTGTTCGCCGTGCGCGTCGGCTATGACAGCTACCTCAAAGTGCGCGAGGACAAGCTCGACGACGGCCATATCAGCGACCTGATGATGGGCATAAAACCCGTCAACAGTCTGGTGCCTTACTTCCCTAAGGGCACCATTCCCCTTCAAATGATCCTGGAGTGGTAACCATGACCCCGAGCGAACTCGCGCGCGCCCTCGAAGACAACTCACACCGGGCCGAACAGCGACTGCGCGAGGCCGAACAGGCGCTATATGCAGGGTCCGAGCACGAGGCCCAGCTCGAACACCAGATAGCCTCGAAGCTGGGCGACATCGCCAGCCTGCAATTGCACGACACCGCCGCACTGGATGCACGCACCCGCCAGCAGCTGGAACAACGCGAGCAGGCCCAGACCGCACTGGTTCAGGCCTTGAAGCAGGCTGAGCAAGTCATCGGCAATACGCTGCCCAAACACGATGCGCTGCGCCAGGATATCGCCCAGCTCGAAAAGCAGGTGCAGGAGCAGCTTGAACAGAATCCTGAGGCGCGCCTGTTGCTCACGCAGCTTGAGGCCGCCCAGCAGGCCGAACAAGGCGGCCACAGCAGCTACGAAGAGATTCGCGATGAGTGCGAGACCAAGTTGCAAGGCTACGCCGGCAGCCGGCTGTACAGTTACCTCAAAGCGCGCGACTACGGCACCGACCGCTACCGCCCCAAGCCACTGCAGCGCCCGCTCGACAACTACCTGGCCAGGTGCGTCGACTTTCAGCGCAACCAAGCCAACGAGCAGATCCTGCTGACCATGCAGGCGCGCAACGAAAGCGCGCGCCAGGCCCGCAGCGCGATACGCGAGCAACTGCAGGCGCAGTATCAACCGCACCTGGAGCAAGCCTGCGAAAAGCTCGGCATGCCAAAACTGCAGACCGAGGAGCAGGCGCTGAGCACTCTGCTGAGCGAATCCAAGGCCCGCGCCACGTCCCTGCAGGCGCAGTTGATCGAATTCGCCGAACAGCGCGACCCCTACCTGACGGGCATCCGCCAGACCATCACCGAGCGGCTCAAGGCGCGCCCAATGGCCGAGCTGATCGCCGCCGCCGCACAAACGCCGGACCCTCGTGACGACGTGTTGGTGAGCGAGCTGCAACTGCTGCACGGGCGCCTGAATGCGTTCCGACAAGGCCAGAAAAGCCTGCAGGACCGGGTAGCGGATCGACGCCACTACTACGAACGCGCCAAGGCCCTCGAGCACGGCCTGCGCGACCAGGACTTCCTGGACGATGAATGCGAGTACACGCTGGATCAGCCAATCAAGCACATTCTCGGCGAATACATGCGCGGCGCGCTGGATCAGGAGGCGGTTGAAGAAATACTCGATGAGGGCCGCGACTACGAGACGCAGTACTCTCGTAAATCTTCGTACATCTCGAACTCGTACTCCTCCGGAGGCTTTGCCGGCCGCTCCAGCAGCAGCGGCAGCGGCTTCAGCACCTCGCGCAGTTCCGGTGGCGGCGGATTCCGCACCACCGACAGTTTCTAGGCTATCCCATTCAGACCCCTACTCATGCAAGGACTCCCATGAGCCAATACCTCGAACGCGCCCTCGAAGGCCTGCGCAAACTTGGCATTTCCTTCGGCCAGCCAGCGCAACCTGCACCGGTACTGATGCTGCTGAACAAGGTCGCGCACTATGACAACCAGCGCATCACCGGCATCGCTGCAGTGTTGCAGCAGGCCACCCTGTTCAACCAGACCGTGCGTGAACAGATCGCCGGCATGGACATCTCCGACCGCTACATGAACGTCACCGACAGCTTCACCTCGATTCGTGAAGATGCCGCCGCCATGGCGTCGTGGATGGACGACGGTCGCCTCGACACCCTCGAGCGGCTGAAGATGGGCTGGATGCACATGGTCCGTGGCTCGATCCCGAGCCGCTTCGAGGACATCCGCAAGCACTACCTGGACGTCAGCGCAGCCGCCAGCGACCAGATCAGCCGCGAAAGCCAGATTCTGGAGTCGTACACGGACTTCCGCCTGGCGATGAAAACCGCCGAAGTGGACGCACAGGAAGTGCTCACCCTGGCCGCCAAGGCACTGCAGCAGCGCACCGAGGCACTGGACGCAGCCAACGTCAGCGTAACGGCCGCCGAAGGTGCAGAACCTGCCCGCCGCGCCGCGCTGGAACTGAGCCGCGACGAGGCAGTTCGGGCGTTGCAGGACGAAGACAAGCGCTACCAGATCATCAAGGACATCGCCGATGATCTGCGCGTGGGCTACAACACCGCCGAGATGGTGTTTGCCCGCATCAGCCAGGTGCATGTGGTCAAGGAGCGCCAGTACCAGCGCATGGTGTCGTTCTTTGCCACCAACGAAGTGGTCCTCACCAGCCTGGCCGTGTCGTTCACTGCCAACAAGGGCATGGCCGAAGCCACCCACACCCTGAACGCCACCACCGACGGCATCAACAAGGGCCTGGAAACCTTGGGCGAGTCGGGCGGCAAGCAACTGGAAGCAGCAGTCAAAGCCAGCTATGGCTCGACCCTGAGGGTGGAATCGGTGCGCGCCCTGGCCCAGGCTACCCTGGACTTCCAAAGCGAAATGAAAGGCCTGACCGCCACCTACCGCGCCGAGTCGACCAAAGCCGCGCAGGAAATCGCCGACGCCGTCGAAGATGCCAAGCGTGCGTTCTCTGCGCTGCTGACCAAAGCAGCGCAGTAACACCCCGCCACCTGGCGGCCCCGTCCGGGGCCGCTTCTGAATTTGTCTGGAAACACCGCCCGCGCGCATACCCTGGCAGTGCTAAACGTCCAGCTATTTACTGTGACGCGACAACTAATTGAACATGCACTGACATGGATCAACACTTTGTTTATTGCACTAAAGTTGGGCAGCAAATTCTCCGACGAAATACGTCGCTTATTACCTTCGCTTTATTTGATTAAACATTTAACATAGTGGCTGCGTGCCACCAATGACAACAACAGCTTCGGCACTCGCCATATTTACTTCTGCTCACAAGTATATCGAGGCCAAAGCCAATGTTGACCAACGCACCGC
This sequence comes from Pseudomonas sp. NPDC088322, assembly GCF_044740745.1. Classification (NCBI taxonomy): domain Bacteria; kingdom Pseudomonadati; phylum Pseudomonadota; class Gammaproteobacteria; order Pseudomonadales; family Pseudomonadaceae; genus Pseudomonas; species Pseudomonas sp. NPDC088322. The sequence continues at coordinate 194,304 of NZ_JBIURK010000001.1, read as the reverse complement.
TACGCCAAAAACTGTTGTTGATATTGCTGTTCCCCCTGTTCGGCTTTCTGGTGCTAGCCGGCCTGTTTCTGAACGACAACCTGCGCACCCTGCGGGACATGCAGGCCACCGTCAGCGCCAGCGGCACCGCCCAGTCGATCAGCCAGCTGATCACCCGCCTGCAACGCGAGCGTGGCGCCAGCGGCGTGTTCATCGGTAGCCAGGGCAAGAACATGGGCGATCGCCTTGGTCAGTTTCGCCAGGACAGCAGCGCTGCACTGGAAACACTGCGCAACCTGCCGGAAAAATCCGCTGAGTTGAGCCAGACACTAAGCAGCCTCGAGCAACTTTCAGCGCTGCGTGGCCAGGTCGACGGTTTGAGCATCGACAGCACGCAATCCAGTCTGCGTTATACCGAACTTATTCAACAGCTGATCGGCTATACCCATTCATTGGAAAACCGCGTCACCGATACTGCCGTGGTACAAGCGCTCAGCGCGCTCAATCAATTTATCGAACTCAAGGAGCGCGCGGGCCGTGAGCGCGTTATCCTCGGCCTGGCATTCAATCAGGATCACTTCGATGCGGCATTGTTATCGCGCTTTAGCCGTAACCTGGGTGAATTCACCGCTTATAGCGAAGGCTTTATGCGCAAGGCACCCGCCGGCGTATTGAGCCAATACCAGAACGCTTTGCAAAGCCCGGCAGCGCTGGAAGTGGCAAAACTGCAGAAACTGGGTTTCGACGTACCGCTGGGCCAGCCTCTGAATACCAAGCCTGAAGCCTGGTTTGAACTTGCGACCCAACGCATCGACCAAATGAGCGAAGTCGAAACCAGCCTGGCGCAGACCGTCGGCCAACTTGCCGAGCAGGCCCGCAGCGGCGCCGCCCGCGCGCTCTGGCTGACCGCTATTGGTGCAGCGCTGGCGCTGCTCTGCGTGGCGCTGCTGGCATCACTGATCATCCGCAGCATGGGCCGGGCGGTGCATGACATCAACGCCACCCTGAATGCCCTGGCCGGCCGCGATCTGACCGCACGCACCCACTATCGCAGCCAGGACGAATTCGGCCAGATCGCCACCAACCTCAACCGCATGGCCCAGGAGATCACCGAGATCGTCCAGGAGATCGGCAGCGCGACTGCTCAGGTGGCCACGGCTGCCGAAGAGTCGTCGGCCGTCACCCTGCAAACCAGCCGCAGCGTCGAACAGCAACGCCAGAGCACCGAACTGGTCGCTACCGCGATCAATGAAATGAGCGCCACCGTGCGCGATGTGGCCCAGAGCACCAGCGATGCAGCCAACCTCTCCCAGCAGATCCATGGCAGCACCGTGGTGGGCCGCGAAGAGATCGAAACCACCATCACGCTGATCCGCGAGTTGTCCAGCCAGGCCCAGCAGACCGCCACCATCATCGATGAGCTTAAGGACGAAAGCGACGCCATCACCTCGGTGCTGGACGTGATTCGCGGCATCGCCGAGCAAACCAACCTGCTCGCCCTCAACGCCGCCATCGAGGCCGCCCGCGCCGGCGACCATGGCCGTGGCTTTGCTGTCGTCGCCTCGGAGGTGCGCACGCTGGCTCAGCGCACTCAGGAGTCGACCGGCAATATCCAGCAGATGATCAGCAACCTGCAGGCAGGCTCGGACCGCGCCAACGCCTCGATGCTGGAGACCCTGAGCAAGGCGCAGTCAGGCGCCGAACGTATCGGTCGGGCCGGCGAATTGCTCGGCAATATCGCCGAAGGCGTGGCCACCATCAACGACCGCACTATCCAGATCGCCTCGGCCGCTGAAGAGCAGAGTGCGGTCTCGGAAGACATCAGCCGCAACGTCAACGAGATCAACGACCTGGTCATCCAGGTCAGCGCCGGCGCCCAGCAGACCGCCGTCACCAGCCAGGAACTGGCGCGCCTGGCCGATCACCAGCAGCAACTGGTCAGCCGCTTCCGCCTGGCCTGACCAATCCGCCTGTAGGAGCGGCCTTGTGTCGCGAAAGGCCCGCAAAGCGGGCCCGGGGATATCTGCGGCGAAGCTGAAAATGAGGGCACGCTACGCGCGCCTTTCGCGACGCAAGGCCGCTCCTACACAGAGTCGTTCGGCCCAAAAAAAAGGGGCGCTGACCAAGCGCCCCATAAGCCGTGCAGCACACAACGAATTCAATCAGTCGAACAATGCCAGCGCCTCGGCGCTGCATTCGGTAATGCGGTTCCAGTCGCCGTTCTTGATCCAGCTGCTGTCAAGCATCCAGGTGCCACCCACGCACATCACGTTGTTCAGCGCCATGTAGTTGCGCACATTGCCTGGATTGACGCCGCCGGTTGGGCAGAAGCGGATATCGCCAAACGGCCCGCCAAAGGCCTTGATCGCTGCCACGCCACCGCTGATTTCGGCCGGGAACAGCTTGAAGCGGCGGTAACCGAGGGCGTAGCCCTGCATGATCTCCGACGGCGTGCTGATGCCTGGCAACAGCGGAATGTCACTCTCTACACCGGCAGCGAGAATGTCGGCAGTGATCCCCGGGGTCACCACAAACTGCGCGCCTGCGGCCTGGACAGCAGTGAACATACCGCGATCGAGCACAGTGCCGGCGCCGATGCACAGTTCCGGGCGCTGCTCGCGCAGCACTTCAATGGCCTTCAAGCCATGCTGCGAGCGCAGGGTTACTTCCAGCGTGCGAATGCCGCCAGCGGCCAGCGCATCGGCCAGCGGCAGGATGTCCTGCTCACGGGCGATGGTAATCACCGGCAGGATCCGTGCAGCGGCGCAGATCACATCGATCCGCGCGGTTTTTTCGGCCATCGACAGCAAAGGCTGGGGGCGTTCAAGGGTGGTCATGACAGTGGATCCTTGGCTCATGGGCACCAGTAGATGCTCAGGGGGTCGTGAAGAAAGGCGCGAATCGGCATTTCGCTGGGGTCATCGCCCGCCAGCGCGGCGCGCAGGGTCGCCAGCTTGCCGGCCCCCTGCACAGACAAAGCAGTAAAGGCAGCGCTGGCCAGCAAGGCGCGGGTCATGCTCAGGCGCTGATGCGGGACGCTGGGCGCAAGCATCGGCAACACTCGCTGCTCGCCGACCTTGGCCAGGCCCTGACGCAACAACGGGCTGGCCGGGAACAGCGAGGCGGTATGGCCATCGTCACCCATGCCCAGCACCAGTACGTCGATCGGCGGCAACTCGGCGAGGGCTTGATCGGCCTGCTCGGCGGCGACCTCAAGGTTGCCGGCGTTTTGATACAGGCCGATGAAACGGGCCTTGGCCGCCGGGCCTTTGAACAGGTGCCGGGCCAACAGGCCAGCATTGCTGTCGGCATGCTCGACCGGCACCCAGCGCTCGTCGGCGAGGCTGACGGTGACCTTGGCCCAGTCCAGCTCGGCGCTGGCCAGCTGGTCGAGAAACGGCACCGGGCTACGCCCGCCAGACAACACCAGGCAAGCCCGGCCTTTGTTGGCAATGGCTTGGCGCAGACGCTCGGCGACATCCGCCGCCAGGCGTGCAGCCAACGCCTTGGCATCAGCCAGTTGGTGCGTCGTGACGACGCTTGGCAGTTGCAGTTCAGATATCGCCATACCATGACCTCCCATCACGTGTGATCAGTGCAATCGAGCTCATCGGCCCCCAGGAACCGGCCGCATAGGGCTTGGGCGCGTCGCCGGCGTTTTTCCAGCCAGCGATCAGCTGATCGCACCACTTCCAGGCATATTCGATTTCGTCCTTGCGCACGAACAGGTTCTGGTTGCCGCGCATCACTTCCAGCAGCAAGCGCTCGTAGGCATCCGGAATCCGCGCACTGCGCCAGGTGTCGGAAAAATTCAGTTGCAGCGGGCCGCTGCGCAGTTGCATGCCCTTGTCCAGGCCCTGCTCCTTGGTCATCACCCGCAGCGAAATACCTTCGTCCGGCTGCAGGCGGATGATCAGCTTGTTGCCGATCTGCAAGCGCTGTTCCGGAGCGAAGATATAGTGCGGGGTTTCCTTGAAGTGGATGACGATCTGCGACAGCTTGCCGGGCATACGCTTGCCGGTGCGCAGGTAGAACGGCACCCCCGACCAACGCCAGTTGCGGATATCGGCACGCAGGGCGACGAAGGTTTCGGTGTCGCTCTGGGCGTTGGCATTGTCTTCTTCGAGGTAGCCCGGCACTGGCTTGCCATCGCTGTAACCGGCGATGTACTGGCCGCGGACCACGGCGGTGCTGAGGGCCTCGCCAGTGATCGGCGCCAGGGCCTTGAGCACCTTGACCTTCTCGTCGCGGATACTGTCGGCCGAGAGGTCGCTGGGCGGGTCCATGGCAATCAGGCAGAGCAGCTGCAGCAAATGGTTCTGGATCATGTCGCGTAGCTGGCCGGCCTTGTCGAAGTAGCCCCAACGGCCTTCGATACCGACCTTTTCGGCCACGGTGATCTCCACATGGGAAATCGAATTCTGGTTCCACTGAGTCTCGAACAGGCTGTTGGCGAAGCGCAGGGCGATCAGGTTCTGCACCGTCTCCTTGCCCAGATAGTGGTCGATGCGATAGACCCGGCTCTCGGGGAAGAACCGCGCCACCGCGTCGTTGACCCGCCGCGATGACTCAAGATCGTGCCCGATGGGCTTTTCCAGCACCACCCGGGTGCGCTCGACCAGGCCGACCTTGTCGAGGTTCTCGCAAATTGCGCCGTACACCGCCGCCGGGGTGGCAAAGTAGGCGATCAGCGGCACGCCTGGGGCGGCCTGTTCAGCCAGGGTCTGATAGCCCTCGGGTTGGAGGAAATCCAGATGCAGGTAGCTCAGCCGGGCCAAAAAGCGTCCAAGCGTAGCCGCTTCAATATCGGCATCGGGCACAAACCGGCGCAGGTGCGCTTCGATGTTGGCTAGGTGCTGCTGGCTGTCACCGGCCTCGCGGGCCAGCGCCAGCAAGCGCGAATCGGCGTGCAGGAGGCCGGCACGGTCGAGCTGATAAAGCGCGGGGAACAGCTTGCGCAGTGCCAGGTCGCCCAAGGCGCCAAACAAGGCAAAGGTGCAAGGTTCAACACTGATCGCAGCCATGATGTTGGTTCTTTCCTAAAGTTGAGCTAGGAATATCGTTTTCAACCGCACTTTTCAAGAGGTAATGTAGTAAAAACCACAACATTGCCGACAAGTGTTACAGACAAGTGGTAGATCAACCCCTACCGACAGTACGATAGACAACCCTGCAAAAAGCCTGCTGTAACGCCAGCCGGCTGTCTTCTCGACCCAAGGACATACCATGGACCGCGTGCGCAACCTCTTGGAACAGATCCAGGGACGCCTCGATGAGCTGAACAAGGCCGAACGCAAAGTCGCCGAAGTCATCCTGCTCAACCCGCAACAGGCCACCCGTTTCAGCATCGCCGCACTGGCCCAGGCGGCCAAGGTCAGCGAGCCGACCGTCAACCGCTTCTGCCGCTCGTTCGGCGTCAGCGGCTACCCGGAACTCAAGCTGCAGCTGGCGCAGAGCCTGGCCAGCGGCGCCGCCTACGTCAGCCGTGCGGTCGAGGCTGATGATGATCCGGCCGCCTACACCCAGAAGATCTTCGGCAGCGCCATCGCCTCGCTCGACAGTGCCTGCCAGCAACTCGACCCGCAGCAGGTCAGCCGCGCCGTCGACATGATGATCCAGGCCCGCCAGATCCACTTCTTCGGCCTCGGTGCCTCGGCCCCGGTGGCACTGGACGCCCAGCACAAGTTCTTCCGCTTCAACCTGGCCGTGTCGGCCCACGCCGACGTGCTGATGCAGCGCATGCTCGCCTCGGTAGCACACACCGGCGACCTGTTCGTGATCATCTCCTACACCGGACGCACCCGTGAGCTGGTCGAGGTTGCCCGCGTCGCTCGCGAAAACGGCGCCTCGGTGCTCGGCCTGACCGCCGCCGGCTCGCCGCTGGCCAACGCCTGCAGCATGAGCCTGCATATCCCGCTGCCGGAGGACACCGACATCTACATGCCGATGACTTCGCGGATCATCCAACTGACCGTGCTCGACGTACTGGCCACCGGCATGACCCTGCGCCGCGGCGTCGACTTCCAGCCGCACCTGCGCAAGATCAAAGAGAGCCTCAACGCCAGCCGCTACCCAATCGAGGACGACGAGCTCAATTGAGCCGGTGCGCCTGCAGGCTCAGGTGCGCCTGCTCGCCCGGCGCCAGGCTCAGGCCAGCGGTGCTGCCGCTGGCGGCTTCGACACAGACGAAGCGCTGACTCTCGCGGCCACTGACGCCCATCAGCGGACGGCTGCCGGGGTGCCAGACCACGGTGTCGTCGCTGTCGCCGGTATCGATGCACAGCTCGCGGTCCCAGGTCGGGTCGTGCAACTGCACCGATGAGGTGCCTGGATACACTCGCTGACACCCGCCACCGACCTTCAAGGCGCCCTTCTGCCGGCAGCTCTGCCGGCTGAGCTGGTCATAACCTTCAATGTTTTCGAGCCCAGATAGCGCTATCTTGGCAACGTCACTAATACGCCAGTAAGCCAGCAGAGCATGACTCAATTGGCAGGTTTCGCTGTCCTGATGCACGGTGCTGAGCTTGAGCTCCATGTTCTTGCCGAGCCGCGCGTGCAGGTCGACCTGCCACTCACACAGCTGCAACTGCCACACCAGGGTCACACCGTCATCGTCGGATGTGCTGCTCAGCAGCTTCCAGTCCAGTAGCCGGGCCCAACCATGGGTAGGCCACAGGTCTTCGCTGGGGTGGCGCCCGTACCAGGGCCAGCACACCGGCACTCCCCCGCGGATCGCGCCAACTTGCGGCCATTGCTCGGCGCACCACAACCACGGCCGTTCGCCGCTCGGCTGAAAGTGCAGCAATTGCGCACCCTGACGGCTGAACACCGCCTGGCAGTGCGGGTGATCGATGACAAGGACATCGCGCTGTTGATGACGCTCCCACTCGAAGACGGGCCTGGGCCGCTGCGGGGTGAACAAGCAGTGGAGCGGATGTTCGGGCATGGCTGGTAACTCTTGTTGTCATTAGGGCCGCGGTTGCCGGCCAAACGCGTCGCCACGCACTGCTGAAACAGCCTGCGTGACAACGGCTGGGCGACAAGCGACCGCAGTGCGGTCGCTACGATGGCGTAAATTTACAACATTTAGCCTCAGAATGACGACTGAATCTTCAGCCCTGCGACCAGCGCGTTGTCGACTTCATCAACCCCGCCTGGGCTTTTGATGTACTGCAGGTTGGGCCGCACGGTCAGCCAGTTGGTGACGTGGAAGCCGTAGTACAGCTCGGCGTTGTACTCGGTGCGCTGCAGCGGCACAAAGCCCATGTCGTTGTAATCACTGATACCGCTCTGTGCGTTGAGCTGCTCGGCGCGCTTTTTCACGTCATCGTTGACGTGGATCCGGGCGATGCCGAAGCCGATGTCATCCTTGGGCCGTGAATCGAAAGCGCCTTTGTAGACCATGCCGACTTGCTGATAGTTGTCGACCACGTTGGTGGCCTTGTCGTGCACGGTGAAGTTGGCGAACAGGCTCAGGCCGCGGTTGACGTCACCGGCATGTGCAGTGACTTGCTGCTGGGCCACCACCCACCAGCCGTGCTTGCTCGAGTGCGACTTGAAGCCGACGCCGCTGATGCCCTGGGCGTTGCCATTGACATCCTTGTAGACGTCATCGGCCGAGGCCGTGCTGTAGTAATAACCCAGGCGGTATTCGCCCGGCAGGCCATTGACCCTGGGCTGCCAGACCGCCTCGACCGGAATGATCGCGCCTTTGGTGCCACTGCCGCTGAGCTTGAAGCCGTTGCCGGTTTCGAGGTTGGACGGGTTCTGCTCGAACGCACCGACCTGCACGAATACTTCAGGGGTGATGTTGTACTTGACCCGCAATGCCCACTGGCTAACGGGCCAGTTGTACCAGATGCCGCCAACCCAGTTACCCACCTGCGAGCCGCAGAACGCCAGGTTCTGGAAGTCGCAAGGGAAGCTGTTGAAGTCCTCGCCCGGGCCGTAGCGGCCGAATTTGACGTCCAGCGCGCCATCGAAATACTTCTGCTTGATCCACATCTGGGTCAGCCGCCAGGTCTGGCCGCGGCCCCAGACTTCCTGCACCGAACTGAACTGACCGGCGCGCGGGTCGCTGATGCGGTCGTTGGACAGGTTGCGGCCGCTGCGCTCGGTGACCGCCAGCTTGAACTCGGTATCGTGCCAGCCGAGGATTTTCTCCAGGTCCAGGTGCATGCCGAGGGCGAACTGGTCGCTGTAGCGCGCAGTCTTGTCGTCGTTGTAACCGCCATTGAGGTTGCCGGCGACCTCACCGACGTAGTCGAGGGTGAAGTCGTAGCCCTTGTCGAGCAGCTCGGTGCGGGTGCCGCCCCAGTCGCCACTCATCCATTTCGATTCGCTGGAGAAGGCCTCGGCGGCCTGTACGCTGCTGCTGCCGACCACGGCCAGCAAGGCCAGCGAACCCAACGTGCTGATGCGATTGCGATGTTCCATCCCTGTGCGTCCTCTTTTCTTGTTATGAAGGGTTCAATCAACGGCCCGCGATGTGGGCAACGTTGTCTTGCAAGGGTGCGGCGTGGCGAGCCAGGTGCAGGCGCTCACCGGTTTGCGCGTCGAACAGCAGCACCCGTGCCGGGTCCAGCTGCAGGTTGAGGGTGTCGCCGACCTGGCAGCTGATATCCGGCGCCAGCCGGCAGCACAGCTTGGTCTGGTTGACGGTGACGAAGACCAGCAGGTCCGGCCCGGTCGGCTCGGTGATCTGGACTTCGGCGCGCAACAGCGACAGGCCGTCGCCCTCCCCTGCACCGAGGCTGATCTGCTCGGGACGAATGCCGAGAATCACCTCACGGCCATCGAAGCCTTGGCTGGCCGCGCCCAGCGCCAGCTCGCAGCGCGCCTGGCCACTGTCGAGCAGCGCCAGCACACGGCCGCCCTGCTCGCGCAGGCGCACCGGCACGAAGTTCATCGGCGGCGAGCCAATGAAGCTGGCGACAAACTGGTTGGCCGGGTCGTTGTAGATCTGCTGCGGGGTGCCGAACTGCTGGATGATGCCGTCCTTCATCACCGCCACCTTGTCGCCCAGGGTCATCGCCTCGATCTGGTCATGAGTGACGTACACCGTGGTGGTTTTCAGCCGTTGGTGCATCAGCTTGATTTCGGTGCGCATCTCAACCCGCAGCTTGGCGTCGAGGTTGGACAGCGGCTCGTCGAACAGGTAGATCTTCGGCCGCCGTGCCAGCGCCCGACCCATCGCCACGCGCTGCTGCTGGCCGCCGGAGAGCTGGCCCGGCTTGCGCGTGAGCAGGTGTTCGATCTGCAGCAGCTTGGCTACCCGCGCCACTTCTTCGTCGATGGCTGCCTGGGGCAGCTTGCGGATCTTCAGACCGAAGGCGATGTTGTCGCGCACGCTCATGGTCGGATACAGCGCGTACGACTGGAACACCATGGCGATGTCGCGATCCTTCGGGCTCATGCCGCTGACGTCGTCGCCATCGATCAGGATCGCCCCGCCGCTGATGCTCTCCAGGCCAGCGATGCAGTTCATCAAGGTCGACTTGCCGCAGCCGGAAGGGCCGACCAGGATCAGAAACTCACCGTCCTTGATCGCCAGCTGGATGTCTTTCAGTGTGTCTGGCACACCAGTGCCGTAGGTCTTGTTGACGTTGCGAAGTTCGAGTGTGGCCATGACTTACCCCTTGACTGCGCCGGCGCTCAGGCCGCGCACGAAATACTTGCCTGCGACCACATAGACCAGCAGGGTTGGCAGGCCGGCGATCATTGCCGCGGCCATGTCGACGTTGTATTCCTTGGCCCCAGTGCTGGTGTTGACCAGGTTGTTGAGGGCCACGGTGATCGGTTGCGAATCGCCGCTGGAGAACACCACGCCGAACAGAAAATCGTTCCAGATCTGGGTGAACTGCCAGATCAGGCAGACCATGATGATCGGCGTCGACATCGGCAGAATGATCCGCCCGAAGATGGTGAAAAACCCGGCACCATCCAGCCGCGCCGCCTTTACCAACGCATCGGGGATGGTCACGTAGTAGTTGCGGAAAAACAGCGTGGTGAACGCCAGGCCATACACCACATGCACCAGCACCAGGCCAGCGGTGGTGTTGGCCAGGCCGAGCTTGCCAAGGGTGAACGAGGCTGGCAGCAGCACGGTCTGGAACGGCAGGAAGCAGCCAAACAGCAGCAGGCCGAAGAACACCTGCGAGCCACGGAAACGCCACATCGCCAGCACGTAGCCATTGAGTGCGCCGAGCGCGGTAGAGATCAGCACCGCCGGTACGGTGATCATGATCGAGTTCCAGAAATAGCCACTGACCGTGGCCCAGGCCTTGGCCCAGCCGATGCTGGTGACCACCGCCGGCCAACTGAGCAGGTTGCCGCTGCCGATGTCTTCCGGGGTCTTGAAGCTGGTCAGCAGCATCACCACCAGCGGCACCAGGTACAGCAGCACGGCCAACAGCAATACCGCATGAATGGCCAGCCGACTGAGGCTGATGGCCGGTTTGTCGAGGCGGCTAGTCATGGCGTTTGTTCCTCAGCTCCGAGTACAAGTAAGGCACCAGAATCGCCAGGATCGCGCCCAGCATGAGAATCGCGCTGGCCGAACCCATGCCCATCTGGCCACGGCTGAAGGTGAACGAGTACATGAACATGGCCGGCAGGTCGGACGAGTAACCCGGGCCGCCAGCGGTCATCGCCGCCACCAGGTCAAAGCTCTTGATAGCGATGTGCGAGAGGATCATCACCGCACTGAAAAATACCGGGCGCAGGCTGGGCAGAACCACCTGCCAATAGATCCGCGGCAAGCTCGCACCGTCGATCTGCGCCGCGCGCATGATCGACTGATCGACCCCGCGCAGGCCGGCCAGAAACATTGCCATGATGAACCCGGAGGCTTGCCAAACGGCAGCGATCACCAGGCAGTACACGACCCGGTCGGGGTCGATCAGCCAGTCCAGGCGAAAGCCTTCCCAGCCCCAGTCGCGCATCAGCTTGTCCAGGCCCATGCCCGGGTTGAGCAGCCACTTCCAGGCGGTGCCGGTGACGATCATCGACAGCGCCATCGGGTACAGGTAGATGGTGCGGATAAACCCTTCGCGGCGGATACGCTGGTCCAGCAGGATCGCCAGCAGTACTCCGATGACCAGGCTGATGCCGATGAACAGGCTGCCGAACACCAGCAGGTTCTTGCTCGCCACCCACCAGCGGTCGTTGTCGAGCAGGCGTGCGTATTGCGCCAGCCCTGCCCATTTGTAATTGGGCAAAAAGGTCGAGGTGGTGAACGAGAGGACAAAGGTCCACAGGATATAACCGTAGAAGCCCACCAGGATGATGACCATGGTCGGCGCCAGTACCAGTTTAGGTAACCAGCGCTGCACGGCGTCCAGGGGTGAGGCCCGCAGTTGCGCGGTCGCAGTAGTCATGGCAGCGATACCTGTCAGTACAGAACGTTAACTGAGGGTGGCGTGCAGCCGCCGCAAGGACGGCTGCGCCGGACCAGCCGTTACTGGGCGGACTTGATCGCCGCGCCGAGCTTTTTCGCGGCATCGGCCGGGTCGGCCTTGGGGTCGTTGATGTAGTTGGTGACCACATCGAAGAACGCGCCCTGCACTGCCAGGTTGGTCGCCATGTTGTGCGCCATGCTTGGTTGCAGGCCGCCGGTCTGGGCGTCGGCAAGGAAGTCCTTGGCCGAGGTCTGCGCGCAGGCATCGAAGCCATGCTTGGCCATGTCGACCAGCATGTCCTTACGTACCGGGATCGAGCCCTTGTTGCTGCTGAACAGCTTCTGGAAGTCCTGGCTCATCACCACTTTGGCGATGTCCTGCTGGCCAGCCGAAGTGCCGGCGTCCTTCTGCTTGAACACCACCAGCGAGTCGATGTTGTAGGTGAAGGCCTTGTCGGTACCCGGGAACGGCACGCACTGATAATCCTTGCCGGCGACCTTGTTGGCCAGGGTCCACTCGCTCTTGGCCCAGTCGCCCATAACCTGCATGCCGGCCTTGCCGTTGATGACCTTGGCGGCTTCCAGGTTCCAGTCCTGGCCTTTGCCGTCAGCGTCCATGTAGGTAGCGACGCGCTTGAGCTCGGTCAGCGCCTTGACCATGCCCGGTCCGGTCAGCACCTTTTGGTCAAGATCAACCAGCGCCTGCTTGTAACCGTCCGCGCCCATTACCGACAGCACCACCGCTTCGAATACGGTGCTGTCCTGCCATGGCTGGCCGCCGTGGGCGAGCGGAATGAAGCCGGCTGCCTTGAGTTTTGCGGCTGCGGCGTAGAACTCGTCGAGGGTGGTCGGCGCCTTGTCGATGCCGGCCTTGTTGAATACTTCGGGGTTGATCCACAGCCAGTTGACGCGGTGGATGTTGACCGGCACAGCGACATAGTCGCCCTCGTACTTGACGGTGTCGGCGACTTTCGTCTCCAGCAGGCCGTCCCAGTTCTGCTCTTTGGCCACGTCCTTGAGCACGTCACTGTCGAGCAGGCCGGTGGAGGCCCACTCCTGAATGTCCGGGCCCTTGATCTGGGCCACGCCTGGCGGGTTGCCGGCCACGGCTCGGCTCTTCAGTACGGTCATTGCGGTGGCACCGCCGCCGCCGGCAACAGCGCCATCTTTCCAGATGAAGCCGTCTTTTTCGATTTGAGCCTTGAGTACATCGACAGCAGCCTTTTCGCCACCAGAGGTCCACCAGTGCACTACTTCGACCGAGCCTTTGGCATCGGCGGCAGACGCGCTCAGGGGCAGCAGGGAGGCGAGGGAAATCGCGGCGGCGAGACGCAGAGTGGAGTTCATCGCAATACCTTTCTTGTTGTTATGCAGGGCAAGACTGTCGCTTGCATTGCACAGGAGTGTAATAACCCGGCAAGGCGCCTCAGGTAACGAAGCGCTGCGCGATTGTCATCAGTTGGTTACATTCGCCGCGCGAGGCCCGTGGCAAGGCTTGGCGCCAGAGCCAGGGTGGGCAACAGCACGGCCTGATAAGCGTGATAGAGGTCCGGTTTGCCCGCCCATATCGTCGCACTGGGGAGGTTGTCCGGGCTCAGTTCGTGGTGCCAGCTGCCGGCGTCGTTATCAATCAGATGGGCCTGGATGAACGCCCAGAAACGCCCGTACCAGCACTGGTATTGCGCCTCCCCCGTGCGCTGCCACAACGCAGCGGCAGCGGCGCTGGCTTCGGCATGCACCCAGTGCAGGCGCTGGCGTACTACCGGGCGTTGTTGCCAGTCGAGGGTGTAGACGATTCCGGGGGCACCGTCGGCGTGCCAGGCGTGCTGACAGGCGCTGGCAAACAGGCCGCGTGCGTCGGCCAGTAGCCAGTCGGGTGTCGCTAGATCGGCCAATTGCAGCGCAGCTTCAAGGTGCAGCAGCAGCCGCGCCCACTCGAAGCCGTGGCCGGGAGTAACGCCGTAGGGTCGATAGCCATCGGCGTGGTTGTCGCTGTTGTAATCGGTGAGCGGCTGCCAGTGCAGGTCGAAGTGCTCGATCACATTGAAGCCATTGGCACGCGCATGGCCGTGGATCACCCGCTCGACGATGCGCAGCGCACGCTGCAACCAGATCTGCTCGCCAGTCACGTCGGCAAGGGCCAAAAACGCTTCGGTGCCATGCATGTTGCTGTTGGCCCCGCGATAGGCCTCCTGCTGCTGCCAATCGCGACTGAAGCTTTCGCGCAGGGCACCCTCGCTTTCACTCCAGAAATGCGCCTCGATGATCTCGATGGCTTGCGCCAGCAAGGCCGGCGCAGCAGCGCTGCCGGCCACCTGCGCAGAACTTGCAGCGAGGGCAACGAAGGCGTGCAGGTAAGCGGCTTTGATGCTGTCGCCAGCGGGGGCGGCGCTGGCGTACCAGCCGCCGTGCTCGACATCGCGCAGCGTGCCGGCCAAGGCGGCGATGCCGAGCTCAACCAGTTCCAGACAACCGGGCCTGCCTTGTAGATGCGCCAAGGCGAAGCTGTGGGTCATCCGCGCGGTGGTAATGGTGTCGGCAATTGCGTCGGCGGCGAGGTGGCCGTAGCTGTCGAGGTTGCCGAAGCCGAGTTCCAGCTGTGAGGCTCTGGCGAAGGCCAGCAAACGCTGCCCTTCGGCATCCAGCCAGGCACTGTGCGGCCCGTCGATCAACGGCGATTGAGCATGATTCATCGGCCTGCTGCGTCCTTGTCGAGAACAGGCACGGCGCCTGTCGTGGCGGCCAAGTCTAGCCAGAGTGCTACGGCCAATAGGTCACAAAGGCCGCCATTGCTGTCACTGGCTGGTGACCAAGCGTTGCTCACTCGGCGCTGCGCGGCAGGCACAGGGTCACCCGCAGGCCGCCCTCGCGCAGGTTGAGCAAACTGACTTCACCGCCATGACTGTGGGCAATATTGCGCGCGATGCCCAGGCCCAGGCCATAGCCTTGCTGCTGCCCGGCCAGACGAAAATGCGGCTCGAACACCTGCTCCATTTGCTGCTGCGGCACACCCGGGCCGTGGTCATCGACCTGCAGCACAAAGCCCTCCGGGCCATCGATGATGCGCAGGTGCGCGCGCTCGCCGTACTTGATCGCGTTGTCGACCAGGTTGCCGATGCAGCGGCGCAGGGCCAACGCCTTGCCCGGATACGGCGCCAACGCCCGCCCCTCGACGGTGATCCGGCCGTCACGCAGGTACGGTTCAGCGAGAATTTCCAGCAGCTGGTTGAGATCGATCGGCTCGATGTTCTCGTGGATATCCGTGTCTTTGACGCACTGCAGTGCGCCTTTGACCAACAGCTCCAGCTCGTCCAAATCACGGCTGAACTGCGCTTGCAGGCGTTCGTCTTCAAGCAGCTCGACGCGCAGGCGCAGGCGCGTGATCGGCGTGCGCAAGTCGTGCGAGATCGCGCTGAATAGCTGGCTGCGCTCGGTCAGGTAACGGCTGATGCGCTCGCGCATACTGTTGAAGGCGCGACCTACCTCGACCACTTCGCTGCCGCCCCCCTCGGTCACCGGCACCACATCGGCGCCCAGCGACAGATCGCGGGCCGCGCGGGCCAGACGCTTCAACGGTCGACTTTGCCAGTGCACCAACAGGCCGATGAACAGCAGCAACATGGCCGTGGTCAGGGCAATGAAGCCGATCTGCTGACGCGGCAGGCGCTCGGCCTCAAGGCTGGTGTAGGGCTCCGGCAGCAGCGAGGCGATGTACAGCCACTCGCCTTCGGCCAGGCGGATCTGGTTGACCAGCACCGGTGGGTTGAGCGGTTCCAGGGTCAGCGAATAATGCGCCCACGAGCGCGGCAATTCATCGAGCTTGAGGCCGCTGTTGAAGATGCGCAGCTGATCGGGGCTGACGAACTCGACCGAAACTTCCACCTGCTGGCCGAGGCGCTCGTGCAGCACTTGCTGGAACACGTCGATGACTGCCTGCTTGCGCGGAGTGATCGGCAGCGTGGCCATGTCCAGCGGCTTGTCGTTGAGCGATACGAAAAAGCGCGTGCCGCCCATGCTGCGCAATTGGTCGAGGACCATTGGCCGATAGGCCACCGGCAACGAGCGGAAGTAACTGACACTGGCGCTCATCGAGTGGGCCAGGCTCTGCGCGCTGGCGCGCAGGCCCTGCAACTGGCTGGCGCGCAACTGCGCCACCCAGATCAAGCTCGACAGGCCCTGCGCCAGCAATACCACCAGCAGGGTCAACAGCAGCATGCGCCCCAGCAGCGAGCGCGGCAGCAGGCGCCAGCGGCGCTCAGTGGCTGCGGTTGACATGTGCCGCCAGCAGGTAGCCACTG
This sequence comes from Pseudomonas sp. NPDC088322, assembly GCF_044740745.1. Taxonomy (NCBI): domain Bacteria; kingdom Pseudomonadati; phylum Pseudomonadota; class Gammaproteobacteria; order Pseudomonadales; family Pseudomonadaceae; genus Pseudomonas; species Pseudomonas sp. NPDC088322. The sequence goes on along the minus strand of NZ_JBIURK010000001.1, from coordinate 178,629 downwards.
CCGCGCACGGTGCGGATCAGCCGTGGCGGTTTGTCGGTATCGCGCAAGCGTGAACGCAGGCGGCTGACGGCCATGTCGACGATACGGTCGAGCGGCATCGGCTCGCGGCCACGGGTAGCATTGCCGATGGTGTCGCGATCGAGGATCTGCTGCGGGTGGTCGAGAAACAGCTTGAGCAAAGCAAAGTCGGCGCCCGACAGAATCACCTCTTCACCGTCGCGGTGGAACAGTCGATGGCTGACGGTATCCAGCTGCCATTCGTCAAACGCCAGCACGGCACTGGCGGGCGCTACCTGGCCAAACTCAGCACGGCGCAGCAAGGCCTTGATCCGTGCTTGCAACTCCCGTGGGCTGAACGGTTTGCCGAGGTAGTCATCGGCGCCCAGCTCCAGGCCGATGACCCGATCGGCCTCGTCGGAACTGGCGGTGAGCATGATGATCGGCACCCGCGACTGGCGCGGGTGCTGGCGCACCCAACGGCATAGGCTGAAGCCGTCTTCGTCGGGCAGCATCACGTCGAGAATCACCAGGTCACACGTCGTGCTGTCCAGCGCCTGGCGAAAACCCTGGCCATCGGCCTCGGCGCGCACCTGAAAGCCGGAGCGGCTCAAGTAGGTCTGCAGCAGTTCGCGGATGTCATGGTCGTCATCGACCATCAGGATCGATCGGGGGGCAGTGCTCACTGAAGTTCTTCCGTGTTGTTGGGCCCGCTCTGCGGCCCTTCGCGGGTGAACCCGCTCCCACAGGGTTATGAGCTGCGCTTGAGAACGGCGCGGTCCTTGTGGGAGCGGGTTCACCCGCGAAGGGCAGCGCGGCGGCCCCAAGAAATCTAACGAGCCATCGCTTGCTGCAGCGCCACACCGGCACCCAACAGGCCAGAAAACTCAGCGGTGACCAACCATACCGGGATCCCGGCAAAATAGCCGCTCATGCAGCCCTTGTCGGCAAAGCTGGCAGCAAAACCGCTGCGCAGGAACAGCTCGGCAAACCGCGGGATCACGCCACCGACGATATACACCCCGCCGCGCGCGCCGAGGGTGAGTACGTTGTTGCCGGCAACCCGGCCAAGGAAGCAGCAGAACTGTTCGATCACGGCCAATGCCTGCGGCTCACCAGCCAGCGCAGCCTCGGTGACTTCAGCTGGGCTCAGGTGAACTGGCTGAACACCATCCAGCGCGCACATCGCCTGATACAAGCGCACCAGGCCGCCGCCGCTGAGTACGGTTTCGGCACTGACATGACCAATCTGGCTTTGGATCTGCTGATGGATCGCGGCTTCACGCGCGTTACCGACGGGCAGGTCGACATGGCCGCCCTCGCCTGGCACCGCCATCCACTGTTGCTGGTTGAGGTGCAACAAGCTGCCGACGCCCAGCCCGGTGCCAGGGCCGATCACCAGCGCCGGACGGGCTGGGTCGGCGTTACCGGCGCATACCGCCTGGAATTCACCAGGCAGCAAACGGGTCATGCCCAGCGCCATCGCCGAGAAGTCGTTGAGCAACAGCAGCTGCTTGACCTGAAGCATGTCGCAGAACGCCCGTCGGCTCAGCCGCCAGTGGTTGTTGGTGAACTGGAACTCATCGCCATCCACCGGCCCGGCAACCGCCAGACATACCGCCGCAAGCTCACCGCGTGCGATGCCCTGCTCCTGCAGGTACGCCTGGATCGCCTGCTCCAGGCTGGTGTAGTCAGCCGTCGGCAACACCCGCACGGCGTGCAGCTGGTTGTCGCGCCAAAGGGCAAAACGTGCGTTGGTGCCACCGATGTCGCCAACCAGCAACTCATTCACTTGAGATTCTCCAGGCCAGAGGTAAAGGCGCTGGCGCCCTGTTCCGCTGAACTGAACGCCATGCGCATGAAACCAAACAGTTCGCGCCCGCAGCCCAGGTCATTGCCCTGGGGTGCAGGCGGCAGATCGCGGCTGGCCAGCTCTTCGGCCGAGACCATCACCCGCAAGGTGCCTTCGACACCATCAACGCGCACCATATCACCATCGCGCACACGTGCCAGCGGGCCGCCGTCGAACGCTTCCGGGCAGACGTGGATCGCCGCCGGGATCTTGCCCGAGGCGCCTGACATACGCCCATCGGTGACCAGCGCGACCTTGAAGCCGCGATCCTGCAGCACGCCGAGAAACGGCGTCATCTTGTGCAGCTCGGGCATGCCGTTGCAGCGCGGGCCCTGGAAGCGCATCACCGCGACGAAATCGCGCTCCAGCTCACCGGCCTTGAACGCATCGGCCAATGCCTGCTGATCTTCGAACACTCGCGCCGGCGCTTCGACCACGCGGTGCTCGGGCGCCACGGCGGAGACTTTCATCACGCCGCGGCCGAGGTTGCCTTCCATCACCCGCAGGCCGCCCTCGCTGGAGAATGGCCGCGAAGCCGGGCGCAGGATGTTCTCGTCCAGGCTTTGCAACGGGCCTTCGCGCCAGACCAGTCGGCCATCCTCAAGGAACGGCTCCTGGGTGTAGCGGCGCAGGCCATGTCCGGCCACGGTGTTGACGTCGTCGTGCAGCAGCCCGGCATCGAGCAGCTCGCGAATCAGAAACGACATGCCGCCGGCGGCCTGGAAGTGGTTGATGTCGGCTTTGCCGTTGGGGTAGACGTTGGACAGGGTTGGCACGACCTCGGACAGGTCAGCCATGTCCTGCCAGGTCAACTGGATGCCGGCAGCCTGGGCAATCGCCGGGATGTGCAGGGTGTGGTTGGTCGAGCCGCCGGTGGCATGCAGGGCGACGATCGAGTTGACCAGAGCCTTTTCATCGACGATTTCGCCCAGCGGCATGAAGCTGCCGCTGGCTTTGGTCATGCGCGTAACCTGCTGCGCAGCTTCGGCGGTGAGGGCGTCACGCAACGGCGTGTAAGGATTGACGAAAGAGGCGCCGGGCAGGTGCAGGCCCATCACTTCCATCACCAGCTGGTTGGTGTTGGCGGTGCCATAGAAAGTGCAGGTGCCGGGGCTGTGGTAGGAGTTCATTTCCGACTCGAGCAGCTCTTCGCGGCTGGCCTTGCCTTCGGCATAGCGCTGGCGCACATCGGCCTTCTGCTTGTTGGAAATGCCCGACGGCATTGGTCCGCCAGGGACGAAGATGGTCGGCAGATGGCCGAAGCGCAACGCGCCCATCATCAGGCCAGGGACGATCTTGTCGCAGATGCCGAGCATCAAGGCGGCGTCGAACATGTTGTGCGACAGGGCAATCGCGGTGGACATCGCGATCACTTCGCGGCTGGCGATGGCCAGCTCCATGCCCGGCTCACCCTGGGTGACGCCATCGCACATGGCCGGCACACCGCCGGCAAACTGGCCGACCGAGCCGATCTCGCGCAGCGCCTGTTTGATCTGCTCGGGGAAATGCTGGTACGGCTGATGCGCCGAAAGCATGTCGTTATAAGCCGAAACAATTGCCACGTTGGCGGCATTCATCATGCGCAGGCTGTGTTTGTCTTCGCTACCGCAGCCAGCCACGCCGTGGGCGAAGTTGGCGCACTGCAGGCTGGCGCGCATCGGGCCGTCACTGGCCGCACCGCGAATCAGTTGCAGATAACGTTCACGGGTAGGACGGCTACGTTCGATCAGCCGTTGGGTGACCTCTAGGATGCGCGGGTGCATGTACTGAACTCCAGGCTGACGGTAAGGGTGATCTGAAGCGGGATTTCCCCTCCCCCCGATTGCGACCTAGGCTCAAGTGAAACCTGCCTGGTGCAACGTGGAAGTAGCTCGCCCGACCACTCGTTGTATGTTTACACAAAATACTGCCATCAAAAGGGCTTGTTTTCTATCCCATAACGCATAATCTTGTAATTCCAATAACAAAATCGTTTCAGTGAATGCGTGCTCCACGGCAACAGGCCTTGTGCCACAGCCTTCACCCGACTGCCAGAGGTATTACCATGACCCTACGCATCGCCATCAACGGATTCGGCCGTATCGGGCGCAACGTCCTGCGCGCACTGTATACCCAAGGCTACCGGCAAGACCTGCAGGTCGTCGCCATCAACGATCTGGGCGACAGCGCGATGAACGCCCACCTGCTCAAGTACGACAGCGTCCACGGCATTTTCGATGCACAGGTCGAGGCCGATCATGAAAGCCTGACCGTCAACGGCGACCGCATCGCGGTCAGCGCCATCCGTAATCCGGCCGAGCTGCCGTGGAAGGCCGAAGCCATCGACGTCGTGTTCGAATGCACCGGGCTGTTCACCGACCGCGCCAAGGCTGCAGCACATTTGAGCGCCGGCGCCGGCAAGGTGATCATTTCGGCGCCGGGCAAGGGCGTTGACGCCACCATCGTCTACGGGGTCAACCATGATGTGCTGCGTGCCTCGCACCAGATCATCTCCAGCGCCTCCTGCACCACCAACTGCCTGGCGCCGATTGCCCAGGTGCTGCACCGCGAGTTCGGCATCGAGCAGGGTTTGATGACTACCATTCACGCCTACACCAACGATCAGGTCCTGACCGACGTGTACCACAGCGACCCATACCGGGCGCGTTCGGCCACCCAGTCGATGATCCCGAGCAAGACCGGCGCCGCCGAAGCGGTCGGCCTGGTGCTGCCGGAACTGGCGGGCAAGCTGACCGGCATGGCCGTGCGCGTGCCGGTGATCAATGTGTCGCTGGTGGACCTGACCGTCAACCTCAAGCGCGAAGCCAGCGCCGAGCAGGTCAACCAGCTGTTCCTCGAAGCCAGCCGCCATTCGCGGGTCCTGGGTTACAACGCCCTGCCGCTGGTGTCATGCGACTTCAACCACAACCCTCTGTCGTCGATCTTCGATGCCAACCACACCCGCAGCAACGGTCGCATGCTCAAGGTGCTGGCCTGGTATGACAACGAGTGGGGCTTCTCCAACCGCATGCTCGACAACTGCCTGGCGCTGCACAACGCGCAGTAAGCTGGCTCGCCCAGCAGCAGCGCAGACATTGCGCTGCCTGCTCGGGCCGGACATACGCCTCGCAAGGGATCAGTTTTAACGCTTGACCAATACAGGTGATGATAAGCATTATCATTAACCTCCGTATCGGCCAGGTCGCCCCGTGAGTCAGTCACGCTTCAATATCGTCTTCCTAACCCAACGCCTCAGCCTGCTGCGCACGCTGCAAGGCATGGTGGGCAACCCCAGTACCGCTGAAGACCTGCTCCAGGAAACCTACCTGCGGGTAACCCGCGCCCTCGGCGAACGGCCGGTCGAACACCTTGAGCCGTTCGTGTTCCAGACTGCCCGCAACCTGGCCCTGGATCACCTGCGCGCCCGCCGCGTACAAGCGCGCACGCTGGTCGAGGATGTACCCGAGCAAGTCCTGCACAACGTCGCCGCCCCCACCAGCAGCAGCGAGGACGCAGCCCACGCCGAGCAGTTGCTCAAGCACCTGAGTGTCAGCCTTGGCCAACTGAGCACGCGCCAGCAGCGCATCTTCATCCTCAGCCGCCTGCACGGCGCCAGCTACCTGGAGATTGCCGAGCAGTTGCAGGTTTCGGCGAGCACGGTGCAAAAGGAACTGAAACTGATCATGGCCATCTGCATGGGTGTGGCCGAGCGGCTCAAGTAAGCCGACCGCTGGCCCGCCAGGATCGGTAAAGCGCTTGCCTTGGCCCGTTGCAGCCCCGATCATTCGGCAAAATCCCCCAAGCAAGGACCCTTCGTGACCGACAGCCCCAGCCCACGCCCGACACCTGCCGGGCCCGATGCCCGCGCGCGTGCCATGGACGAGGCACTGGACTGGCTGCTGCGCCTGCAATGCGCCAGCGCAGCAGACACCGCAGCCTTCGAGGTCTGGCTGAGCGCTGCGCCGGAAAACGCCGAGGCCTATGTCGAGGCCGAAGCGGTGTGGAACGGTGTGCCCCTGCGTCAGGCCGCCGGGCAGATGCATCAGGCCCAGCGCAAAACCCCAGCGGCTCGCCTGCGCCGCCACTGGAAGCCACTGGCCAGCGCAGCCGTGCTGCTGGTCGGCCTGTTCACCTTCGGCAACCTGCCGGTGCGCCTGCAGGCCGATCACCTGACCGTGGTCGGCGAGCGCCAGCGGCTGCAGCTAGACGACGGCACCAAGGTCCTGCTCAACACCGACTCGGCGTTTGCCAGCGATGTGCGCGACGGCCAGCCAGTGGCCCGCCTGCTGCAAGGCGAGGCGTATTTTCAGGTAAGCCGTGCCGGTGAGCAGGCGCTTGAGGTGCAGGCCGGGCCGATGCGTGCGCAGGTCCGCGACACCGACTTTGCCGTGCGCTACCTGGATGGCCAGGCGCAGGTCCGCGTGCAGCGCGGCGATGTTGACCTGCACGCTGCCAGTGATCAGCACATTCGCCTGCGCGCCGGTGACAGCATCAGCGTTGGCCCGCAGGGTTTTGGCCAGCCCAGCCGCCCCGATATGCGCCAGGATCTGGCCTGGGTCGAGGGCCGCCTGGTGTTCGAGAACTGCCCGCTGAGCGAAGTGCTGGCCGAGGTGCGCCGTTACTATCCGGGCTGGATCATCAGCCGCAACGGCGCGCTCGAGCAGGTTGCCGTGACTGGTAACTACCGCCTCGACCAACCGCTGGAAACCTTGCGCGCGCTGGCCCAGATCACCTCAGCCAGGCTGCATGAATACCCGGCGCTGGTGATCCTCAACTGAATCGCTGACTGCCGCCTGAATTATTTTTACGCGATCGCTACCCACAACACGTCTCGTTATAGCCAATGCAACTGATTCTTGTTTTTAAACAAGAACAAGCATCACCTATAACAGTTCGCGCGTCTGGGAGCGCTTTCGATGTCCACAGCTCAACTCCGCCCGTCACCCCGCCGCCTGGGGCAGCTGTCTCTGCTGACCTTGGCCCTGATCGCCAGTGGCGCCGTCAGCCTGCCGGCCCTGGCCGCAGAGCCGGCCCAGGCCAGCAGCCCGCGCATGGGCGATTACCGCTTCAGCATCAGCCAACAACCGCTGGTTGCGGCCATCAACGCCTTCAGCCAGGTTACCGGCTGGCAGGTCGGCTTCAGCGCCGAGGTCGCCGAGGGTATCTCATCGCCCGGCGTCCAGGGCTCGCTGCCAGCCGAGCCTGCGCTGCAGCGTTTGCTGCAAGGCACCGGGCTGAGCTACCGCAAGATCGGTAACGGCAACGTGGTGCTTGAACGCCAGTCGGCCAGCAGTGTGATTGCCCTGCAGCAACTGACCGTCAGCGCCACCCGCAGCGCCCAGGATGTCAGCCAGGTACCGAGCACCGTCACTGTGCAGTCCCGCGAGCAGCTGGATCGACAGAACGTCAACGATATCCAGCAATTGGTGCGTTACGAGCCGGGTGTTTCGGTTGGCGGCACCGGCCAGCGCAGCGGCCTCAACGGCTACAACATCCGCGGCATCGACGGTGAACGGATCCTGACCCAGATCGACGGAGTGTCGATCCCCGACAGTTTCTTCTACGGCCCCTACGCGCAGACCCAACGCAATTATGTCGACCCGGAAATCGTCAAGCGCGTAGAGATACTGCGTGGCCCGGCTTCGGTGCTGTACGGCAGCAACGCCATCGGTGGCGCGGTCAGCTACTTCACCCTCGACGCGGACGACATCATCAAACCGGGCAAGGACTTCGGCGCACGCTTGAAGACCGGCTACAGCTCGGCTGACGAAAGCTGGCTGACCTCGGCCACCATCGCCGGCCGCCAGGGCGACGTCGATGGCCTGCTGCACCTGAGCCAGCGTAACGGCCATGAGACCGAGTCCTATGGCGAGCACAACGGCACCGGCCTCGATCGCACCGCGGCCAACCCGGAAGACGTGCGCACCACCAACGTGCTGGCCAAGGCCGGCTGGAACTACGCCGACGATGCGCGGCTGGGCTTTACCTACGAAAACTACAAGGATGATCGCGACCAGAACATCCTCAGTGCCGTGGGCGGGCCATTCATTCCAGGGCGTGGCCCGATGAACTCGTACCGCGAGCGCCAGGGCAATGACACGGTTACCCGCGAGCGCTTTGGCATCAATCACGAATTCGGCCTCGACAGCCTGTTCGCCGACCGCGCCAAGTGGAGCCTGAACTACCAGATCGCCAAGACCGACCAGCGCACCGAAGAGCTGTATGTCGCCTCGGGCCGCCAGGTAGCGCGTGATCGCAAGACCACCTACAAGGACCGCCAGTGGGTATTCGACGGGCAGTTGGACAAGTCCTTCAGCATCGGCCAGACCGACCATCTGCTGACCTACGGCACCACCCTCAAGCACGAAGAAGTCACCGGTACGCGCAGCGGCAGCGGCACCTGCCTGAACGTCGGCGGCAGCTGCACGGCAGTAGGCCAAGCCAGCGATGGCCAAGTGCTGGTCAGCGACTTCCCCGACCCGACCGTCGACACCTACAGCCTGTTCGCCCAGGACGAAATCCGCTGGAACAGCTGGACCTTCCTGCCCGGCGCGCGCTACGACTACACGCGCATGCGACCGGAGATGACCGACGCCTTCCTGCGTGGTATTCAGGGCACCGGCGTTGCTCCGACTGCAATCGACGACTCGGACAAGAAGTGGCATCGCCTGTCGCCCAAGCTGGGCGTGACCTACGCCTTTGACGACAACTACACCTGGTACGGCCAGTACGCCGAAGGCTTCCGCACGCCGACGGCCAAGTCGATGTACGGGCGCTTCGACAACCCGATTGTGGGCTACCGGGTAGAGGGCAATCCGGGCCTGGAGCCGGAAAAAAGCAAGAGCTATGAAACCGGCCTGCGCGGCAACTTTGCCGCAGGTAACTTCGATGTCGCGGTGTTCTACAACAAGTACCGGGATTTCATCAACGAAGACGCCGTGCAGTCGGCCAACCTCGGCACCACCTTCCAGGCCAGCAACATCAAGCACGCCACCATCAAGGGCGCCGAGTTCAAAGGCCGCTTGAACCTCGACCACTTTGGCGCACCGCAGGGCCTGTATGGCCAGACCTCGATTGCCTATGCCAACGGTCGCAACGATGACAATGGCCAGCCGATCAACAGCGTCAACCCGCTGACCGGCGTGTTTGGTCTCGGTTATGACCAGGCCGACTATGGCGCCCTGCTCAGCTGGACTTTGGTCAAACGCAAGACCCGCGTCGACGACAGCGCCTTCTTCGCCCCGGACGGCGCCAGCACCCAGTTCCGCAGCCCGGGCTACGGCGTGCTCGACTTGAGCGGTTTCTACAAAGTCACCGACGACGTCACCGTCAACGCCGGGCTGTACAACCTGACCAACAAGAAGTACTGGCAGTGGGATTCGGTGCGTGGCTACGACGGCCAGGGCGAAGCGGCGGTGACCCAGCCGGCCAACCTCGACCGCCTGACCATGCCCGGGCGCAATTTTGCCGTGAACGTCATCTGGGATATCTGACCTGCGCCAGCGCGATGCCCCGGCGAAACTGATATCTGGCGGGCGCCGCGTTCCCTGTAGGAGCGGCCTTGTGTCGCGAAAGGGTCGCGTAGCGGCCCCGGCATTCTGTGGTGCTGCGCAGATCCTGGGCCCGCTACGCGCGCCTTTCGCGACACGAGGCCGCTCCTACATGGACCTGCGCTGCCAGGACTATTGAGCATGAATTTTTACTGTGTTCAGCCCGCTTGTTCGTCTCGTAACAGACCGCCCTTTTTCCAAGGATCCACCATGACCAACGCCGCCAACGCCGAGCGCCCGCTGCTGCGCTCGCAACGCCTGAATCAAGCGACCAACGCCCCACACACCGAGCTCGACGCACTGGTCAAAGCCCACGCGCCGTTTGCCAACCGTGACAACTTTGCCCGCTTCGTGGTCGCCCAGTACCTGTTTCAGTCCGAGCTGCAGGCGCTGTACAACGACCCACAACTGATCGCTATCGTGCCCGACCTGGCCGCACGCTGCCGCGCCGATCAGGCTCGCCTGGACCTGGCCGATCTCGATACCGCAGTGCCGGCGCCCGTGGCTGGCGCGTTGCAGGCGCCGAGCCTGGGCGAGGCACTGGGCTGGATCTTCGTCTCCGAAGGCTCCAAACTGGGCGCCGCTTTTTTGATCAAGCGTGCAGTGGCACTGGAGCTGTCCGACAGCTTTGGCGCACGTCACCTGGGTGAGCCGGCCGGTGGCCGTGCCGAAGGCTGGAAACAGTTCACGCGCATCCTCGACGGCCTGGAGCTGTCGGCTGAAGAAGACGCAGCCGCCGAGCGTGCTGCAGTCGCCGCCTTCGAGCGCTTCACCGAGTTGCTCAAGCATGCCTACGCGGCAGAAGTCGCGCCGGCCTGATACGCTTTACCCGGTCACCGCGGTGGTGGCCGGCCGTTTTTGCAGTGAGACCATGACCCAACTTGCCCGCTCGAAACTGACCCGCCTGCTGTACGCGATCCTGGCTTATGTGAGCCTGGGGATCGGCTTGGTGGCGATTGTCATTCCGGGCCTGCCGACCACCGAGTTCATTCTGCTTGCAGCCTGGGCCGCGACGCGCAGCTCGCCGCGGCTGAGCGCCTGGCTGGAGAACCATCGGCTGTTCGGGCCGATCCTGCACAACTGGCGCAACGGCCGGGTGATCCAGCGCCGGGCGAAAATCAGCGCCACCGTGAGCATGCTGATTTGCGCCTGCCTGATGCTGACCTTTCTCGAGCACCGTTGGCCGGTGTTTCTGGCCATCGCCGGCATGAGCCTGGGCAACCTGTGGATCTGGTCACGCCCGGAGCGCGTTCAGCCCGCAGCCTCCAACTGCAACGCCGGCTGAGCTAGAGCGTCAACAACCCCGCGTACAGCGCATACGCGGCCACGCCTGCACCTGCCAGCACCGCAGCGAAAATCAGCTTTTCCCAGCCGGTGAAGAGCGCCTGGCCCTGCTCGTGCTTGGCCCTTGCAAACAGAATCACCCCTGGCGCATACAGCAACGCCGACAGCAGCAGGTACTTGAGCCCGCCGGCGTACAACAGCCAGATCGCGTAGACCAGCGCCAGGCCGGCCACCACCAGGTCCTTGCGGCGCAGCCCGGCTTGCTCGGCATAGCCTTCACCGCGCAGCGCCAGCAGCACCGCATAGGCCGCCGACCACAGGTACGGCACCAGAATCATCGACGACGCCAGATAGATCAGGCTGGTGTAGGTGCCTGCCGAAAACAGCGTGATCAGCAAAAAGCCCTGGATCATGCAGTTGGTCAGCCACAGCGCGTTGGCCGGCACGTGATTGGCGTTCTCGACGGTGAGAAAACGCGGCATGGTCTTGTCCTTGGCCGTGGCGTAGAGGATCTCTGCACACAACAGTGCCCACGACAGCAGCGCGCCCAGCAGTGACACCGCCAGGCCAAGGCTGATCAGCAGCGCGCCCCATGGGCCGACGATATGCTCCAGCACCGCTGCCAGCGACGGGTTCTGCAACCCCGCCAGCTCCGGCTGGGTCATCACCCCAAGCGACAGCACGTTGACCAGCACCAGCAAGGCGAGCACGCCGAGAAAGCCGATCACGGTCGCCTTGCCCACGTCTGAACGGCGCTGGGCCCGCGCCGAGTACACGCTCGCGCCCTCGATGCCGATAAACACGAACACGGTCACCAGCATCATGTTGCGGACCTGCTCCATGACGCTGCCGAACTGCGGGTTGCTCGCGCCCCAGAGGTCGCGGGTGAAGACTTCGGCACGAAACGCCACGGCGGCAATCACGATGAAAATCAGCAGTGGCACTACCTTGGCCACGGTAGTGATCAGGTTGATGAACGCGGCTTCCTTGATCCCACGCAGCACCACAAAGTGCACGCACCAGAGCAACACCGAGGCGCAGCCGATCGCCACCGGCGTATTGCCCTCGCCGAACATCGGGAAATAAAACCCCAGGGTGCTGAACAGCAGTACGAAGTAGCCGACGTTGCCCAGCCAGGCGCTGATCCAGTAGCCCCACGCCGAAGAGAAACCCATGTAGTCGCCAAAGCCGGCCTTGGCGTAGGCATACACCCCCGAGTCGAGTTCGGGTTTGCGGTTGGCCAGGGTCTGGAACACGAACGCCAGCGCCAGCATGCCTACGGCGGTGATGCCCCAGCCGATCAACACAGCGCCGGCGTCGGCGCGGGCGGCCATGTTCTGCGGCAGCGAAAAGATTCCGCCACCAATCATCGAACCCACTACCAGCGCAATCAATGCACCGAGTCGCAGTTTATTTCCAGGCTCGCTCATTGGGCGCCCACCGTTGGTTGATGTCATCTGCACGCAAAACTTTTGAGCCCATATAAATAGCGCTGTATATGCGCTGTCACCCTTAAACGCTATAGCACTAATAGCAACACTGTCTATAGGCGATCCTGTGCGCCAGTGAGAGGCTGCCGGGCAACTATAGCCTCTGCAGTAATAATTTTAATTTACGCTGAAAATTTGCCTATCCAGTAAAAGCGGCTAGTTTGAAACATCGCAGGCAGAACAGAGTGTTTACTCTACCTAGACATGGAGTTGCCGGTGCAAAGGCCTGCAGCAGAGCGGTCGGCACACTCCAGGAGACACGTCTGGCCCAGGCCTTACGTTGCCATGAACTGATCTACATCAGCGAATGCCGGCGGCGTCAGGTTTACCATGACGTCAACTTTCTCCTGGTACGGAGTCGTTAAATGTCTGATTCTCCCGAAAAACTTAAACTCGGCGCACTGGTCGCACTTGTGGTCGGCTCGATGATTGGTGGCGGGATATTTTCCCTGCCGCAAAACATGGCCGCCAGTGCCGGTGTTGGCGCGGTATTGATTGGCTGGGCAATTACCGCAGTAGGCATGTTGACCCTGGCGTTCGTATTCCAGACCCTGGCCAATCGCAAGCCCGATCTGGACGGTGGCGTGTATGCCTACGCCAAGGCTGGATTTGGTGACTACATGGGCTTTTCCTCAGCCTGGGGTTACTGGATCAGTGCCTGGCTGGGCAACGTCGGTTACTTCGTGCTGTTGTTCAGCACGCTCGGTTATTTCTTCCCGGTATTTGGCGAAGGCAACACGCCGGCGGCGGTGATCGGCGCCTCGATCCTGCTCTGGGCCGTGCATTTTCTGGTGCTGCGCGGGATCAAGGAAGCCGCCTTCATCAACCTGGTGACGACCATCGCCAAGGTGGTGCCGCTGGCCTTGTTCGCGCTGATCTGCCTGTTCGCGTTCAAGCTCGACGTGATCACCGCCGACATCTGGGCGGTCGGCTCGCCGGACCTGGGCAGCGTGATGAACCAGGTGCGCAACATGATGCTGGTCACCGTGTGGGTGTTCATCGGCATCGAGGGCGCGAGCATCTTCTCCTCCCGCGCAGAAAAACGCGCCGACGTCGGCAAGGCCACGGTAATCGGCTTTATCACCGTGCTGCTGTTCCTGGTGCTGATCAACGTGCTGTCGATGGGCGTGATGACCCAACCGGAACTGGCCAAGCTGCAGAACCCGTCGATGGCGGCAGTGCTTGAGCATGTGGTCGGCCACTGGGGCGCGGTGCTGATCAGCGTCGGCCTGATCATCTCGCTGCTCGGGGCGTTGCTGTCGTGGGTGCTGCTGTGCGCCGAGATCATGTTCGCGGCGGCCAAGGACCACACCATGCCGGAGTTCCTGCGCCGCGAAAACGCCAACCATGTCCCGACCAACGCCCTTTGGCTGACAAACGCGATGGTGCAGGTGTTCCTGATCATCACCCTGTTCTCGGCCAGCACCTACCTGTCACTGATCTACCTCGCCACCTCGATGATCCTGGTGCCCTACCTGTGGTCAGCGGCCTACGGCTTTCTCATGGCGCTGCGCGGCGAAACCTACGAACAAGCACCCGGTGAGCGGCGCAAGGACCTGCTGATCGGCGCCATCGCCCTGCTCTACGCGATCTGGCTGCTGTATGCCGGCGGCATGAAGTACCTGCTGCTGTCGGCGCTGCTGTATGCGCCTGGGGCGATCCTGTTCGCCAAGGCCAAGCGTGAACTGGGGCAACCGATCTTCACCAGCATGGAGAAGCTGATCTTCGCCGCAGTAGTCGTCGGCGCGCTGGTGGCGGCCTACGGCCTGTATGACGGTTTCCTGACCCTTTAATCACCGAATCTGCATCATGGAGGCAATCACCATGTCCACCGAAAACCTCAAGTACGGCGTCCATTCCGAAGCCGGCAAACTGCGCAAAGTGATGGTCTGCTCCCCAGGCCTGGCACACCAGCGGCTGACCCCAAGCAACTGCGACGACCTGCTGTTCGACGATGTGATCTGGGTCAACCAGGCCAAGCGCGACCACTTCGACTTCGTTACCAAGATGCGCGAGCGCGGCATCGAAGTGCTGGAAATGCACAACCTGCTGACCGAGACCGTGCAGATCCCTGAAGCTCTGAAGTGGATCCTCGACCGCAAGATCACCGCCGACACCGTCGGCCTGGGCCTGACCAACGAAGTGCGCAGCTGGCTCGAAGGCATGGAGCCGCGCCGTCTGGCTGAGTTTCTGATTGGCGGCGTGGCCGGCGAAGACCTGCCTGAAAGCGAAGGCGCCAGCGTGATCAAGATGTACCGCGACTACCTCGGTCACTCCAGCTTCCTCCTCGACCCGCTGCCCAACACCCAGTTCACCCGCGACACCACCTGCTGGATCTACGGCGGCGTCACGCTGAACCCGATGTACTGGCCAGCGCGCCGTCAGGAAACCCTGCTGACCACCGCCATCTACAAATTCCACCCACAGTTCACCAACGCCGAGTTCGAAATCTGGTACGGCGACCCTGACCAGGACCACGGCAAGGCCACCCTGGAAGGCGGCGACGTGATGCCGATCGGCAATGGCGTGGTCTTGATCGGCATGGGTGAGCGCACTTCGCGCCAGGCCATCGGCCAACTGGCGCAGTCGCTGTTCGCCAAGGGCGCGGTAGAAAAAGTAGTGGTCGCCGGCCTGCCCAAATCGCGCGCGGCGATGCACCTGGACACCGTGTTCAGCTTCTGCGACCGCGACCTGGTCACGGTCTTCCCGGAAGTAGTCAAAGAGATCGTGCCGTTCGTGATCCGTCAGGACAGCAGCAAGCCGTATGGCCTGGACGTGCGCCGCGAGCACAAGAGCTTCATCGAAGTGGTCGCCGAGTCGCTCAACCTGAAAGAGCTGCGCGTGGTGGAAACCGGCGGTAACGCCTTTGCCGCCGAGCGCGAGCAGTGGGATGACGGCAACAACGTGGTCGCGCTCGAGCCTGGCGTGGTCATCGGCTACGACCGCAATACCTATACCAATACCCTGCTGCGCAAGGCCGGGGTCGAGGTCATCACCATCAGTGCCGGCGAACTCGGCCGTGGCCGTGGCGGCGGCCACTGCATGACCTGCCCGATCATCCGCGACCCTATCGATTACTGAAATAGCCAGCACCCCGGCCGCGCTCACCAGGCGCCGGCCGGGTACCTCACCGAATCCAAGGAGAACTGTCATGGCGTTCAACATCCACAACCGCAACCTGCTCAGCCTGGAACATCACACCACGCGCGAGCTGCGCTACCTGCTCGACCTGTCCCGCGACCTCAAGCGCGCCAAGTACACCGGCACCGAGCAGCAGCACCTGAAGGGCAACAACATTGCCCTGATCTTCGAAAAGACCTCGACCCGTACCCGCTGCGCGTTCGAAGTGGCCGCCTACGACCAAGGCGCCAACGTCACCTACATCGACCCCAATTCGTCGCAGATCGGTCACAAGGAAAGCATGAAGGACACCGCACGGGTGCTCGGGCGCATGTACGACGCCATCGAGTACCGCGGCTTCAAGCAGGAGATCGTTGAGGAGCTGGCCAAGTTTGCCGGGGTACCGGTGTTCAACGGCCTGACCGATGAATACCACCCTACCCAGATGATCGCCGACGTGCTGACCATGCGCGAAAACAGCGACAAGCCGATCCACGACATCAGCTACGCCTACCTGGGCGACGCCCGCAACAACATGGGCAACTCGCTGCTGCTGATCGGCGCCAAACTCGGCATGGACGTGCGCATTGCCGCGCCCAAGGCGCTGTGGCCGCACGATGATCTGGTCGAACGCTGCCACAAATACGCCGAAGAAAGCGGCGCGCGCATCACCCTCACCGAAGACCCGAAAGCGGCGGTCAAAGGCGTCGATTTCGTCCATACCGACGTCTGGGTATCGATGGGCGAGCCAGTCGAAGCCTGGGGCGAACGCATTCAGCAACTGCTGCCGTATCAGGTCAACGCCGAGCTGATGAAGGCCACCGGCAACCCGCGGGCCAAGTTCATGCACTGCCTGCCGGCGTTCCACAACTCCGACACCAAGGTCGGCAAGCAGATCGCCGAGCAGTACCCGCACCTGGCCAACGGTATCGAAGTGACCGACGACGTGTTCGAGTCGCCGGCCTGCATTGCCTTCGAGCAGGCGGAAAACCGCATGCACACGATCAAGGCGATCCTGGTCTCGACCCTGGCCGATCTCTGACCGACTCGCTGGGCTGGCGTGGCCGCTGCTGGGTGAATTGCTGCTTGTCAGCAGGTTCACTCGCAGCGGCCACGCCGTCTGCTCCTCTCTGCCAAAGGACACTTCACCATGCGTATCGTTGTTGCACTGGGCGGCAACGCCCTGCTCCGCCGAGGCGAGCCTCTGACCGCTGACAATCAGCGAAGCAACATCCGCACCGCCACCGAACAGATCGCCAAGATCCACCCCGGCAATGAACTGGTCATCGCCCACGGCAACGGTCCGCAGGTCGGTTTGCTGTCGCTGCAGGCCCAGGCCTACAAGCCGGACGAAGCCTACCCATTGGACGTGCTTGGCGCTGAAACCGAAGGCATGATCGGCTACATGATCGAACAGGAGCTGGGCAACCTGCTCGACTTCGAAGTGCCGTTCGCCACTCTGCTCACCCAGGTCGAAGTCGACGCCAACGACCCGGCCTTCAAGGATCCGACCAAGTTCATCGGCCCGGTCTACAGCAAGGAGGACGCCGAGCGTCTGGCCAAGGACAAGGGCTGGGTGGTCAAGCCTGACGGCGATAAATACCGCCGGGTAGTCGCCAGCCCGAAACCCAAGCGCATCTTCGAAATCCGTCCGATCAAATGGTTGCTGGAAAAACGCAGCATCGTGATCTGTGCCGGTGGCGGCGGCATCCCCACCATGTACGATGAAAACCGCAAGCTCAAAGGCATCGAAGCGGTGATCGACAAGGACCTGTGTTCGGCCCTGCTGGCTGAACAGCTGGACGCTGATCTGCTGGTCATCGCCACTGACGTCGACGCCGCGTATGTCGACTTCAACAAGCCCACGCAGAAGGCGATTGCCCAGGCTCACCCGGATGAACTGGAGCGGCTTGGCTTTGCCGCAGGCTCGATGGGACCCAAGGTGCAGGCTGCCTGCGACTTCGCCCGCAACACCGGCAAGGTCGCGGTGATTGGCTCGCTGGCCGACATCGAAGAGATCGTCAAAGGCACCGCCGGCACTCGGGTATCCACCGCCAAGCCTGGAATAAGCTACCGTTGATTGCAGTTGGCGGGTGCCGGTCGCCCGCCGTTTTCACACCTTTGCGAGGAGCTATCATGGCCAAGTTCGAGCCAGGTCACGTGCATATCGAGCGCATGGCGCTGCACAACCAGGATCACAGCTACGACCTCAACATCAACTACGAAGTGGCCACGGACCCCAAGGACGGCGCCGGCATCCAGTTTCGTATGCACGGCAGCATCGAAGGCAAGCCGGTTGAGGAAACGTTCTTTCTGGCCAAGGATCAGGTCCTGCCGAGCTTTCTCAGCATCGCCACGCGCAAGGCCCAGAGCTACATGCCGCAGCCGAAAAAATTCGAGAGCATGGGCTCGTCGCACAAAATCTATGACCTGATGTTTGAAGACATCCGCCAGAAGCTCGCGGTCAAATCCGGCGACTGCGTCAAGCCTGAGCATCTGGAATAGCCTCTACGGCGACAGTACCGCCGGCAGTTTTGTTGATGCACAAGGCTTGAAGCCTGAGGCGGGCGCGGCATACTGAGCGCCTCTGCGGCCACAGCCTTGTACGCTCCCCATGCGCATTCACGTCAGCTTCATCGACCGCGTCGGCATCACCCAGGAAGTCCTGGCCCTGCTCGGTGCCCGCCATCTCAACCTGGACGCCGTGGAGATGGTCCCGCCAAACGTCTACATCGACGCCCCGACCCTCAGCCCGGCGGTGCTCGAAGAACTGCACGATGCCCTGCTGGAAGTGCACGGCGTGCAATCGGTGGAAGTGGTCGACATCCTCCCCGGCCAGCGCCGACACCTGCAGCTGGATGCCTTGCTGGCAGCCATGAGCGACCCGGTGCTGGCCGTCGACAGCGCCGGCAAGGTGTTGCTGGCCAACCCGGCGCTGATCGCCCTGTGCGGGCGCGAGTCGGCTGGGCGCTCGGTTGGCGAGCTGTTCAAGGACCCGGCGCTGCTGCAGGCGCTGCTGGACAACAACTTCCACCTGCCGATGCGCGAGATGCAGTTCGACGGCCACAGCCTGCTCCTGGATGCCACGCCGATCACCCATGCCGGCGGCCTGCTGACGCTGTACCCGCCCAAGCGTATGGGGGAGCGCTTGTCGGCGCTGCACCATGATCACGCCGAAGGCTTCGATGCGCTGCTCGGCGACTCGCCAGCCATTCGCACCCTCAAGGCCCGTGCCCTGCGTGTGGCGGCGCTGGATGCGCCGTTACTGGTGCATGGCGAAACCGGCACCGGCAAGGAGCTGGTGGCCCGCGCCAGCCATGCCCTGAGCAGCCGTCAGGGCGCGCCGTTTCTGGCTCTCAACTGCGCCGCATTGCCCGAGAGCCTGGCCGAGAGCGAACTGTTCGGCTATGCCCCGGGCGCGTTTACCGGCGCGCAGCGCGGTGGCAAGCCGGGGCTGATGGAGCTGGCCAACCAGGGTACGGTGTTTCTCGACGAAATCGGCGAGATGTCGCCGTACCTGCAGGCCAAGCTGCTGCGTTTTCTCAACGACGGCAGCTTTCGCCGGGTCGGTGGCGATCGCGAGGTCAAGGTCGATGTACGCATCATCAGCGCCACCCACCGTGACCTCGAACGCATGGTCAGCGAGGGCAGCTTTCGCGAGGACCTGTTCTACCGCCTCAACGTGCTCAACCTGCAAGTGCCGCCGCTGCGCGAGCGCGGCCAGGACATTCTGCTGCTGGCGCACTATTTCATGCAGCAGGCCTGCACGCAGATCCAGCGCCCGACCTGCCAGCTCGCCCCAGGCACCCATGCAGCGTTGCTGGCCAACCCGTGGCCGGGCAACGTGCGCCAATTGCAGAACGTGATCTTCCGCGCTGCGGCCATCTGCGACAGCGACCTGGTCGACATTGGCGACCTGGACATCGCCGGCACCGCGGTGCGCCGAGGCCAGGACACCGAGGTGGCCAGCCTTGAGCAGGCAGTTGGCGATTTCGAGCGTGAGCTGTTGCAGCGCCTGTACCCCAGCTATCCCTCGACCCGGCAGCTGGCAGCACGGCTGAATACCTCACATACTGCGATTGCTCAGCGTCTGCGCAAGTACGGGATCCCCGCCAAACCCTGAGGCTTGACCACTGGTCGCGTTGACCGCGCATGCACTCCAACTCCCGCGGATGAGCTCCTTCCAATAACAGGAGCCTTTCATCTCAACAGGAGTACCGACCATGCGCGATTACCCTACGCCACCGTTTCCGGCACAACCGCAGGACGTACCCGGCGAGCAGCAGAAGATGCAACCGCTCCCCGATTGCGGCGAACACAGCTACAAAGGCAATGGCCGCCTGCAGGGCAAGATTGCCCTGATCACTGGCGGCGACAGCGGCATCGGCCGCGCCGTGGCGATTGCCTATGCCCGTGAAGGCGCCGACGTTGCCATCGCTTATCTGAATGAACACGAAGACGCCCAGGAAACTGCCCGTTGGGTCGAACAGGCTGGCCGCCAGTGCCTGCTGCTGCCAGGCGATCTGGCGCACAAGGCGGTGTGCTACGAAATTGTCGACAAGACGGTGGAGAAGTTTGGCCGCATCGACATCCTGATCAACAATGCCGCGTTCCAGATGTCCCACGAAAACCTCGAAGACATCACCGATGACGAGTGGGTGATGACCTTCGATGTGAACATCACTGCCATGTTCCGCATCTGCCAGAGAGCGCTGCCGTCGATGGCCAAGGGCAGTTCGATCATCAACACCAGCTCGATCAACTCCGATTCGCCCAAGCCGACACTGCTGCCGTACGCGACGACCAAAGGTGCGATCGCCAACTTCACCGCCGGGTTGGCGCAGATGCTTGGAAGCAAGGGCATTCGCGTCAACAGCGTCGCACCTGGCCCGATCTGGACACCATTGATCCCGGCGACCATGCCGGTCGAAGAGGTCAGCGAATTCGGTACGCAAACGCCGATGGGCCGCCCTGGCCAGCCGATCGAAGTCGCCCCGATCTACGTGCTGCTGGGCTCGGATGAGGCCAGCTACATTTCCGGTTCGCGCTATGGCGTGACCGGCGGTAAGCCCATCCTGTAAACCCCGCAAAAAAAGCGGCGCGCATCCCGAGAGATGCGCGCCGCTTTTTCATTTTTACTTGCGCTGCTGGTCTTCCTGACGTGCAGTTTTCTGCGCGGTCGAATCATGCTCGGTGCCCGTCGAGCCGTCTGGCCGGAGTGCATCGTTGTCGCGCTCGGCTTCTCCGGCGGACTTGCTCGGTGTTTGTTGCTGGTGTTGTTTATCGGCGGGGTTGTGCATACATTTTTCTCCTAGCCTTTGCTGTAGTCGGGCGATACCGCAGAACCGCGTCATCTACCTATTGGGAGAAAAACGGTTAGAGATCGTGCCCTATTTTTATCAAAACAAGACGAATGGTCAGGCAATGAACGTTCAAAAATTGAATTCGACTAACGCTACCGTAATCTTTAGCGCGCCGATTACTCGGTGCCGTTATGAGTGCGCCAACCTAACCAAACTGTAATGGCCCACTCACCCTCGCGTTAACTTCGCCTGGTTAACCTGCATGCGAGAGAAACCGCCGCTCCCGGCAGGTTGACGATAGCGAGGTTAATTATGAAACTGCTGAAGTGCATGGCCATGGCCAGCCTGCTGATTGGAATGACCGGCACCGCATATGCTGAAGGCGGGCATGAGCGCGCCAAGCAATTCAATAAGGATTTTCGGACTGAACAGGCACGACTTTGGGATAGCAAGTCGTTGCAGCAGGATGACAAACAAAAAGTTGCGCAACAGCAGAAACAGCCGCGCACTGAAAGTAAGTAAGTTGTCATACCAATAACGGGGCCGCTGCGCGACCCTTCGCGGCGGTCCGGCGTCCCGGTGAACCCGCTCCCACAGGTTGATAAGTTAACTCACAACCCTGTGGGAGCGGGTTCACCCGCGAAGGCCGCGCAGCGGCCCCGCTCTATTCAATCTTCAATAAAAAAACCCACAATCTGCATTGTGGGTTTTTTCTTGGGCAACTACTTCAAGCCTGCTCTACCTCATCATCACGCCGATGCACCCAGTGATACAGCGCCGGCAACACCAGCAGCGTCAACGCCGTAGACGACAGAATCCCGCCAATCACCACGGTCGCCAGCGGCCGTTGCACCTCAGCGCCGGTGCCGGTGGCCAAGGCCATCGGGATGAAGCCGAGCGACGCCACCAACGCCGTCATCAACACCGGTCGCAACCGGGTCAGCGCACCTTCATCCACGGCCAGCCTGACACTGCGACCCTCCTCGCGCAGGCCACGGATAAACGCGATCATTACCAGCCCGTTGAGCACCGCGACCCCGGACAAGGCAATAAAGCCCACCCCAGCCGAAATCGACAGCGGGATATCACGCAGCCACAGCGCCACCACCCCGCCGGTCAGGGCAAAGGGAATCCCGGTGAACACCAGCAAGCCGTCCTTGAGGTTGTTGAACATCAGGAACAGCAAGGTCATGACCAACAGCAAGGCCACCGGCACCACGATCTGCAAGCGCTTGGCCGCCGACTGCAACTGCTCGAACTGGCCGCCCCAGCTGGTCCAGTAACCTGCCGGGATGGCGACCGTGCTGGCCAGGGTCTCGCTGGCCTGCGCGACGAACGAGCCAAGGTCACGCCCGCGCACGTTGGCGCTGACCACCACCAGGCGCTTGCCGTTCTCGCGGCTGATCTGGTTGGGCCCCAACTGCAGGTCCAGGCTGGCCACCTGCGACAGGGCGATGAAGCCAATCTGCTGGGCCCCGCTGGCGGCGCTTGCCGGCACCGGAATCAACAGGCTGGACAGCCCGGCAACGTCGGTGCGCAAGGTCTCCGAGAGGCGCACCACCATGTCGAAACGGCGGTCGCCTTCATACAAGGTGCCAGCCTCACGGCCACCTACCGCGATGGCGATGGCGTCCTGCACAGCGCCCATGCTCAGGCCGTAACGTGCAGCCTTGTCGCGGTCGATATTGATGGTCAGTACCGGCAAGCCGGTGGTCTGTTCGACCTTGACCTCGGACGCACCCGGCACGCCCTGCAACGCCGTGGCGATCTTGGCCGCAGTGCGGTTGAGCACATCCATGTCATCGCCGAAGACCTTTACCGCAACATCACTGCGCACACCGGAGATCAGCTCGTTGAAACGCAACTGAATCGGCTGCGACAGCTCATAGTTGCTGCCCGGCACGCTGGCGGCTGCCTTCTGCACCTGGGCGATCAATGCCTCCCGCGACAGGCTCGGGTCGGGCCACTGACTCTGCGGCTTGAGCATGATGTAGGCATCGGAGATGTTCGGCGGCATCGGGTCGGAGGCGATCTCGGCGGTGCCGGTACGGGCAAATATCCGTTCCACCTCTGGGACCTGCTCGATGATGGCTTTTTCCAGACGCTGCTGCATGTCGACCGACTGGGTCAGGCTGGTGCCCGGCACACGCAACGCCTGCAAGGCCAGATCGCCCTCGCTCAGGCTGGGGATGAACTCGCTGCCCATGCGCGTCGCCAGCACGCCGCTGAGCAGTACCACGATGAACGCCCCGGCGAAGGCAAACCGGCGATGCTCCAGCACCCAGCGCAGCACCGGCTGGTAACCCTGGCGCGCGGTGCGCATGACCACGCCTTCCTCTTCCTTGACCTTGCCGGTGACGAACATGGCAATCGCGGCAGGCACGAACGTCACCGACAGGATCATCGCGCCGAGCAGCGCCAGCACCACGGTGAAGGCCATCGGGTGGAACATCTTGCCCTCGACCCCGGTGAGGGCGAAGATCGGCAGGTACACCACCATGATGATCAGCTGGCCGAAGATCAACGGCCGGCGCGCCTCACGGGCCGCCGCGAACACCTCATGGAAACGCTCGGTCTTGCTCAGCATGCGCCCGTGCTTGTGCTGGGCATGGGCCAGACGCCGGATGGCGTTTTCCACGATCACCACCGCGCCGTCGACAATGATGCCGAAGTCCAGCGCGCCCAGGCTCATCAGGTTGGCGCTGACCTTGTTGTTGAACATGCCGGTGAAGGTGAACAGCATCGACAGCGGGATCACCATCGCCGTGATCAACGCCGCGCGGATATTGCCGAGGAACAGGAACAGAATCACGATGACCAGGATCGCCCCTTCGATCAGGTTCTTCTTGACCGTGGCAATGGCTTTTTCGACCAGATTGGTGCGGTCATAGACGGTGACCGCCACCACGCCCTTGGGCAGCGTGCGGTTGATCTCGGCGAGCTTGCTGGCAACCGCTTGCGACACGCTGCGGCTGTTCTCGTTGATCAGCATGAACACGGTGCCGAGCACCACCTCACGGCCGTTCTCGGTGGCAGCGCCGGAGCGCAGTTCCTTGCCGATGCTGACTTCGGCGACATTGCTGACGCGGATCGGCGCGCCGCCAACGCTGCTGATGACGATGTTGGCGATGTCATCGACAGTGCCCACCTGGCCAGGTGCGCGGATCAGCAATTGCTCGCCACTGCGCTCGATGTAGCCGGCGCCAACGTTGCCATTGTTGCTTTCCAGGGCAGTCAGCAAATCATTCAAGGTCAGTTTGTAGGCAGCCAGGCGCTTGGGATCGGGCGCAATTTGATACTGCTTGGCGTAGCCGCCAATGGTGTTGATTTCGGCAACCCCGGGCACGTTGCGCAACTGCGGCTTGATGATCCAGTCCTGGATCACCCGCAGGTCGGTCGGGGTGTAGGGCGTACCGTCTTCCTTCAACGCGCCAGGCTCGGTCTCGACGGTCCACAGGAAAATCTCGCCGAGCCCGGTCGATACCGGGCCCATGATCGCCTCGACGCCTTGCGGCAATTGCGCCTTGGCCACCTGCAGACGCTCGTTGACCAGCTGCCGGGCGAAGAAGATGTCGGTGCCGTCCTTGAAAATCACCGTGACCTGCGACAGGCCCGAGCGCGACAGCGAGCGGGTCTGCAGCAGCCCCGGCAGGCCGGCCATGGCCGTTTCCACGGCAAAGGTAATGCGCTGCTCGGTTTCCAGCGGTGAGTAGCCTGGCGCGGCAGTGTTGATCTGGACCTGGACGTTGGTGATGTCCGGGACCGCATCGATGGGCAGCTTCTGGTAGCTGTAGACCCCGACCGCAGCCATGATCAGCACCGAGATCATGACCACGATACGCTGCTCGATGGCGAATCTGATAAGACGTTCAAACATGGGCAATCTTCCTTTCGCGGCGCATCAGTGGCTGTGCTCGGCAGTGGCCTTGCCCAGCTCCGACTTGAGCGTGAAACTGCCACTGGCAGCGACCTCGACACCGGCCTGCAGGCCCGTGGTGATTTCCACATAACCGCCGTCACGCCGACCAAGGCTGACCGGGTGCGCCTCGAAGCCGTCGACGCTGCGCACGAATACCGCAGGCTGTGCTTCGAGGGTTTGCACGGCCGACTCGGGCACGGCCACGGCGACCTGGGCCGACTGCGCCGTGACCGCGATATTCACGAACAGGCCCGGGCGCCAGGCGCCCTCGGGATTGGTCAGGGTGACGCGCACGGTCGCCGCGCGGTTCTGCTCACCGAGCAGGCTGCCGACATAGCCGACCTTGCCGTCGACTTCGGCATTCATGTCTGGCGAGGACACCTTGACCGCGCGGCCGGTGGTGACCTTGTTCAAGTCACTGGGCGGCACCGCAAACGTCGCCCAGACCTGGCTGAGGTCAGACAGAATGAACGCGTTGGTGGCCTCGCTGACCACTTCGCCGACGCTCAGGTGCTTCTCCACCACCACTGCATCGAACGGTGCTCGCAGTTCGTAGCGGTTGCCGCCGGCGGCCCCGATGGCAGAGCCGATTGCGGCGATTTTCTGGCGGGCATTGGCCTGGGCAATCTCAGCCTCTTGCAGGGCCTGGCGCGCCTGCAGGTAGTCCTGCTCGGCAGAAATCTTGTCCTGCCACAACTGTTGTTCGCGGGTGAAGGTCAGCCGGGCAAGCTCCAGTCGGCGCTGGGCGGCCTGCTGTTCGCTGCGCAGGTCGGAGATCTGCTGGCTGGCGATCACCGCCAGCACCTGGCCCTTGCGCACCGCCTGGCCGAGATTGGCCTGCACGCTTTCGACCACGCCAGGCACCCGCGGTACCACGTGCGCGGTGCGGTCTTCGTCGAAGCGGATTTCACCCGGGAAGCTCACCACGGTGCCGAGCTGGCGTGGCCCTGCAGGGGCGAGGACGATGCCCGCAGCCTTGATCTGCTCGGCACTGAGGGTCAGCTTGCCCTCCTCTTCTCCATGGCCTGCTTCGGCGTGCTCGTCTTCAGCGCCTTCCTGGTGGTCGTGATCATCCTCACCTGAGTTTTTGGCTGGCGTCGCCTGCGTCTCGGCATGGCCATGATCGTCATCCTTGCCATGGGCATCGGCGTGCTGCTCGGCATTCGAGCTCCAGAGCAGGCTGCCCAGGCCGAGGGCGGCCACGGCGGCAACCGCGAGGGCGATCTTGCGTGTGTTGTTCATTGCTACTCCTGCTGATCGTGGGCAGTGACGGGCTCAGCCGCCAGGTACCGAATAAAGCGTCTGGCCGCTCAACGCGCGGCAACGGCACCATCAAGGTCGCCGTAGATCCGTTCCACTTGCGCCCGGGCAGCACTGGCGGCGCCCAGCGAGTCGAGGTACTGGCCGCGTGCGGTGATCAAGGTGCGCTGGGCATCGAGCACTTCGATAAAGCCGAACTTGCCCATTTCGAAACCGCGCGTGGCGCTGTCGAGCGCCTGCTGGGCTGCCGGTAGGATGGTCTGCTCGTAGGTCTCGACCTCGTGCATTGCGCGGGTCCATTGCAGCAGCGCGGTCTGGGTTTCACTGCGCAGCCGCTGCTCGACCGCGTTGCGTTGGTCGCGCGCCTGATCGGCGCGCCGCGCCGCCGAGAGCACGTTGCCCTGGTTGCGATCGAACAGCGGCAACGGCATCGACAGGCCGACCACGTTGACCCGCTCGCGCACGGTGCGGTCGTATTGGCTGCCGACACTGACGGTGAGGTTGGGCACGCGCAGGGCCTTTTCCGAGCCAAGCGCGGCATCGCTCTGGTCGATCACGGCAAGCGCATGGCGCATCTCGGCGGTCTGCTCGAGCCGGGCCAGCAGGTCGACGGAGGATGGCGGCAAGCCAGGCGACAGGCTCGGCGCATCCAGCCGCTGAACATCGGCAGTGGCGCTGCCGCTGATCAGGGCCAGGTTCTGGTAAGCCATGGCCTGTTCGGTTTCAGCACGGCGCAACTGCAGGCGCGCTTCGGCCAGCTCGACCTGGGCGCGGGTCGCCTCGACCGGCGACGACTTGCCCGCCCGCACCCGGCCATCGACAACCTTCAGGCCGCGTTCGCCGAGCTGCTGCGACTGGCGCGCCAGATCGACCCCGACCTGCGCGCGCAGCGCGGCATGAAAGGCCTCTACAACATCGGCGCGCAGGCTGTTGACCTGACGCGCCAGCTCCAGCTGGGCGACGCTCTGGCCGTAGCTGGCAGCTTCGATGCGCGCACCACGCTTGCCACCCAGCTCCAGCGCCTGGCTGAGCGTGACCGTGGTCGTGCTGCTGTTGCGGTCAGTGTCTTCAACCTCGTAAGACAGCTCAGGGTTGGGCATGACCCCAGCCTGGTCACGCGCACCTTGAGCGATGCCGATTTCCTGGCGGGCAGCTGCCAACTGCGGGTTGGCCGCCATGGCCTGGGCCAGGGCCTGGGTCAAACTCAGGCCCTGGGCCAGTGCCGGCGCGGGCAGGCCGGCGCCGATCAGCGCGCAGACAGCCAGCAGCCGGCACGCCCAGGCTGGCTTGCTGATCAAGGTGGAACGGTTGAACCGGGGCACGGTAAGGGTCCTCTGCACACATTTCACTGAAACCTGGCAAGCACCCTGCGGCCGCCGCCAAGCCCTGTTGAATCAAGTGCAGGCACGCTAATGAACGGCAGCTATCAGCGCGGTGGCGGCAACATTACAATTTTGCAAGGAAGTGAATGCGGCGTAACTTTCCAGCGCGTCCCGTTGACGTGGTCGGGCAACAGGCAAATGACCAAATTGTAATGATCGGATTACCCTGCCGTTATCTTCTGACTGCAACGATATATCCAGCGCAAATATCCCTGCGCCGCCGAGGCAGATTTCATAAAAACAGCCATTGGCACACTAATAAAAACTGCCGTATCAGGGGAGCTCTGGATGAATGTCAAACTAGCGCTGTGTGTAGCGGCAAGTTCCGCGTTATCGGCAACTTATGCAGTTTCGGCTAACGCTGCTGACCAAGCCGAAGGTTTTATCGAAGGCAGTAGCCTGACCGTCCTCAACCGCAACTTCTATTTCAATCGGGATGATCGCAGCGCGGCAGCGCCCACTTACAACAGCGGCAAGGGCAATACCAACGGCTACTCCGAGGCCTGGGCCCACGCGATCATCAGCCGTTTCAGTTCCGGCTTCACCCAAGGTACAGTCGGCTTCGGTATCGACGCCTTTGCCATGCTCGGGCTGAAGCTCGACACCGGCGACGGGCGCAACGGCGGCCGCAGCTCCTTCGACATCCTGCCTGTCGCCAGCAATGGCGAGGCCCGCGATGAGTACAGCAAACTCGGCGCTGCGGCCAAGGTGCGCCTGTTCGACACCACGGTCAGAGTCGGTGATGTGTTCCCGTCGACGCCAGTGGTGGCTGCCGGCGATTCGCGGCTGCTGCCAGAGAGTTTTCGTGGCGTCACCGTCGAGAACACCAGCATCGATGGCCTGA
This sequence comes from Pseudomonas sp. NPDC088322, assembly GCF_044740745.1. Lineage (NCBI taxonomy): Bacteria > Pseudomonadati > Pseudomonadota > Gammaproteobacteria > Pseudomonadales > Pseudomonadaceae > Pseudomonas > Pseudomonas sp. NPDC088322. The sequence goes on along the minus strand of NZ_JBIURK010000001.1, from coordinate 150,649 downwards.
CCGTGCAAGGTGGCCGCCTGCATGCAATGAGCCAGCCGGTCTCCAGCGACCTCAATGACAGCTTCGTCACGTTCTACGGCGGCGCAGTGGACTCACCGTGGATCGGCTACGGCGGCGGTGATTACCAGGTCAACGACACCATCAGTGTCAGCGCCTATGCCAGTCAGTTGAAAGACGTGTGGAATCAGTACTACACCGGCATCAGCCTGAATTATCCGTTGAGCGATCAATTGGCGTTGATCGGCGGTGCCAATTACTACAAGGCTGTCGATCAAGGCAAACAGCGCCTGGGCGAATTCAACAACAACATCTGGAGCGCCAAAGTAGGCGTTCAATTTGGCGCGCATACGTTGGCCCTGTCACACCAGCGCAACAACGGCGACGACGATTTCGATTACCTGCGCCAGTCGGATTCGATCTTTGTCGACAACTCGATCCAGTACAGCGATTTCAACTCGCCGAAAGAGCGCTCATGGATGCTGCGCTACGACCTGGACATGGCCAGCTATGGGATCCCCGGGCTGTCGTTCATGACCCGTTATGCCCGTGGTAGCGGCGCGGACTACAGCAACGCCAACCGCTTCTACCTGCGTACTGACAGCAACGGCGACCCGCTCACCGAGCAGAAACGCTGGGAGCGCAACATCGAGGTCAAGTACGTGGTGCAGGCGGGCCCGGCCAAGGACTTGTCAGTGCGCATGCGCCAGGCCAACACCCGCGCTACCGCCTTTGAATCGGACCTGGATGAAGTTCGCCTGATAATCGAATACCCGTTGTCGATCCTGTAATACCGCAAGTTGTACCCATTCACCTTGAGTAGCCAAGCGCTCCTTTGGTAAAGGTGGATCTTTTGGCGCCCTTCTGGGCGCCTTTTTTTTGGCCACGCTCCACCTGCAAATACCGGATGGACCCGTATCAAGGCTTACACCTGCCACATCCGGGCCGCTCTGCGGGCCTTCGCGGGTGAACCCGCTTCCACAGATTGGACTGCGCTGCAAAACCCTGTAGGAGCGGGTTCACCCGCGAAGGGCCGCAAAGCGGCCCCTTTCCAAACGCCACCGTATCGATTTCAACACACCGTATCGAATACGTTCCACCATGCCGAAGCACCACATATGCAAGGGTTTGATACCTCTAAGCATTTCTACCCCACCCCGCCCGTATCGAAATCATTCCAATATCTGCCAACAATTAGCCAGAAATAAAGACAAGTCATTGAATTTATTGAATATTCTTCAATTGGCAACGTTATTGCTAACCAATCCTCAACCCAAGAGCGCGGAAGACCGCGCCAACGCCCTGTTTCCTTGAGGAATCCCCATGAGCGAATTGCGTTTCACTGAAGATCACGAATGGCTGCGCAGCGAAGCCGACGGCAGCGTCACCGTAGGCATCACCGCCTTTGCCCAGAACGCCTTGGGTGACGTGGTGTACGTGCAACTGCCTGAGCTGCAGCACTACGAGCAAGGCGCAGAAGCCTCCACCGTGGAATCAGTGAAAGCCGCCAGTGGCGTGTACATGCCACTGACCGGTGAAGTGCTCGAGGTCAATCAGCAACTGGCTGACAACCCTGAACTGGTCAACGAAGACCCGTTGGGCGCAGGCTGGTTTTTCCGCTTCCAGCCGGCCGATGCCGACGCCGTGGCTAAACTGCTTGACCAGGATGCCTACGACCGCCTGATCAAAGCCAACGCTGACGCTTGAGGACCGACCATGACCAGTAACCTCGGCACTGCCAACGAATTCATCGCCCGCCATATCGGCCCGCGCACCGCTGACGAGCAGAGCATGCTCGCCAAGTTGGGTTTTGACAGCCTCGACGCCATGAGCGCCGCGGTGATCCCCGACAGCATCAAGGGCACCAGTGTGCTCGGCAGCAGCGACGGCCAGAGTGAAGCCGAGGCGCTTGCCGCGCTGAAAGCCATCGCTGGCAAGAACCAGCTGTTCAAAAGCCTGATCGGCCAGGGCTACTACAACACCCACACGCCTGCCCCGATCCTGCGCAACCTGCTGGAAAACCCGGCCTGGTACACCGCCTACACGCCTTACCAGCCAGAGATCTCCCAAGGCCGCCTGGAAGCCCTGCTGAACTTCCAGACCATGATCAGTGACCTGACCGGACTGCCGATCGCCAACGCCTCGCTGCTCGACGAAGCCACCGCCGCCGCCGAAGCCATGACCTTCTGCAAGCGTCTGTCGAAAAACAAGGCCAGCCACAGCTTCTTCGCTTCGCAGCATTGCCACCCGCAGACCCTCGACGTGCTGCGCACCCGTGCCGAGCCGTTGGGCATCGAAGTGGTGATCGGTGACGAGCGCACACTGGATGACACCAGCCGCTTCTTCGGCGCGCTGCTGCAATACCCGGCCAGCAATGGCGATGTGTTCGACTACCGCGAACTGGTCCAGCGCCTGCACGCCGGCAACGCCCTGGTCGCGGTGGCCGCTGACCTGCTGGCGCTGACCTTGCTGACCCCACCCGGTGAATTTGAAGCCGACGTGGCCATCGGCAGCGCGCAGCGCTTCGGCGTCCCCCTGGGCTTCGGCGGCCCGCATGCGGCCTACTTCGCCACCCGCGATGCATTCAAACGCGATATGCCAGGCCGCCTGGTCGGCGTGTCGATCGACCGCTTCGGCAAGACCGCCCTGCGCCTGGCCATGCAGACCCGCGAGCAACATATCCGCCGCGAGAAGGCCACCAGCAACATCTGCACCGCGCAGGTCCTGCTGGCCAACATCGCCGGCATGTATGCCGTTTACCACGGCCCGGCCGGCCTCAAGCGCATCGCCGAGCGTACTCACGCGCTCACCGCAATTCTCGCCGCTGGCCTGCAGCAACTGGGCGTCACCCTGCAGACCCAGGCGTATTTCGACACGCTGACCCTGGCCACCGGCGCAACCACCGCCGCCCTGCACCAAAAGGCCCGCGAGCAGCGCATCAACCTGCGCCAGATCGACGCCGAGCAACTGGGCCTGTCGCTTGATGAAACCAGCACCCAGGCTGACGTCGAAGCGCTCTGGCAGCTATTTGCCGGCGAGCAGTCGCTGCCTGACTTCGCCGCCCTGGCTGCGGCCGATGAGTCTCGCCTGCCAGCAGCGCTGCGTCGGCAGTCGGCGATCCTCGAACACCCGGTGTTCAACCGCTACCACAGCGAAACCGAGCTGATGCGCTACCTGCGCAAGCTGGCCGACAAGGACCTGGCGCTGGACCGCAGCATGATCCCGCTGGGCTCCTGCACCATGAAGCTCAACGCCGCCAGCGAAATGATCCCGGTAACCTGGGCCGAATTCGGCAACCTGCACCCGTTCGCCCCCGCCGAGCAAAGTCAGGGCTACCTGCAGATGACCAACGAGCTGGAGGCGATGCTCTGTGCTGCCACCGGCTATGACGCGGTGTCGCTGCAACCCAACGCCGGCTCCCAGGGCGAGTACGCCGGCTTGCTGGCGATCCGTGCCTACCACCGCAGCCGTGGTGACGCGCACCGCAATATCTGCCTGATCCCGTCGTCGGCACACGGCACCAACCCGGCTACCGCGCACATGGCGGGTATGCGTGTGGTAGTGACCGCCTGCGATGCACGCGGCAACGTCGACATCGCCGACCTGCGCGCCAAGGCCGTCGAGCACCGCGAGCAGCTGGCAGCGATCATGATCACCTACCCGTCCACCCATGGCGTGTTCGAGGAAGCCATCGGCGAAATCTGCGCGATCATCCATGACAACGGCGGCCAGGTGTACATCGACGGCGCCAACATGAACGCCATGGTCGGCCTGTGCGCGCCGGGCAAGTTCGGTGGCGACGTCTCGCACCTGAACCTGCACAAGACCTTCTGCATCCCCCACGGCGGTGGCGGCCCGGGCGTCGGCCCGATCGGCGTCAAGTCACACCTGGCGCCGTTCCTGCCCGGCCACGCCGCGCTGGAAAACACCACCGGTGCGGTCTGCGCCGCGCCGTTCGGCAGCGCCAGCATCCTGCCGATCACCTGGATGTACATCCGCATGATGGGTGGCGCTGGCCTGACCCGCGCCTCGCAAATGGCCATCCTCAACGCCAACTACATCGCCCGCCGCCTGGAAGAGCACTATCCTGTGTTGTACACCGGCAGCAATGGCCTGGTGGCGCACGAGTGCATTCTTGACCTGCGCCCGCTCAAGGACAGCAGCGGCATCAGCGTCGATGACGTGGCCAAGCGCCTGATCGACTACGGCTTCCACGCCCCGACCATGTCGTTCCCGGTGGCCGGCACGTTGATGATCGAGCCGACCGAAAGTGAATCGCGGGAAGAACTGGACCGCTTCTGCGATGCCATGATCAAGATTCGCGAAGAGATCCGCGCCGTCGAAAACGGCTACCTGGACAAGGATGACAACCCGCTGAAGAACGCCCCGCACACCGCCGCCGAGCTGGTCGGTGAATGGGCCCACGGCTACAGCCGCGAGCAGGCGGTGTACCCGCTGCCAAGCCTGGTAGAAGCCAAGTACTGGCCGCCAGTGGGTCGGGTCGACAACGTGTTTGGTGATCGCAACCTGATCTGCGCCTGCCCGTCGATCGAGAGCTATCAGGACGTCTGATAGCCGCCTCGCCCGCCTCCACTGGAGGCGGGCGCACCCGGCAGCCAGGCCTGTTCCGAGGAGCAATCCATGTCCCTGAGCGTGTTCGACCTGTTCAAAATTGGCATCGGCCCCTCCAGCTCACACACGGTTGGGCCGATGCGCGCGGCCGCGCGCTTCGCCGAAGGCCTGCGCCGCGACGGCCTGCTGAGCCAGACGACCAGCGTCAAGGCCGAGCTGTATGGCTCGCTCGGTGCCACCGGCAAGGGCCACGGCAGCGACAAGGCGGTGTTGCTCGGCCTTGAAGGCGCCCAGCCCGACAGCGTCGATACCGACAGCATCGCCCCGCGTCTGCAGGCTATTCGCAGCAGTGGCCGGCTGTGCCTGCTCGGTGAGCACGAAATCGCCTTCAACGAAAAGCAGCACCTGGCGATGATCCGCAAGCCGCTCGACTATCACCCCAACGGCATGATCTTTCGCGCCTTCGACGAGGCCGGTTTGCAGTTGCGCAGCCGCGAGTATTACTCGGTTGGCGGCGGCTTCGTGGTCGATGAAGAAGCGGCCGGGCACGACCGCATCGTCGAAGACCGCACCGTCCTGGCCTACCCGTTCACCACCGGCAAACAGTTGCTTGCCCATTGCAGCGCGCAGCAGCTTTCGTTCAGCCAGGTGATGCTGGCCAACGAAGCGGCCTGGCGACCGGAACAGGAAACCCGGGACGGCCTGCTGCGGATCTGGCAGGTCATGCAGGACTGCGTCACTGCCGGCTGCCAGCACGAAGGCATCCTGCCTGGAGGACTCAAGGTCAAACGCCGTGCGGCGGCGCTATACCGTCAGCTCAGCCAGCACCCGGAAGCCAGCCTGCGCGATGCCTTGTCAGTGCTCGACTGGGTCAACCTGTATGCACTGGCGGTCAACGAAGAAAACGCCAACGGCGGGCGCGTGGTCACCGCGCCCACCAACGGTGCCGCCGGGATCATCCCGGCCGTGCTGCACTACTACATGCGCTTTGTGCCCGGTGCCAACGAGGACGGCGTGGTGCGGTTCCTGCTGACCGCCGCAGCGATCGGCATTCTGTACAAGGAAAACGCGTCGATTTCCGGCGCCGAAGTCGGCTGTCAGGGCGAGGTCGGCGTAGCCTGTTCGATGGCTGCCGGGGCGCTGTGCGAGGTCATGGGCGGCACTGCCCAGCAAGTCGAGAACGCCGCCGAAATCGGCATGGAGCACAACCTCGGGCTGACCTGCGACCCGATTGGCGGGCTGGTCCAGGTGCCGTGCATCGAGCGCAACGCGATGGGCTCGGTCAAGGCGATCAATGCTGTGCGCATGGCCTTGCGCGGCGATGGCCAGCACTTCGTCTCGCTCGACAAGGTGATCCGCACCATGCGCCAGACCGGCGCCGACATGAAAAGCAAATACAAGGAGACCGCCCGCGGCGGTCTGGCCGTCAACATCATCGAATGTTGATCTGAACCACTCTCAAGGAGTCACCGATGTCCGAAGTACAGCTGCACAAGACCCCGCTGCACGCGCTGCACCTGGAACTGGGCGCGCGCATGGTGCCGTTCGCCGGTTATGACATGCCGGTGCAGTACCCGCTCGGCGTGCTCAAGGAACACCAGCACACCCGCGCCCAGGCCGGTTTGTTCGACGTCTCGCACATGGGCCAGATCCGCCTCAGCGGCAGCGCTGCGGCGCAGGCGCTGGAAACCCTGGTACCGGTCGACATCATCGACCTACCAGTCGGCATGCAGCGTTATGCGATGTTCACCAACGACGCTGGCGGCATTCTGGATGACTTGATGGTGGCTAACCTGGGCAACGATGAGTTGCTGCTGGTGGTCAATGCTGCCTGCAAGGAGCAGGACCTGGCGCACCTGCGCCAACACCTCGAAGGCCAGTGCGAGATCCAGCCGCTGTTTACCGAGCGTGCGCTCCTGGCCCTGCAAGGCCCGGCCGCAGCAACGGTGCTGGCGCGCCTGGCGCCAGAGGTGGCGAGCATGACCTTCATGCAGTTCCGTGCAGTCAAGTTGCTCGGTCTGGACTGCTACGTCAGCCGCTCGGGTTACACCGGCGAAGATGGTTACGAGATTTCGGTACCGGCCGAAGGTGCAGAGCTGCTGGCCCGGCGCCTGCTGCAAGAGCCTGAAGTGCAGGCCATCGGCCTTGGCGCGCGGGACTCGCTGCGCCTGGAAGCCGGCCTGTGCCTGTATGGGCATGACATGGATAGCGCGACCACACCGATCGAGGCCAGCCTGCTCTGGGCCATATCCAAGGTACGCCGCGCCGACGGCGAACGTGCCGGTGGCTTCCCCGGTGCCGAGCAGATCTTCGCCCAGCAGCACCAGGGCGTGGCGCGTAAACGGGTCGGTTTGCTGCCGCAGGAACGGACTCCGGTGCGTGAGGGCGCCGAGATTGTCGATGCCTCAGGCAAGGTAGTCGGCAAGGTCTGCAGCGGCGGCTTCGGTCCGACCCTGGGAGCACCGCTTGCGATGGGCTACGTCGATCTCGCCCACACCGCACTCGACACTCCCCTGAGTGCGGTAGTGCGGGGTAAGAACGTGCCATTGAAAGTCAGCAAGATGCCTTTCGTTGCGCCACGTTACTACCGCGGCTAAGCCGGCCTGCTTATTCGATTTCGAACCTGTTCGATAACCTTTTGAAAATGGCGCCAGCCCAGGCGCCATGGTATCTGGAGCACTATTGAACAGTGCGCCCGAGATCCTCTTGGTGGGTGCTATGCGAGGGCTTGTCATGGTCGCAAAAGTTGGCGTACATTCAGCCCACTGTGTTTGCATGGGTCGCAATTGATCGTGACTTGGGCCAGTAGCCGCGGTCCGCTACAACCCGTTCGACGACGCTTGGTTTCCTGCACTACAGCGTAATTTTGCCGACTGCCTGCAACAGCAGTGCGCGGTTATCACCCTCTAGAAGATTCATGGGAAACAAGACAATGGCTCAGCGTCAGAACGGTACCGTCAAATGGTTCAACGATGAAAAAGGTTACGGCTTCATCACCCCGGAAAGCGGCGCGGACTTGTTCGTGCACTTTCGCGCAATCCAGGGCGACGGCTTCAAGACCTTGAAAGAAGGCCAGAAGGTCAGCTTCGTGGCAACTCAGGGGCAAAAAGGCCTGCAAGCTGATGAAGTGCAAGTAATCGCCTGACAACTGATATAAAAAAGCCCCCGCATTGACCTGCGGGGGCTTTTTTACGCCTGCAATTTCATAGAATGCGCTTTTGGCCTGACGAGTTGCCTGCATGCCTAAGCACACCCTGCACCCCCAAGGCGAGTTCCCACCCGCCGGCCTCGGGCGCCGACTGGCGGCGATGTTCTACGACTTCCTGCTGTGCACGGCACTGCTGATCGTCACCGCCGGGGCGTACAAGCTGATCCAGATGTCGATCATTGGCCAGGACCGCATGCGCACCCTCACCGACGCCGGCGCGCTGGATGGCGACCCGCTGCTGTCGACGGTGCTGCTGTTCGCGCTGTTCGGTTTCTTCGCCAAATTCTGGACCCACGGCGGCCAGACTCTGGGCATGCAAGTATGGGGCGTACGCGTACAGAACCCCGACGGCAGCGCCATCAGCCTGTGGCAGGCGCTGTTGCGTTTTGTCGTGTCGATTGCGTCGTGGCTGTGCCTGGGTCTGGGCTTTGTCTGGGCATTGTTCGACAAACGCAAACGCGGCTGGCATGACATCTATTCGCAGACGGAACTCGTGAGGGTGCCAAAGCAAAAGAAGTGATTCTGGGCCGTTGAAAACATAGCAGCCACGCCACTCACGCTCTGCGCCAGCGTAGCGAGGCGTGCCCTTGATCTTGATCTTGATCTTGATCTGCTTTTGATCTTGATCCACCGGCGACTCAGGAGGCCGAGCGCAGGTCTTGCGAAGGGAGGTGCCGGCCATGGATGGCCGGCAAGCGCTGCGGCCCAGGATGGGCCGTACAGCGCGGTCCTCCCGGGAGCAAGACCGGAGCGAGGGAACCCCGCAGCGCAGCGAAGGGGCCGGATGTGGAGCCAAGCCCTTTTTTGGTTACGTTTTTGGGGCGTTTGCCAAAAAAGTAACTCGCCGTAAAGGCGAAAGGGGCCCGATCAGCCACCAAAAAAGCCGCATAAGCTCACATTCCCACATCCCAGCCAGATCACCCAGCCCGACGCAGTAACCAAACCCCAGCCAACGCACAAATACCAGCCGGCAACAGCACCGCCAACAACGGCGGGAAGCCAAACACCTGACTAGAAGGCCCCAGCAAATCCTGAGCAATCTTGAAGGTAAACCCAACCAGCACACCGGTAAACACCCGTTGCCCCAAGGTCACCGACCGCAACGGCCCAAAGATAAACGAGATCGCCATCAACACCAGCGCCGCCGTCACCACCGGTTGCAACACCTTGCCCCAGAACGCCAACCAGTAACGCGCATTGTTCAGCCCCTGATCAGCCAGGTAATGGATGTAATCCCACAACCCGGTAATCGACAGCGACTCAGGCGCCAACACCACGGTATTGAGCAGCTCAGGCGTAACCGACACATCCCAACGCTCTTCCGGCGCCTTGATCACCTCAGTGTGATCCCCGCGGAAGTGCGTAGTAGTGACGTCATTCAGCTGCCAATGATCAGTGCTGTAGGTAGCACGACGAGCAAAGCTCGAGGTGATGATCTTGCGCTCGGCATCAAAGCGATAACGGGTCACACCCAACAACAAGCCATTGGGCTGCACCGAGTTGATGTGCACATACTCATCACCCTGCCGGTGCCACATACCGCGCTTGGAGCTCTGCGCCTCACCGCCACCCTGAGCAAGCGACCGCTCGGCCTGCCCCTTGTTCTCCGTCACCGGCGCGATGTATTCGCCGATCAACAGACCAACCAGCATCAGTACCAGCATCGGTTTCATCACTGCCCAGACGATGCGCCCGATGGACACGCCCGCCGCACGCATGATGGTCAGCTCGCTGCTGCTGGCCAGGCTGCCAAGACCGATCAGGCAGCCGATCAAGGCCGCCATCGGCAGCATCTCGTATAGCCGCCGCGGCGCGGTCAGTAACACGAAGTAACTGGCGTCGAGCACGCTGTAGGTGTCGCTCAGGTCACCCATCTCATCGATGAAGGCAAACAGCGAAGCCAGCCCGAGAATGATGCCGAGGACCGCCAGAATGGCCACCAGCACGCTCATGCCGATATAACGATCAAGCTTGGCCACGGGTCACCTCCGCGCGCCGTGCAGCCTGTTTCAGACGCATCGGTTCCCAGTACATCAGGCCCAGGCCGATGAGCAGGAACAACCCGTGCACCCACCACATGCCCAGGGCCATTGGCAGCTTGCCCTTCTCGAGGGCGCCGCGTACGGAAATCAGCATTGTCAGGTAAGCCATGTAGAGAAGAATCGCCGGCAACAGTTTGAGGAAGCGCCCTTGGCGTGGGTTGACCCGCGACAGCGGCACCGCCATCAGGGTCACGATGAATACCAGCAGCGGCAGCGACAAGCGCCACTGCAGCTCGGCGCGCTCACGCAGGCCCGTCTGGCCGAACAGCTCGGAAGTCGGGATGGCTTCACGCTCGGTGACTTCTTCGCTGACCTCAGGCTTGGGCAGCAATACGCCATAGGTGTCGTACTTGATCGCGCGGTAATCGGCCTGGCCGGGGTTACCGTCGTAGCGATAGCCGTTTTCCAGCACCAGGTAGCGGTTGCCGTCGGCCTGTACTTCCTGGTGGCCCTTTTCAGCCACCAGCACCGAAGGCGCGCGGTCCTTGGTCTTGTCCTGATTGAAGCGCTTCTCGGAGATGAACACGCCACTGAGGTTGACGCGGTCGTCCGACAGTTGCTCGGTGTAGGTCACCCGCGAGCCGTCACGCAAGGTCTGGAAACGCCCAGGCACCAAGGTATCGAACTCGGTCAGCGCATCCTGCTGAGAGATGATCTGCTGCACCTGCGCGACGCCCTGCGGGGCCAGGCTCAGGCTCAGCCAGGCCACCAGCAGTGCCACCAGCGCAGCCGGTGCCAAGGTCATGGCGAGCAGACGCTGCTGGCTCATGCCGGTGGCAGACAGCACGGTCATTTCGCTTTCCAGGTACAGCCGGCCATAAGCCAGCAAGATACCCAGGAACAGCCCCAATGGCAGGATCAACTGCAGGAAACCCGGCAGCCGGAAGCCCATGATCAGGAACAGCACGCTCGGGTCAAGAACCCCCTGTGCGGCCTGCGCCAGGTATTTGATGAAACGCCCGCTCATGATGATCACCAGCAGCACAGCGCTGACGGCGCTCAAGGTCAGCAGGACCTCGCGGGACAAATAACGAAAGACGATCAAACCAGACACTCCTGGGTTGTCAGGGGCGGACGCCAAACAATGGCTTCAGACAGCCAAGACCAATGCCGGTTCGCCAGGGGCGAACCTCCATGTAAAGTGCGCGCATTATCCTGTGATTGCCCTCGCCTGTCACTTGGCTACGCATCAGCGCAGACATCGGGGTTGTCAGCACGCTTGCGCGAGGCTCAAACTGGCAGCTTTCCTGCTGGCACGCGAGTACGCGGCCAGGCTCGCATCGAGCGTATCCAGGGCTGACAAAAGCCCATGCGCTATCTGACTGACCATTCGGGGACCCGTACATGGAACTGGTTGTAAAGAGCGTAGCTGCTGCATCGGTGAAAACCGCCACTTTGGTACTGGCCGTTGGCGAAGGGCGCAAGCTCGGTGAAATCGCCAAGGCTGTCGACGAAGCCAGCAACGGCGCCATCAGCGCCGTGCTCAAGCGCGGCGACCTGGCCGGCAAGCCGGGCCAGACCCTGCTTCTGCACGGTCTGGCCGGCTTGAAGGCCGAGCGCGTGCTGCTGGTCGGCAGCGGCAAGGATGACCTTGGCGACCGCAGCTGGCGCAAGCTGGCCAGCGCTGTCGCCGGCGTGCTGAAAAACCTCGGTGGCAGCGATGCCGTACTGGCGCTGGACGATATCGCCATCACTGGCCGCGAAGGTCATTACGGCAAATACCGCCTGCTGGCTGAAAGCCTGCTCGATGGCGAGTACGTGTTCGACCGCTTCAAGAGCCAGAAAGCCGAGCCGCGCGCCCTGAAGAAAATTACCCTGCTGGCCGACAAGGCTGGCTTGGCCGAAGTCGAACGCGCCGTGCAGCACGCTACCGCGATTGCCAGCGGCATGGCCTTCACGCGCGACCTCGGCAACCTGCCGCCTAACCTGTGCCACCCGGTGTTCCTGGCTGAACAGGCCAAGGAGCTGGGCAAGACGCACAAGGGCCTCAAGGTCGAAGTGTTCGACGAGAAAAAAATCAAAGAACTGGGCATGGGTGCCTTCTATGCGGTCGGCCAGGGCAGCGAGCAGCCGCCACGCTTGATCGTCATGCAGTACCAGGGCGGCAAAAAAAGCGAAAAACCCTACGTTCTGGTCGGTAAAGGCATCACCTTCGACACCGGCGGCATCAGCCTCAAGCCGGGCGCCGGCATGGATGAAATGAAGTACGACATGTGCGGCGCCGCCAGCGTGTTCGGCACCCTGCGCGCCGTGCTTGAACTGAAGCTGCCGATCAACCTGGTGTGCATCCTCGCCTGTGCCGAGAACATGCCGAGCGGCAATGCCACTCGCCCGGGCGACATCGTCACCACCATGAGCGGGCAAACCGTCGAAATCCTCAACACCGACGCCGAAGGCCGTCTGGTGCTGTGTGACGCCCTGACCTACGCCGAGCGCTTCAAGCCGCAGGCGGTGATCGACATCGCCACCCTCACCGGCGCCTGCATCGTCGCTCTAGGCAGCCACACCACCGGCATGCTCGGCAACAACGACGAACTGCTCGGGCAACTGTTGGACGCCGGCAAGCGCGCCGACGACCGCGCCTGGCAGCTGCCACTGTTCGATGAGTATCAGGAGCAGCTCGACAGCCCGTTCGCCGACATCGCCAACATCGGCGGGCCAAAGGCCGGCACCATCACCGCTGCCTGCTTCCTGTCGCGCTTTGCCAAGGCCTACAACTGGGCCCACCTGGACATCGCCGGCACCGCCTGGATCAGCGGCGGCAAGGACAAGGGCGCCACTGGCCGCCCGGTGCCGATGCTGACCCAGTATCTGCTCGACCGCGCCAACGCCTGACCGGGCACGGCGGCAGCCCGCAGGGGCTGCCGCCAACGGACTGAATCATGAGCCAAGTAGACTTCTATGTGCTGCCTACCGACGCCCTCGACGCGCGGTTGGATTTTGCCTGCAAGCTGTGCGAGAAAGCCTGGCGGCTGGGCCATCGGGTGTACCTGCATTGCGAGGATGCCGACCAGCGCGCTCAGCTCGACCAACGCCTGTGGCAGTTCAAAGGCGAAGCCTTCGTGCCCCACGACCTGGCCGAGGTCGATGCCAACGCCGTGGTGGTGCTGGGCCTGGGCAACGATGCCGGCAGCCATGCCGACCTGCTGATCAACCTTGGCGGCGAAGTGCCAGGCTTTGTCGGCAACTTCCAGCGTGTAGCGGAAATCGTCGTCGAGGCGCCAGCGATTCGCGAGGCGGCCCGAGAACGGTTCCGTTTCTACCGGGAACAGGGCTATGCTCTGCACAATCACCGCCTACAGCGACTTTAACGACGATGGACAAGCCTTCTTCTCTGCCTACCTCCGCCCACCTGCTGGATGATCTCGAGTCGATTCGGGTGCTGCTGGGCGACGACAACCTGCAACCGCCGCTGCTGACCGATACCGTCGAGCAAATCCCGCTGGTGCTCGACGAGCCGCAAGGCAACCATGCGCCGACGCCCGTGGCCGAAATCGAAGCCGAGGACGACGACGCTGCCCAGGCGCGCCGCCAGGACACCTTGCTGCGGCTGGACGCCGAGCTGCGTGCTGCCGCGCAGTTGATCATGCAGGACGTCATCAACGACTACACCCCGCACATCGAGACCGAAATCAAGCGCCGCCTCGATGCCCGCATGGAGCGTCTGCTCAAGCGCCCCGAATAACCGCACAGCCCGCAGTGCCGCGTAGCGGCGGCTGGCGAAGTCTGCACGCAGCGCTCGCTGCGATCGAATCAGGCGCCTGTCGCGTGCAACCAGCCGCTCCGTTATACTGCTCGGCTTTCCCGAATTAATGCCTAAGGGTCCCGCCGCGCATGGATAAGACCTACCAGCCGCACGCCATTGAAACTTCCTGGTACAACACCTGGGAGTCCGAGAACTACTTCGCCCCACAAGGTGCAGGCGAGTCCTACACCATCATGATCCCGCCGCCAAACGTGACCGGCAGCCTGCACATGGGCCATGGTTTCAACAACGCGATCATGGATGCCCTGATCCGCTTCCGCCGCATGCAGGGTCGCGACACCCTGTGGCAGCCGGGCACCGACCACGCCGGTATCGCCACGCAGATGCTGGTAGAGCGTCAGCTCGAGGCCAAAGGCCAGAGCCGCCACGATCTGGGCCGCGAACAGTTCCTCGACAAGGTCTGGGAATGGAAGGAACAGTCCGGCGGCAACATCAGCCGGCAGATCCGCCGTCTGGGCTCGTCGGTCGACTGGAGCCGCGAGCGCTTCACCATGGATGACGGCTTGTCCGATGCGGTCAAGGAAGCCTTCGTGCGTCTGCATGAAGACGGCCTGATCTACCGCGGCAAGCGCCTGGTCAACTGGGACACCAAGCTGCACACGGCAATCTCCGACCTTGAAGTGGAAAACCACGACGAGAAGGGCCACCTGTGGAACCTGCGCTACCCGCTGGCCGATGGCGCCACCACCGCTGATGGCAAGGACTACCTGGTAGTCGCCACCACTCGCCCGGAAACCCTGCTGGGTGACGCGGCGGTGGCGGTCAACCCGAACGACGAGCGCTATCAGGCGCTGATCGGCAAGTTCGTCAAACTGCCGCTGGTCGGGCGTCTTATCCCGATCATCGCCGACGACTACTGCGATCCCGAGTTCGGCACCGGCTGCGTGAAGATCACCCCGGCCCACGACTTCAACGACTATGAAGTCGGCAAGCGTCACAACCTGCCGCTACTGAACATCTTCGACAAGAATGCGCTGGTGCTGGCCAACGCCCAGGCGTTCAACCTCGACGGCAGCCTCAACGAGCAGCTCGACACCAGCCTGCCTGCGCAGTACGCCGGCCTCGACCGCTTTGTCGCGCGCAAGCAGATGGTTGCCGACCTGGATGCCCAGGGCTTGCTGGTCAGCGTCGATGACCACGCCCTGAAGGTGCCCAAGGGCGACCGTTCCGGGACCATCATCGAGCCGTGGCTGACCGACCAGTGGTACGTGTCGACCAAGCCGCTGGCCGAGCCTGCGATTGCTGCCGTTGAAGACGGCCGTATCCAGTTCGTGCCCAAGCAGTACGAAAACATGTACTTCTCGTGGATGCGCGACATCCAGGACTGGTGCATCAGCCGTCAGCTGTGGTGGGGCCACCGCATCCCGGCCTGGTACGACGAAGCCGGCCAGGTCTACGTTGGCCGCAACGAAGCCGAAGTCCGCGCCAAGCATCAGCTGGGCAGCGACGTGGTACTGCGTCAGGACGACGACGTGCTGGATACCTGGTTCAGCTCGGGGCTGTGGACCTTCTCCACTCTCGGCTGGCCAGAGCAAACCGAGTTCCTGAAGAAATTCCACTCCACCGACGTGCTGGTCACCGGTTTCGACATCATCTTCTTCTGGGTTGCCCGGATGATCATGCTGACCATGCACCTGGTGAAGAACGAGGACGGCACCCCGCAGGTACCGTTCAAGACCGTCTATGTGCACGGCCTGGTGCGTGATGGCCAAGGCCAGAAGATGTCCAAGTCCAAGGGCAACGTGCTTGACCCGCTGGACATCGTCGACGGTATCACCCTCGATGCCCTGCTGGAAAAACGCACCAGCGGCATGATGCAGCCAAAACTTGCCGAGAAGATCGCCAAGCAGACCAAGGCCGAGTTCCCGGAAGGCATCGCCAGCTACGGCACCGATGCCTTGCGCTTCACCTTCTGCTCGCTGGCGTCGACCGGTCGCGACATCAAGTTCGACATGGGCCGCGTCGAAGGCTATCGCAACTTCTGCAACAAGATCTGGAACGCCGCGCGCTATGTGCTGGACAAGGGCGAAGACTGCGGCCAGAACGGCGAAGCCTACGAGCTGTCGCTGGCTGATCGCTGGATCATCTCGCAGCTGCAGCGCACCGAAGCCGAAGTGACCCGTCAGCTGGAGCAGTTCCGCTTCGACCTGGCCAGCCAGGCGCTCTACGAGTTCATCTGGAACCAGTATTGCGACTGGTACCTGGAGCTATCCAAGCCGGTCCTGTGGGACGAAAACGCCCCGATCGAGCGCGCCCGTGGCACGCGTCGCACGCTGGTGCGGGTACTTGAAGTGGCACTGCGCCTGGCGCATCCGTTCATGCCCTTCATCACCGAAGAGATCTGGCAGCGCATCGCGCCGCTGGCCGGCGTCAGCGGCAAGACGATCATGCTGCAACCGTGGCCGGTGGCCAACGAGAGCCGTATCGATACCGTTGCCGAAGGCGATATCGAATGGCTGCAACAGCTGATGAACGGCCTGCGCAACATCCGCGCCGAGATGAACATCGGCCCGGGCAAACCGCTGCCGCTGTTCCTCAAGAACGCCGGCGCCGAAGACCAGCGCCGCCTGCAGGAAAACGAACCATTGCTGAAGAAGCTGGCAAAGGTCGAGTCGTTCACCGTGCTCGGTGAAGCCGACGAAGCGCCGCTGTCGGCGACTGCACTGGTGGGTGATCTGCAGGTGCTGGTGCCAATGGCAGGGCTGATCGACAAGGATGCCGAGCTGGCGCGCCTGAACAAGGAAATCCAGCGTCTGCAGGGCGAAGTCCAGCGCGTCGGCGGCAAGCTGTCGAATGCTGCCTTTGTCGACAAGGCACCGCCTGCGGTGATCGACAAGGAACGCGCCAAGCTGGCCGAAGCCGAACAGGCACTGGCCAACTTTACCGAGCAGCATGCGCGGATTGCAGCGCTGTAACTCGACATTGCTGACCTGAGCGGCGAGGGCTTTGCCCTCGTTTCGCGACACAAGGCCGCTCCTACACCGACCGCGTTCACCTAGACTGACGCGGTTACTGTAGGAGCGGCCTTGTGTCGCGAAAGGGCTGCAGAGCAGCCCCAAGGCTTGCAACACCGGATCCGACCATGACCGAAAAACCCACCCTGCACCCGAGAAACCGCCACCAAGGCCGCTACGACTTTCCCGCCCTGATCAAGGCCCACCCCGATCTGGCCCGTTTCACTATCACCAACCCCTACGGCAACCCCAGCATCGACTTTGCCAACCCCGAAGCCGTGCGCGTGTTCAACCGCGCCCTGCTCAAGGCACAGTACGGCATCCAGCACTGGGATATTCCGGCCGACTACTTGTGCCCGCCGATCCCTGGCCGCGCCGATTACCTGCACGTCCTCGCCGATCTGCTGGCTGCCGATAACGGCGGTGAAATCCCCCGCGGCCCTCAGGTGCGCGCGCTGGACATCGGCGTCGGCGCCAATTGCATCTATCCCCTGCTCGGCCACAGCGACTACCGCTGGAGCTTCCTCGGCTCCGATATCGACCCTGTGGCGCTTGCTTCGGCCAAGGCCATTGTGCAGGCCAATGGCCTCCATAAGGTCGTTGCCCTGCGCCAGCAAAGCAACAGCAAGCACATCTTCGGCGGCCTGCTACAGCCCGACGAGCGCTTCGATGTGACGCTGAGCAACCCACCCTTCCACAGCTCGCGCGACGAGGCTACCCGTGGCAGCCAGCGCAAATGGAAAAACCTCGGCAAGCAAGACCCCAAGCGCAAGCTGCCGGTGTTGAACTTCGGCGGGCAAAACAATGAGCTGTGGTGTGAAGGCGGCGAAATCCGCTTCGTCAGCCAGCTGATCAGCGAGAGCGTCGCCTGCGCGCCGCAGGTGCTGTGGTTCACCAGCCTGGTGTCCAAGGCGGGTAACCTGCCGGTGATCGAAGCCGCACTGAAAAAGGCTGGCGCCGTAGCAGTACAGACGCTGGCAATGGGCCAAGGGCAGAAACAGAGCCGCGTGGTTGCCTGGAGCTTCCACGACGCAGCTGCGCGCAAAGCCTGGCATGCGCAGCGCCAGGGCAAATCGCAGGCGTAAAAAAACCGCGCCCGGCAAGCCGGGCGCGGTTTATCCAAGCGTCGACAATTACTTGTTGACGGCGTCGGTCAGCACTTTCGCAGGTACGAACTTGACGACTTTCTTGGCAGCGATTTCGATGGCAGCGCCAGTCGAAGGGTTGCGGCCGGTACGGGCAGGACGCTCCGAGACTTTCAGCTTGCCGATGCCTGGCAGAGTGATTTCGGCGCCGTTTTCCAGTTGGTCGGCAACGATCTGGCCAAGTTGCTCCAGGGCGTTACGAGCGGTGGTTTTTGGCGCGTCGATTGCTTCGGCGATGTCGGCAATCAGTTGGTCTTTGGTCAATGCCATGGTGGTGTTCCTTCCCTAAAAAATTCAGAGGTTATGCAGCATGCTACGTCGGTATCGGGCCAGCCCGGTAATTCCGGCGGGCCGCGCCAATTGCGTATGTAGATACACAAATCGGCGTTTGGTTCGACATAACGCAAGTGATCTGCCAGCGATGCGCCATTGATGCAGCGCAAGACCGCGAAAAGTACCACAGGACTGGATAAATATCCGCTGTCGAGGCCGATTTAATGCAGCTAATTCGGGGCTTTTCACATAAATCGGCAAAAATTGAGCAAAAAACCAGCAACCGCTATTTGCGCCAACTTCTGGCCACTGCATCACTGGTGGTCTGGGTTAAACTTAGCCACTTTGCCCAGCGCCCCGCGAGTACTCGCAAACCGCGCTCCAGCTACTGCCGAGATTTTCCATGCCTATCCGTCATTGCATCGTCCACCTGATTGACAAGAAGCCCGATGGCAGCCCCGCCGTGCTCCACGCACGGGATAACGAGCTGGCTGCATCGGATGCCATCGAAAACCTCCTGGCCGACCTCAACGACAACTACAACGCCAAGCAGGGCAAGGCCTGGGGTTTCTTCCATGGTGAGTCCGGTGCCTACCCGTTCAGTGGCTGGCTCAAGCAGTACCTGAACGACGAGCAAGGCTTTACCGCCTTCAGTCGCACCGCCGTCGAGCACCTGCAAAAGCTGATGGAAGAGTCCAACCTCTCCACCGGCGGCCACGTGCTGTTCGCCCATTACCAGCAAGGCATGACCGAGTACCTGGCGATTGCCCTGCTGCACCACAGTGACGGCGTGGCCGTGAACGCCGAGCTCGACGTAACGCCCTCGCGCCACCTGGACCTGGGGCAGTTGCACCTGGCCGCACGGATCAACCTGTCGGAGTGGAAGAACAACCTCAATTCCAAACAGTACATCTCGTTCATCAAGGGCAAGAACGGCAAGAAGGTCTCGGAGTATTTCCGCGACTTCATCGGCTGCCAGGAAGGCGTCGACGGTCCCGGCGAAACGCGCACTCTGCTCAAGGCCTTCAGTGATTTCGTCGAGAGCGAAGACCTGCCGGAAGAGTCCGCGCGCGAGAAGACCCAGACCCTTGTCGACTACGCCACCAGCCAGACCAAGATGGGCGAGCCGGTCGGCCTTGAAGAGCTCTCCAGCTTGATCGACGAAGAGCGGCCCAAGGCGTTCTACGATCACATCCGCAACAAGGACTACGGCCTGTCGCCAGAGATCCCGGCGGATAAACGCACACTGAACCAGTTCCGCCGTTTCACCGGCCGTGCCGAAGGCTTGTCGATCAGCTTCGAGGCGCACTTGCTCGGGTCAAAAGTGGAGTATGACGAAGAAGCCGGCACTTTGATCATCAAGGGCCTGCCAACCCAGCTGATCGATCAGCTCAAGCGTCGGGCTGAGTAAAACCAGACCAGGACGCGACCAAGGCTTCCTTGGCCGACTTGCGCAGCTTCTTCACCAGCCGCTCCTGACGCAAAGCCTCGGAGCGGTCTGGCCAGGCTTCGACATAGACCAGCGCCTGCGCCGGGCTGGTCTTGAAATAGCGCGCACCACGCCCCTGCTGGTGCACCTTGAAGCGGCGCTGCGGATCATCACTTATACCGCAGTACAGCGAGCCATTCAGCGCGCGCACCAGGTATACGTACCAGGGTTTTTCCGCCAGAGGCGGAACTTGTTCACTCACGACTTTGCTCCTGCCCGGCATTAGCTTGATGAGCCCACATCAACGGGGCTTCATCATGTCCAAGAAAATCTTCGCCGCAACGCTGTCGTTTCCGTGGAACGAGGTGATCGTCGCAGCGTGGGATAAGGCCGAGTCCCCCGTAGGAACAGGCGGTTGGTGCAGACTAGACCAGCTCAACGGGCTCGGTTAAACGCCTGCAAGCCCTTGCGCGCTTGCTGACGCACCTTGTTCTGCAGCAGCGGCGTCCAACCCAGCAGCACGCCAGGCATGCCCAATGCCTGGCGCGACCAGCGCCACAAGTCGAAGTTGTCATGGTGCTCGGTGATCAGACCGTCCTCGATCACGAACCGTGCGCGGATATCGTTGATCACGGTACGCCCGGTCTGGCTGAACAGATAGGTTGCCACCCAATGCGCGCTGGCGCCGCCTGGCTCGCCACGCACTTGATCGAAGGTCAGGCTGAAGTCTTGCGCGCGCGAGGTGAGCATGCGCCACATGGCGCCCGCCTCCTGACCGCGCAAAGTACCGAAGACCGGGTCAGTGAAGACGATGTCCGCGCTGTAACAGGCGATCATGGCCTCGGCATCCAGGCGCTGGAACGCCTGGTAGAAGCGGGTAATCAGGGCGTGTGAGGTGTCGCTCATGCGTGGCATCCATGGTCCGGGTCAACAGCGGCACGATAAAGCCAGACGCCAAGGATTGCCACGCTCATTTGCCAGGTGAATGCCAGGCCCTGCTCAGCCTTGGATACGCTCACAGGTCACCTGTACATGCAGCGCCCGGCCGGCCTTGAGGCCAAACAGGATGGCACCGCCACCGATCACGGCAAAGATCCACCCCAAGGCAGCCCAGCCGCCCGTCAGATCATGCACCACACCAACGGCAAAGGGTCCCATCGACGCCAGGGTGTAACCGACGCCTTGAGCCATGCTCGACAGATTGGCGGCCACGTGGGCATCTTTGGAGCGCAGCACGATCAGGGTCAGCGCCAGGGCGAAAGTGCCGCCCTGCCCCAGCCCAAGCAACACCGCCCAGCCCCACAGCCCGCCCAACGGCGCGTACAAGCAGCCAAACAAACCCACCAGTGTTACCAGCATGACCAGCACAATCGCCAGCCGCTGATCCTTGCCGCGGGTCGCCAGCCACGGCGCACTCAGCGCGCTGATCAGCTGCACGATGACCGAACCGGACAACACCAGCCCTGCTTCGGTGGGGCTCAGGCCACGGCCGATCAGAATCGACGGCAGCCAGCCAAACACGATATACGCCAGCGACGACTGCAAGCCCATGTACAGCGTCACTTGCCACGCCAGCGGGTCACGCCACAGGCCACGCACGCGATAAGCGACCTTGTGCCCGGCATGCCGCTGCTTCGCCTGCGGCAACCACACCAGCATCGCCAGCAGCGCCGGCAGCATCCAGAAGCCCAGGCCGAGCGACCAGCTGTCGCCCAGGGCGTGGCTCAGCGGAACGGTGGCGCCAGCGGCCAGCGCTGCACCCAGGCACAAGGCCATGGTGTAGACACCGGTCAAAGTCCCGGCATGCTTGGGAAAGTCGCGCTTGACGATACCGGGCAAGAGCACGCCAATGACGCCGATACTCGCCCCCGCCAGCAGGCTGCCGAGAAATACTCCGGTCGCGCCGAACGTACTGCGCAGGACAATCCCCAGGGCCAACGTGAAGAGAATGCCCAATACCACCCGCTCACTGCCGAAGCGGCGTGCCAGCAACGGCGCCAGTGGCGCAAACAAACCCAGGCACAGCACCGGCAAGGTCGTCAGCAGGCCCGATTGCGCAGCACTCAAGCCCAGGCTCTCGGCAACCTGGCCGAGCACTGGCGCCATGCTCGACAGGGCCGGCCGCAGGTTCAGCGCAACCAGCACCAGCCCCAGCAGCAACAGCCAGGGCCGGTGAATGGCTGGCGGCTGCTGTTGCACCTGTTCGTCATCGGCCTCGGCATCGATCAGCAGTTCATCCAGTTCGGTCTCACGCACAGGCGCAGAGCGGGTCAGTTGGTCAGCCATGATGGTCTCGCAGTCAGGATTCGATAAGGGCCCGGCACAGACGCTTGGCCCGTTCCGGATCGCGTTGTTCAACCGCATCGAGAATCTCTCCGTGCAGATCGAACACCGCCTGGCAGCGCGGCAGCGCGCTCATGTTGCGTTCCAGGGCAGCGGCCACGACACCGGAGAAGTATCGGTACAGCTCGCTCAAGGCAGGGTTGTGCGCGGCATCGACCAGGCGCTGGTGGAACAGCAGATCGCAGTGCACATAGGTATCGAGGTCGGCGTGATAGTGCTCGGCGCTGCCGGCAAGGGCTGCGCGCAGCTCCAGCAGGTCCTGCTCGGTGCGCCGCAGGGCTGCCAGACCAATCGCTTCAGCCTCGAGAATGTGGCGGGTCTCGCGCGCCTGTTCGGGCGTGCAGCGGGCCATGGCCTGTATCGCGTGGAGCGGATCCTGCGCGGTACGCAGGTAGCTGCCATCACCCTGGCGGACTTCGACCAGACCGCTGAAAGCAAGCACGCGCATGGCCTCGCGTACGGTATTGCGGCTGATGCCGAGCTCGGCGGCCAGCTCTGGCTCGGTCGGCAGGCGCTCACCTACTTTCCAACTGCCCTCGACGATCCGCCGGCGCAACTGCTCGACCGCCAGCTCCACCAGCGAACGCTTGATCAGTTCATTTCCCATGCCGCAGCCAACTCAACCAATCATCCTACGAATTATCGGATTGTAACTGAAAGCTGGCCTGCCGCCACTTGGCATTTTTGTCAGTTGCGGCTGCGGTGCGGCTTTGGGAGGCTGTAGCGCTTTTTTACAGGGCTGAACGTGAATGCGTAACCACATAGCCATGGGTATCGTCATCGGGCTGGTGGTACTGACGCTGTTGCTGTTGGCGATCGTCATCAAGTCCGATGAGCAAAGCCGGCCCTCGCAAGTGAGGGCCGGGCCGCCTGGCTTACTCAGCCCAAGGCATCGACCAGCGCCTGGTTCATCTGCGGCGTACCGATGGTGATGCGCAGGAACTGGGCAACTCGCGCTTGTTTGAAGTGACGCACGATCACCCCTTGCTCGCGCAGGCGCGCCGCAAGCTCGGCAGCGTCGTGCTGCGGGTGGCGGGCAAAGATGAAGTTGGCCGCTGACGGCAGCACCTCGAAACCCTTGGCCTGCAGCTGCGCGACCAAGGCCTCGCGGCTGTCGATGACCTGGCGACAGGTCTCGTTGAAGTACTCGCGGTCCTCGAACGCTACCGCGGCGCCGACGATCGCCATGCGGTCGAGCGGATAGGAGTTGAAGCTGTTCTTGATCCGCTCCAGCGCATCGATCAGGTCCGGGTGGCCCACCGCCAAGCCTACCCGCAGGCCGGCCAGCGAGCGCGACTTGGACAAGGTCTGGGTGACCAGCAGGTTGTCGTAACGGTCGACCAGGCTGATCGCCGTCTGGCCGCCGAAGTCGATGTAGGCTTCGTCTACCACCACCACCGAGTCAGGGTTGGCCTGCAGCAACTGCTCGATCGCCTCCAGCGCCAACAGGCAGCCCGTAGGCGCGTTCGGGTTGGGGAAGATGATGCCGCCGTTGGGCTTGGCATAATCTTCGACGCGGATCTGGAACTGCTCGTCCAGGGCGATCTGCTCGAACGCAATGCCGTACAGACCGCAGTACACCGGATAGAAGCTGTAGCTCACATCAGGGAACAGCAGCGGCGCGCCGTGCTGGAACAGGCCATGGAAAATGTGCGCAAGCACCTCGTCCGAGCCATTGCCGACAAACACCTGGCCGCTGCTCACACCGTAATACTCGGCCACGGCCTGCTTGAGCCGGTCACTGTTAGGGTCCGGGTACAGCCGCAGGTTGTCGTTCAGCTCCCCACGCATGGCCTCCAGCGCCTTGGGCGACGGGCCATAGGGGTTTTCATTGGTGTTGAGCTTGATCAGGCGGGTCAGCTTGGGCTGCTCGCCGGGTACGTAAGGCACCAGGTCCTTGACGAATGGGCTCCAGAATCGACTCATGTTCAGTTGCCCTCGGCAGTGGTGCGGATACGGTATTCGGCGCTGCGGGCGTGGGCCGTCAGCGATTCGCCACGGGCCAGCACCGATGCGGTGTGGCCGAGCTCGGAAGCGCCCTGCTCGGAACAGAAGATGATCGACGAGCGCTTCTGGAAGTCATACACGCCCAACGGCGACGAGAAGCGCGCGGTGCCGGAGGTTGGCAGGACGTGGTTGGGGCCTGCGCAGTAATCGCCCAGCGCCTCGCTGGTGTGGCGGCCCATGAAGATCGCACCGGCGTGGCGGATCTGCGGCAGCCAGGCCTGCGGGTCGGCAACCGACAGTTCAAGGTGCTCCGGAGCAATCCGGTTGGCCACTTCGATGGCCTGCTGCATGTCGCGCACGTGGATCAGTGCACCACGGCCATTGATCGACTTTTCGATGATCTCGGCGCGCTCCAGGGTCGGCATCAGTTTGTCGATACTGGCCGCCACCCGATCCAGAAACTCCGCATCCGGGCTGACCAGAATGGCCTGGGCATCTTCATCGTGCTCGGCCTGGGAGAACAGGTCCATGGCGATCCAGTCCGGATCAGTCTGGCCGTCGCAGACCACCAGGATTTCCGACGGGCCGGCGATCATGTCGATGCCGACCTGACCGAACACATGGCGCTTGGCGGTGGCCACATAGATATTGCCCGGGCCGACGATCTTGTCGACCTGCGGCACGCTCTCGGTACCGTAGGCAAGCGCAGCCACGGCCTGAGCGCCGCCGACCGTGAACACCCGGTCAACCCCAGCGATGCAGGCCGCCGCGAGCACCAGCTCGTTGAGCTCGCCACGCGGCGTCGGCACCACCATGACTACTTCGCCAACACCGGCAACCTTGGCCGGAATCGCGTTCATCAACACCGACGACGGATAGGACGCTTTGCCGCCGGGAACGTACAAGCCAGCGCGGTCCAGTGGCGTGACCTTCTGGCCAAGCACGGTGCCGTCGGCTTCGGTGTACTGCCAGGAATCCTGCTTCTGCCGCTGGTGGTAGCTGCGCACGCGCTCGGCAGCTTTTTCCAGGGCTTCACGCTGGCTCGCGGTAATCCGCGTAAGCGCAAGCTCCAGCCGGGCACGGTCAAGAATCAGATCGTTAATGGAGGTCGCCTGCACGCCATCGAAACGCTGGGTGAACTCGACCAAGGCGGCATCACCGCGCTCACGGACGGCTTTGATGATGTCGAGCACGCGCTGGTTGACCGCGTCATCGGACACACTCTCCCAGCTCAGCAGATGATCCAGATGTCGGGCGAAATCCGGATCAGCGGCGTTGAGACGGGCAATTGCAGTGGACACGGTCATGGCGAGGGCCTCGAATAGTAGCGAATG
This sequence comes from Pseudomonas sp. NPDC088322, assembly GCF_044740745.1. Classification (NCBI taxonomy): domain Bacteria; kingdom Pseudomonadati; phylum Pseudomonadota; class Gammaproteobacteria; order Pseudomonadales; family Pseudomonadaceae; genus Pseudomonas; species Pseudomonas sp. NPDC088322. The sequence goes on along the minus strand of NZ_JBIURK010000001.1, from coordinate 125,639 downwards.
CTCAGGCGCCCTAGGCTACCAGTCGATCCGCGCGGGCACCTGAGAAAATTGGCTATGGCGCGGATAGACGGGCACGACAGCGAAGGTCGTGCGCAGGAGTCAACCGCGGTGTCGCGACTCGACCGCTTGGCGCAGGGTGTCGATCAGGCTCTGGATGCGCGCATGCTGCATCTTCATCGAAGCCTTGTTCACTACCAGACGCGAGCTGACCATGGCGATCAGCTCTTGCGGCTCGAGGCCGTTGGCACGCAGGGTATTGCCGGTGTCGACCACGTCGATGATCTTGTCGGCGAGGTTGATCAGCGGCGCCAGCTCCATCGAGCCGTACAGCTTGATGATGTCGACCTGACGGCCCTGTTCGGCATAGTAACGCTTGGCAACATTGACGAACTTGGTGGCCACACGCAGACGGCCCTTAGGCTCGGGTGCGCCGACAACACCGGCGGTCATCAGCTTGCAGCAGGCGATCTGCAGGTCCAGCGGCTCATACAGGCCCTGGCCGCCGTACTCCATGAGCACGTCCTTGCCAGCCACACCGAGGTCGGCCGCCCCATGCTCGACATAGGTCGGCACGTCGGTGGCGCGCACGATCAGCAGGCGCACGTCATCCTGAGTCGTGGGGATGATCAGCTTGCGGCTCTTGTCCGGGTTCTCGGTGGGCACGATACCGGCTTCGGCCAGCAACGGCAGGGTATCGTCGAGAATGCGGCCTTTGGATAGCGCGATGGTCAACATGGCAAACGTCGGTCCTTAAGCGGCTACAGCAGCCGGGAGCAAAGCCCGGCTGCATTGAATTCGTTGGCGCGTCCATGCGCCTGGGCAGGTTAGCCCGGTACGCGGCGGATCTTCGCGCCGAGCATTTGCAGCTTCTCTTCGATGCACTCGTAACCACGGTCGATGTGGTAGATGCGATCGATCAAGGTGTCGCCCTCGGCAACCAGAGCCGACAACACCAGGCTCGCCGAGGCACGCAGGTCGGTGGCCATCACTGGCGCGCCCTTGAGGGTCTTGACCCCGGTAACGATGGCAGTGTTGCCTTCGACCTGGATGTGCGCGCCCATGCGGTGCATTTCGTAAACATGCATGAAGCGGTTTTCGAAGATCGTCTCGATCACTGCTCCAGTGCCTTCGGCAATGGCGTTGAGCGAGATGAACTGCGCCTGCATGTCGGTCGGGAACGCCGGATACGGAGCGGTGCGCAGGTTGACGGCTTTGGGCCGCTTGCCGTGCATGTTCAGCTCGATCCAGTCTTCGCCGGTGGTGATATCGGCGCCGGCTTCCTTGAGCTTCTCGAGGACTGCTTCAAGGATGGTCGGATCGGTGTCCTTGACCTTGACCCGACCGCCAGTGACGGCAGCCGCCACCAGGTAGGTGCCGGTTTCGATACGGTCAGGCATGACCCGGTAGTGGGCCGAGTGCAGACGCTCGACGCCATCGATGGTGATGGTGTCGGTGCCCGCGCCCTGGACGTTGGCACCCATGGCGATCAGGAAGTTGGCCAGGTCGACCACTTCCGGTTCGCGTGCGGCGTTCTGCAGAACGCTGCGGCCGCGGGCCAGAGCAGCAGCCATCATGATGTTTTCGGTGCCGGTCACGCTCACCGTGTCGAAGAAGAAGTGCGCACCGCGCAGGCCGCCTTCAGGCGCCTTGGCCTTGATGTAGCCGCCTTCGACTTCAATTTTTGCACCCATGGCCTCCAGGCCGCGGATGTGCAGGTCAACCGGACGCGAACCGATCGCGCAACCGCCAGGCAGGGCAACTTCAGCCTCGCCGAAGCGGGCAACCATCGGCCCCAGTACCAGAATCGAGGCGCGCATGGTCTTGACCAGCTCGTACGGCGCAACCAGTGTCTTGATTGCACGCGGATCGATTTCGACTGCCAGCTTCTCGTCGATCACAGGCTCGATGCCCATGCGCCCGAACAGCTCGATCATGGTGGTGATGTCGTGCAGGTGCGGCAGGTTGCCGACGGTCACTGGACCATCGCACAGCAGCGTTGCTGCAAGGATCGGCAGGGCAGCGTTCTTTGCCCCGGAAATGCGGATCTCGCCATCGAGACGAGGGCCGCCAGTAATAATCAGTTTGTCCATTAGGATCTCGCCGCCAAGTTGGCTCAGGTGCGCTCAGCCCAGGCTGCGCTGCTGAAAAATTTCATGGTTACCGCGTGGATACTGCCATCGGCAATCCACGGATTCAGGTGAGCATAGATCGCCTGTTGACGCTTTACCGGGCTCTGCCCCGCCAGCTCGTCGCTGATCACGTTCAACTGGAAGTTGCAGCCTTCGCCTTCAACTTCGACCCGGGTTCCGGGCAATTTCGCTTCAAGGAAGCTCTTAACTTCTACGGCCTGCATGCTCAACCTCAATCGGCGCCCTGTGCGCGCGGGTCGGCCATCATACAAAAAAGCCCCTCGCCTGCGAAGCCCATCAATGGGCTCGCTGACCGAGGGGCCTTTTCACCTTGCCGGGCAATCAGCCCGCCAACACTTCGTCGAGGTCATAGACCTCGGCGATTTCACGCATGTCCTCAGGCATGCCACGCAGTGCCCAGGACTTGCCTGCGGCCTGCGCATCACGCATGAACGCCAGCAGTAACGACAAGCCGACACTGCTCGACTTGACCACCGCCGAGCAGTCCAGCATTACCTGCTGCTCACCACAGGCGGCAATCAGTGCCTTGCCCTGCTTGCGCAGGGCGGGGCCGGTGCGAAAGTCCAGCACGCCGGCCAGACGCAGCACGCCCGGCTCGGCCATGCTTACGCTGGTTTCACTCATTTGACTGCCTTCTCCGGCGAACTGTCGGCGGTTTGCTTGGCCTTGGCCACTTCACCTGCCCAGCCGTCGATGGTCTTGTCCAGGTCGTTGCCATTGCGCGACATGGCGTCGGCGAACTGGTCACGGAACAGCTTGCCTATGTTGATGCCGTTGACGATGACGTTACGCACCTTCCACTCGCCATCCAGTTTGACCATGGTGTATTGCACCGGGTAAATCGAACCATTGGTACCAGTGACCTTCATGCCCACGCTGGTGCGGTCACCTTCATCGCCCTTGGCAGGGTCGAGGGTGATGCCCTGGTTGTTGTACTCGAGCAAGGCATTGCCATAGAACTGCATCAAGCTGCGCTTGAAGTTCTCCTGGAAGCGCTGCATCTGCGCAGGCGTGGCCTTGCGCGAATACTTGACGGTCATGATGCTCTTGGAGATGCCATCAGCGTCGACCACCGGGCCGAGGTTGCTGTTGAGAGCATCGTAGAACGCCTGCGGGTCAGCCTTGTATTGCTGCTTGTTGGCCTTGAGGTCGCTGAGCAACTGATCGGTAGTGGTCTGAATCACTTCTCGGGCGGTTTGCCCAGGTGCAGCGGTGGTCAGCAGGGGGAAAGCCGCCAGCAGGACCAGCAAACCGCGTCGCAGGATCGAGATCATGGAAACTCCTTAATTAGCTGGGTTGGCTTCTTTCGGTTCTTTGCCAACGGTATTGAGCAGGAACTTGCCAATCAGATCTTCCAGTACCAGGGCAGACTGGGTGTCATGGATGGTGCTGTCATCTTTGAGCACCTGATCCTCACCACCCACGCTGATACCGATGTACTTCTCGCCGAGCAACCCGGCGGTCAGGATCGATGCAGTGGAGTCGACCGGCAGATTATCGACGTTCTTGTCCAGCTGCAGCGTGACCCGACCGGTGTAGGAATCGCGATCCAGATCGATGGCCGTGACCTTGCCGATGGTCACACCGGCCATGGTCACTTTAGCTCTGACCGTCAAACCGGCGATATTGTCGAAGTACGCGTAAACTTTATAGGTATCGCTGGTCGGGCTGGCCGACAGCCCGCTGACACGCAGGGCCAGCAGCAGCAACGCCAGGATCCCGGCCAGGAGGAACAGGCCGACACCGATTTCCAGGGTGCGGTTTTGCATCAGAAATCTCCAAACATCAAGGCGGTCAGAATAAAGTCCAGACCCAGCACTGCCAACGAGGCATAGACCACGGTCTTGGTGGTGGCACGGCTGATCCCCTCTGAAGTGGGCTCACAGTCATACCCCTGGAAAACGGCAATCCAGGTCACGACGAAGGCAAACACCAGGCTTTTGACCAGGCCGTTGAGCACGTCATCGGTGAATGAAACACTGTTCTGCATGTTGGCCCAGAACGAACCTTCGTAGACACCCAGCCAGTCGACTGCCACCCACGAGCCACCCCAGATGCCCACCACGCTGAACATCAGCGCCAGCAGCGGCAGCGAAATGAAGCCGGCCCACAGCCGCGGTGCAACGATGTACTTGAGTGGGTCGACGCCGATCATTTCCAGGCTCGACAACTGCTCGGTCGACTTCATGTTGCCGATTTCGGCAGTCAGCGCAGAGCCGGCGCGACCGGCAAACAGCAGCGCAGTGACGACCGGGCCGAGTTCGCGCAACAGCGTCAGAGCAACCATCTGCCCGACCGCTTGCTCGGAGCCGTATTTGGTGAGGATGCTGTAGCCCTGCAGGGCCAGCACCATGCCGATGAACATGCCGGAGACGACAATGATCGCCAGCGACAGCACGCCGACTGAATAAAGCTGCTTGACCAGCAGCTGGAAGCCACCGCCAAGCCCGCTCCGGCCGACCAGGGCATGGCCCAGGAACAGGCACGAACGACCCAGTACTGCCACTACATCGATGGCCGAGCGACCGAGCAGGCGTACGCGTTCAAGTAAGGATCTTCGGCGCATCAACGCGTCCCCAGCAGATCGGCGCGGTAGTCAGGCGCAGGAAAATGGAAAGGTACCGGTCCGTCCGGATCGCCCTTCATGAATTGGCGGATGCGCGGATTGTCCGAGCCCATCAGCTCGTCCGGAGTGCCCTGACCCAGCACCTGGCCATCACCCACTACGTAGATGTAGTCGGCGATGCTCGCGGTTTCCGCCAGGTCGTGCGACACGACGATACTGGTAATGCCAAGGGCATCGTTGAGCAGACGGATCAAACGCACCAGAACACCCATCGCGATAGGATCCTGGCCGACGAATGGCTCGTCGTACATGAGAATCTGCGGGTCCAGGGCAATTGCCCGCGCCAACGCCACCCGCCGCTTCATGCCGCCGGAGAGTTCGTCGGGCATCAGGTCGATGGCGCCGCGCAGGCCAACGGCCTGCAGTTTCATCAGGACGATGTCGCGGATCATCTCTTCCGACAGCTCGGTGTGCACCCGCAGCGGGAAGGCAACGTTCTCGAACACATCGAGGTCGGTGAACAATGCACCGCTCTGAAACAGCACGCCCATCTGCTTGCGTGCATCGAACAGATCACTGCGCGACAGCGTCGGCAAATTCTGCCCGGCCACCCACACTTCGCCGCTGGCGGGGCGCAGCTGGGCGCCCATCAGGCGCAACAGGGTGGTCTTGCCGCACCCCGATGGCCCCATGATGCCAGTGACCTTTCCGCGCGGAATGCGGATGTCGACATTACTGAAAATGCTGCGCGAACCGCGCTTGAAGGTAACCCCCTTCAACTCGACCGCGTAGGCGCTATCCACACTCATCTAGACTCCTTGCAATACAGCCTCGTCCAATGGACGCCTGCCCTCATCGTGAAGGCACACACGCCCCACCCGGGCCGAATCAGCGGCGAACTATAGCACCGCAGGCGAGCCCGCCCCAAGGCTATCGCAGCGTCATTCAGGCGAATGACAGGCGGCTGCGGCAGGCTTATGACAATCCAGTGATGAGCCTTTCGCACATTGCGGCTATAATCGGCGCCTTTTCATCAGGCATTGCTTTTCGACATGAGCCAATCCAGCGAGCTGATCCAATCTGCCCAGCGCACTTTGCGCCTGGAACTCGAGGCTGTTGAGGGCCTGTTGCCGCGTATCGACGACAATTTCGTCAAGGCCTGCGAACTGATTCTGGCCAGCAAAGGCCGTGTGGTCGTGGTTGGCATGGGCAAGTCCGGGCATATCGGCAACAAGATCGCGGCGACCCTGGCCAGTACCGGTACGCCGTCATTTTTTGTCCATCCGGCCGAAGCCAGCCACGGTGACATGGGCATGATCACCCGTGATGACGTGATCCTGGCGCTGTCCAACTCCGGCAGCACTGCCGAGATCGTTACCCTGCTGCCATTGATCAAGCGCCTTGGCATTCAGCTGATCAGCCTCACCGGCAACCCCGATTCACAGCTGGCGCAAGCGGCCGAGGCCAACCTCGATGCGCGCGTGGCGCAGGAAGCCTGCCCGCTGAACCTGGCACCAACTTCCTCGACCACCACAGCGCTGGTGCTCGGCGACGCCCTCGCGATCGCCCTGCTTGAGGCCCGCGGCTTCTCGGCCGAGGATTTCGCCTTCTCGCACCCCGGCGGCGCCCTTGGCCGACGTTTGCTGCTCAAGGTCGAAAACGTCATGCACTCGGGCGACGAGCTGCCGCAGGTGCGACGTGGCACCCTGCTCAAGGAAGCGCTGCTGGAAATGTCCCGTAAAGGTTTGGGCATGACCGTCGTGCTGGAAAACGACGGTACCCTGGCTGGCGTGTTCACTGACGGCGACCTGCGCCGCAGCCTGGACCGCAATATCGATGTACACACCACCCTGATCGATGAGGTGATGACCGTGCACGGCAAGACTGCCCGCGCCGAGATGCTCGCCGCTGAAGCCTTGAAGATCATGGAAGACCACAAGATCGGCGCCCTCGTCGTGGTCGATCAGCACGATCGCCCGACCGGCGCGCTGAACATGCACGACCTGCTCCGCGCCGGAGTCATGTGATGAACGGAGATGCCATGAGCGAAGACATCCTGCAACGCGGCAAAGCCATCAAGCTGGCCGTTTTCGACGTCGACGGTGTGCTCACCGACGGCCGCCTTTACTTCCTTGAAGACGGCAGCGAATTCAAGACCTTCAACACCCTCGACGGCCAGGGCATCAAGATGCTCATGGCCTCGGGTGTGACCACGGCAATCATCAGCGGGCGCAAGACCCCGGTGGTCGAGCGTCGGGCGAAGAACCTCGGCATCCCGCACCTGTTTCAGGGCCGCGAGGATAAACTGGTGGTTCTGGACGGCCTGCTCGCTGAACTGGGCCTAAGCTATGAGCAGGTCGCCTACCTGGGCGACGACCTGCCCGACCTGCCAGTGATTCGCCGGGTCGGCCTGGGCATGGCCGTAGCCAATGCTGCCGTGTTCGTCCGCCAGAACGCCCACGGGGTAACCCAGGCCCGCGGCGGCGAAGGTGCTGCCCGCGAGTTCTGTGAACTGATCATGCAGGCCCAGGGTACCCTGGACGCTGCCAACGCCAACTACCTGTAAGGCCGCACATGTTCAGCAAAAAAGCTAAAAACATCGCGCTGCTGGGGCTGATCGCTGCCCTGCTGGTAGCGGTCGGCTACTGGAACGTCAGCCCAGAGAGCTTCCTCGACAAGCCACAGGCCCAGGTCGACGAAAGCGCCATCGACTACTATGCGATCAATGCCCACAGCGTGCAGTTCTTGCCTGACGGCAAGATGCAATATGAAATGACCGCCGACAAGGTCGAGCACCTCAAGGCCAGCGAAGTCACACTGCTGACCACGCCAGACCTGCACATGTATCGCGGCACCGCGTATCCCTGGCATGTCCAGAGCGTGCGTGCCGAGGTCAACCCGGATGGCACCGAGGTCGAGCTGATCGACAAGGTACGGGTTGCTCGCACCGACGAAAAACAACGCGAAACCATCATTACCAGCACGCGCATGACGGTGTTCCCGCAGAAGCAATATGCGCAGACCGAGCAAGCCGTTAGAATCGACGGCGCCGGCGGCACCACCACCGGCGTTGGCATGAAAGCGTATTTGAAAGACGGCAGGATGGACCTGCTGTCCAACGTAAGAGGACAGTATGAGGCTCGTTAAAACCCTCCCTTTTTTGCTCAGCCTGAGCGCAGCACTGGGAAGCGCGAGCGCCTTGGCCCTGCCGAACGATCGTGACCAGCCAATTCGTATCCAGGCCGACGACGCTCACCTGGATGACAAACAAGGCGTAGCTACCTACCGCGGCGACGTGATCATCACCCAAGGTTCGATGATGATCAAAGGCAACACCGTGACCATGACCCGTGCCGCCAATGGCGACATCGACGTGGTGACTTCGGTGGGCAACCTGGCCTACTTCGAGCAACAGCAGGATGCCGCCAAGCCCGACAAGATGAAAGGCTGGGCCGTGACGATTCAATACCAGGCGCAAAAAGACACGGTGATTCTGACCGACCGCGCCAAGGTCGAGAATGAAAGCAACACCACCGAAGGCGAGAAGATCGTCTACAACACCAAGTCGCAGGTCGCAACCGCAGGCAATGCCGGTGGCGCCGCCACGACCAAGCGTCCGCGCATCGACATGGTGATCCAGCCGAAGAAGAAGGCCGAGTAAATGGCGACTCTCAAAGCCCAGCATCTGGCCAAGAGCTACAAGGGCCGCCAGGTGGTTCGCGACGTCAGCCTGTCGATCGACAGCGGCCAGATCGTCGGCTTGCTCGGCCCCAACGGTGCCGGCAAGACCACCTGCTTCTACATGATCGTCGGCCTGGTTCAGGCCGATCAGGGCCGCGTGCTGATCGACAACAATGACGTCAGCCACCAACCCATGCACGGCCGCGCCCGTGCCGGGATTGGCTACCTGCCGCAGGAAGCGTCGATTTTCCGCAAGCTGTCGGTTGCCGACAACATCATGGCGATCCTCGAAACGCGCAAGGAACTCGACCGTGACGGCCGTCGCAAGGAGCTGGAAAGCCTGCTGCAGGAATTCCATATCAGCCACATCCGCGACAACCTCGGCATGAGCCTTTCCGGTGGCGAACGCCGCCGTGTCGAGATTGCCCGCGCCCTGGCCACCGCACCCAAGTTCATTCTGCTGGATGAACCGTTCGCTGGCGTCGACCCGATCTCGGTAGGTGACATCAAGCAGATCATTCATCACCTCAAGGCCAAGGGTATCGGTGTGCTGATCACCGACCACAACGTCCGCGAGACGCTGGATATCTGTGAGACAGCCTACATCGTCAACGATGGTCAACTGATCGCCGAAGGCGATGCCGAGACCATTCTGGCCAACGATCTGGTCAAGGAAGTCTACCTGGGCCACGAGTTCCGGCTCTGAGGCCCTTGCCTGGGCACTGGCAGCAGCAAGCTAAAACAGCTTAAGTGTTACAGTGCTCTAGGCAAACGCTACAAATTAAGGCATATAACTTGCTTGAAATTGGCGCCGCGGCGCCCTTCGTGTAGTGGATGGCGCAGATGCGCCGGCGGACAAGGTATTAAGCCCAAGCTATGAAACCATCGCTCGTCCTAAAAATGGGCCAGCAACTGACGATGACCCCGCAGTTGCAACAGGCCATTCGTCTGCTTCAGCTCTCGACCCTGGACCTCCAACAGGAAATTCAGGAAGCGCTGGAATCCAACCCGATGCTCGAACGCCAGGAAGACGGCGAAGACTTCGACAACAGCGACCCGCTGGCCGACAGTGCCGAAAGCAAGCCAAGCGCCGAAAACCTGGAGAACAGCTTCCAGGACAGCGGTTTTCAGGATGGCAGCCTGCAGGAAGGCAGCGCCGCCAGTCAGAACCTTGAAGAAGGCGACTGGAACGAGCGCATTCCCAACGAACTACCGGTCGACACCGCCTGGGAAGATGTCTACCAGACCAGCGCCAGCAGCCTGCCCAGCAACGACGATGACGAGTGGGACTTCACCACCCGCACCTCTGCTGGCGAGAGCCTGCAAAGCCACTTGCTGTGGCAACTGAACCTGGCGCCGATGTCCGATACCGATCGCCTGATTGCAGTAACGCTGATCGACAGCATCAACCAGCAAGGCTATCTGGAAGACACCCTCGAAGAAATCTGCGCAGGCTTTGACCCGGAGCTAGACATAGAGCTCGATGAAGTCGAGGCCGTGCTGCACCGTATTCAACAGTTCGAACCCGCCGGCGTTGCCGCACGCAACCTGGGCGAGTGCCTGCTGCTGCAGCTGCGTCAGTTGCCGGCCAATACGCTTTGGTTGACCGAGGCCAAGCGCCTGGTCAGCGACTTCATCGATATGCTCGGCAGCCGCGACTACAGCCAGCTGATGCGCCGTATGAAGCTCAAGGAAGACGAGCTGCGGCAGGTCATCGAGCTGGTGCAGAGCCTCAATCCGCGGCCTGGTTCGCAGATCGAGTCGAGCGAGCCGGAGTACGTGGTGCCTGACGTGATCGTGCGCAAGGACACCGACCGCTGGCTGGTCGAGCTGAACCAGGAGGCCATGCCGCGCCTGCGGGTCAACCCGCAATATGCAGGCTTTGTCCGCCGCGCCGATACCAGCGCCGACAACACCTTCATGCGCAACCAGTTGCAGGAAGCGCGCTGGTTCATCAAGAGCCTGCAGAGCCGCAACGAGACCTTGATGAAGGTCGCCACGCAGATCGTCGAGCACCAGCGCGATTTTCTCGAGTACGGCGACGAGGCGATGAAACCGTTGGTGCTGCATGACATCGCCGAAGCAGTGGGCATGCATGAGTCGACCATCTCCCGCGTCACCACCCAGAAGTACATGCACACTCCGCGTGGCATCTTTGAGTTGAAATACTTTTTCTCGAGCCACGTCAGCACCTCCGAAGGCGGTGAATGCTCGTCCACGGCGATCCGCGCGATCATCAAGAAACTGGTTGCAGCGGAAAATCAGAAAAAGCCATTGAGTGACAGCAAGATCGCTGGTTTACTGGAGGCACAAGGCATCCAGGTAGCCCGTCGCACCGTCGCCAAGTACCGCGAGTCGCTCGGCATAGCACCGTCGAGTGAACGCAAGCGACTGATGTAGCCCCGGGATGTGCCACAGCGTTTTTGTGGCAGGTGCAAGACCTGCCTCTTTATGCACGGGCAACAAAGGAGAAGCTGTATGCAAGTCAACATCAGTGGACACCATGTAGAAGTAACCCCACCACTGCGCGACTACGTCGAGCAGAAGCTGAAGAGACTCGCAGGGCACTTTGACAAGATCACCAACGTTACGGTGATCATGAAAGTCGAGAAACTGCAGCAGAAGATCGAAGCGACTCTGCAGATTCCGGGCGGCGAAGTGGTTGCCAATGCCGAAGATCTAGACATGTATGCAGCCATCGACAATTTGGCTGACAAGCTCGACCGCCAACTGAAAAAACACAAGGAAAAACAGCAAAGTCTCCTGCAAGGTGCAGCTGCTCGCTGATCCCCCTCATCCATGATCCGACTTGAAACCATCCTGACCCCCGGCCGTTCCCTGGTGAACGTGCCGGGCGTCAGCAGTAAGAAACGCGCCCTCGAAGAAATCGCCAAGGTCGTAGCCAGCGAAGTCAGCGAGCTCGACCAGCAAGAAGTCTTCGAGAAGCTGATCGCCCGCGAAAAACTGGGCTCCACCGGGTTCGGCAATGGCATCGCCATTCCGCACTGCCGCCTCAAAGGCTGCGCCAATCCGGTCAGCGCCCTGCTCCACCTGGATCATCCAATCGATTTCGACGCCATCGATGGCGCCCCCGTGGACCTGCTGTTCGTCCTGCTGGTGCCCGAAGCTGCCACCGATGCTCACCTTGAGCTGTTGCGCCAGATTGCCAGCATGCTCGATCGCGAAGATGTGCGTAAGCGTCTGCGCGCTGCGAGAGACAACAAGGCCTTGTACCAGGTCGTCCTGGACGTGCAAAACGGGAGCTGAGCATGCGCCTGATCATCGTCAGCGGCCGCTCTGGCTCCGGCAAGAGCACTGCACTTGCCGTGCTGGAAGACAATGGCTTCTACTGCATCGACAACCTGCCCGCCGGGTTGCTGCCGCAGCTGGCTGAAAACGCGTTGATCAATACCGAGCTGATGCAGCCCAAGGTTGCCGTCTCGATTGATGCGCGCAACCTGCCAGGCCATCTGTCACGCTTCCCCGAGCTGCTCGAGGATGCCCGCGCACGGCACATCCAGTGCGATGTGCTGTACCTGGACGCTGACGAAGACACCCTGCTCAAGCGCTTCTCCGAAACGCGCCGGCGTCACCCACTGACCAACGCCAATCGCTCGCTGGCCGAAGCCATTCGGGTCGAGAGCGATATGCTCGGGCCGATTGCCGACCTTGCCGACCTGAAGATCGATACCACCAACCTCAACCTTTACCAGCTTCGCGATTCGATCAAGCTGCGCCTGCTCAACCAACCCGAGCCGGGTACGGCGTTTTTAGTTGAGTCGTTTGGCTTCAAGCGGGGCATGCCGGTAGACGCCGACCTGGTGTTCGACGTGCGCTGCCTGCCCAATCCGTACTGGAAGCCGGAAATCCGCGAGCACTCAGGCCTGGATCAGCCAGTCATCGATTACCTGGCTGCGCAGCCGGATGTCGAAGAGATGTTCCAGGACATCTCCAGCTATCTGCTCAAATGGCTGCCGCGCTTCGCCGCAAGCAACCGTGCCTATGTCACCATCGCCATCGGCTGCACCGGCGGCCACCATCGCTCGGTGTACCTGACCGAGCGCCTCGGCCAGGTTCTGCAGCAATCCTTGAAAAACGTCCAGGTCCGCCACCGCGACCTCTAGCCCACAGGATTTACCCGAACATGCCCGCCCGCGAAATCACCATCATCAACAAGCTGGGCCTGCACGCCCGAGCGGCCGCCAAGTTCGTCGGCGTGGCCGGGCGCTTTCCTTGCCAGGTGAGGGTCGGCCGGGCGCCAGACAAGCTGGTCGATGGCAAAAGCATCATGGCGGTGATGATGCTCGCAGCGGGCAAGGGCACTCAGGTGCACCTGTTCACCGAGGGCGAGCAGGAAGACGAGGCACTCCAGGCCGTGGTGGATTTGATCAACAACTACTTCGACGAAGGCGAATAACGCCCCGCCGCTGCCTGGTCCAGCGCTGCCGCAGCGCTGGACCAGCAAACGGTCACGACATGGCCGTGTCCATCACCATCATCAGGCAGAAGCCCACGCACAGCCCCAGGCTTGCCAGGCGATAGTTGCCGTTGCTGCGTGATTCCGGAATGATCTCCTGCGTCACCACCAGCAACATCGCTCCCGCCGCGCAGGCCAGGCCCAGCGGTAACAGCAGTTCGGCAACATTCACTAGCCACGCGCAGATCACTGCTGCCAGCGGCTCGACCAGGCCCGAGGCCGCGCCGATCAAGAAAGCCTTGAGGCGCGACATCCCCGCCCCGGCCAGCACCAAGGCGATCACCAGACCTTCCGGCACATCCTGCAGGGCGATGCCCATGGCCAGGCTGTCGGCGTCCGGCATGCCGCCACCGGCCGATACGCCAATGGCCATCCCTTCAGGAATGTTATGGGCAATGATGGCAATCACGAACAGCCAGATCCGCGCGGCGATAACCGGCTGATTGCCGTTACCGACCAAGGCTTCGGGTGAAGCACCCGAGACCTTGAGGTCGACCAGAAACAGGCAAAGCGCGCCGAACAGCAGGCCGAAACTGATCAGCCCACCGGCGCCCCATGGGCTGAAACCGATCGCCTGTGCAGCGGCCAGGCCCGGCATGATCAGCGAGAACGCAGTCGCTGCCAGCATCACTCCAGCGCCGAAACCGAGCAAGGTGTCAGCCACCGCTACCGGCATATTGCGGATCACCAACACCGGCACCGCGCCCAGCGCAGTACCCAGAGCGCACAGTGCACCGCCCTCCAGAGCCCGCAGCATGCGCGGCTCCAGGCCCAGCCAATCGATCCCGCGTGCCACTAGCAGCGCAGTCCCGACCAGCAACAGCACAGTCCCAAGCGCCAGACGAAACAGGCGCACACTGCTGACAGACATCACCTGCGAGCGCATACCGGTTAGGCTCACTTCAAGGCTTGCTGATAGCGGCGTTCCACTTCGGCCCAATCGACCACGTTGTAGAACGCGCCAATGTATTCAGGCCGGCGGTTCTGATACTTCAGGTAGTAGGCGTGCTCCCATACGTCCAGGCCGAGGATCGGCGTGTTGCCGTGCATCAGCGGGCTGTCCTGGTTGCCGCTGCTCTCGACCACCAGTTGCTTGGTCGGGGTCACGCTGAGCCAGGCCCAGCCACTGCCGAAGCGGCTCAGCGCAGCCTTGGTGAAAGCCTCCTTGAAAGCATCAAAGCCACCTAATTGCTGCTCGATGGCCTTGGCCACCTCGCCTTGCGGCACGCCGCCGCCATTGGGCGCCATAACAGTCCAGAACAAGCTGTGGTTGGCGTGGCCACCGCCCTGGTTGATCACCGCTGCCTGCAACTTTTCAGGCAATTGCTTGACCGCGCCAACCAGTTTTTCCACCGGCCACTCAGCCCACTCGGTGCCTTCGATGGCCGCGTTGAGGTTGTTGATGTAGGTCTGGTGATGCTTGCTGTGGTGGATTTCCATGGTCTGGGCGTCGATGTGCGGCTCCAGCGCATCGTAGGCGTACGGCAGTGCAGGCAAGGTATGCGGCATGTCAGTGGATTCCGTAATTATGTGAGTGAGGTGCAACTTCCGGCGCAGCAATCAGCTCGCTCGCCGCGCCAGCCTGGCGGTTGAGCAAGCGCGCGGTGCGCGGGTACTGGCCGTACTCGGCAATGAAATTGAGCAGCTCGGTGTAGGTACGTGCGCTGTGGCGCAGTGCCGCCTCGCGTAGCGGCTGCGGCAGTCGTGGCTCGTGGCTGGCCTGCAGCAGGCGCTGGTGGGCAGCGCAGAGGTAATCCGCGCTTTCGTGGGGTTGGTTCAGGCGCAGGTGCAGATCGGCCAGGTTGTGATGGGCGATGACCAGTGCGGCAACCGCCTCGTCAACGTCATGCCAGCGCTCGAGCAGCACCTGGGCCAGGGCCAGCGCTTGCAGGTAATACTCCCGAGCGTCGACCCAGTCGCCTTGGGCAAACAGCCGGTTGGCGTGATCGGTGGTGCGTTTCCAGTGCTGCATGACGTGCCTCCTGGACGGTCAGATACCGCCAGCGGTGAGTTTTTCCGGGTCAAGCAAGGCTTCGAGCTGGTCACGCGAGAGGTCGGTGTGCTCCAACGCCACGTCGATGATCGGCCGGCCTTGCTTGTAAGCGGTCTTGGCGATCTCGGCGGCCTTCAGGTAGCCGATGATCGGGTTCAGCGCGGTGACCAGAATCGGGTTGCGCGCCAGGGCTTCCTTGAGCTTGCTTTCATTGACCTTGAAGGTCGCGATGGCCTTGTCGGCCAGCAAGCGGCTGGCGTTGGCCATCAGCTCGATGCTCTCCAGCAGGTTGCGAGCGATTAGCGGCAGCATCACGTTGAGTTCGAAGTTGCCCGACTGTCCGGCCACGGCGATGGTGGCGTCGTTGCCGATGACTTGTGCAGCCACCATGGCGGTCGCCTCGGGAATTACCGGGTTGACCTTGCCCGGCATGATCGAAGAGCCAGGCTGCAGGGCCTGCAGTTCGATCTCGCCCAGGCCCGCCAGCGGGCCGGAGTTCATCCAGCGCAGGTCGTTGGCGATCTTGGTCAGGGCAACGGCGGTGGTTTTCAGCTGGCCAGACAGCGCCACGGCAGTGTCCTGCGAACCGATCAGGGCAAACAGGTTGTCACCGGGGGTGAATTCGATCGCGGTCAGGCCGCTCAGCTGGCGGGCGAAACCGGCGGCGAACTGCGGGTGAGCGTTGATCCCGGTACCTACCGCAGTGCCGCCCTGGGCCAGCGCCTGCAGGCTCGGCAGGGTCGCTTCAAGATGGCTCAAGGCAGCGCGGATCTGTGCCGCCCAGCCAGCCAATACCTGGCTCATGCGCACCGGCATGGCATCCATCAGGTGAGTGCGGCCGGTCTTGACGTACTGATGCACCTCGACGGCCTTGGCATCGATCACCTGCACCAGGTGGCGCAGTGCCGGCAGCAACTGCTCGTGCATGGCCAGCGCAGCGCTGACATGGATGGTAGTGGGGATGATGTCGTTGCTGCTCTGGCCACAGTTGACGTGGTCATTAGCGTTGACTGGCTCGCCCTGGACGCGGCTGGCCAAGGTGGCAATCACCTCGTTGGCGTTCATGTTCGAGCTGGTACCAGAACCCGTCTGATAAACGTCGACCGGGAAGTGCTGAATGAAATCCTCGGCCAGCAACTGCTCGACCGCCTGGACGATGGCCTGGCCTTGCGCCGGCGAGATCTGCTCGAGTTCGACGTTGGCCTTGGCCGCTGCCGCCTTGGCCAGCAACAGTGCACGGATGAACTGCACCGGCATGCGCTGGCCGCTGATCGGGAAGTTATCGACCGCGCGCTGGGTCTGAGCGCCATACAGGGCCTGGGCCGGCACCTGCAGTTCACCCATGCTGTCACGCTCGATACGGGTATTACTCATGGTCAATTCCTTGCAACAGTTCGTCGGGGGAAATCGAAGGCAGCAGCACGCAATTGGCGAGCTGCATGGCATAGGGCTGCCAGCGCTGGTTCTGCTCGAGGCGATCGAGGCTGCGCAGGTCCAGCAGCGGCCGCCAGGCCTGGTCCAGGCACTGCGCGCGCCAGTGCCAGGGCAGCATGCGGTCGCTGGCGGTATCTAGCAGCAGGCGCAGGGAAGTCAGGGCGACGGTCCATGGCGAGGTCGCGGTGCAGCACACCAGGTAGCGACCTTCGGCCAGGTAATGCTCGATCAGTCGCGGCTCGTCGGGGTCGAGCGCGCAGCGAATGCGCCGGCTCAGCCAACGCCAGTTTTCCAGGTAGGGCAACTCATGGAGTACGGTATTCATGAATATCATCACTGCTGGACGGTGTAATGATATTCATTATTAAGTGATAAATAGAATCACTTCAACCCCGAAGGCAAAAACAAAAGACCCGGCGCGATGGCCGGGTCCGGGATGTGCAACTGGCACAACGGAGGGTTTTAGCTGCCCGCGACCGTCATGCGCTCGATCAGCACAGAGCCGCTGTGGATATTGCTGCGGGTTTCAAGATCGCTGCCAATCGCTACAATCTGCTGAAACATGTCCTTCATATTGCCGGCAATGGTCACTTCCTGCACAGCGAACTGAATCTCGCCGTTCTCGACCCAGTAGCCCGCTGCGCCACGCGAGTAATCACCCGTGACCATGTTCAGACCATGTCCCATCAGCTCGGTTACCAACAGGCCACGGCCCATGCGCCGAATCAATGCAGCTTGATCTTCGACGCCATGGGTGACGAACAGGTTGTGCACGCCCCCCGAGTTGGCGGTGCTTGGCAAGCCCAGCTTGCGCCCCGAATAGGTACCGAGCAGGTACGCCACCAGTTCGCCGTTTTCGACGAACGGCTTGGCGTAGGTGGCCAGGCCATCGCCGTCGAACCCCGCGCTGCCCAGTGCCCGCGGCAAGTGCGGGCGTTCATCCAGGGTCAGCCAGCTAGGGAACAGGCGCTGCCCCAGAGAGCCTTCGAGGAACGACGACTTGCGGTACAGGTTGCCGCCCGAGATCGCCCCAAGAAAGCTGCCGAACAGGCCACCGGCAAGCTCGGCAGAGAACAGCACCGGCACTTCGCAGGTCGGCACCGGGCGCGCACCCAGGCGGCTTGCGGCACGTTGCGCTGCACGCAGGCCAATGCTGCGCGGGTCGGCCAGCAGTTCGCCCTGGCGGTTGACGTCATACCAGTAGTCGCGCTGCATCTGCCCGTCGGCTTCGGCAATCATCACGCAACTGAGGCTGTGCCGGGTCGAGGCATAGCCGCCGATAAAGCCATGGCTGTTGCCGTAAACACGGCAGCCCTGATGGGTGTTGAGGGTGGTGCCGTCGGCATTCTTGATCCGCGGATCGGCATCAAAAGCAGCGGCCTCACAGGCCAGTGCCTGCTCGATGGCCTGCTCGGGGCTGATGTCCCAATCGTGATACAGGTCAAGCTCAGGGATATCGCGGGCCATCAGGGCGGCATCGGCCAGCCCGGCGCATTCGTCTTCCGAGGTGTGCTTGGCAATCGCCAGGGCTGCAGCAACGGTTTCGCGAATGGCCTCCGGGCCGCTGGCCGAGGTACTCGCCGAGCCCTTGCGCTGGCCGACATAGAGGGTGATGCCAAAGCCCTGGTCACGGTTGAACTCGACCGTCTCGACCTCGCGCTGACGCACCGTGGTCGACAAACCCTGCTCCAGCGACACCGCCACCTCGCAGGCGCTGGCACCCTGGCGGCGCGCTTCGGCAACGATCGCCTCGACTTGCTCCTGCAAGGCCGGCAGGTCCTTCGGGCCTATGCTCTGGACTGCACTCATGGTCTTCTCCACTCAAATTCTGCTTACGGCTAGGGTCATTCTACGACCGGGCCGGACAATTGGCCCCCGACTGGTTATCATGGCGGCGATTTCTAGCGGACGGCCACCATGGTTGATTCATACGACGACGCCTTCGATGGCGAAAAAAGCAAAACCCAGATCAAGCGCGAGCTACATGCACTGGTTGAACTCGGCGAGCGCCTGACGACGCTCAAGCCTGACACCCTGGCGCGCCTGCCCTTGACCGACCCGCTGCGCAAGGCCTTGGCCGATGCCAGCAAGCACACCGCGCACATCGCCCGCAAACGCCATATGTCGTTCGTCGGCAAGCTGATGCGCGACCAGGACACCGACGCAATTCTTGCGGTGATCGAGCAACTCGACAGCTCTACCCGCCAGTACAACGAACGCTTTCACGGCCTTGAGCGCTGGCGCGATCGGCTGGTCGACGGCAACGACGAGGACCTTGAGCGGTTTGTTCAGGAATACCCTGAAACCGACCGTCAGCAACTGCGCTCGTTGATCCGCCATGCCCAGCACGAAAAAGCCCGGGACAAGCCGCCGGCTGCTGCGCGCAAGGTGTTCAAGTACATCCGCGAACTTGACGAAGCTCAGCGCGGCCTGCGCTAGGTAATGCCTCGTGCGCAGCAAGCCCGCCCCCACCGCGGTGGAGGCGCGCTTGCTGCGCACTACGCTCACCCGCCGGTACCGCCGACGGTGATCGCATCCAGCTTCAGGGTCGGCTGGCCAACGCCCACCGGCACCGACTGACCATCCTTGCCACAGGTACCGACGCCGCTGTCCAGCGCCAGGTCGTTACCGACCATCGATACCCGGCTCATCGCCTCCGGCCCATTGCCAATCAACGTCGCCCCCTTGACCGGCGCGGTGATCTTGCCGTCTTCGATCAGGTACGCCTCACTGGTGGAGAAGACGAACTTGCCGCTGGTGATATCGACCTGGCCACCGCCCAGGTTGGCACAGTAGATGCCCTTCTTGACCGAAGCGATGATCTCTTCGGGATCGCTCTCGCCTGCGCGCATGTAGGTGTTGGTCATACGCGGCATCGGCAAGTGCGCGTAGGATTCGCGGCGGCCGTTACCGGTCACTGCCATGCCCATCAGGCGCGCGTTGAGCTTGTCCTGCATGTAGCCTTTGAGGATGCCGTTCTCGATCAGCGTGGTGCACTCGGTTGGCGTACCTTCGTCGTCGACGCTGAGCGAGCCGCGACGATCCTGCAGAGTGCCGTCATCGACGATGGTGCACAGGCTGGAGGCAACCTTCTGGCCGATCTGCCCGCTGTAGGCAGAACTGCCCTTGCGGTTGAAATCGCCTTCCAGGCCATGGCCGACCGCCTCGTGCAGAAGCACGCCGGACCAGCCCGGGCCAAGCACCACTGGCAAGGTGCCGGCCGGCGCCGGCTTGGCTTCGAGGTTGACCAGCGCCTGGCGCAGGGCTTCACGGGCATAGCCCATGACCCGCTCCTCGGTGAAGAAGCGGTAGTCGGTCCGCCCACCACCACCCTGCCCGCCACGTTCACGGCGGCCGTCCTTCTCGACGATCACACTGACATTGAAGCGCACCAGCGGACGCACGTCGGCAGCCAGGCCGCCATCGGCAGCGGCCACCAGAATCCGCTCCCAGACCCCGGCCATGCTCACGCTGACCTGCTGGATGCGCGGGTCAAGGGCCCGCGTGGCGACGTCGACGCGCTTGAGCAGTTCGACCTTGTCGGCACGGCTGAGCACATCCAGCGGGTTGTTCGGGGTGTACAGCTGGGTCACATCCTGGCTGCGAAACGCCTGCACCGTGCCGTTCTGGCCGGCACGCGAGATCGACCGGGCGGCGCGTGCGGCCGAGGTCAGGGCTTCGAGGTTGATCGCATTGCTGTAGGCGAAGCCGGTTTTCTCACCAGACAGGGCGCGCACGCCAACGCCTTGGTCGAGGTTGAAGCTGCCTTCTTTGACGATGCCGTCTTCCAGCGCCCAGGTTTCAGAAATCTGGCCCTGGAAGTACAGATCGGCAGCATCGATGCCGGGCCCGGCCAACTCGCCCAGTACAGCCTGCAGGCTGTCCAGGGTCAGTCCGCCCGGGGCAAGCAGCTGGTCGCTGACGGTGGTTAACATCTGGCTCATAGTCACTCCGAGGTGTGCGCAGGCCGCAAGGCGTCCTGCGAGAAAAAGCGCCGGTGCGTAATCACCGGCATCCGCGCCCGGATGGACGCTTGTTGATCTATGTCGCGCTCGGCCAGCAGCACCGCTTCACCGCGAGCCTGCTGGGCGATGATGCGCCCCCAGGGGTCGACGATCGCCGCCTGACCGTGGGTTTCGCGGGGGCCGGGGTGGATTCCGCCCTGGGCCGCCGCCAACAGATAGCATTGGGTTTCGATGGCGCGGGCGCGAATCAGTACCTCCCAATGCGCCGCACCGGTCACCGCAGTAAATGCTGCGGGGGCCGTGATCAACTCCGCGCCGGCCGCCCTCAGTGCACTGTACAGTTCAGGGAAGCGCAGGTCATAACAGACCGACAGGCCTACCTTGCCCAGCGGCGTGTCGGCCACCACCACCTGGCTACCGTGGGCATAGTCATCCGATTCACGGTAACGACCGCGGTTGTCGGCCACATCGACATCGAACAGGTGCAGCTTGTCGTAGCGTGCGACCACCTCACCGTGCTCGTCGATCAGCAGCGAACAGGCATGCGCCTTGGCGTCCGGCTGACCGAGCGGGGGCAACGGCAAGGTGCCGGCAACTATCCATAACTTGAGGGCGCGAGCGGTGCGTTTCAACCATGGCAGGATCGGCCCTTCGCCACGCGCCTCGGCCAGGCCGATCGCAGCGGCATCGCGCCGGCCCATGGCAGCGAAGTTTTCCGGCAGCACGGCGAGCCGCGCGCCGGCGGCAGCGGCTTGCTCGAGCAATACACCGGCCCGCTGCAGGTTGGCCATCACATCGTCCTGGCTGACCATCTGAATCACCGCTGCTTTCATCGGCACTCCTAGCGAGACTTTTCGAAAGGTTTCACAAAGGTGATCTTAGGCTCTTTCCACGAGCCATCGACGCGATAGTGCACGCTGGCAAAGCGCGAAATTCGATCACCAATCAATTGATCGACCAGAAACAGCGCACCACCAATGGCCGGCGCGCCGACGATCAACGCCGCCAACGGCAGGTTGTTGGTGACCGGCAGGGTGACCTGGAGGTTGGCAGCGATGCGATCACGCACCATGTCCATGGTGCCATCGAGCTCGAAGTTGCTGGACGGCCCGGTGACGGTAATCGGCTCACGGGTCACGTAAACGCCTTCACTAGCCACCAGCAGGCCCTTGACCCGGTCATAGCCAAGCCCCTTCTCGAACAGGTCGGAGAAGTCCAGGCGCAGGCGCCGGCCGATCGAGTTGAAGTTGAGCAGGCCGAACACGCGCAACGCCTGGGCGCCGCCCTCGACCTCGACGAACTGACCACTGCGCAACGACGCATCGAGGCTGCCGGAGAAGCGCTTGGTGTCGATCCAGGCCGGCGAGCCAGGCCAGCGGCCATCGACATCCAGATGGAAGTCGCGGCTGGTTACCGTGGGCGCAAAGCCAAAGCCCTGCAGCACATCGGCCAGGTTCTTGCCATCCAGGCGGCCCTTGTACCAGCTCGCAGTGCTGCCCGGCAGACCTTCCCAGGCGCCATTACCATCGATGTGCAGGCCCTTGATCAGCAGGTCGACGCCATTGAAAGACACGCCGCGCGGGGTCGGTCGCAATTTCAGCGCTACCGAACCGAACAGGTCATCACCGCGATACAGCTTGTCGATGCTCAGGTCCAGCGCAGGGACCTTGCGCGGGTCGAAACTGGCCAGCGGGTCGGGGGCATTGTCGTCCTGCGCTTGCGCTGGATCGGCCGGTGGCAGGCGCAGGCTCTGCAGTTTGACCACCATGGGCTGCGCCTTGGCATCCGGAATGCGTGCGTTGCCGATCACCTCGCGGCTGTCCAGGCGTAGGTCCCAGGCACTGGCGACACGGGCCAGGCGGACCACGGCCTGGTTCAATTGGGTGCCGAAAGCTTGTATCTGGCCGATGCTCAGATCGACGCTTTGCAGGGTCTGCCGGGCACTGCCACCGGGGTCATCGCCGGCCAGGCGCTGTGCCTGCTGCTGCCACGCTTCAAGATCGAGCGTGTCGAGCCGGCCACGCACGCGCAGGCCCTTGCCACCAGGCAGTTGTGGCTCGCCCGCGCCCAGCAGCAGCTCGCCGCGGCCTTGGTCAAGCTTGCCGCCGGGCGCTGCGTAGGCGAAGCGTGTGCTGTCCCCATAACGGGCATCGAAGCGTCGCTCGTTACCTTGCAGGGTCATGCTGAAGCGGCTGTCACGGGTATCCTGGACAGCCTTGGCAAAGGGCGCCGGCAAGTCGATGCTGAGGCCTTTGAGCGAAGAATCGACGGTCAGGCGATTGTCCCGGCTGCCCAGGCTCAGCTGCAGCTGATAGGGAATCTCGCCGCTGGCAGGCAAGGCCTGCTTGACCTGCAGCCAGTCGGTCAAGGTCTTCAACGCGACCTGGCCAGAGGCATTGATGCGGGTCTGCATCTGACCGGGCTGGCCCTCGGCGACGATTTGCGCGGTGACCGGTTTGCCAAAGGCCTGCAGGCTGATGTTGTTGCCGCTCAGGCCCTTGTCCAGGTCGAAGGTGAAATCGCCCTTGAGCTTGCTCAGTTGCAGCTCCGGCGGCGCGACCTTGAGGCGCGCATCAGCGGTGCTGAAGTCGACCTTGACCTTGGGTAGCTTGCCGTGTGCCATTGGGATATCGAGGTTGAGCTTGCCGTTGAGCGGGCCTTCACCTTCCCAGCCAGCGAAAATATCAGCAGTGCCGATCGGCGCCTCCTGGAGGATCTTCAGGCCATCGCCGAGCGGGCCGGCGAAGTTGCCGGTCAGGTACAGATGGCTGTCCTGGCCAGCGTCAACGTGGGGGATGTTCACCGTGACATCGCTGACCTTGGTGTCGAGCAACAGGCCTTGCCGGGCCTTGATGCGCACGCCGCTGTCTTCGATCAGCACATCGCCGGCCACCTGCTGCACCTGAGGCCAGCCGGGCTGGAAGTCCAGCGCCGCGTCACGCACCTTGAAGAACAGGCTGATACTGCGCGCTTCGGGGGTGGCATCGTGGTTCAGCGAACCCTGATACTGGAAGTAGCCCTCATCCACAGCGCCCTTGACGATGGCACTGCGCAGCCATTCATCGAGGGCCGGGCTAAGGACTTCGGGCAGATATTTGGCGGTGTAGCGACCATCGCCTTCGGTCAGGCCGACGCGCAGGTCCATGTAGTCTTCGCGGCCTTCCTCGAACAGCAGGCGGATCAGGAAGTCGCCGGCGATCTTGCCTTCTTCGCCAAGTACCTTGAGGTACGGTGCGATCAGGGTGAAGCCCTCCTGATCCAGGCGCCAGGTGAGCAAAGCATTGGCTTTCTGGTAATGCCAGGGTTTGGCGAAGATCGGATACAGATGCAGCATGAACGCATCGGTATCCAGGCGCAATTCGCCATGACCGAGGTCGCCGCTGATGCTGCCGCTGACGTTCCCCGCCGCCGGCGCACCGTGGTAGGCGTTGAAACCGATGCGGTCCAGGTTGGCGGCAAACTGCAGGCGCTGATCACCTTCGGCCTTGGGCCGGATATCCAGCTTCACGTTATGCAGCGCGCCGGTCACCTTGAGCCCGTCGACCACCGCCATGAGGTTGTCCGGCAACGGCGCCAAAGCATTGATCAAGGGGGTCAGAGGGGTCAGGTCGAGGGTGTCGGCCTGGACCTGCCAGGATTCTTCGAGAGGTGTCGAAGCGCTGTGCTGTCGGGCTTGCAGGTGGGTTTCCCAACGCTGCTTGCCGATGCTAGCCGCCAGCGAGTCGAGCACTAGCTGGTAACCGTCCTCACCACGCTGCAGCCAGGCGGACAAGGCAAGATCATCCAGGCTGACGGGCTTGCGGCTGCTGTAGGCACCGCGCAGGTGCGGCGCGTTGAGGCGCACGCTTGCGTGCTGCAACTGGCCCTTGCGCACACCTACCCAGAATTCGCCCCCCGCGCGCAGCGCTTCGGCGCGCCACTGGCCAAGCAGCTTGGGTGGCAGCCAGTGCGACCAGTCGCTTTGCGGCAGGCTCAGGTAGCCGTCCAGGGAGCCATCGCGCCAGTTATCAGCCGTGGCCCGGCTACGCAGATTGAGCGCCAGTGGCTGCCCATCGGGCAGGGTCGCCCGTGCATCCAGCGCCTGGCGCGAGGCGCCGGCCTGCAAGCCAACGCTGACGTAAGTCAGGGTCAGGGGATCGCGCTGCCAGGGGTGCAGTGTGACCTGGCTATCGAATACGTCGATCCGCCCCAGCTGCTGCAAGCGCTGCAGCAACTGCGCCGGGTCGAGCGGGGTGTCGTCCTGCTTGGGCAGGCCTTCCAGCGCCCAGGAGCCCTGCTCGTCCTCGCGCAGAATCAACTGCAGGCCGCCCAGCTGGATGCGCGCCAGGCGCACTTCGCGGGCCTTGAGGCTGGCCCATAGATCAGGCACGGCCTTGACGTCATCCAGGCGCAGCGCATCGGCGCCCTCGCCCAGCTGCAGATCACGCACACGCAGCACCGGTGCCAGGCCACTCCAGCGGCCTTCCAGTGCGCCGATATGTACCGGCAGGCCGAGGGACTGCTCAGCCTTGCTCTCAACGTCGGCGCGATACTCTGCCACCAGCGGCACCAGTTGCCGGCCGATGCTCACATACAGCGCCACCAGCACCGCCAGCAAGGCACACAAGCCCAGCCCCCAACGGGTCAAGGCGCTCAGAACGCGGGTCAGACGCTCCATGGCCATGGCCCTCCAAAACGTGCTTTAACTATGGCTGCAAGCGCGACTTTCGCCAACCGGCGATGGTTTTCAGGACGCGTCAGAGGAGCACCACATCGTATTGTTCCTGGGAGTACATGGTCTCGACCTGGAAGCGGATGGTGCGGCCGATGAACGCTTCCAGCTCAGCAACGTTGCCGGACTCTTCATCGAGCAGACGATCGACCACCTTCTGGTTGGCCAGCACACGGTAGCCCTCGGCCTGATAAGCCCGCGCTTCACGGAGGATCTCGCGGAAGATTTCGTAGCAGATGGTTTCGGCGGTTTTCAGCTTGCCGCGGCCCTGGCAGCCGGCGCACGGCTCGCACAAGACTTGCTCAAGGCTCTCGCGGGTGCGCTTGCGGGTCATCTGCACCAGACCCAGCTCGGTGATGCCGATGATGTTGGTCTTGGCGTGATCACGTTCGAGCTGTTTTTCCAGGGTGCGCAGCACCTGGCGTTGGTGCTCCTGATCTTCCATGTCGATGAAGTCGATGATGATGATCCCGCCGATGTTGCGCAGACGCAGCTGGCGGGCGATCGCCGTGGCCGCCTCGAGGTTGGTCTTGAAGATGGTTTCTTCGAGGTTGCGATGGCCGACGAAGGCGCCAGTATTGACGTCGATGGTGGTCATCGCCTCGGCCGGATCGACCACCAGGTAGCCACCAGACTTGAGCGGCACCTTGCGCTCGAGCGCACGCTGGATTTCGTCTTCGACACCATACAGGTCGAAGATCGGCCGCTCGCCCGGATAGTGTTCGAGGCGGTCGGCAATCTCCGGCATCAGTTCACCGACGAACTGCGTGGTTTTCTGGAAGGTTTCCCGCGAGTCGATGCGGATTTTCTCGATCTTGTGGTTGACCAGGTCACGCAAGGTCCGCAGCGCCAGGCCGAGGTCTTCGTAAATGACCGTCGGTGCACCGCAGGTCTGGATCTGGCTGGCGATCTGCTCCCACAGCCGGCGCAGGTAGCGGATGTCCTGGAGGATGTCGTCCTGGCGAGCGCCTTCGGCAGCGGTGCGCAGGATGAAGCCGCCGGCGTCCTTGACGTTTTCCTGCTCGATGCAGCTGTTGACCACCTGCTTGAGGCGCTCGCGTTCGGCTTCGTCCTCGATCTTCAGCGAAATACCGACGTGACTGCTACGCGGCATGTACACCAGATAGCGCGACGGAATCGACAGCTGAGTAGTCAGCCGCGCGCCCTTGGTGCCGATCGGATCCTTGGTGACCTGCACCACCAGTGACTGGCCTTCATGCACCAGCGCAGTGATGGTCTCGACCGCCGAGCCTTCGCGCTGGGAAATCTCCGAGGCATGAATGAACGCCGCGCGGTCCAGGCCGATATCGACGAAGGCGGCCTGCATGCCCGGCAGAACCCGGACCACCTTGCCTTTGTAGATATTGCCAACGATACCGCGGCGCAGGGTGCGCTCGACATGCACCTCCTGCAGAACACCGTTTTCAACCACTGCCACGCGCGATTCCATCGGCGTGATGTTGATCAGGATCTCTTCACTCATGGCAGGTTCTCATCAAAGGTCTGGGGTTATGATGGATCGCTGACCGATCCCTGGCTAGCGCTGCGTTCAACCCTCTGCCTGAGCTGCTGGCAGTTGCCAGCAGGGGATGCCGAACTGGCCGAGCAAATCGGCGGTTTCGCTGAGCGGCAGGCCGACCACGGCCGAATAGCTGCCGCTCAGTGCGGTGACAAAAATCGCGGCCAAACCCTGGATGGCATAGCCGCCGGCTTTGTCCAGCGGCTCTCCGCTGGCCCAATAGCGGCTGGCCTCGTCAGGGCCGATCGAGCGAAAACGTACGGTGCTGGCGACGCACAGGCTGCGGACCTGCTGGCCATCATCCAGAGCAACTGCGGTAAGTACCTGATGCTCGCGCCCAGCCAGTTCAGCGAGCATAGCCAGGCCGTGTTCGCGGCTTTCAGGCTTGCCGAGAATGCGCCCATCAAGCACCACCGCAGTATCGGCGCCGAGTACCACACCAGCACCCGTGATATGGGCCAGTCCGGCAGCTGCCTTGGCGCGAGCCAGGCGCTCGACATAAGCCTCGGCGTTTTCCTTGGCAAGCGGGGTTTCATCGATGGGTGCGCTGACGGTGGTGAACGGCACGCCAATCTGGTTCAACAGTTCACGACGACGCGGCGAGCCAGAGGCGAGATAGAGTGGCTTCATGTGGACATATCCCTGTCAGGCGCGGCGATGCCGGTCAGTTGATGTGCAGGCGGCGGCGCAGGTCGCGCAAGGCAAAGCTGATCCACGGCCAGAGCAGCGCACTGATGACTGCCGACCACACCAGCGCCAGGGTCGGCAGGCGATTGCCGGTCAGGGCACTGAGCCACAACTGGATCAACTGGGCGATGCCGAAGATCACCAGGATCACCAGGCTCTGCTGCCACAGCGGGAACATGCGCAGGCGCTGCTGCAACGACAGCACTAGGAAGGCGATCAGGGTCAGGATCAGCGCGTTCTGCCCCAGCAGGGTGCCGTACAGCACATCCTCTGCCAGGCCCAGCACGAAGGCGGTGGTCATGCCGACCTTGTTCGGTACGTTGAGTACCCAGAATGACACCAGCAGGGCCAGCCACATCGGCCGGAACACTTCCATGAACTGCGGCATCGGCGAGACGCTGAGCAACAGGCCGATGGCGAAGCTGAGCCAGATGACCCAACCGTTTCTACTGCGCGAACTGGCCATCATTGCCTCCGCGGTTGGCTGGGCGACGCAGCAGGCGTCGCAGCCGGATTGACGGGTGCCGCTGGCGTTGCCGCAGGAGCAGCCGGGGTGGCGGGCGCAGTGCTTGCTGGCGCGCTGGCAGCAGGCGTGGCTTGCTCGGTAGCAGCTGCGGCTGGCGGCTGCGCCGTACCCTGCCGATCAGCTTCTTCCTGGGCCATGGCTGCCTCGGTCGCACGCTGCTCCGGGGTGCGGCGGTCGCTGAACACAAGCAGCATATAGCGGCTGCGGTTGAGCGCCGCAGTAGGGATGGCGCGCACGATCGCGAACGGCTGACCGGAATCGTGGATCACTTCGTTGACCGTGGCCACCGGGTAACCGGCCGGGAAGCGCTGACCCATGCCCGAGCTCACCAGCAAGTCGCCCTCTTTGACATCGGCAGTGTCGGCAACATGGCGCAGCTCAAGCCGCTCCGGGTTACCGGTACCACTGGCGATGGCGCGCAAGCCGTTGCGGTTGACCTGCACCGGAATGCTGTGGGTGGAGTCGGTGAGCAGCAGTACCCGCGAGGTGTAAGGCATCAGCTCGACCACCTGGCCCATCAGGCCGCGGGCATCGAGCACCGGCTGGCCGAGGAAGACGCCGTCGCGCTCGCCCTTGTTGATCAGGATACGGTGGGTGAACGGATTGGGGTCGACGCCGATCAGCTCGGCCACTTCAACCTTCTCGTTGACCAGCGCCGACGAGTTGAGCAACTCGCGCAGGCGCACGTTCTGCTCGGTCAGGGCCGCCAGCTTCTGCAGGCGCCCCTGCAACAGCAGGGCTTCGGTCTTGAGTTTTTCGTTCTCGGCGGCAAGCTCGGTGCGGCTGCCGAACTGGCTGGCGACACCCTGGAATACGCGCTGCGGGAGGTCTGTGAGCCAATACGACTCCATCAGCACCAGGCCCATCTGGCTACGCACTGGTTTGAGCAGGGCGAAGCGCGAGTCGACCACCATCAAGGCAACCGAGAGCACCACCAGTACCAGCAGACGAACGCCCAGCGAAGGGCCCTTGGAGAAAAGCGGTTTAATGGGCCGTTCCTCGTGGACGACGATTCAGGAGGTGACTGGACATGAAGCGGAGCACCGGCCTGCTGCGAATTGACGGAAACAGCGCCCCACGGACGCCAACCCAGCGCATACAGGTAGCACTGCGAGTGCTACCTGTAAACCAGGCGATCATTACCGGACGTTGAACAGCGCCGTGAATCACTCGCTCGAGAGCAGATCCATTGCGTGTTTGTCCATCATTTCCAACGCACGACCACCGCCACGAGCCACACAGGTCAGCGGGTCTTCGGCGACGATCACCGGCAGGCCGGTTTCCTGCGCCAGCAGCTTGTCGAGGTCGCGCAGCAGCGCGCCACCACCGGTCAGCACCAGACCACGCTCAGCGATGTCCGAGGCCAGTTCCGGCGGCGACTGCTCAAGGGCGCTCTTGACCGCCTGGACGATGGTCGCCAGGGATTCCTGCAGCGCTTCGAGCACTTCGTTGGAGTTCAGGGTAAAGGCACGCGGCACGCCCTCGGCCAGGTTACGGCCACGTACGTCGACTTCACGTACTTCACCACCTGGGTAGGCGGTGCCGATTTCCTGTTTGATGCGCTCGGCAGTGGATTCACCGATCAGGCTGCCGTAGTTGCGGCGCACGTAGGTAACGATAGCTTCGTCGAAGCGATCGCCGCCAACCCGTACCGATTCGGCGTAGACCACACCGTTAAGCGAGATCAGCGCGATTTCAGTGGTACCACCACCGATATCGACGACCATCGAGCCACGCGCTTCTTCGACCGGCAGGCCGGCACCGATGGCCGCAGCCATTGGCTCCTCGATCAGGAACACTTCACGTGCACCGGCGCCCAGCGCCGATTCACGGATGGCGCGGCGCTCGACCTGGGTCGATTTGCACGGCACGCAGATCAGCACACGTGGGCTGGGCTGCAGGAAGCTGTTTTCGTGAACCTTGTTGATGAAGTACTGCAACATTTTTTCACAAACGCTGAAGTCGGCGATGACGCCGTCTTTCATCGGACGAATGGCTGCAATGTTGCCGGGCGTACGGCCCAGCATACGTTTGGCTTCAGTCCCGACGGCGACAACGCTTTTCTGGTTGCCGTGGGTACGGATGGCAACAACCGAGGGCTCATTCAGGACGATACCGCGCTCACGCACGTAAATAAGGGTGTTGGCAGTACCCAGGTCGATAGACAGATCGCTGGAAAACATGCCACGCAGTTTCTTGAACATGGGAAAGTGACCCTGGGGAAAGCGTGGGTAAAAAAGTGCGGCAAACTCTAACAATGGCAGGGATTTTGGGCAAGGAGCCAATATGTTAAATTGGCAGTTTTTCCGAGCAAGCCTGCAGATGATCGCGGCTGTATGACCGCCAAAATGCCGGCATGTTCCTCATCGCGGAACTAATTCCGTTTGGTTTTTCTGGAGATTCCCCATGGCGCTGCAACGCTCCGACGTGGAAAAGATCGCCCATCTGGCCCGACTGGGGCTGAATGAAGGCGAACTGCCGCGCATCACCGATGCCTTGAACAGCATCCTCGGGTTGGTCGACCAGATGCAAGCTGTCGACACCAGCGGTATCGAACCGCTCGCCCACCCCCTGGAGGCCAGCCAACGTCTGCGCCCCGACCAGGTTACCGAAAGCAACCAGCGCGACGCGTATCAAGCCATCGCCCCGTCGACCGAGAACGGTCTGTACCTGGTTCCAAAAGTCATCGAGTAAGGGAAAGCACCTGCCATGCATCAATTGACCCTGGCCGAGATCGCCCGCGGACTCGCCGACAAGTCGTTTTCATCCGAAGAGCTGACCCAGAGCCTGCTGGGCCGGATCAAGCAACTCGATCCGCAACTGAACAGCTTCATCAGCGTCACCGAAGAACGCGCGCTGGATCAGGCGCGCGCTGCCGACGCCCGTCGCGCCGCTGGCGAAACAGGCCCTCTGCTGGGCGCCCCGATCGCCCACAAGGACCTGTTCTGCACCCAGGGCGTACGCACCAGCTGCGGCTCGAAGATGCTCGACAACTTCACCGCGCCGTATGACGCCACCGTGGTCAGCAAGCTGGCCGAGGCCGGTATGGTCACTCTGGGCAAGACCAACATGGACGAATTCGCCATGGGTTCAGCCAACGAATCCAGCCACTACGGCCCGGTGAAGAACCCGTGGAACCTCGAGCACGTGCCGGGTGGTTCGTCCGGTGGTTCGGCGGCAGCCGTGGCGGCACGCCTGCTGCCGGTGGCAACCGGCACCGATACCGGCGGCTCGATCCGCCAGCCGGCGGCGCTGACCAACCTGACCGGCCTGAAACCGACCTACGGTCGTGTTTCGCGCTGGGGCATGATCGCCTATGCATCGAGCCTCGATCAGGGCGGCCCGATGGCCCGTACTGCCGAAGACTGCGCCCTGCTCCTGCAAGGCATGGCCGGCTTCGACGCCAAGGACTCGACCTGCATCGACGAGCCAGTGCCTGATTACAGCGCCAACCTCAACGCGCCGCTGCAAGGCCTGCGCATCGGCCTGCCGAAGGAGTACTTCGGTGCCGGCCTCGACTCGCGCATCGCCGACCTGGTGCATGCCAGCGTCAAGGAACTGGAGCAGCTCGGCGCGGTGGTCAAGCAGATCAGCCTGCCGAACATGCAACACGCCATCCCGGCGTACTACGTGATCGCCCCCGCTGAAGCCTCGTCCAACCTGTCGCGCTTTGATGGCGTGCGCTTTGGCTATCGCTGCGAGGATCCGAAGGATCTCACCGACCTCTACAAGCGCTCGCGCGGTG
The DNA here is from genome assembly GCF_044740745.1 of Pseudomonas sp. NPDC088322. Classification (NCBI taxonomy): domain Bacteria; kingdom Pseudomonadati; phylum Pseudomonadota; class Gammaproteobacteria; order Pseudomonadales; family Pseudomonadaceae; genus Pseudomonas; species Pseudomonas sp. NPDC088322. The sequence goes on along the minus strand of NZ_JBIURK010000001.1, from coordinate 94,185 downwards.
AAGGTTTCGGCGTTGAAGTACAGCGCCGGATCATGGTTGGCGCCTACGCGCTGTCGGCCGGTTACTACGACGCCTACTACCTGCAGGCACAGAAGATTCGCCGCCTGATCAAGAACGACTTCATGGCAGCCTTCGAAGACGTCGACCTGATTCTCGGCCCAACCACGCCCAACCCGGCCTGGAAACTTGGCGCCAAGAGCAACGACCCGGTCTCCGCCTACCTCGAAGACGTCTACACGATCACCGCCAACCTGGCCGGCCTGCCCGGCTTGTCGATGCCAGCCGGTTTCGTCGACGGCCTGCCCGTCGGCGTGCAACTGCTGGCGCCGTACTTTCAGGAAGGCCGCCTGCTCAACGTCGCGCACCGCTACCAGCAAGTCACCGACTGGCACACCCGCGCCCCTACCGGCTTCTGAGGAATTCACACATGCAATGGGAAGTTGTGATCGGGCTGGAGATTCATACCCAGCTCGCCACCCAGTCGAAGATTTTCTCCGGCAGCGCTACCACCTTCGGCTCCGAGCCGAACACCCAGGCCAGCCTGATCGACCTGGGCATGCCTGGCGTACTGCCGGTGCTCAACCAGGAAGCCGTGCGCATGGCGTGCATGTTCGGCCTGGCCATCGAAGCCGAGATCGGCCCGCGCAACGTGTTCGCGCGCAAGAACTACTTCTACCCTGACCTGCCCAAGGGCTATCAGATCAGCCAGATGGACCTGCCGATCGTCGGCAAGGGGCACCTCGACATCGCCCTTGAAGACGGCACCATCAAGCGCGTCGGCATCACCCGTGCGCACCTTGAAGAAGACGCCGGCAAAAGCCTGCACGAAGACTTCAATGGCGCCAGCGGCATCGACCTCAACCGGGCGGGCACGCCGTTGCTGGAGATCGTCTCCGAGCCGGACATGCGCAGCGCCAAGGAAGCCGTGGCCTACGTCAAGGCGATCCACGCGCTGGTGCGTTACCTGGGCATCTGCGACGGCAACATGGCCGAAGGTTCGCTGCGTTGCGACTGCAACGTGTCGATCCGGCCGAAGGGACAGGTCGAGTTCGGCACTCGCTGCGAGATCAAGAACGTCAACTCGTTCCGCTTCATCGAGCGCGCCATCAACAGCGAAATCCAGCGCCAGATCGAGCTGATCGAAGACGGCGGCCGGGTCATCCAGGAAACCCGCCTGTACGACCCGAACAAGGATGAGACCCGCTCCATGCGCAGCAAGGAGGAAGCCAACGACTACCGTTACTTCCCCGACCCTGACCTGCTGCCGGTGGTGATCGAGAGCAGCCTGCTCGAGAGCATCCGCGCCAGCCTGCCAGAGCTGCCACCGCAAAAGGTCGAACGCTTCCAGAGCCAGTACGGCCTGTCGGCCTACGACGCCAACGTGCTGGCCGCCAGCCGCGAACAGGCCGACTACTTCGAGGCCGTGGTGCGCATTGGTGGCGACGCCAAGCTCGCCGCCAACTGGGTCATGGTCGAGCTGGGCAGCCTGCTCAACAAGCTCGGTGTCGAGATCGACCAGGCGCCGGTCAGCGCCGAGCAACTGGGCGGCATGCTCCTGCGTATTCGCGACAACACCATCAGCGGCAAGATTGCCAAGACCGTGTTCGAAGCGATGGCCGCAGGCGAAGGCGACGCCGACAGCATCATCGACAGCAAGGGCCTCAAGCAGGTCACCGACAGTGGTGCAATCGAGACCATGCTCGACGAAATGCTGGCAGCCAATGCCGAGCAGGTCGAACAGTACCGCGCCGCCGATGAAGCCAAGCGCGGCAAGATGTTCGGCTTCTTCGTCGGCCAGGCGATGAAAGCCTCCAAAGGCAAGGCCAACCCGGGGCAGGTGAACCAACTGCTCAAGGCCAAGCTCGAAGGCTAAGCCCTGCGCGGTGCGCGGCCAGCCATGGCCGTGCACCGCGCAACTCATTCTTTGCGGAGCGTACGCGAGCATGCGGCATACCCTTGGCGCACTTGCGCTTTTCTCCCTGCTGGCCGGCTGCGCCAGTCACGATATCGACCCTAGCGGTTACGACAAGACCGGCACCGCCTCCTATTACGGTTCGCGCCACCATGGCAAACGGACCGCCAGTGGTGAGCCCTTCAACCAGCACGGCCTTACCGCCGCCCACCGCAGCCTCGCTTTTGGCAGCCGGGTGCTGGTCACCAACCTGGCCAACCAGCGCAGCGTCGTGGTGCGCATCAATGACCGCGGACCACACAGCCGTGGCCGTTTGATCGATCTGTCCCGCGCGGCCGCAGAAAAAATCGGCATGATCCGTAGCGGAACCGCGCGAGTGCGGGTACAAGGTCTGAGCGACTGAGCCAACGGGAGCCTGACCATTTTCGACCTCGCCACCCTACCCACCTTCAGCCTCCTGCAATTGGCTGTGGGCCTTGTCCTGCTGGTGCTCGGCGCCGAACTGCTGGTGCGCGCCGCCCTGCGCCTGGCCACGCGCCTGCATGTGCGGCCGCTGATAATCGGTTTGAGCCTGGTTGCCTTCGGCAGTACCGCGCCGCAATTGACTGTCAGCCTGCAAGCGGCCTATCAAGGTGCGCCTGACGTCGCTGTCGGCAGCGTGATCGGCAGCAACATCTTCAATGTGCTGGTGATTCTCGGCTTTACCGCGCTGATCATCCCGCTGCGCGTGTCGCGCCAACTGGTGCGTCTGGACATCCCGTTGATGGTGGCCGCCAGCGCCTTGGTCTACCTGCTCGCGGCCAACGGCCAGCTGGGCCGCTTCGAAGGCGCGCTGCTACTCCTCGGGCTGCTCGGTTATCTGTTGATCCTCTGGCACCAATCGCGCCACTACGCGCGTACTTATCCGGCACCGAATGCCCTCGAGGTCAGCCGCCTGCGCTTCTGGAGCGGTGCTGTGGGGCAGACCGCGTTGGGCCTGGTATTGCTCAGCATTGGCGGCCATCTGCTGCTGGAAGCCGCAGTGGAAGTGGCCACTGACCTTGGCCTGTCGGAACGGATCATTGGGCTGACCGTAGTCGCCGTCTGCACCTCGTTGCCGGAGCTTGCCGCTGCGCTGGTTGCGGCGCTGCGCGGGGAGCGCGAAGTGGCGGTAGGTACGGTGATCGGCAGCAACCTGTTCAATTTGCTGGCAGTGCTGGGTGCGACCGCGCTGGTCACCCCTGCCCCGCTGTCGATCTCACCGAATGCGCTGGCCTTTGACTTGCCGGTAATGCTCGGCGTCGCCTGCCTGAGCCTGCCGGTGTTCTACTCCGGCTACCGCGTCACCCGCGCCGAGGGGCTGGTATTTCTCTGCCTGTACCTGGCCTACGGCCTGCATGTGGTGACCTTCACCACCGGCATGCCGTTGGCGGGCAAGCTGGAGAAACTGATGCTGTTCTACGTGCTGCCGCTGCTCGCCCTGACGCTGCTGTACACCACCGTGCGCGCCTGGCGGCGCCAGCACTGAGGCCTGCGCAAGTTTAGCCGCGCAGGCCTTGCAGCAAACACCTCAGCGCTTGGCCTGGCGCTGCTTCTTGAGCTTGAACGCAATGCCCAGTGCGGCAATCCACAGCGGGATCAGCATCACCGAGATGCGGATCGGCGGAGTCAGGTACATCACCACCAGGATCAGCACGATGAACGCCAGACACAGGTAGTTGGTGATCGGATGACCCCAGCTGCGGTAGAACGGCGTTTCGCCGGCAGCGATCTTGGCCTTGCGGAATTTCAGGTGGGTGATGCTGATGCTTGCCCAGTTGATCACCAGCGCTGATACCGCCAGCGCCATCAACAGGCCGAAGGCTTCGCCCGGCATCAGGTAGTTGATCACCACGCACAAACCGGTGGCCGCTGCCGACACACCCAGCGCGGTCAGCGGCACGCCGCGACGGCTGACCTTGAGCAATTGACGCGGTGCATCGCCCTGGCTGGCCAGGCCGAACAGCATGCGGCTGTTGGCGTACACGCAGCTGTTGTACACCGACAGCGCCGCGGTCAGTACCACTACGTTGAGGATGGTCGCGACCAGGTTGCTGTCCAGCTCATGGAAGATCATCACGAACGGGCTGCCGCCCTGCACCACCTTCTGCCACGGGTACAGCGACAGCAAGATCGCCAGCGCACCGATGTAGAAGATCAGGATGCGGTACACCACCTGGTTGGTCGCCTTGGGAATGCTCACCCGCGGGTTTTCCGCCTCGGCGGCGGTGATACCGACCAGCTCCAGGCCGCCGAACGAGAACATGATCACCGCCAGAGCCATGATCAAACCGCCGACGCCATTGGGGAAGAAGCCACCGTATTGCCACAGGTTGGCGACGCTGGCATCCGGGCCACCCTGGCCGCTGGTGAGCAACCAGGCGCCAAAGCCGATCATGCTGACAATCGCCACTATTTTGACCAGAGCGAACCAGAACTCCATCTCGCCGTAGACTTTGACCTGAGTCAGGTTGATCAGGTTGATCACCACAAAGAAGATCGCTGCCGTGGCCCAGGTCGGGAAGTCCGGCCACCAGTACTGCACATAGATGCCGACTGCGGTCAGCTCGGCCATGCCTACCAGCACATAGACCACCCAGTAGTTCCAGCCCGAGACAAAGCCGGCAAACTCGCTCCAGTATTTATGGGCGAAGTGGCTGAAGCTGCCGGCAACCGGCTCTTCCACCACCATTTCGCCAAGCTGACGCATGATCAGGAAGGCCATCAGGCCGGCAATGGCATAACCGAGCAACACCGATGGGCCGGCCATCTGGATGGTCTGGGCAATGCCCAGAAACAGCCCGGTGCCGATGGCCCCGCCCAGCGCGATCAGCTGGATATGGCGATTTTTCAGGCCGCGCTGTAACCGCTCGGGCGAGTTCTGGTCTTGCATGGAGTGTCCTTAGGTCAGGTGGCAGCGTTGTTGCTGTTGTTGTTCTGTTCAGGCAGCAAGGATCTAGATCCAGCCGCCCCACTGCAAGATGAAGATGCCGATATTGGTGGTAATCGCCGCCATCAGGGTCGTGATGACGATGATCGCCGCCGCTAACTGATGATTGGCATTGGCCGCGCGGGCCATGACATAGCTGGCGGCAGCGGTAGGGCTGCCGATGTACAGGAACAGGATGCCCAGCTCGGCACCGCGGAAACCACACAGCCAGGCGCCGAGGGTGCCGATCAGCGGCAACCAGACCATCTTCACCAGGCTGACATCCACCGCCAACTTGCCGCTGTCGCGCAGCGCCGCCAGCGACAAGGTGCCGCCAATGCAGATCAGCGCCAGTGGCAGGGTCATCTGCGCCAGATAGTCGCCCGAGGTCAGCAGCCAGTTCGGCAGCGGCACCTGGGCGTAGGCCATGGGTGTGGCGAGCAACACGCTGATGATCAGGGGGTTGCTGAAAACACTTTTGCAGATGCTCCACGGATCGGACTTAAGGTCCGGGCTGTACACCGCCAGCACCACCGCCGACAGCGAGTTGTACAGGAGGATCACCAGGCCGGCGAGCACCGCGCCCAGCGAAATGCCGTAATCACCGTACAGGCTGGCCGCAAGGGCCAGGCCAATAACGCCGTTGTTGCCGCGAAAAGCCCCCTGGGTGTAGATGCCGCGCTCGGCCAGCGGCGCGCGCCAGATCGCCAGGCCCCAGGACAAGGCGAAGCCGATCAAGGTAATTGCGGTGAAGTAGACCAGCACACCGGGTTTGATCGCTGCATCCAGATCGGCATGGTAGATGCCAAGGAACAGCAGCGCCGGCATGCACACGTTGAACACCAGCGTGGAGGCAACCTTGGTGAAGTTGTCGTCGATCAGGTGCAAACGTTTGAGCAATACGCCCATGAACAGCATGGCGAACACCGGTGCAGTGATGTTCAGCGTCTGGATAAGAAGGGCGAGCATGCGCGAGCGGTCCTGGTTTTGGGGTTGCCGTTAGGGGGCTAATGATACGCCAGGCGCTGGGTTTTGCGGACAATAGCCACTGCTAAAAGGATATTTCCTACATAACTGCCGCTTTTTGCTGTCAGCCTCGCCCCCTGCACAGCGGCCGATTCAAGAAATCCGAGTGCCCAGCACTTTCAGGAACGCTGCCAGCCAGGCGGGATGCGCCGGCCATGCCGGCGCGGTAACTAGATTGCCCTCGACGTGGGCCTGATCCACCGCGATATCGATGAAAGTACCTCCGGCCAGACGCACTTCCGGCGCGCAGGCAGGGTACGCGCTGCACTCGCGGCCACGCAGCACGCCTGCCGCTGCCAGCAGCTGGGCGCCATGGCACACCGCGGCAATCGGCTTGCGCGCCTCGTCGAAAGCCCGCACCAGCGCCAGCACCTGCTCGTTCAGGCGCAGGTACTCAGGTGCGCGGCCGCCCGGGATCAGCAAGGCGTCGTAGCTTTCGGCGCGGGCCTGGACGAAGTCGAAGTTGAGGGCAAAGTTGTGCCCGGGTTTTTCGCTGTAGGTCTGCTCGCCTTCGAAGTCGTGGATAGCGGTACGCACCGTCTGCCCGGCGATTTTCTCCGGGCACACCGCATGCACGGTGTGGCCGACCATGCTCAGCGCCTGGAACGGCACCATCGCTTCGTAGTCTTCGACATAGTCGCCCACCAGCATAAGAATCTTCTTGCCTGTCATCGCCACCGCTCCTTGCCTAGCCTGGGATCAATCAGAGCACGATAGACCGCTTCGGCGCTTACCGATATGCGCCGTTCATCTCAATTGCGCCGATCCAGCAGGTTGGCCACCAGCCGGTCCATCCAGCCCCAGATCCGTTGCTTGACTCGCCGCCACAACGGCCGCGCGTTCCAGTGGGCCAGATCGACCTCCTCGCTGAGGGCAAAGTCGCGCTCGAAACTGGCGCTGACTGCTGCGGTCAGGCTGGGGTCGAGCGCTTCGATGTTGGCCTCCAGGTTGAAGCGCAGGTTCCAGTGGTCGAAGTTGCACGAACCGACGCTGACCCAGTCATCGACCACGACCATCTTCAGGTGCAGGAAGCACGGCTGGTATTCAAAGATGCGCACGCCAGCGCGCAGCAAGCGTGGGTAATAGCGGTGCCCGGCGTAGCGCACCGAGGGGTGGTCGGTGCGCGGCCCGGTCAGCAGCAGGCGCACGTCGATGCCGCGCGAAGCAGCCCGACGCAGAGAACGGCGCACACTCCAGGTCGGCAAAAAATACGGCGTCGCCAGCCAGATGCGCTGCTGCCCGCTGTTCAGGGCACGCACCAGCGAATGCAGGATGTCGCGGTGTTGCCGGGCATCGGCGTAAGCCACCCGGCCCATGCCCTGCCCTTGCACCGGCACTTTGGGCAGGCGTGGCAGACCGAAACCAGCTGGCGGTCGCCAGGCGGTGCGACGGTCATTGGCATGCCATTGGCGATCGAACAACAGCTGCCAGTCGCTGACCACCGGTCCCTGGATCTGCACCATCACTTCATGCCATTCGCTCCGCTCGGCCTGCGGCTGCCAGAACTCATCGGTGACGCCCGTGCCGCCGACTACCGCCCAGCGGCTGTCGACCAGGAGAATCTTGCGGTGATCGCGGTACAGATTGCGCACGCCGCGGCGCCAGTGCAGGCGGTTGTACCAGCTCAACTGCACACCGGCGCCAAGCAAGCGCTGTCGCAGCGCCGTGGTGAAGGCCAGCGAGCCGTAGTCATCAAACAGGCAGCGCACCTGCACGCCGCGCCGGGCGGCCTGCTCCAGCACAGTGACCACTGCCTCGGCGCACGTGCCGGCCTCGACCAGATACAGCTCCAGATCGACCTGGCGCTCGGCCTCGGCAATCAGGTGCAACATCCGCGGGAAGAAATCGGGGCCGTCGATCAGCAGCTCGAAATGATTACCGTCGCGCCAAGGAAAGACCGGCCCTGGCATATCAGCGGGCGTTGAAGATCAGCACCGCATTGACCGGTACCGAGGGGTTGATGGACTTCAGCTTGGCGAACTTGCGCAGGCTCTCGAGCCCAGGCAGCAGGCCATAGTCAGCGGCGCGCAGGATCAACGGTTCAAGGGTCACCACCTGAAAGCGCCGCTCGTCCAGGCGCGTGGCCATCAGCAATGCGTTGTAGCTGTGCGAGTGGCCGTGCAGGGTGACGGTCAGCGGCAGGCGCAATTCGATCTGCGCGCCGTTGGCGAGGTTGTCGATCGGGCGCAGGTCGATCTGCGCCTTGACCTTGGCTTCGGGGAACTGGTCGACCTCGAACAGGCCATCGCGCATGCGCTCGTCACGCAGCGGGATACCACTGCTGACCGAATCCATCTCGATCCGCAGGCCGGCTGCGCCCTTGCGATCGACGCTGCCGTGCAGCACCAGAAAGCGATGCACTTCGGTGATCTCGCCGTTTTTGCCGGTGACGAACGACAAGCGCGAAGACTCACCGTCCAGGTGCCAATTGGCATGAGCGGGCAGGCACAACGCCAGGAACAGGGCGGGAAGCAGACGGGCAAGCATGGGCATGGGAAATTCCGTGAAACAAAGCCGTGAACATTACCCGCCCGCCTTCGGTGCAGCAAGCAGCAGTCTCGCGGCCCCTCAGGTACGGCCAGCGGTGGCTGTCACGCAAGCATCACCAAAGATTCACCGAGGTGACACCCCCCCTACCTAGGCTGACCCTGCACAACAAAGCCGACCGGCAGCCCCGCACATGGTTGGCCAATGGAGACTCGCAATGACCCAGATCGCTCGCTCAGGCGACACCAGCACTGAACGCCGTCTGCAAGCCGAGCGCCTGCTAGGCGCTGCGGCCCTGCAAGAAGCTCAGGCCCTGCGTTTCAAGGTGTTCAGCGGTGAACTCATGGCCAAGCTCAAGGGCGCCGAACAGGGCCTGGACATGGACGATTTCGATATCCACTGCCGCCATATCGGCGTGCGTGACCTGAGCACTGGCCGCCTGGTTGCCACCACCCGCTTGCTCGACCACCAAGCCGCGAGCAGCCTCGGGCGTTTCTACAGCGAAGAAGAGTTCAGCCTGCACGGCCTGCTGCAATTGCAGGGGCCGATCCTTGAACTGGGCCGCACCTGCGTCGACCCGGCCTATCGCAACGGCGGCACCATCGCCGTGCTCTGGGGCGAGCTGGCCGAGGTGCTCAACGAAGGCAGCTACACCTACCTGATGGGCTGCGCGAGCATCCCCATGCAGGATGGCGGCGTGCAGGCCCACGCGATCATGCAACGCCTGCGTGAACGCTACCTGTGCACCGAAAACCTGCGCGCCGAGCCGAAAAAGCCACTGCCGACTCTGGCCCTGCCGAACAACGTGATTGCCGAAATGCCCCCGCTGCTCAAGGCCTACATGCGCCTGGGCGCGAAGATCTGCGGCGAACCGTGCTGGGACGAGGACTTCCAGGTCGCCGACGTGTTCATCCTGCTCAAACGCGACGACCTCTGCCCGCGCTACGCCCGCCACTTCAAGGCAGCGGTGTGATGCTGAGGCTGCGGGTCGCCGCCCGCCTGGCACGTTTGCTGTGGGTGCTGCTGATCGGCATGGCCATGGCCAGCGTTACCGCGCTTGGCCAGCGTCTGCGTGTGCCGGTGTCGCTGGCTCTGCGCCAGCGCTGGAGCCGCTGGTACATGCAGCGCCTGGTCGGCGCGCTGCCATTTCAGGTCGAGGTGCTCGGCGAGCTGCCGCAGCGGCCGATGCTGTGGGTCGGCAATCATGTGTCATGGACCGACATTCCGCTGCTCGGCATGCTCACCCCGCTATCGTTTCTGTCCAAGGCCGAAGTCCGTCACTGGCCGCTGGCCGGCTGGCTTGCCGAGCAGGCCGGGACGCTGTTCATCCGCCGCGGTGGCGGTGACGCCCAAGGCCTGCGCGAGCAAATCAGCCAGCAATTGGGCGACGCCCTGCCGCTGTTGATCTTCCCGGAAGGCACCACTACCGATGGCCGCAGCCTGCGCACCTTCCACGGCCGCCTGCTGGCCGGCGCCATCGATGGCGCTACCCCACTGCAACCGGTGGCGATTCAGTACTGGCGCAGTGGTGAGGTTGATCCAATTGCACCTTTCGTTGGCGATGACGACCTGGTTTCACACCTGCTGCGCTTGTTTGCCCAACCGCGTGGGCAGGTACGCATTCAGTTGCTGGCGCCGATCAGCAGCGTCGGCAAGGAGCGCGCGCAGCTGGCGTTTCAGGCACAACAAGCCATTCATGGCGCCCTGTTCGGCCACGAGCAAGCCGAGTTGACCCCACGCCGGCAAGCGCGAGCGGCTTGATCAGCGGGGCCAGCGGGCGCTGGCGAACGCCTGCAGCTGTGGATAAAACGCTCTGAAGTCTTCCAGCAACGGCTGGTACAGCGCCTCCAGTTCGGGCATTACTCCCGCCAAGCCTTCGGGGCGCGACAGGCGCCGGCCTATGCCTCGGAATACGTACTCCAGCGTAGCGAAATCGCCGTACGCGGACAGCCAATCGTCCGCAGCCATCATCGGGGCGATATGCGCGAGCCGGCCTGGCAGCTCGGGCTCGGCGAGCAGGACCTGGTAAAAGCGCTGGGTAAACTCGGTCAGCGGCTGGGCGGCGTAGTCGTGCCAGTGGTGCGCCAGGCAATGGTCGAAAAATACGTCGAGCACGATTCCGGCGTAGCGCCGCCGCTCCTGCGGGAAACGGGCCAGTGCGGCTAGCACTATGGGGTGGCTGTCGGTGTAGCTGTCGATCCAGCGGTGGAGCTGGATGGCAGCTTCCAGGGTGGGCGGGAAACGGCCGTGCAGGGTGCCTTTGACGAAATCGCCGTATAGGCTGCCGAGTAGTTGTTGCGGCTGTTGGCCGCCTAGGTGGAGGTGGGCTAGGTAGTTCATGGGGGCAGTATAGGGTTTCTGCGGGTGGGTCGGCTTGGGATGATGGATAGCTGGCTGCGGGCTTATCTGGTTTTTGTGGTGTTTTACTGACCCCCAATATCGTTATAACCCGATATAGCGATTCGACCCGAGCTAAGACCAACATCATATTTGTATATCGCGAAATACCGATTTATATTTCGTCCTATCGCGATATAGCGCCCTACCCCAAGAGCCTCCCCCATGCCCCTGGACCTCGACGAAACCATCAAAGCCCTGTCCCACCCAGTCCGCCGCGAAATCCTCGGCTGGCTCAAGGACCCGGCCAGCCAGTTCCCCGATCAACAGCACAGCATCGAGCACGGCGTCTGCGCCGGCCAGATCGACCAACGCTGCGGCCTCTCGCAATCCACCGTGTCGGCCCACCTGGCCACCCTGCAACGCGCAGGCCTGATCAGCAGCCAGAAAATCGGCCAGTGGCACTTTTTCAAACGCAACGAGGACGCGATCCAGGCGTTTCTAAAGCAACTGAGCGAAACGCTCTGACGAGGATTCAGCGATGCCCCTTCCACTCTTGATGCTGGCGCTGAGCGCCTTCGCCATCGGCACCACCGAATTCGTCATCATGGGCCTGCTGCCCGAAGTGGCGAGCGACCTCGGCGTGTCCATCCCTGGTGCTGGCTGGCTGGTTACCGGCTATGCCCTGGGCGTCGCCATCGGCGCACCGTTCATGGCCCTGGCCACCGCCCGCCTGCCACGCAAGGCCGCGCTGGTCACGCTGATGGGCGTGTTCATCGTCGGCAACCTGCTGTGCGCCGTCGCCGCTGACTACAACCTGTTGATGTTCGCCCGTGTAGTCACCGCGCTGTGCCATGGGGCCTTCTTCGGCATCGGTTCGGTGGTCGCCGCCAGCCTGGTACCGGCCAATCGCCGTGCCTCCGCCGTAGCCTTGATGTTCACCGGCCTGACCCTGGCCAACGTGCTCGGCGTGCCGCTGGGGACTGCGCTGGGCCAAGTCGCCGGCTGGCGTTCGACCTTCTGGGCAGTGACCGTGATCGGTGTGATCGCGCTGATCGGCCTGATCCGCTACCTGCCGCTGCAACGTGACGAAGAGGCGGTCGACATGCGCGCTGAACTGGCCGCGCTGAAAGGGGCCGGTATCTGGTTGTCGCTGAGCATGACCGTGCTGTTCTCGGCCTCGATGTTCGCCCTGTTCACTTATGTCGCGCCGCTGTTGGGTGATGTCACCGGGGTTTCGCCCAGCGGCGTGACCTGGACCTTGCTGCTGATCGGCCTTGGCCTGACCCTGGGCAACATCATCGGCGGCAAGCTCGCCGACCGCCGTCTGGGCGCAACTCTGATTGGCGTGTTTGTGGCCATGGCGGTGATCTCGACGTTGTTCAGCTGGACCAGCAGCGCCGTGATCCCCGCTGAAATCACCCTGTTCCTGTGGGCCACAGCTGCCTTTGCCGCCGTGCCGGCACTACAGGTCAACGTGGTCACCTACGGCAAGGCTGCACCGAACCTGGTGTCGACCTTGAACATCGGCGCCTTCAACCTGGGCAACGCCCTCGGCGCCTGGGTCGGCGGTAGCGTGATCGCCCATGGTCTGGGCCTGACCCGCGTACCACTGGCCGCCGCAGCCCTGGCGCTGTTGGCCCTGATCGTCACCCTCATCACTTTCAACCAGCGCGGCAACGATGCCGAGCTGGCCACCGCTGGCAACTGAACCTTTGCGAGGCTGAACCGATGACTACGCTATTCGATCCACTGCTGCTGGGTGACCTGCAGTTGCCCAACCGCATCATCATGGCGCCGCTGACCCGCTGCCGCGCCGACGAAGGCCGCGTGCCCAATGCGCTGATGACCGAGTACTACGTGCAGCGCGCCAGCGCCGGGCTGATTCTCAGTGAGGCGACTTCGGTGACGCCAATGGGCGTTGGCTACCCGGACACCCCCGGCATCTGGTCCAACGACCAGGTGCGCGGCTGGCACAGCCTGACCAAGGCAGTGCATGCTGCCGGCGGGCGGATCTTCCTGCAGCTGTGGCACGTCGGGCGCATCTCCCACCCCAGCTACCTCAACGGTGAACTGCCGGTTGCGCCCAGCGCGATCCAGCCCAAGGGCCATGTCAGCCTGGTGCGTCCGCTGGCCGACTACCCAACCCCGCGGGCACTGGAAAGCGAAGAGATCGCCGACATTGTCGAGGCCTATCGGATCGGTGCCGAGAACGCCAAGGCGGCGGGCTTTGATGGCGTCGAGATTCATGGCGCCAACGGCTACCTGCTGGATCAGTTTCTGCAAAGCAGCACCAACCAGCGCAACGACAACTACGGCGGTTCATTGGAGAACCGTGCCCGGCTGCTGCTGGAGGTGACCGATGCGGTGATCGAAGTGTGGGGCGCCCAGCGCGTCGGCATGCACCTGGCGCCACGCGCCGATGCCCATGACATGGGCGATGCTGACCGCGCCGAGACCTTCACCTACGTCGCCCGCGAACTGGGCAAACGCGGTATCGCGTTTATCTGCTCGCGGGAAAAACTCGCCGACGACAGCCTCGGCGCGCAGATCAAGCAAGCATTCGGGGGGCCGTACATCGTCAACGAACGCTTCGACAAGGCCAGCGCCAACGCTGCCCTTGCCGGTGGCCTGGCCGATGCCGTGGCGTTTGGCGTGCCGTTCATTGCCAACCCGGACCTGCCAGCACGTTTGTCCGCCGATGCGCCGTTGAACGAGGCGCGGCCGGAGGGGTTCTATGGCGGTGGCGCGGTGGGCTATATCGACTATCCACGGCTGTAAGCAGAGGAACGGGGCCGCCTTGCGCGGCCCCATCAGCATTACGGCTATGGCCGGGCGTTGATCTGCTGTTGCAGGTTCTGCACCTGGTTCTGCAGGGTGTTCAGGCTGCGCGTGGTCTGCCCCCTGAAAGCGTCGAATTCCTGCACCGAGGCACCGCTGCTGGCCGCTGCTGCGGGGCGATTGTCGATCTGGCTCTTCAGCACCAGCACGTCCTGCTCCAGACTGCTGATCGCCGCGCTCGGATTGCCCTGCTTCTTCAGCGCGGCAATCTCGCTGTTCAGGCTCTTGAGCTCGTTGTCGAGCTTGCCGCCATCCAGCTGGCCCGCCTTCAGCGCCGCCAACTCGGCATTCACCGCCTTCAACTGCGCCTGCAATTGGGTCTGCAATTCAGTTACAGCTTTTTGCTGCTCGCGGGTATCGGCCAGCACCTGTTCCAGACGCTTGCCGAGGTCGCCGGCCTGACCGGCCACGCCCTGCTGCTGCTTGCCCTGCTCGGCCAGGCTGGCCTGCAACTGGCGAATCTGCAGTTTCAAGGCTTCGCTGCCGGTGTTGACGCTGGCATCGCTGGCTTCGACCTTGCCGCTGATCGCTTGCAGCCGGCCGGCGGCTTCCTCGCTGATGCGGGCAAAGCTCTCCTGGGTCGCGACCAGTTGCTGCTCCATCAGCGAAATCTGCTGGAAGCTCCACCAGCCGAGCCCGGCCAGGGCGATGAACGAGGCCACCAGCAAAGCCCAGAGCGGCGCGGTGTTGGTCGGCCGTGCGGCTTTCTGGCGGCTGCGCGCCACGTGCTCGGGGAGCAGTTCATCGTCATCTCGGGTGCCGGCACGCAATGTTGGCACGTCGTCGAAGTCGTCGCGAAGATCGTTACGCATGGGGGCTTTCAACCACAGTCATAGCAAAGAGACACAGTATAAACCGCCAGCGCGTTACGTTGATGACCATCATCAAGGCGCGCGCTTCAGCGGTTGTGCGGGACGTTCTTCCACCAGCCGCAGAACTCGTCGAGCGCGCTCCATAAGCTGACCTGAGGTCGGTAATCCAGATGCTGCCGGGCCCGACTGATGTCGAGGGTGAAGTCCTTGCTCATGACCTGCATACCCAGGCGTGACAAGGTTGGCTGCGGGCGGCCAGGCCAGAGCATGCACGCCGCTTCGTTGAGTGCTGCCAGGCTGTAACCCAGGCCGTAGGAGCGGTAGCGGGTGACCTGCGGCAACTGCATCTGACGCATGACGTAATTGACCACATCCCACAGCGGCAGCGGCTGGCCGTTACTGATGTTGTAGGCCTGGCCGAGCGCCTCATCATCTGCAAAGAGTGCGCTGAGCAACGCTTCGTTGAGGTTGTGCACACTGGTGAAGTCGGCCATGTTCAGGCCGTTGCCGATGATCGCCAGGCGGCGCTTGCGCTGCATCTGCAGCAAGCGCGGGAAGATGTTCGCATCGCCGGCGCCGGTGACCAGCCGTGGGCGCAGGGCGAGCACTTCGAGGCCGAACTCCTGCGCGCCGAAGACCTTCTGCTCGGCGAGAAATTTGGTCGTGGCGTAATGGTCATGCATGCGCCGCGGCAGCTGCTGTTCCTGCACATTCAGGCGGGAGCGGCCATTGAAGTAGATCGACGGCGACGACAGGTGTACCAGCCGGCGCACATGTTCCTTGAGGCAGCCTTCAACGACGTTTTCGGTGACCACCACATTGCCCTGATGGAAATCCTGGTAGCGCCCCCAGGCGCCGGTCATGCCCGCGCAATGCACCACGGCATCGACGCCCTGGCACAGACGCCGGGCCAGCTCGGCATCACCGAGGTCACCCGGGATGAACTGCGCGCCGCGCTTGACCAAATGCTCCACGCCTTCGGCACGCCGCCCGTTGACCCGGACCTCAAGGCCCTGCTCCAGGGCAAAACGCGCAAAGCGCCCGCCGATAAAGCCGCTCGCGCCGGTGACCAGAATTCGCATGTAACACTCCGCCTTGCCAGATTTCAGATGCAGTTGACGTCGCGGCCGGCTACAACGGCACTAGCCAACCTGGCGCCATTTGGAGCAGGTGCTCGGTCAATTGGGCGAGCAGTTGCCCGCCATTGCGCCAATGATGCCAGTACAGCGGCACATCGATGGGAGTATCGGCGCAGATTTCCACCAGTTCGCCACACTGCAGCTGCGCAGTCACCTGCCGCTCCGGCACCAGGCCCCAACCCAGGCCGGCTTCGGTCATGCGCAGAAAGCCCTCCGAGGACGGGCACAGGTGATGCAAAAAACCATCGGCAATGCCTAGCGATGCGAGATAACGGTGCTGGAGGAAGTCATCCGGGCCGAACACGATCGCCGGGGTCCGCGCCAGCCGGCTGGCGTCGAAGCCCTGCGGGAAATGCCGGGCCATGAATGCCGGGCTTGCCAAGGCGCGATAGCGCATGGCGCCCAGTGGCTGGCTGCGCGCGCCGGCCACCGGGCGCTCGCTGCCACACAGGCAAGCCGCAACCTCACCGGCGCGCATGCGCTTGAGGCCGACGTCCTGATCTTCGACTACCAGGTCCAGCAACACCGGCTGTTCGGCGCAAAACGCGCCCACCGCACCGGCCCACCAGGTCGCCAGGCTATCGGCATTGAGCGCAATGCGCAGACGTTCGGGCATACCGCCTTCGTCCAGCGCCGGCACCTGGCGCTGCAGGTCACGCTCGAGCAGGCGCACCTGCTGCACATGGTTGAGCAGTTGCCGGCCGACTTCGGTCGGGCTCGGCGGCATGGCGCGCACCAGTACCGGCTGGCCGACCCGCGCTTCGAGCAGCTTGATCCGCTGCGACACGGCCGATTGCGACAGGCCAAGCACTTGTGCTGCGCGCTCGAAACCGCCTTGTTCGATGACCGCCGCCAGGGCCGCCAGGAGCTTGTAGTCGAACATCGATTTCTCTAATGCCTGATCAGCTTTATTGGTTTTTCTTATACAACGCAGATCGGCACAATGACCAGCATTCGATCAAGCAATCAGCGCCAGCCAATCGGTTGGTGGCAGTGGAGTGTCTACGCTATGTGGCAAAGTTATACGAACGGCATGCTGGTTGCCTTTGGCCTGATCATGGCCATCGGCACGCAAAACGCGTTTGTCCTGGCGCAGAGCCTGCGCCGTGAACACCATCTGCCGGTGGCCATCCTCTGCGTGGTCTGCGACGCCCTGCTGGTTGCCGCCGGAGTGTTCGGACTGGCCACGGTGCTGGCGCAGAACCCGACGTTGCTGGCTGCTGCGCGTTGGGGCGGCGCGGCGTTCTTGATCTGGTACGGGGCCAAGGCCTTGCAACGGGCTTGCTCCAAACAAAGCCTGGAGCAGGAGCAAGGCCAGGGCTCCCGCTCGCGCCGGGCGGTGCTGCTCAGCGCCTTGGCAGTGACCCTGCTAAACCCCCATGTGTACCTGGATACGGTGCTGCTGATCGGCTCCCTGGGCGCCCAGCAAACCGTGCCCAGCGCTTACGTAGCGGGTGCGGCCAGCGCCTCACTGGTGTGGTTCTTCACCCTCGCCCTCGGCGCAGCCTGGCTGGCACCGTGGCTGGCACGGCCGGCGACCTGGCGCCTGCTCGACCTGATGGTGGCAGTGATGATGTTCGCGGTGGCCGCGCAGCTGATTCTGGGCTGAATGCCACTGGCGCCGGCGCTGCAACTATTTGTCCCTATAGTTGTTGCGTGGTTATGCGCGGGGGCTGGTGATATGATCCAACGCTTGCGTCGCAAAGAGTACAAACTCGCCGACGTACCTCGGGCCGCCCGTGATCGGCCTTGCGCAAACCGCGAATTAGACCTGAATCAGGAGATCCACCATGGCTTTTGAATTGCCGCCGCTGCCGTACGCCCATGATGCCCTGCAGCCGCACATCTCCAAGGAAACCCTGGAGTATCACCACGACAAGCACCACAACACCTATGTCGTGAACCTGAACAACCTGGTCCCAGGCACCGAATTCGAAGGCAAGACCCTGGAAGAGATCGTCAAGACCTCTTCGGGTGGCATCTTCAACAACGCCGCTCAGGTCTGGAACCACACCTTCTACTGGAACTGCCTGGCACCAAACGCCGGCGGCCAACCGACTGGCGCACTGGCCGAGGCCATCAACGCCGCCTTCGGTTCGTTCGACAAGTTCAAGGAAGAGTTCACCAAGACTTCGGTCGGCACCTTCGGTTCCGGTTGGGGCTGGCTGGTGAAGAAAGCTGACGGTTCCCTGGCACTGGCCAGCACCATCGGCGCCGGCAACCCGCTGACCAACGGCGACACTCCGCTGCTGACCTGCGACGTCTGGGAGCACGCTTACTACATCGACTACCGCAACGTCCGTCCTAAGTATGTCGAGGCGTTCTGGAACCTGGTCAACTGGAAGTTCGTTGCCGAGCAGTTCGAAGGCCAGACCTTCAAGGCCTGATCGACTTCGCTTTTGGCACAAAAAAAACCCGGCACTCGCCGGGTTTTTTTATGCCCGCTCGCACCGCTGCAAATCCAGCTTGATCCGCCCGCATAGCGCGCTAACATCAAATCTCTGGGAAAGTTGGCGCATAGCACTAAAGTAGCAAGCCTGCGCAACCGATACAGTAGCAATGCAACAAAGGGTCGATAGTGTCTTGCCACAACTACTGGCAAAATAATGGCATGCGCATGGATTAAGGAATCCCCATTGAAGCTGCAATTGCGGAACAGCTTATCGGTCAAGTTGCTCAGGGTAGTGCTGCTGTCGGCGCTAGCGGTTGGCGTCGTCCTTAGCTGTGCGCAGATCGTCTACGACACCTACAAGACGCGTCAGGCGGTGAACAGCGATGCCCAGCGCATCCTCGACATGTTCCGTGACCCGTCGACGCAGGCGGTTTACAGCCTCGACCGGGAAATGGGCATGCAGGTCATGGAAGGCCTGTTCCAGGATGACTCGGTGCGCATGGCCTCGATCGGCCACCCCAACGAAACCATGCTCGCAGAGAAATCGCGACCGCTGCGCGACATGTCGATGCGCTGGCTGACCGATCTGTTGCTCGGTCAGGAACGCACCTACACCACGCAACTGGTCGGCCGCGGCCCCTACAGCGAGTATTACGGCGACCTCAGCATCACCCTCGACACTGCCGCCTATGGCAAAGAATTCCTGATCAACGCCGTGATCATCTTCATCTCCGGCGTACTACGAGCGCTGGCCATGGGCCTGGTGTTGTACCTGGTCTACCACTGGCTGCTGACCAAGCCGCTGTCGAAGATCATCGAGCACCTTACCCAGATCAACCCTGATCGGCCCAGCCAGCATCAGATTCCGCTGGTCAAAGGCCACGAAAAGAATGAACTGGGTTTGTGGGTCAACACCGCCAACCAGCTGCTGGCCTCGATCGAGCGCAATACCCACCTGCGCCATGAAGCCGAGAACAGCCTGCAACGTATGGCTCAGTATGACTTTCTGACCGGCTTGCCCAACCGCCAGCAATTGCAGCAGCAACTGGACAAGATCCTCGTCGATGGCGGCCGCCTGCAGCGCCGAGTGGCGGTGCTGTGCGTAGGTCTGGATGACTTCAAAGGCATCAACGAACAATTCGGTTATCAGGTCGGTGACCAGTTGCTGCTGGCCCTCGCCGACCGTCTGCGCGCGCACAGTGGCCGCCTCGGCGCCCTGGCCCGGCTGGGCGGCGACCAGTTTGCGCTAGTCCAGGCCGACATCGAGCAGCCTTACGAGGCGGCCGAGCTGGCCCAGAGCATCCTCGACGACCTGGAGGCGCCGTTTGCCCTCGAGCAGCAGGAAATCCGCCTGCGCGCGACCATCGGCATCACCCTGTTCCCGGAGGACGGCGACAGCACCGAAAAGCTCCTGCAAAAGGCCGAGCAGACCATGACTCTGGCCAAGGCGCGCTCGCGCAATCGCTACCAGTTCTACATCGCCAGCGTCGACAGCGAAATGCGCCGACGCCGCGAACTGGAAAAGGACCTGCGCGAAGCCCTGCCGCGTAACCAGCTGTACCTGGTTTATCAGCCGCAGATCAGCTACCGCGACCACAGCGTAGTCGGCGTCGAGGCCCTGCTGCGCTGGCAGCATCCGCAGCTGGGCATGGTCCCGCCCGACCAGTTCATCCCGCTGGCCGAGCAGAATGGCCACATCATCCCGATCGGCGAATGGGTCCTCGACCAGGCCTGCCGGCAACTGCGCGAATGGCATGATCAGGGCTTTGGCGAGCTGCGCATGGCGGTCAACCTGTCGACCGTGCAACTGCACCACAACGAGCTGCCGCGGGTGGTCAACAACCTGCTGCAGGCCTATCGCCTGCCGCCACGCAGCCTTGAGCTGGAAGTCACCGAAACCGGCCTGATGGAAGACATCAGCACCGCCGCCCAGCACCTGCTGAGCCTGCGTCGCTCAGGTGCGCTGATTGCGATTGACGACTTCGGCACTGGTTATTCTTCGCTCAGCTACCTGAAATCGCTGCCGCTGGACAAGATCAAGATCGACAAGAGCTTTGTCCAGGACCTGCTCGATGACGACGATGACGCCACCATCGTTCGCGCCATCATCCAGCTCGGCAAGAGCCTTGGCATGCAGGTCATCGCCGAAGGCGTGGAAACCGCCGAGCAGGAGACCTACATCATTGCCCAGGGCTGCCATGAGGGGCAGGGCTATCACTACAGCAAGCCGCTGTCGGCGCGCGAGCTGACTGCCTACCTCAAGCAGGCCCAGCGCAATCAGGTCTCAGTGCTGTAAACCCCGCCAGAACAGGAAAATGCCCCACCCGCGGGCATTTTCATGAATTCACTGCCCACCCCTTTACAGCAAATGCAAATCTTTCGCATGATGTCACGGTTTCGCGTGCCACGGCACACGTCCAAACCCACCACGCAGGAAACCAACAATGATTCGTATGCCTCTGGCCTCCGCCAGTCTGCTGGCCATCGCTATCGCCCTCGCCGGTTGCGGCGAAGGCAAAAATGACAAGGCCGCCGCTCCGCAAGCCCAGGCACCTGCTGCCGCCAGCACCACCGCCGCGACCGCCGGGGCGATCGACGAGGCGGCTGGCAAGGCCGTGGTCAAGCACTATGCAGAGCTCGTCTCGGCCGTCTACAGCGACTCGCTGAGCACCGCCAAGACCCTGCAAAGCGCGATCGACGCGTTCCTCGCCACGCCGAACGACGAAACCCTGCAAGCCGCCAAGGATGCCTGGGTCGCTGCCCGCGTGCCGTACCTGCAGAGCGAAGTGTTCCGCTTCGGCAACACCATCATCGATGACTGGGAAGGTCAGGTTAACGCCTGGCCACTGGACGAAGGCCTGATCGACTACGTCGACAAGAGCTACGAGCATGCGCTGGGCAACCCTGCCGCCAGCGCCAACATCATTGCCAACACCGAAATCCAGGTTGGCGAAGACAAGATCGACGTCAAGGACCTGACCCCGGAGAAACTCGCCAGCCTGAATGAGCTGGGCGGTTCCGAGGCCAACGTCGCGACCGGTTACCACGCAATCGAATTCCTGCTCTGGGGCCAGGACCTGAACGGCACCGGCCCAGGTGCGGGCAACCGTCCGGCGTCTGACTACCTGGAAGGCGCTGGCGCCACCGGTGGCCACAACGACCGTCGCCGTGCCTATCTCAAGGCGGTCACCGACCTGCTGGTCAAAGACCTCGAAGAGATGGTCGGCAACTGGGCACCGAACGTTGCCGACAACTACCGCGCCACGCTGGAAGCGGAGCCGGTCAACGACGGCGTGCGCAAGATGCTGTTCGGCATGGGCAGTCTGTCGCTGGGTGAACTGGCGGGCGAGCGCATGAAGGTTTCGCTGGAAGCCAACTCGCCGGAAGACGAGCACGACTGCTTCAGCGACAACACCCACTACTCGCACTTCTATGATGCCAAGGGTATCCGTAACGTCTACCTGGGCGAGTACACCCGCGCCGACGGCAGCAAGCTGACCGGCCCGAGCCTGTCGTCGCTGGTGGCCAAGGTTGACCCGGCTACCGACGCCACCTTGAAAGCTGACCTGGAGGCCACCGAGGCCAAGATCCAGGTGATCGTCGATCATGCCCTCAAGGGTGAGCACTACGATCAGCTGATCGCCGCCGACAATGCTGCCGGCAACCAGATCGTGCGTGATGCGATTGCTTCGCTGGTCAAGCAGACCGGTGCGATCGAGCAGGCCGCGGGCAAGTTGGGGATTGCCAACCTGAATCCGGATACTGCTGATCACGAGTTCTGATTGGGGCTGTAAACCTACTCTATTGGGGCCGCTTTGCGGCCCCAATTGCAGCAGCAACCTGACAACGATTTCATCCAGTAATTGCAAATTGCTCTTATTCAAACAATCCCGTCCTGCTAAGCTTGCACGCCGGTTTTCTGCCCAAGCCCAGGATTGTTGATGTCCTTGCTCCGCCTAAGCCCCCTGCTGCTGGCCGCTGTTCTGGTCGCCTGTGACGACGCCCCGCGTTTCACTCAGGCCGAACCAGGCGAGGCCCTGTCCGGTGGCAAGGCAACCGTCCTGCGCAGCGATCGCCAGGCCTTCTCCCTACCCTCTGCCAACCTCAGCCCCGAACGGCGGCTGGACTTTGCCGTGGGCAACAGCTTTTTCCGCAACCCGTGGGTAATCGCTCCGGCGACCACCACCGCGCGTGACGGGCTCGGCCCGTTGTTCAACACCAACGCCTGCCAGAACTGCCACGTCCGCGACGGCCGCGGGCACCCGCCGGAACTCGACGACAGCAACGCTGTGTCGATGCTGGTAAGGCTGTCGATCCCCGACCAGCCCGCCTACGCCAAGGAAATCGAACGCCTGGGCGTGGTCCCGGAGCCGGTCTACGGCACGCAGTTGCAGGACATGGCCATCCCCGGCATCAAGCCCGAGGGCAAGGTCCGCGTCAGCTACAGCAGCGAGACCGTACGCTTCGCCGACGGCCACACGGTGGAATTGCGCCGCCCGCAATTGCAGATCACCCAGCTCGGCTACGGCCCGCTGCACCCCGCCACGCGTTTCTCGGCGCGGATCGCGCCGCCGATGATCGGCCTGGGTTTGCTCGAGGCAATCCCCGAAGCGGCGATTCTGGCCAACGCCGACCCGGACGATCGCGACGGCGACGGCATCCGCGGGCGCGCCAATCAGGTCTGGGATGACGCCCAGGGTAAGACCGTGCTCGGCCGCTTCGGCTGGAAAGCCGGGCAGCCCAACGTCAACCAGCAGAACGTGCATGCCTTTGCCGGCGACATGGGCCTGACCAGCACGCTCAAGCCCCATGACGACTGCACCCCGGCCCAGACCGATTGCCTGGCCGCGCCCAACGGTGACGGCGCCGACGGCGAGAAAGAGGTCAGCGACAATATCCTGCGCCTGGTCACCTTCTATACCCGCAACCTGGCCGTGCCGGCCCGCCGCAACGTCGACGCACCACAGGTGCTGGCCGGCAAGAACCTGTTTTTCCAGGCCGGCTGCCAGGGCTGCCACACGCCGCAGTTCACCACGGCCAGCGCAGGCGTCGAGCCGGAGCTGGCCAACCAGCTGATTCGCCCCTACAGCGACCTGCTGTTGCATGACATGGGCACCGGCCTGGCCGACCAGCGCAGCGAGTTCGCCGCCGGTGGCCAGGACTGGCGCACAGCGCCGCTGTGGGGCCTGGGCCTGACCGAAACGGTCAGCGGCC
Source organism: Pseudomonas sp. NPDC088322 (assembly GCF_044740745.1). Taxonomy (NCBI): domain Bacteria; kingdom Pseudomonadati; phylum Pseudomonadota; class Gammaproteobacteria; order Pseudomonadales; family Pseudomonadaceae; genus Pseudomonas; species Pseudomonas sp. NPDC088322. The sequence continues at coordinate 71,078 of NZ_JBIURK010000001.1, read as the reverse complement.
ACACTCAGTTACTGCACGATGGGCGCGCCCGCAACCTGCTCGAAGCCGTGCTCTGGCATGGCGGCGAAGCGCAGGCGGCGCGCGACCAGGTCTTGACCTTCAATGCCGAGCAACGCGCCGCGTTGCTGGCTTTTCTGAATTCACTTTAACGCGCAAGGAGCCGGGCATGTTCCGACCCAAACTGTTGTTCACCAGCCTCGCCGCAATCGCCCTCGGTGCTTGCTCGCCGCAAGACCCGCAGGCCGTCACCTCGGCGGCAATCGCCAAGCAGGTGATCTTGCCGACTTACAGCCGCTGGGTCGAAGCTGACCGCCAGCTGGCCGCCAGCGCCCTGTCCTACTGTGAAGGCAAAACCACCCTGGACGCCGCTCGCGCCGACTTCCTCAACGCGCAAAAAGCCTGGGCCGAGCTGCAGCCTCTGCTGGTCGGCCCGCTGGCCGAAGGCAACCGCCCGTGGCAGGTACAGTTCTGGCCCGACAAGAAAAACCTGGTCGGCCGTCAGGTCGAGCAACTGGTCAACGGCGACAAGCCGATCGACAACGAGACCCTGGGCAAGTCCAGCGTCGTCGTGCGCGGTCTGTCGGCCTACGAGTACATCCTCTTCGACAGCAAGCCGGACATCGCCACCCCTGAGCAGAAGGCCCGCTACTGCCCGCTGCTGGTGGCCATCAGCGAACACCAGAAGGCCCTCGCCGAAGAGATCCTCAAGGGCTGGAACAGCACCGACGGCATGCTTTCGCAGATGACCAAGTTCCCCAACCAGCGCTATGCTGACTCGCACGAGGCGATCGCCGATCTGCTCCGCGCCCAGGTCACCGCACTGGACACCCTGAAGAAAAAGCTCGGCGCACCGATGGGCCGCCAGAGCAAGGGCATCGCCCAGCCGCTGCAGGCCGAAGCCTGGCGCAGCCACTCTTCGATGAAGAGCCTGGAAGCCAGCCTGAAAGCCGCCCAGGCGGTCTGGGTCGGGGTCGACAACCGCGGCTTGCGCGGCCTGCTCGGCAAGGACCAGAGCGCCCTCGCCGACAAGATCGACGCCGCCTATGCCAACGCGCTGAAGCTGCTGGCCGCCAACGACAAGCCCCTTGGCGAGCTGCTCGCGGACGACGCTGGCAAGCAGACCTTGAACGATATCTACGATAGCCTCAACGTGGTTCACCGCCTGCACGAAGGCGAGCTGGCCAAAGCGTTGAACATTCAGCTGGGCTTCAATGCCAACGACGGTGACTGACATGCTGCGACGCCAGGCCCTGAAACTTGCCAGTATCGCCCTTAGCGCCCTGACCCTGGGCGGCTGGAGCCTGCTGCGCAACAAAGGCAGCGAGCCACTGCTGCTGTCGGCCCGCGACGATGCCGACGGCAAGCACTACGCCGTCGGCTATCGCCTCGACGGCAGCCAGGTGTTCGCCACCGAAGTGGGCCAGCGTTGCCACGCCATCATTCATCACCCGCAACAGCCGATTGCGCTGTTCGTGGCGCGTCGCCCCGGCACCGAAAGCTATCTGGTCGACCTGCGTGATGGGCGTTTGCTGCAAACCCTGACGGCGCAGCCCAACCGGCATTTCTATGGCCATGCGGTGATGCACAAGGACGGCGAGTGGCTGTACGCCACCGAGAACGACACCACCGATCCGGGCCGTGGCGTGCTCGGGGTGTATCGCTTCGACGGTGAACGCCTGGTGCACAGCGGCGAGATCTCGACCCACGGCATCGGCCCGCACGAGCTGGCGTGGATGCCCGACGGCGAAACCCTGGTAGTGGCCAACGGCGGCATCCGCACCGAAGCCGAAAGCCGGGTGGAGATGAACCTCAACGCCATGCAACCAAGCCTGGTCATGATGGAGCGCGATGGCACCCTGCTGTCCAAGGAAACCCTCGGCCAGCAGATGAACAGCGTGCGCCACCTGGCCATCGGCAGCGACGGCACCCTGGTCGCTTGCCAGCAGTTCATGGGCGCATCGGATGAGACCGCCGAGCTGCTGGCGATCAAGCGCCCGGGCGAACCGTTCCAGGCATTCCCGGTGCCGGAGCGGCAATTGCAGTCGATGGCTCAGTACACCGCCAGTGTGGCCATCCACAGCGAGTTGCGGCTGGTCGCCCTGACTGCGCCGCGGGCCAACCGGCTGTTCATCTGGGACCTGGACACGGCAGCGATCAAGCTCGACGCACCGATGCCCGACTGCGCCGGCGTGGGTGCGGTGAAGGACGGTTTTGTGGTCACCTCCGGCCAAGGCCGTTGCCGCTTCTACGACTGCCGCAAACAGCAGCTTGTGGGCCAGCCGCTGGAGCTGCCGTCTGGCTTGTGGGATAACCATCTGCATCTGGTTTGATCAGATAGAGCCGTCGGATAGCCGGGGCCAGCTGCGCTGGCCTATCGCGATCGTTCCGGCGCCCCGGCACCCGCGTTCCATCGACATGCGCGGTCCACTGTAGGAGCGGCCTTGTGTCGCGAATGGGCTGCGCAGCGGCCCCAGCATTCTTTGGCGCTACGCAAATCCCGGGCCCGCTACGCGCGCCTTTCGCGACACAAGGCCGCTCCTACAAAGACAGCGTGCGTTCGATGTTCGCGGGATGCCGCGATTTATTTGTCTCGCTCAACGATTGCTGGGCAGATTTAGATCAACGAACGGCCCATTCGAAACACTACTCACTGAAAACCAGCGATACTCAGTGCATTCGCACGTGGGCAGGAACGCCCGTGGTCGTGCCTCAGCCATAACAATGACTACCTCCAGGGAAGTGGACCTATGCTGCGCCGGCGCATGCTGATCATGTTGGCCATCGTGCTGTTGATCGTGTTGATTCTGGGGGGCTACAAGGCCTTTTCGATCTATCAGCAGATCCAGATGTTTACCGCACCGAAACCGCCGGTCAGCGTTGCCGCCGCAACGGCTGAGCAGCGCCCATGGCAGCAGCGCCTGCCGGCGGTCGGCAGCCTCAAGGCGTTGCAGGGCGTCGAGCTGAGCCTGGAGCAGGCCGGCACGGTGAAGTCGCTGCACTTCGAGTCTGGCCAGCAGGTCAAGCAAGGCCAGTTGTTGCTGCAACTGGACAGCGATCAGGAAGCCGCCCTGCTCGGCACCGCCCAGGCTGACCTAGGCCTGGCCAAGGTGGACTACGGCCGTGGTAGTCAGCTGGTTGGTGACCAGGCTATCTCTCGCGGCGAGTTCGACCGGTTGACTGCGCAGTACCGGCGTAACCAGGCGGTGGTCGATCAGCTCAAGGCCTCGCTGGAGAAGAAGAGCATCAAGGCGCCGTTCAGCGGCACCATTGGTATCCGTCAGGTCGACATCGGCGATTTTCTTGCCAGCGGTACGGTGATCGCTACCCTGCAGGACCTGTCCAGCCTGTACGTCGACTTCAACATGCCCGAGCAGAGCCTGCCGCAACTGGCCCTCGGCCAAAAAGTGCTGCTGCAGGTGGCGGCGTTCCCTGGCCAGACCTTCAATGCCACGCTCAGCGCGATCAACCCCAAGGTCGACGAGAACACCCGCAACCTGCTGGTCCGCGCCAGCCTGGCCAACCCCGATGGCAAGTTGCTGCCGGGGATGTTTGCCAGCCTGCTGGTGCTGCTGCCCGATCCTCAGCCACAGGTGGTAGTGCCGGAGAGCGCCATCACTTACACCCTGTACGGCAACTCGGTATACGTGGTCAGCCCGAAACAGAACGCAGACGGCCAGCCGGAAAACGCCGCCGACGACAAGCCGCAGCTGATCGCTGAGCAACGCACCATCCGCACCGGCGAGCGCCGTGACGGTGTGGTGGTGGTCAGTGAGGGGCTCAAGGCGGGAGAACGGGTGGTCAGTGCCGGGCAACTGAAACTGACCCCGGGCGCCGCCATCCAGATCACCGAGCAAGCGTCGACCACCCCAGCCAGCGCTCCGCGCGGCAACTGAGCAGGAGGCTGACATGGCGTTCACAGACCCGTTCATCCGCCGCCCGGTGCTGGCCAGTGTGGTCAGCCTGCTGATCCTGCTGCTCGGCTTTCAGGCCTGGAGCAAACTACAGATCCGCCAGTACCCACAAATGGAAAACGCCCTGATCACGGTGACCACCGCCTACCCCGGGGCCAACGCCGAGACCATCCAGGGCTATATCACCCAGCCGCTGCAGCAGAGCCTGGCCAGTGCCGAAGGCATCGACTACATGACCTCGGTGAGCCGGCAGAACTTCTCTATCATCTCGATCTACGCACGGGTTGGCGCCAACAGCGACCGCTTGTTCACCGAGCTGCTGGCCAAGGCCAACGAAGTGCGCAACAAGCTGCCGCAGCAGTCCGAAGCGCCGGTATTGAGCAAGGAGGCAGCAGACGCCTCGGCGCTGATGTACATCAGCTTCTACAGCGAGCAGATGAGCAACCCGCAGATCACCGACTACCTGTCACGGGTGATCCAGCCCAAGCTGGCGACCCTACCGGGCATGGCCGAGGCCGAGATCCTCGGCAACCAGGTGTTTGCCATGCGCATCTGGATCGACCCGGTCAAATTGGCCGGCTTCGGCCTGACCGCCAATGACGTCACCGATGCCGTGCGCCGCTACAACTTCCTCTCGGCCGCAGGCGAGGTCAAGGGCGAGTACGTGGTCACCAGCATCAACGCCACCACCGAATTGAAATCACCGGAGGCGTTTGCTGCATTGCCGCTGAAGACGGCCGGCGACACCAGGGTACTGCTCGGCGATGTCGCCCGGGTCGAGATGGGCGCAGAGAACTACGACACGGTCAGCTCGTTCGACGGCACGCCCTCGGTGTACATCGGCATCAAGGCCACGCCGTCGGCCAACCCGCTCGAGGTCATCAAGGAAGTGCGGCGGGTCATGCCGGAGCTGGAAGGTCAACTACCGGCCGGGCTCAAGGTGTCGATTGCCTACGACGCGACGCTGTTTATCCAGGCCTCCATCGACGAAGTGATCAAGACCCTCGGCGAAGCGGTGCTGATCGTCATCGTCGTGGTGTTCCTGTTCCTCGGCGCGCTGCGCTCGGTGCTGATCCCGGTCGTCACCATCCCGCTGTCGATGATCGGCGTGCTGTTCTTCATGCAGACCATGGGCTACTCGCTGAACCTGCTGACCTTGCTGGCGATGGTGCTGGCGATCGGCCTGGTGGTGGACGATGCGATCGTGGTGGTGGAAAACATCCATCGCCATATCGAGGAAGGCAAGACGCCGTTCGATGCGGCGCTGCAAGGCGCCCGCGAAATTGCGATACCGGTAGTGTCGATGACTATTACCCTGGCTGCGGTGTATGCACCAATTGGTTTTCTCGAAGGCCTGACCGGTGCGCTGTTCAAGGAGTTTGCCCTGACCCTGGCGGGTGCAGTGGTGATCTCCGGCATCGTCGCCCTGACTCTGTCGCCGATGATGTGCGCGTTGCTGCTGCGCCGCGAGCAGAACGCCAGTGGCCTGGCGCATCGCCTCGACCGGATCTTCGACGGCCTCAAGCTGCGTTATCAACGGCTGCTGCACGGCACCCTCGACAGCAGGCCGGTGGTGGTGGTGTTTGCCGTGATCATCCTGTGCCTGATCCCGGTGCTGCTCAAGTTCACCCAGAACGAGCTGGCGCCCGACGAGGATCAGGGCGTGATCTTCATGATCAGCAGTGCGCCGCAGCCGACCAACCTTGATTACCTGAACACTTATACCAATCAGTACACCGGGATCTTCAAAGGCTTCCCGGAGTATTACTCGTCGTTCCAGATCAACGGCTTCAATGGCGTGCAGAGCGGCATCGGTGGCTTCCTGCTCAAGCCGTGGAACGAGCGCGAGCGCAGCCAGATGGAGCTGCTGCCACTGGTCCAGGCCAAGCTTGCCGAAATCGCCGGCCTGCAGATCTTCGGCTTCAACCTGCCGGCGCTGCCCGGCACTGGCGAAGGTTTGCCGTTCCAGTTCGTAATCAATACTGCCGGTGATTACCCGGCGCTGCTCGAGGTCGCCCAGCGGGTCAAGGAGCGCGCGCAGGCGTCCGGCAAGTTCGCCTTCCTCGACATCGACCTGGCGTTCGACAAGCCCGAGGTGGTGGTCGACATCGACCGGGCCAAGGCGGCGCAGATGGGCGTGTCGATGGACGTGCTCGGCGGCACCCTGGCCACCCTGCTCGGCGAAGGCGAGATCAACCGCTTCACCCTCGAAGGGCGCAGCTACAAGGTCATCGCCCAGGTCGAACGCGCCTATCGCGACAATCCCGACTGGCTCAACAGCTACTACGTGAAGAACAACCAGGGCCAACTGCTGCCGTTGTCGACCCTGATCACCCTGAGCGACCGTGCTCGACCGCGCCAGCTCAACCAGTTCCAGCAACTGAACTCGGCGATCATTCAGGGCGTGCCACTGGTGAGCATGGACGAAGCGCTGGCGACGGTGCGGCAGATCGCCAGTGAAGAAGCGCCAGAAGGCTTCTCGTTCGACTACGCCGGGGTATCGCGGCAGTTCGTCCAGGAAGGCAGCGCGCTGTGGGTAACTTTCGGCCTCGCGCTGGCGATCATCTTCCTGGTGCTGGCGGCGCAGTTCGAGAGCTTCCGTGACCCGCTGGTGATTCTGGTGACGGTACCGTTGTCTATCTGCGGGGCCTTGCTGCCGTTGTTTCTGGGCCTGTCGAGCATGAACATCTACACCCAGGTCGGCCTGGTGACGTTGATCGGGCTGATTACCAAGCACGGCATTCTGATCGTCGAATTCGCCAATCAGCTGCGCAAGGACAAGGGGCTGGATGTGCGCGAAGCCATCGAAGAGGCGGCGGCGATCCGCTTGCGGCCAGTGCTGATGACGACCGCGGCGATGGTGTTCGGCATGGTGCCGTTGATTCTGGCGACAGGCGCTGGGGCGGTCAGCCGCTTTGACATCGGTATGGTGATTGCCACCGGGATGTCGATCGGGACCTTGTTCACGCTGTTTGTGCTGCCGTGCATCTACACGCTGCTAGCGCACAAGACCGTGGCACGGGAGGCGGAGGTAACGCGCGGGTGAAGTACACGCTGCCGGCTGGATCGTCACTCGACCCAGCCGGCAGCATGTACTTCAGCGGCGTACCGGGCGCTTCTGCAGCTTGCGCTGCAAGGTGCGCCGGTGCATGCCCAGCGCCCGCGCCGTGGCGGAGATATTGCCTTCGTGCTCGCCGAGCACGCGCTGGATGTGTTCCCACTGCAGGCGGTCTACCGACATGGGGTTTTCCGGTACCAGCGAATCCAGATCAGCGTGCTCGGACAGCAAGGCCGCCAGCACGTCATCGGCATCGGCCGGTTTGCACAGGTAATTGCAGGCGCCACGCTTGATCGCCTCGACCGCAGTGGCAATGCTCGAGTAACCGGTGAGGATCACCACGCGCATTTCCGGGTCCATCTCGAGCAGCTTGGGCAGCAGCACCAGGCCCGAATCACCGTCCATTTTCAGGTCCAGCGCGGCATAGTCGGGCAGGTCGTGCTGGGCCAGGATCAGACCTTCCTCGGCCGACGACGCGGTGCTTACGCGGAAACCGCGGCGGCTCATGGCCCGGGACATGACCCGGGTGAAGGTGGCATCGTCGTCTACCAGCAACAGGTGCGGCAGCTCTTCGCCGTCGATCTGGGTTTCATCAGTCATCATTCATCTCCTCGCTTGCCACGGGGCAGGCGCAGCTCGGTAAGCGTGCCGCCCTGCTCATGACTATAGAGTTTCACCGAGCCGCCCGCACGCGTAACGCTGGCCTTGCTCAGAAACAGGCCAAGACCGAAGCCTTTGCCCTTGGTGGTAAAGAAGGGTTTGCCGATGGCCTCGGCAATGGCCGGAGGAATGCCCGGGCCATGGTCGCGGATACTGATGATGATGTCCTCGGCGTTCCAGTCGAGGCGCACTTCAAGGTCATCCGGGCAGGCATCGGCAGCATTGTTAAGCAGGTTCAGCAGCGCTTGGGTCAGGTCGGGCGGTGGGGTCAGTTGCGGCACCTCGCCATCGCGCAGGCGCTGGAAGCGGTAACTGGCTTCGGGGCGCATCAGGTGCCAGCGGTTGAGTGCTTCGTCGAGCCAGGCGGTAACGTCCTGCTCGACGATGGCCATGCGTCGGTTAGCCTCGGCGGCGCGCACCAGTTGCTGCAGGGTCTGTTTGCACAGCTTGACCTGGTCTTGCAGGATCGCCAGGTCCTCCTGCAACTGCGGGTCGTGATGGTCCTGGCGCATCTCGTTGATCAGTACGCTCATGGTCGACAGCGGCGTGCCCAGCTCATGCGCGGCACCGGCGGCCTGCGTGGCGACGGCCAGCAATTGCTCATCGCGCAGACTCTCTTCGCGGCGCTCGCCACGCCATTGCTCCTGGCGGCGCAACTCTTCGGCCATGCGTGCGGCAAAGAAGGTGATCACCGCCGCGGCCAGGGCAATACTCAGCCACATGCCGTAGACCTGCATGGTGTCGCGCGCCAGCGGCAGCGTTTCCAGCGGATAGAACTGCACCAGCAACAGACTGTAGGCGACCAGGGCCAGGCCCGAGAGCACCAGCGAGTAGATCCACGGCAAGGTCACCGCAGCAATCGCCAGCGGCACCAGGTAATAGGAGACGAACGGGTTGGTCGAGCCACCCGAGTAGTACAGCAAGGCGCTGTGAATCAGCAGGTCACAGGCCAGCTGGAAGGCGTACTCGAGTTCGGTAACCGGCAGCGACAGGCGCAGGCGCAAGGCGGTGAAGGCGCACAGCAGCGATGACAGCGCCAGGGTTGCCGCCAGCGACAGCCACGGCAGCGGCAGCAGTTCGGTCCAGTAGGCAACGCCGACCGAGCCGGCCTGGGCGGCCAGCACCAGGACCCGAATAACGGTCAGGCGCCAGAGGTTCTGGCGAGTTGCAGACAACGGTTGTGCGGCAGCGAGCATGAGCTCTCCTGATGAGTGCTCCAGGGACATCGGCGGGAGTATACCCAAGCCTGGCCTTGCACTGCAGCGCTGCGGCAAAGCGCCACACTTTGTCACAGCTTGATGATGGCACTTTTGAACCCACTACACTGAAACCGGTCTTATGGGCCATGCGTGGCATGGACAATTACTCGCCACGCCTATTCTTCGCCAAGGAGTCACCTATGCATATCTCTCGTCGCAGCACTGCCCTGCTGCTTTCCTGCGGCCTGTTGGCCAGCCTCCCGGCGCTGGCTGAAGAGCCGCGTTACAACCAGGTCTCGCTGCGCGCCGAAGTCAGCAAGGAAGTGCCCCGCGACCTGATGGTCGTGACCCTTTACAGCGAAGCTCAGAACAGCGATCCGGGCAAGCTGGCCAAGGACATTACCGAGACCATGAACAAGGCCATGCAGCAGGCGCGTCAGGTCAAGGAAGTGAAAATCAGCCAGGGCAGCCGCAACAGCTACCCGGTCTACGACGCCAAAGGCCAGAAGATCACCGCCTGGCGCGAGCGTGCCGAGCTGCGCCTCGAGAGCGCCGACTTCCCGACCCTGTCGAAACTCACCGGCGAGCTGCTGCAGGACCTGAAGATGGGCGGCATGGACTTCTCCATTGCCCAGACTACGCGCAAGACCAGCGAAGACGAGTTGCTCAAGGAGGCGGTAAATGCCTTCAAGGCTCGCGCTCAGCTGGCGACCGAGGCCCTCGGCGGCAAGGGTTACAAGGTGGTCAACCTGAACCTGAACAGCAGCGGCTATCCGCGCCCTTATATGCGAAGCGCGCCAATGGCGATGAAAGCCATGGGGGCTGATGAGGCGGCGGTGGCGCCTGAAATCGAAGCGGGCACCAGTGAAGTCAGCATGAATGCTGACGGTTTGATTGAAGTGCTGATGCCTTGATTGATTGATCTGCACGTTATACCGGGGGCCGCTTTGCGGCCCCTTCTTACATCGCTTTAAGCCCTTTCCTACGCCCCAATGCGGCGCTTCTTCCTTGACATCCCGCTGCGCAACATATGGCAAAAAGCCGCCATCATCGCCGCGCAAACGATCAACTTCGCCATTACTTACACCCAGGCGACATTATCGTACGCTCGTTCCACATTCCGCCTGCCAGCTATCACCCACACTGTTGCATTGCCAATCTGCCACGCATAAAGATCGATGGGTCGGCTCACAAGGCCATCTCAGCTAAAAATGACAACAATGAGGCCATCATGCTCAAACATGCAGTCATTCCGCTTTTATTCGGCGCAGGTTTGCTCGCCGGAGCGCCGTCGGCCAGCGCCGCGAGCAACCTGGTGTTTTGTTCGGAGGGTAGCCCGGCAGGCTTCGATCCTGGTCAGTACACCACTGGCACCGATTTCGACGCTTCGGCCGAGACCATCTTCAATCGCCTCAGCCAGTTCGAGCGCGGCAGCACCAAGGTGATTCCGGGTCTGGCGACCAGCTGGGACGTCTCCGACGACGGCAAGACCTGGACCTTCCACCTGCGCGAAGGGGTCAAGTTCCACACCACGCCGTACTTCAAACCGAGCCGCGACTTCAATGCCGATGACGTGCTGTTCACCTTCCAGCGCATGCTCGACAAGAACCACCCGTTCCGTAAGGCATACCCCAGCGAATTCCCTTATTTCACCGACATGGGCATGGACCGCAACATCGCCAGCGTCGAAAAAATCGATGAGCACAGCGTGCGTTTTACCCTCAATGAGGTAGATGCAGCGTTCATCCAGAACATGGCGATGAGCTTTGCCTCGATCCAGTCAGCGGAATACGCCGATCAACTGCTAAAGCAGGGCAAGCCGGCCGACATCAACCAGAAGCCGATCGGCACCGGCCCGTTCGTTTTCAACAAGTATCAAAAGGACGCGCTGATCCGTTTCAAGGGCAACAAGCAGTATTGGCAAGCCGGTGAGGTCAAGCTCGACAACCTGATCTTCGCCATCACCACCGACGCCTCGGTGCGCATGCAGAAGCTCAAGCGTAACGAGTGCCAGGTGACACTGTTCCCGCGACCGGCCGACATCCAGCCGCTCAAGGCCGACAAAGACCTGCAGATGCCTGACCAGGCTGGCTTCAACCTGGGCTATATCGCCTACAACGTGATGGACCAGATCAAAGGCAGCAACCAGCCCAACCCGCTGGCCCAGCTCAAGGTTCGCCAGGCCTTGGACATGGCGGTGAACAAGCCGCAGATCATTGAATCGGTGTACCAGGGCGCCGGCCAGCTGGCAGTCAATGCCCTACCGCCGACCCAGTGGTCTTACGACAGCAGCATCAAGGACGCCCCCTACGACCCGGAAAAAGCCAAGCAGCTGCTCAAGGAGGCCGGCATCAAGGAAGGCACCGAGATCACCTTGTGGGCCATGCCCGTGCAGCGCCCATACAACCCCAACGCCAAGCTGATGGCCGAGATGCTGCAGGCCGACTGGGCCAAGGTTGGCATCAAGGCCAAGATCGTCAGCTATGAATGGGGTGAGTACATCAAGCGCTCCAAAGGCGGCGAACAGGGCGCCATGCTGATCGGCTGGAGCGGTGACAATGGCGACCCGGACAACTGGCTGGGCACCTTGTACGGCTGCGATGCGGTCGACGGCAACAACTTCTCCAAGTGGTGCTACAAGCCCTATGACGACCTGATCAAGCAGGCCAAGGCCACCCCTGACCAAGCCAAGCGCAGCGAGCTGTACCAACAGGCGCAGCACATCCTCAAACAGCAGGTGCCGATTACCCCGATCGCTCACTCGACTGTGTACCAGCCGATGCGCAGCACAGTGCAGGACTTCAAGATCAGCCCGTTCGGCCTCAACTCCTTCTACGGCGTAAGCGTCGCCAAATAACCCCGCCAGGCCCACTGCCAGCCCTTGGCAGTGGGCGCTGTAATCAGGCCATCGGACGGATCCCCCACTTCCGTCGGAAAATCCCTACAGCCCTTGGGGAAATCACAACCTGTCGCCCCCTTCCCTCCCGACGTAACGTCAGGAACGAGCAATTGCTGCCGCTCCAGCGCCCCCGCTGCGGCTGACATTGGATGAGGAGAAGGATCTGCCATGCGCCATATTCCGCTGTATTCGGTTGTATTAGGCCTGGGCTTGCTGACCCAGGCATCGCTCAGCCATGGCAACAGCCTGGTGTTCTGTTCCGAGGGCAGCCCGGCCGGCTTTGACACCGCCCAGTACACCAGCGCCACCGACAATGACGCCGCCGAACCGATCTACAACCGCCTGGTCGAGTTCGAGCGCGGCGGCACCGCAGTGCAACCGGCGCTGGCCGAAAGCTGGCAGGTCAGCGACGACGGCCTGCATTACACCTTCAACTTACGTGCGGGAGTGAAATTCCACAGCAGTTCAACCTTCAAGCCAAGCCGCGACTTCAACGCCGATGACGTGCTGTTCACCTTCCAGCGCATGCTCGACCGTCAGCACCGCTTCCGCCTGGCGTACCCCAGCGAGTTTCCCTACTTCGTCAGCATGGGCCTGGACAAGAACATCGCCAGGATCGAAAGCAACGATCCGCTGAGCGTCAACTTCACCCTGAATAGCGTCGATGCAGCGTTCATCCAGAACATCGCCATGAGCTTCGCCTCGATCCTCTCCGCCGAGTATGCCGAGCAGCTGCTCGCCACCGGCCGCCCGACCGACATCAACCGCAAGCCCATCGGCACCGGGCCGTTTGTGTTCAGCAAGTATCAGAAAGGCTCGCAGATCCGCTACAAGCGCAACGCGCACTACTGGGCGCCTGAGCAAGTGCAGCTGGACAACCTGATCTTTTCGATCAACGTCGACCCGTCGGTGCGGATGCAGAAGCTGCGGCGTAACGAATGCCAGGTGACCCTGAATCCAAGGCCTGCCGACCTGCCGATGCTCAGCACTGACGACAACATGCAGGTGTTGAGCATGCCGGGCTTCAACCTCGGCTATATCGCCTACAACACTCAGCACGCGCCGTTTGACCAGTTGCAGGTGCGCCAGGCCATGGACATGGCGGTCAACAAGCAGGCGATCCTGCAGGCGGTGTACCAGGACGCCGGGCAACTGGCCGTCAATGCCATGCCGCCGACGCAATGGTCGTACGACACCAGCATCAAGGACGCCCTCTACGACCCGGCCAAGGCCAAGCGCCTGCTGGACGAGGCCGGGGTCAAGCCCGGCACCGAAATCACCCTCTGGGCCATGCCCGTGCAGCGTCCTTACAACCCCAACGCCAAGTTGATGGCAGAGATGCTTCAGGCCGACTGGAACAAGCTCGGCTTCAAGGTGCGCATCGTCAGCTACGAGTGGGGTGAATACGTCAAGCGGATGAAAAGTGGCGAGCATGACGTTGCCCTGATCGGCTGGACCGGCGACAACGGCGACCCCGATAACTGGCTGGGCACGCTTTACAGCTGCGCCGCCATCGGCAGCAACAACTACTCGCGCTGGTGCGATCGCGAGTACGACCAACTGGTCCAGCAGGCCAAACAGGTCACCGACCCCGCCCAGCGCAGCGCGCTGTATCAACAGGCCCAGCAGCGCCTCAAGCAGCAGGTACCCATTACCCCGGTAGCCCATTCGACGGTCAATCAGCCGCTCAGCACTCGGGTCCAGGGCTTCAAGGTCAGCCCATTTGGCCGCAATGCCTTCACTGGCGTCAGCGTCGATTGAGCCGCTGCGCCCGCCCTCTTCGCGGACACCCCGCGTCCTCCGGCAACACCGCAACCACCCCGCGCTCACAAGGCGCGGCGATAACTAAAAATACAATGGAGCTGTAGCCATGAAACTACCCGTAACCACTGCACTGGCACTGTCGCTAGGTGCGTTCTGCACGGTCGCCCAGGCCGACACGCTCGGCGATGAGTTCTTCACCCTGAAGCTCAGGCCCAGTGCCCAGGCTGACGCCAGTGGCTTTTTCGACGGCCAAAGCGTCACCGGCAGCACCCGCAACTGGTATGCCCGCGAACGCGCAGCACGCGCGCCGCTGTGGAAGTACAGCAAAAGCGACGGCAGCCGCCACGACACGCATAGCCGCAGCAACTGGCTGCAGGGCAGCATCCTCAACTACAGCTCAGGCTTCACCCAGGGCACCGTCGGCTTCGCCGCAGAAGTGGCGGCCTACAACGCTGTAGCCCTGGAGCGCGACCGCCGCTCGGTGGCCGGCCCCAACAACCGTACCCTGACCCACAGCAATGGCGACCCGCTCGACCAGTGGAGCAAAGCCGGCCTGGCCAATATCAAGGCGCGCATTTCCAACACCACCCTGACCGCGGGCCGCCAGTCGCTCGATACACCGATGCTGGCCAGCATCGGCAACCGTGCTCTGCCCTCGAGCTTTCAAGGCGTCAGCCTGCACAGCGCCGAATTCGACAAGCTCTCGTTCGACTTCGCCAGCTTCGACCGAGTCTCGCCCCGTACCGAACAAAGCTTGAGCAAGTTCCGCAGCGAGTATGGCGCTGCTGGCCTGGAAACCGACCGCGCCAGCACCGTCGGCCTCAACTATCAGCCGCTGCCCAACCTGAGCGCCAGCCTGTACGCGGCCAAGGTGGATGACTTCTGGAACCAGTACTACTTCGGCGCCAACCATGTGCTGGGAGACAGCGCTAGCCTGAGCCTGACCAGCGCCCTGCACTACTACAAAACCAAGGACGAAGGCCGCAAGAAGCTCGGTAAAATCGATAACGACACTTACAGCCTGTCGCTGGGACTGACTCATCAGGCGCACAGCCTGACGGCGTCCTGGCAGCAGGTCATGGGCAACGAGTATTTCGACTACCTGCATGAAACCAACGGCATCTACCTGGCCAACTCATTACTCTCGGACTTCAACGGCCCCAACGAGAAATCGCTGCAGCTGGCCTATGTCCTGAACATGGCTTATTACGGCGTGCCCGGACTCAAGTTCAACCTGTACAACGCCCGCGGCTGGGGCATCGACGGCACCCACTACCGCGGTACGGCCTATGACGTGCGCGGTCTGGACGGCGAGACCCACTACGAGTGGGGTGTCGGCAGCAGCTATGTGCTGCAGAGCGGCCCATTGAAAGACACCAGCATCCGCGCTACCTATACCACCCACCGGGCCAGCAAGGCGCAGTCCGACGGCAGCCTGGATGAACTGCGCATCGTCACCACCATCCCTTTCAACATCCTTTGACCGTAGCCGCCGCGGCTCGCTGAGGCCGGCCGTGGCGGCTACGCTGGATCATTCATAGCAGGGAGGTTGCATGACATCTCTATCCCTACGCGCTGCCCTGGCAGCCCTGTTGACCCTCGCCGCAGCGGCAAACGTTGCGGCCAAGCCACTGGTGGTGTGCACCGAGGCCAGCCCTGAGGGCTTCGACATCGTTCAGTACACCACCGCAGTGACTGCCGACGCTTCGGCCGAAACCGTGTTCAACCGCCTGGTCGATTTCAAACCCGGCACCACCGATATCCAGCCAGCGCTGGCCGAGCGTTGGGAGATCAGTGCCGATGCCCTGACCTACACCTTCCACTTGCGCCCAGGAGTCAAATTCCACAGCACCGATTACTTCACGCCGACGCGCGACTTCAACGCCGACGACGTGCTCTGGAGTTTTCGCCGTCAGCTCGATCCGAACCATCCCTGGCACAACAAGACCAGTGTCGGTTATCCGTACTTCGAGAGCATGGCGTTCAGCAAACTGATCAAGTCGGTCGAGAAGACCGATCAGCTCACCGTGGTCTTTACCCTCAATCGGCCGGAAGCGCCGTTCCTGCGTGACATGGCCATGGCCTTCACCTCGATCTACTCCGCCGAATATGGCGATCAGCTACTCAAGGCCGGCACCCCCAACCTGCTCAACAGCAAGCCGATCGGTACCGGTCCGTTCATCTTCCAGCGTTATCGCAAGGATGCTCAGGTGCGCTACAAGGCCAACCCGGAGTATTTCCGCGGCAAGCCGCCGGCTGACCCGCTGATATTCGTGATCGCCACCGACAACAACGTGCGGGTCCAGAAACTGCACGCCAACGAATGCCAGGTCGCGCTGCATCCCAAGCCTGACGATGTGCCTTTGATCAGGCAGGACAAACGCCTGAAGGTGGCAGAGCTGGAAGCGCTGGTCACCGGCTATATCGCCATGAATACCCAGCGCAAATACCTCAGCGATGCGCGCGTGCGCCGCGCGATCAACCTGGCCTTCGACCGCCAGGCGCATGTCGACCAGTTGTTCGGCAAAGGCAACGCGCTGATGGCGGTAAACCCTTATCCGCCAAGCATGTCCGGCTTCAATACCGACAACCACAACCCACCTCGTGATCTGGACAAGGCCCGCGCGTTGCTGGCAGAGGCCGGAGTGCCGCCCGGCACCGCGCTCACCCTGTTCACGCGCAACGGCGGCGGCCCGACCAACCCCAACCCGCGCTTGTCTGCCGAGATGCTCCAGGCAGACCTCGCTCAGATCGGCATCAAGCTTGAAATCCGCGTGATGGAGTGGGCTGAGATGCTGCGCCGGGCGAAAAACGGCGAGGCCGATCTGGTCTCTACAGGCTGGGGCAGCGACAACGGCGACCCGGACAACTTCCTCACTCCGCTGCTCAGCTGCGATGCGGCCAAAAGCGGCGAGAACTATGCACGCTGGTGCAACTCTGAGTTTCAGGCACTGATCAGTCAGGCGCGCACCGTGATCGACGAAGATCAACGGGCAAACCTCTATTTCAAGGCCTTGGCGGTGTACGATGGCGACCAACCCTGGATCAGCATGGCCCATCCGAAAGTGTTCACGGCCATGCGTGCGAATGTGGAGGGTTATCAGCTCAACCCTCTGACCAACAATAACTTCGCCACAACCCGGGTGGAGTAGCACGACAACAATGACCGCTGGCAGCCTGCACGGGAGCCGGCGGCGCAATCCGGACCAGCCGCCCCGATGGCGGGCTGGCCGGCTGATGAGGTACACCAAGCATGTTGAGTTTTATTGCCCGACGTCTGGGCCTGCTGATTCCGACGTTCTTCGGTATCACTCTGCTGACCTTTGCCCTGATTCGCCTGATCCCCGGCGACCCGGTCGAAGTGATGATGGGCGAACGCCGGGTCGACCCTGAAATGCACGCCCAGGCCATGGAGCGCCTGGGCCTGAACAAGCCGCTGCCGGTGCAGTACCTGGACTACATCGGCAAGCTCGCCCAGGGCGATCTGGGTGAATCGCTGCGTTCTCGCGAGAGCGTCTGGAGCGAGTTCACCACGCTGTTCCCGGCGACCCTCGAACTGGCCCTGGCGGCGCTGTTCTTCGCCGGCGTCGTCGGTTTGCTCGCCGGCGTGATCGCCGCCCTCAAGCGCGGTTCGCTGTTCGATCACGGGGTGATGGGGCTTTCTCTGGCCGGCTACTCGATGCCGATCTTCTGGTGGGGCCTGATCCTGATCATGTTCTTCTCGGTGAGCCTTGGCTGGACGCCGGTATCCGGGCGCATCGATCCCTTGCTGGATATTGAGCCGCGGACCGGCTTCATGCTCATCGATAGCCTGCTCAGTGACGAAGAAGGCGCGTTCAAGGATGCGCTCATGCACCTGATTCTGCCGGCCATCGTGCTTGGCACCATTCCACTGGCGGTAATCGCCCGCATGACCCGTTCGTCGATGCTCGAAGTGCTGCGCGAGGACTACATCCGCACTGCCCGCGCCAAGGGCCTGTCGCCAGCGCGGGTGGTGTTCGTGCATGGTCTGCGCAATGCGCTGATCCCGGTGCTGACGGTGTTCGGTCTGCAGGTCGGCGCGTTGCTGGCAGGCGCGGTCCTGACCGAAACCATCTTTTCCTGGCCGGGCATCGGCAAATGGCTGATCGAAGCCATCGGCGCCCGTGACTATCCCGTGGTCCAGAACGGCATCCTGCTGATCGCCTGCCTGGTCATTCTGGTCAATTTCGTCGTGGATATTCTCTACGGCCTGGCCAATCCACGTATCCGTCACCAGCGCTGAGGCCCCGTCATGAGCAGTAATACACGCAACACCGTGACCGCGCCCAGCCCGGTCGATCAAAGCCTGCTGTACCCGTCACCGTACAAGGAATTCTGGCAAGCGTTCGCGCGCAACAAGGGCGCGGTCGCAGGCCTGGCATTCATGACCCTGGTGGTGTTCTGCGCGCTGTTCGCGCCATGGGTTGCACCGCACAGTCCGAGCGAGCAGTACCGCGACTTCCTGCTGACCCCGCCGGTGTGGCTCGAAGGCGGTACCTGGCAGTTCATCCTCGGCACCGACGAGCTTGGCCGTGACCTGCTGTCGCGGCTGATCCAGGGCGCGCGCCTGTCGCTGCTGATCGGCCTGTCGTCGGTGGTGATTTCGCTGATCCCGGGCGTGCTGTTCGGCCTTTTGGCCGGGTTCTTCCCGCGGATTCTCGGGCCGTCGATCATGCGCCTGATGGACGTGATGCTGGCCCTGCCTTCGCTGCTGCTGGCAGTGGCCATCGTCGCGATCCTCGGCCCTGGCCTGATCAATACCGTAATCGCCATCGCCATCGTTTCGCTGCCGGCCTACGTGCGCCTGACCCGCGCCGCGGTGATGGGCGAACTCAACCGCGACTACGTCACCGCTGCCCGCCTGGCCGGCGCCAGCCTGCCGCGGCTGATGTTCGTCACCGTGCTGCCGAACTGCATGGCACCGCTGATCGTGCAGGCGACCTTGAGCTTTTCCTCAGCCATCCTCGATGCCGCAGCACTGGGCTTTCTTGGCTTGGGTGTGCAACCGCCAACGCCTGAGTGGGGCACCATGCTGGCCTCGGCCCGCGACTACATCGAACGCGCCTGGTGGGTGGTGAGCCTGCCCGGTTTGACCATATTGCTCAGTGTGCTGGCAATCAACCTGATGGGCGACGGACTGCGCGATGCGCTGGACCCGAAACTCAAGAACGCCGCCTGAGGACCACGCCATGTCACTATTGCAGATCAACAACCTCAATGTGCGCTTCGGCGATGCCTCGGCAGTGCCGGTGGTGGATGGCCTGGACCTGGCGGTCGATGCCGGCGAGATCGTCGCCATCGTCGGCGAGTCCGGCTCGGGCAAGTCGGTGACCATGATGGCCCTGATGGGCTTGATCGACGCCCCCGGCTGGATCACCGCAGACACCATGAGCTTCGCCGGCACCGACATGCTCAAGCTCAGTGGCCGCCAGCGGCGCAAGATCGTCGGCAAGGACATCGCGATGATCTTTCAGGACCCGATGACCGCGCTCAATCCCAGCTACACGGTCGGCTTCCAGATCGAAGAAGTACTGCGCCAGCACCTTGGACTGAAAGGCAAAGCGGCCCGGCAACGGGCCCTGGAGCTGCTCGAAAAAGTCGAGATTCCGGCTGCCGAAAGCCGCTTGCAGGCCTACCCTCACCAACTTTCCGGCGGCATGAGTCAACGTGTGGCGATTGCCATGGCCATCGCCGGTGAGCCCAAGCTGCTGATTGCCGACGAGCCGACCACGGCGCTGGATGTGACCATTCAGGCGCAGATCATGGAGCTGCTGGTCAACCTGCAACAGGAGCGCAACATGGCGCTGATCCTGATCACCCATGACCTCGCCGTGGTGGCCGAAACCGCCAAGCGGGTCTGCGTGATGTATGCCGGCCAGGCCGTTGAAGTTGGTCAGGTGCCTGAACTGTTCGACGTGCCCGCGCATCCCTACAGCGAAGCCTTGCTGGCGGCTATCCCCGAGCACAGCATCGGTGCCGAACGCCTGGCCACCCTGCCCGGCATCGTCCCCGGCCGCTACGACCGGCCGCAGGGCTGCCTGTTGTCGCCGCGCTGCCCGTATGTGCGCGACAACTGCCGCACGCAGCGACCAGCGCTCGAGCCCAAGAACCAGAGCCTGGCGCGCTGCTTCTATCCACTGAACCAGGAGGTGGCGTGATGACTGCCGTACTCAGCGCACGTGACCTTACCCGCCATTACCAGGTTTCTCGCGGCCTGTTCAAGGGCCATGCCCTGGTGCGGGCACTCAATGGCGTGTCGTTCGAGCTCGAAGCGGGCCAGACCCTCGCGGTGGTCGGCGAGTCGGGTTGCGGCAAGTCGACCCTGGCCCGCGCCCTGACCTTGATCGAAGAACCCACTGCCGGCTCGTTGCAGATCGCCGGCACCGAAGTCACTGGCGCCAGCAAGGAGCAGCGCAAGCAACTACGCCGTGATGTGCAGATGGTGTTCCAGAGCCCGTATGCCTCGCTCAACCCGCGGCAGAAGATTGGTGACCAGTTGGCCGAGCCATTGCTGATCAACACCTCGCTGAGCAAGCAGGAGCGCCGCGAGAGGGTTCAGGCAATGATGCAGCAGGTGGGTTTGCGACCGGAGCATTATCAGCGTTATCCGCACATGTTCTCGGGTGGCCAGCGCCAGCGCATTGCCCTGGCCCGGGCAATGATGCTGCAGCCAAAGGTGCTGGTGGCGGATGAGCCGACATCGGCGCTGGATGTGTCAATCCAGGCCCAGGTGCTGAACCTGTTCATGGACCTGCAGAAGGAATTCAACACCGCTTACGTGTTCATCTCGCACAACCTGGCGGTGGTGCGGCATGTGGCTGATCAGGTGTTGGTGATGTATCTGGGCAGGCCTGCGGAGATGGGGCCGAAGGCGGATATCTATGACAAGCCGCTGCACCCTTATACCCAGGCGTTGTTGTCAGCGACGCCGGCGATTCATCCAGACCCGTTGAAGCCGAAGATTCGGATTGTGGGTGAGCTGCCCAATCCGTTGAATCCACCAGATGGCTGTGCCTTTCACAAGCGTTGCCCGTATGCCACGGAGCGGTGCAGCAAGGAGGTGCCGGCGTTCCGGCAGGTGGGGACGCGGCAGGTGGCGTGTCATTACGCGGAGCAGTTTCTTTAGATAGCTGGGGCTGCTTTGCAGCCCTTTCGCGACACAAGGCCGCTCCTACAGACACCGCGAGATAACGAAATACGCGGTCTGAGCTGTAGGAGCGGCCTTGTGTCGCGAAAGGGGCGCAAAGCGCCCCCCGGTTTTATCAGTGCATGAAGATCGCGATCAAAATGATCACAGGGATCGGTACCCCAATCATCCAAAGCAGAATCGAGCGCATGGTAGTTCTCCTGGTCAGTTCAGTTGATTAGCGAATCGGCGCGCTGTTGGTGTGAACGGTACGGCGACCGACATAAGCCGCGTCGTCGACGTCGATCCAGCGAGCCTGATCACGCTGACGGCCACCAAACAGGGCAGCAAGGCAGGCGAAGAACGCGCCGCAAAGCAGGCCGATGAAGGTCCACAGAGCGGTCCAGGCAGCGACCTTGGCGGCGGTATCAGCGGCTTCTTGCGCAGCTACCTTGGCTTTCTGTGCATCCTGCTGCACTTCGGTATAGATCTGGTCGACGCGGGCTTCGGCCTCGGCCTGAGTCAGGCGGGTACGCTGAGCGACCAATTGCGCCAAGTAGGTACGGTCATCAGCAGACAGAGCACCGTCGTTGGCTACGGCACGGGCAACGATGCGACCGGCAACTGCGGTAGCAGCGTCGTCTGTTACAGGCGCTGGGCCTTCGCTGCGGAACAGGTTGTCGATGTAATAACCCATTGGGTCAGCATCGGTCTTGCCAACTACTGCGGTCGCAGCGGTAGCCGCGCCGCCCACTGCAGCTGCACCGGCCTGCGCGCCAGCGCTGAGGACGTTGCCGAGCATGCTGACGATCAGTACTGCGGTTACCAGAGTCGCCACAGCCCAGGCCAGGAAGCCATGCGCGGTGTCGCGGAAGTACACTTCATCAGCATGCAGATTGGCCCACTTGACCCGCAGGCGACCGGCAATATAGCCACCGGCGCCCGAAGCAATAATCTGCGTCAGCAGCAGCCAGATAATGGTCGAGATACCCAACGCCTTGGCACTGGCGCCCTCATGGGCCCATGGCGAAGTTGCAGCGAAGCCCAGGCCCGCGCCCAGGATCATCAGGATCAATGAAAGGGCCGCAGCAGCAGCGGCACCGGCGAAGATCGCCGCCCAGGACACGCCCGAATGGTTCGAGGCATCGGCGGCAGTGGGTGATAGCTCGGCAGTGGTAATCATGTGGCAGCGCCTTTTGTAGTTAGCAACGGTTCCGTTTGCTTGCACTTGCACTAGTGCAGACACTGTGCCAATTGCGACAAAAAATGACATCTATATAAATCAACTACTTACAAAAAAACGTATAGGGAAGATCGTGCATAAAACCCGAATGGCCATATACCACTCAGGGTTTCTGCAATGGGGCCTCGGCAACGCGCACTTGCCCGGCGCTGAGCGGCCCGGCACCATCACCCCATGACATCGATTACCCTGCCCGACGGCCCCGCCCAGACGCCCGTTACAGCCGACACCGTGCTGCGCTATCACCTGTGCTGGAAACACCGCGACCTCGACGGGGTGATGGCCCTGTATCACCCCGACGTCGAGTACCACGACTTCTTCCAGAACCGTGTAATGGGCCATGCCGAGCTGCGCGAGTACGTACGCGCCTGCCTGCCCCGTGAAGCAGGCGAAGACATCATTCACAGTGACCGCATCAGGGTCGACGGCTGCACCGCTTTCATCCAGTACGAGGTCACGGTGCAGGGCGGCGATGGCCTGACTGCGTTTCACTCCAGTGAGGCGATCACCGTCAAGGACGGCTTGATCTGGCGGGTCAACGAATACGCCACACTGGTCCGTCAGGGCAGCAAGAGCATCAGCAACGGCGGCCTGCGCCCTGCCACCAGCCGGCTGGGCCTGTCACCGCGTCAGCTGAGCACCATGGCACAGGATCTTGAGCATTACTTTCAGCGCCAGCGGCCCTACCTGGACCCTGAGCTGGACCTGCAACAAGTGGCCAAGGACAGCGGCTACAGCCGCAATCAGATTTCCTACCTGCTTAATCAGGTGCTCGGCCAGAGCTTCTATCGCTACGTCAACCAGGCGCGTCTGCAGCACCTGCTGGCCGGGCTCGACGGCAGCAGCGGCGGTGCCACCATGGATGCGCTGGCGTTCGGCGCCGGTTTCAACTCGCTGTCGGCGTTCTACAAGGCGTTTCGCGAGCACACCGGGCTGTCGCCCAAGGCTTACGTAAAACAACTTTCGCTGCGTGCACGCACGTAAGACAGCCGCCGCCAGCACAACCTAGGATCAGCCACAGACCTTACCGATGTGGAGCTGCACCTGATGCAACCCTGGCGCACGATCAGCCTTTGGATGGACCAGCTCGACGAGCCCCTCGACGCCCGCCCGGCCCTGGCCAAGGACCTCGATGTCGACGTGTGCATCATCGGCGCCGGCTACACCGGCCTGTGGACCGCTTATTACCTGAAACAGCAGGCGCCGCAGTTGAGCATTGCCATTGTCGAAGCCAACATCGCCGGCTTCGGTGCCTCCGGGCGCAACGGCGGCTGGCTGATGGGCAACCTGCTGGGCGAAGACCGCCTACTCGCTACCCTGTCGCCGCAGCTGCGCCGCGCCAGTATCGACCTGCTGCATGGCATCCCTGACGAAGTGCACAACGTGCTGCAGCATGAAGGCATCGACTGCGACTACCGCAAAGGTGGCGTACTGTACTGCGCAGCGCGGTATCCGGAGCAGGAGCGCAGCCTGCGTGCCCACCTCGACGAGCTCTACCGCCAGGGCATGAACGAAGACGACTACCGCTGGCTGCGTCCTGAACAACTGGATGCACAGCTGCGCGTTAGCAGCCCTTACGGAGCGATCTTCAGCCCGCACACCGCCACCATCCAGCCGGCCAAACTGGTGCGCGGCCTGGCCCGAGCGGTCGAGCGCATGGGCGTGACCATTTACGAGAACAGCCCTGCGCTTGATCTGCAGCCTGGCATGGTGCGCACGGCCCATGCCAACGTCCGCGCCCATTGGCTGGTGCCGGCCGTGGAGGGTTACGCAGCCAGCCTGCCGCCGCTAGGCAAGCACCAATTGCCGGTGCAGAGCCTGCTGGTCGCCACCGAGCCGTTGCCGGAGTCGACCTGGGAGCAGATCGGCCTGAACCAGGGGCAGGCCTTCAGCGAGAACAGCCGCCAGGTCACCTACGGCCAGCGCACCGCCGACAACCGCCTGGTGTTCGGTGCGCGTGGTGGCTATCGCTTTGGCGGCCGCCTGCGCGAAGACTTCAACCTCAAGGACCACGAGATCGAGCTGCGCCGCTATCTGTTTGGCGAGCTGTTCCCGCAGCTGAAAAACGCCCGTATTACCCATTCCTGGGGCGGCAACCTGGGCATGGCCAGGCGCTTCCGCCCGCACATGCTGTGTGATCGTCAGCGCGGCATCGCCCTCGCCGGCGGCTACGGCGGCGAAGGTGTAGGCGCGACCAACCTGGGCGGGCGCACCCTGGCGGCGCTGATTCTTGGCCAGCACAACCAGCTGACCGCACAGCCCTGGGTACACGACAACTGCCCGCTGACGAGCCTGGCGAGCTGGCCGCCCGAGCCCTGCCGCTGGCTGGGCTACAACGCGATCATCCGCAGCTTCGTCCATGAAGACCGCACCCTCGCCAACCCCGCCAGCGCCCCCTGGCGCCGGCGCCTGGCCAGCGGCGTGGCCGACTTCATGGAAGGCTTCATGCACTGACTTGCCCTTTTCTCAACACAGGATTCACTGGTCATGAACATCACCCAGTTCAAACACACCGACAGCGCCGTACTCGAGGAATCCAACCCGGTCGCCGTGCCGCACGGGGAGCCAGTCGCCGTGACGTCGGTGACCAGCGTCGAACGCAGCGATGGGGTCGAAACCGGTATCTGGGAGTGCACCCCAGGGCGCTGGCGCCGGCAAATCGTGCAGCAGGAGTTCTGCCATTTCATCAAGGGCCGCTGCACCTTCACCCCTGATGGAGGCGAACCGCTACTCATAGAAGCCGGAGACGCACTGATGCTACCGGCCAACAGCACCGGGATCTGGGACATCGAAGAAACCGTGCGCAAGAGCTATGTATTGATTTTCTGATCGCTGATCGCCTCTGCCGTCCTTCGATAACAACACACAAAGCAAGGTACCCCGGACATGCGCACGCTTCTAATCGCTCCCCTGATGCTCGCCGCTTGTGTCAGCAACGCCGCCGAGTCGGTAAAGATCTACAACTGGTCGAGCTACATCGCCCCCGATACCCTGAAGAACTTCCAGCAGGCCAGCGGCATCGTGCCGACCTATGACGTGTTCGACAGCAACGAGACCCTCGACGGCAAGCTGATGACCGGCAACTCCGGCTATGACGTGGTGTTCCCGTCGAACCACTTCATGGCCCGGCAGATTCAGGGCAAGGCCCTGAAGAAGCTCGACAAGAGCCAACTGCCCAATTGGCAGAACCTCAATCCGGTGCTGCTCAAGGCGCTGGAGGTCAATGATCCGGGCAACCAGTATGGCTTCCCCTACCTGTGGGGCAGCACCGGCATCGGCTACAACATCGACAAGGTCAAGGCGGTGCTCGGCGACAACGCGCCGGTCGATTCCTGGGACCTGATCTTCAAGCCCGAGTACATGAGCAAGCTCAAGAGCTGCGGTGTGGCGGTGCTCGACAACGGCCCCGAGCTGTTGCCGATTGCCCTGCACTACCTCGGCCTGCCGCACCACAGCCAGGATCCGAAGGACTACGAGAAAGCCAAAGAACTGCTGATGAAGGTGCGCCCGTACATCAGCTACTTCCACTCATCCAAGTACACCGGCGACCTGGCCAATGGCGACGTGTGCGTGGTGGTTGGCTTCTCCGGCGATGTGCTGCAGGCGAAGAACCGCGCCGAAGAGGCCAAGAACGGCGTCAAGGTTGGCTATTCGATCCCCAAGGAAGGTGCGCCGATGTGGTTCGACATGGTCGCCATGCCAGCCGATGCGCCCGACGAGAAGCAGGCCTACGCCTACATGAACTACCTGTTGCAGCCTGAGGTGATGGCCAACATCAGCAACCATGTGCAGTACGCCAACGGCAACCTCAAGGCCGACACGCTGGTCGACCCTGCACTTAAAAGCAACACGATGATCTACCCGAGTGACGATGTGATGGGCAAGCTATACGCACTGGAGGCGATGCCCGCCAAGATCGACCGCATTCGCACTCGCCTGTGGACCAGTATCAAAGCCGGTAACTGAACAGCATTGGGGCCGCAGATGCGGCCCCAATAATCAGATCAGTGATGTTCCCGCGTGGCGCGGAATTTCACGTCCGGCCAGCGCTCTTCCATCAGCGCCAGGTTGACCCGGGTCGGGGCGAGGTAGGTCAGGTGACCGCCGCCATCGACGGCGAGGTTTTCCACGGCCTTGGTCTCGAATTCCTCGAACTTCTTCTTGTCGTCGCAGCTGATCCAGCGCGCCGACCAGACCGTGATTGGCTCGTAGCCGCACTCGACCTTGTACTCTTCCTTCAAGCGGCTGGCGACCACGTCGAACTGCAGCACACCGACCGCACCGAGGATGATGTCGTTGCTGCGCAGCGGGAAGAACACCTGGGTCGCGCCTTCTTCGGCGAGCTGCTGCAGGCCCTGGCGCAGCTGCTTGGATTTGAGCGGGTCTTTCAGCCGCACGCGGCGGAACAATTCCGGGGCGAAGTGCGGGATGCCGGTGAAGCCTAGGCTTTCGCCTTCGCTGAAGGTGTCACCGATCTGGATGGTGCCGTGGTTGTGCAGGCCGATGATGTCGCCGGCAAAGGCTTCTTCCAGTTGCTCACGCTCGGAGGAGAAGAAGGTCAGGGCGTCGCCGATGCGTACGTCCTTGCCGGTGCGCACGTGGCGCATCTTCATGCCCTTTTCGTACTTGCCCGAACAGATGCGCATGAAGGCGATGCGGTCGCGGTGTTTCGGGTCCATGTTCGCCTGGATCTTGAACACGAAGCCGGTGAATTTCTCTTCGACCGGCTCGACGGTCCGCTCGTTGGCTACGCGCGCCAGCGGGCGTGGCGCCCAGTCGACCACAGCGTCGAGCACATGGTCGACACCGAAGTTGCCCAGCGCGGTACCAAAGAACACCGGAGTCAGTTGGCCGTTGAGGAACTCTTCCTGGTTGAACTCGTGGCAGGCGCCTTGTACCAGCTCCAGTTGCTCAAGGAAGCGATCGTACTCGTCACCCAGGTGCGCGCGGGCTTCATCGGAGTCGAGTTTCTCGATGATCTTGACCTCGGTGCGCTCGTGACCATGGCCTGGGGTGTAGACGATGATGTAGTCGCCGGCCAGGTGGTAAACGCCCTTGAAGTCGCGGTAGCAACCGATCGGCCAGGTGATTGGCGCGGCCTTGATCTTGAGTACCGCTTCGATCTCGTCGAGCAGCTCGATCGGGTCGCGGATGTCGCGGTCGAGTTTGTTGATGAAGCTGACGATCGGCGTGTCACGCAGACGGCAGACGTCCATCAGGGCGATGGTGCGTGGCTCGACGCCTTTACCACCGTCGAGCACCATCAGGGCCGAGTCGACCGCGGTCAGGGTGCGGTAGGTGTCTTCCGAGAAGTCTTCGTGGCCCGGGGTGTCGAGCAGGTTGATCATGTGTTCGCGGTAAGGGAACTGCATGACCGAGGTGGTGATGGAGATACCGCGTTGCTTCTCCATTTCCATCCAGTCGGAGGTGGCGTGGCGGTCGGACTTGCGCGACTTCACGGTACCGGCGACGGCAATGGCCTTGCCCATCAGCAAGAGTTTCTCGGTGATGGTGGTCTTACCGGCGTCGGGGTGGGAAATGATTGCGAAAGTGCGGCGCTTCGCGACTTCGGCGGCCTGGTTGGTCATGGGAAATCGCCTGAATGGGGATCGAAAAAAGGGCGCAGATTATACCCGAAACCGCCCATAGACCCAAACACAGCCGCAGCGCCCTGCCCAGCGGCGTAAGCCATCAGCCAATGCCTGACCAGCCGAGTTTTTTGCAGCCACACCGGCAAATGTCCACGAAGCGGCCCAGCGTAGGTATTTCAACGCCTGCAGAGGATAAATCCGCTGTTTTGTCGCGCCATAAATTGGCCTTGCCAGTGATTAACACTGGCCAACTGCCGCTGTAGATGGGAACCTTTGCGTCCCCGGAGACGTCCACCCCCTGCTGACCATTGCAGTTTGGGGCTGGTAATACCTGCATTTTCGAGCCCGACGGGGCTTGGCTCATGGCATGTCCGCGCAGCTTTGCTGAGCGCCACGCTGCTACTCGCGATCACTCTGCCCGCCGCCTGCACTGGCCGCGCTGCGCAGCACTGTTCGCCGACGACAAGAAAAGGAGTCCACCTGTGGCTAGACGCTACGGAAAAGGGCTGATGGGATGGGCCACCGCGCTTGTCATCCTGGCCCTGCTGATCCACTGGATCGGCCTTGATACGATCGCGCGTTATCGCGACGATCTGTGGTTTTACCTGCAAGCGCACCTTGTGCTGGTGCTGGCTTCGATGGCGGCGGCGTTGGCCGTGGGCATCCCCGCCGGGATTGCCTTGAGTCGACCGCACCGGGTCGACAAAGCCGAGCGCTTCATGCAGTTCTTCAACGTAGGCAACACCATCCCTCCCCTGGCCGTACTGGCCATCGCCCTGAGTTTTCTGGGCATCGGCGCAGGCCCGGCGATCTTCGCGCTGTTTCTCGCCTCCCTGCTGCCGATCGTGCGCAACACCTACGAAGGCCTGAAAAACGTCCCCGCCTCACTCAAGGAAGCCGCTACCGGCATCGGCATGACTCCGCGCCAGCAACTCTGGCAAGTCGAACTGCCCAACGCCGTGCCGATCATTGTCGGCGGCGTGCGGGTTGCTCTGGCGCTGAATGTCGGCACCGCGCCGCTGGCGTTTCTGATCGGCGCCAACAGCCTAGGCAGCCTGATCTTCCCTGCCATTGCCTTGAACAATCAGCCACAGCTACTGCTCGGCGCGGCCTGCACGGCGGCGTTGGCGTTGTTGCTGGATGTGCTGGTGAGTTTCTCCAGCAAACGCTGGCTGGAACGCGGTCTGGCTCAATAAGTAGAGGGAACCCATGAGAAAAACCATCGCCTTGTTGCTTGGCGCGGGCCTGCTGTTGGCAGGATTTGCCCAAGCGGCGGAAAAACCGCTGATTCGCATCGGTGCCCGGGTGTTCACCGAGCAGACGGTACTCGCCGAAATCACCGCGCAATACCTGCGCGCCAATGGCTTTGCCGTGCGCGTGACCGGCGGCCTGGGCAGCAGCCTGGCGCGCCAGGCGCAAGAAACCGGCCAGCTCGATTTGATGTGGGAATACACCGGTGTGTCGCTGGTCTCGTACAACCATATCGACGAGCGCATGACCAGTGCCGAAGCGACCTACGCCAAGGTCAAACAGCTGGATGCGAAAAAGGACCTGATCTGGCTGACCCCGTCGCGGTTCAGCAATACCTACGCCCTGGCCCTGCCCAGCAAGGTCGCCGAAAAGTATCCGCGGGTGCGCAACATCAGCCAGCTCAATCAGGTGCTGCGTGACGAGCACAAGCGCAAGCATCTGGTCGCGCTGGACACCGAGTTCGCCAATCGCCCGGATGGCCTGGTGGGCCTGAAAGAGCTGTACGACCTGCAGGTCGGCCGCGCCAACATCCGCCAGATGGAT
This sequence comes from Pseudomonas sp. NPDC088322, assembly GCF_044740745.1. NCBI lineage: Bacteria > Pseudomonadati > Pseudomonadota > Gammaproteobacteria > Pseudomonadales > Pseudomonadaceae > Pseudomonas > Pseudomonas sp. NPDC088322. The sequence continues at coordinate 41,812 of NZ_JBIURK010000001.1, read as the reverse complement.
GCCGGCCTGGTCTATACCGCGCTGCGCAACGATCAGGTGTTTGCCGGCCTGGTGTACACCACAGATGGTCGCCTCAACGCGTTCAATCTGACCTTGCTGGAAGACGACAAGCACTATTTCCCCGACTACACCGCTGCGCCGGTGGTACGTAAAGCGGTGCTCGACGCCAACCCGCAACTGGCCACCCTGCTCAAGCCGCTGGCCGAGCAACTGGACGACGAGACCATGCGCCAGCTCAATGCCAAGGTCGACGTCGAACACCAGAGCCCGTCGGTGGTTGCCGCTGCATTCCTGCGTGAGCACCCGCTGCCCGGCACTGCCGACAAAGAGGTACAGCCATGAGCCTGTTCGATACCTTTGCCCACCTCGACTGGGCGCTGGTGCTGCAGCTGACCTGGCAGCACATCACCCTGGTCGGCATCGCGGTCAGCCTGGCGATTGTCTTCGGCGTGCCGCTGGGCATTCTGATGACACGCTTCCCGGTCCTGGCCGGCCCACTGCAGGCCAGCGCCACGGTGCTGCTGACCATTCCCTCGATTGCCTTGTTCGGCCTGCTGCTGCCGTTCTACTCCAAGTTCGGCCAGGGCCTGGGCCCATTGCCGGCGATCACGGCGGTGTTCCTTTATTCACTGCTGCCGATCCTGCGCAACACCTACCTGGCCCTGACCAACGTCGAACCGGGCATCCGTGAAGCCGCCCGCGGTATCGGCATGACCTTCGGCCAGCGCCTGCGCATGGTCGAGCTGCCGATCGCCGTGCCGGTGATCCTCGCCGGGGTGCGCACCGCCGTGGTGATGAACATCGGCGTAATGACCATCGCCGCGACCATCGGCGCCGGTGGCCTGGGTGTGCTTATTCTGACTTCCATCAGCCGCAGCGACATGTCGATGCTGCTGGTCGGCGCGGTGCTGGTGAGCCTGCTGGCGATTGTCGCCGACCTGCTCCTGCAAGCCCTGCAACGTGCCCTGACTCCACGAGGACTGCGCTCATGATCGAATTGAAGAACCTCAGCAAGACCTTCCATGCCAACGGCAAGGACGTCAAAGCCGTCGACTCGGTCAACCTGACCGTCAACGAAGGCGAAATCTGCGTGTTCCTCGGCCCGTCGGGCTGCGGCAAGAGCACCACCTTGAAGATGATCAACCGCCTGATCACACCGACCTCAGGCCAGGTGTTCATCAACGGCGAAGACACCACCGGGCTGGACGAAGTCAGCCTGCGCCGCAGTATCGGCTATGTGATCCAGCAGATCGGTCTGTTCCCCAACATGACCATCGAAGAGAACATCACCGTAGTGCCGCGCCTGCTCGGCTGGGACAAGCAGCGCTGCCACGACCGCGCGCGCGAACTGATGAGCATGATCAAGCTTGAACCCAAGCAGTACTTGCAGCGTTACCCGCGCGAGTTGTCCGGTGGCCAGCAACAGCGCATCGGCGTGATCCGCGCACTGGCCGCCGATGCGCCGGTACTGCTGATGGATGAACCGTTCGGCGCGGTCGACCCGATCAACCGCGAGATGATCCAGAACGAGTTCTTCGAGATGCAGCGGGCGCTGAACAAGACCGTGATCATGGTAAGCCACGACATCGACGAAGCGATCAAGCTGGGTGACAAGATCGCTATCTTCCGCGCGGGCAAGCTGCTCCAGCTGGATCATCCGGATACCCTGCTGGCGCACCCGGTGGACGACTTCGTCAGCAACTTTGTCGGCCAGGACAGCACCCTCAAGCGGCTGCTGCTGGTGCGCGCCGAGGACGCCGCCGACAACGCGCCGTCGGTCAGCCCGGAAACACCAGTGGCCGATGCGCTGGAGCTGCTCGACGAGCACGACCGCCGCTATGTGGTGGTGACCGACGCGGCGAACAAGGCGCTGGGCTATGTGCGCCGCCGCGACATGCACCGGCAACAGGGCACTTGTGCTGACTTCCTGCGGCAGTTCAACGCCACCGCTTCGCACGATGAGCACCTGCGCATCCTGTTGTCGCGCATGTACGAGTTCAACCGGGCGTGGTTGCCGGTGCTGGACGCCGAGCAGGTGTTCCTTGGCGAGGTGACCCAGGAGTCGATTGCGGCCTACTTGAGTTCGGGGCGCTCTCGCGGCGCCAAGACCAGCATCGTCTCCCCGGCCGAGACGGTGGCTTCCTGAATCAACGGGGGCGTCTGTGATCGGGCGCCCCCGCTGTAGTAACAAAAAATTTATGCTTTTTTTGGCCACTCGCAGGCGCTGACTGTGTGGCCATAAATGTGAACACTCCCTGCCTCGACGTGTGATCCAGCGAACCACTGACCAACGGTCTCCAGAGCTTACTTGCGGGTTCTTGCAGTGAAATATCACCGACCTGCAATGAACACAGCTTTTCAGGGGTTCGCCGCCAGATCCCTGCCTGTTCCACAATTATTTACGTTTGAGCCTGCTCAGGAACATCTGTCGGTAATACGAGTCGGTTATTCCAGTAACTGCTCGTCGATCCGCGACGAACAGGTGGGGATTGCCTGTTGATCTTGCCTGGTTCACGCCCTAAAGTGCGCGCCGAACGTCCATGCTGGAAACGATCCATCCGGCTCAAGTACTGACGACGAGACAGCAGGCGCAACCATGCGGTTGGCCTTTTTGCTTTCGGCGACATGCCTTGGGAAGTAGGCGAACCAAAGTGGGGATACGGAGGGCGTTCAGTTTGCAGCCACTTTCTTTTTCAGTTTGCCCATGGAGTCCTTGAGCATGTCGATTCAAGTCGAAGATTATTTCGCACGTGACACCTTCCAGAAGATGAAGGCGTTCGCCGACAAGCAGGAAACCCCGTTTGTGGTCATCGATACGCAGATGATCAGCAAGGCCTATGACGACCTGCGCGCCGGTTTCGAGTTCGCCAAGGTCTACTACGCAGTCAAGGCCAACCCAGCGGTCGAGATCATCGACCTGCTCAAGGACAAAGGCTCGAACTTCGACATCGCCTCGATCTACGAGCTGGACAAGGTCATGAACCAGGGCGTCAGCCCGGACCGCATCAGCTACGGCAACACCATCAAGAAGTCCAAGGACATCCGCTACTTCTTCGACAAGGGTGTGCGCCTGTACGCGACCGACTCCGAAGCCGACCTGCGCAACATCGCCAAGGCTGCGCCGGGTTCCAAAGTCTACGTGCGCATTCTCACCGAAGGCTCGACCACTGCCGACTGGCCGCTGTCGCGCAAGTTCGGCTGCCAGACCGACATGGCCATGGACCTGCTGATCCTTGCCCGTGACCTGGGCCTGGTGCCTTACGGCATCTCCTTCCACGTCGGCTCGCAGCAGCGCGATATCAGCGTCTGGGACGCCGCCATCGCCAAGGTCAAAGTGATCTTCGAGCGCCTGAAGGAAGAAGACGGCATCGTTCTCAAGCTGATCAACATGGGTGGCGGCTTCCCGGCCAACTACATCACCCGGACCAACAGCCTGGAGACTTACGCTGAAGAAATCATCCGCTTCCTCAAGGAAGACTTCGGCGACGACCTGCCGGAAATCATCCTCGAGCCGGGCCGTTCGCTGATTGCCAACGCCGGTATTCTGGTCAGCGAAGTGGTGTTGGTTGCGCGCAAGTCGCGTACCGCGGTCGAGCGCTGGGTGTACACCGACGTGGGCAAGTTCTCCGGCCTGATCGAAACCATGGACGAGTCGATCAAGTTCCCGATCTGGACCGAGAAGAAAGGCGAGATGGAAGAAGTGGTGATTGCAGGGCCTACCTGTGACAGCGCCGACATCATGTACGAGCATTACAAGTATGGCCTGCCGCTGAACCTGGCCATCGGTGACCGCCTGTACTGGCTGTCGACCGGCGCCTACACCACCAGCTACAGCGCAGTGGAGTTCAATGGTTTCCCACCGTTGAAAGCCTACTACCTGTAAATCATAAACGGGGCCGCAAGGCCCCGTTTTTGTATGTAAACGCAGCGCTTTGCTAGCCCAGCTCCCGCTGGCGCAGCTCCTGCGCAAACACTGCCGCCTCCTCAGCCAGCAACCGTCCAGCACCTTGCAGAGTCAGCACTGCACTGCGCAGGAAGTTGACGTTGCCTTGCACCCGCGCACGCGCCAGCCAAGGCCGCGCCTCGCCCAACTGGCCACGCTCGATCAGCACCATGGCCAGGCTGAACATACCGCGAAAATCCCCAGCCTCGGCCGAGCGCTTATACCAGCGAAACGCCCGCGCTGGGCTGGCAGGGCCGGCGATGCCTTGTTCCAGGTAACGCCCATAGAGGTTCATCGATTTGGCGTGGCCCAGATGTGCAGCCTTCTCGTAGCAGGCCAGCGCCAGCTTCTGGTCAAGCTCGACACCGCGCCCGGTGGCCAGCAGGTTGCCCAGGTTGTACCAGCCCCAGTCCAGCCCCTGCGCGGCTGCGCGCTGGTACTGCACTGCTGCGCCAGGCAGGTCGGCCGGCCCGCCCCAGGCGTGCTCCAGGCAGCGCCCAAGCATGTTGTGCGCCATGCCGCTGCCGGCGCGGATGGCAATGCTGAACCATCGCCGCGCCAGCTGCGGATCCTGCTCGATGCCGCGGCCATCGAGCAGGATCTGGCCCAGCAACAACTGCGCCTCACTGACGCCCTGCCCGGCCGCTGCCAGGATCGCTTGGGCGGCCTTAGCGGGGCTGGCTTCGAGCATGGCTCGCAGCGCTGTGACATCCACGACCTCATCGCGGCGCAACGTATAGGACATGTTCAGACCTCTGCCCAGCGCCGCAGCAAGTTGTGATAGGTGCCGGTCAGTTGCAGCAGTGAAGGGTGATCGGGCAGGTCAGCACTGAGCTGCTGAATGGCATTGTCCATCTCGAACAGCAGCGCCCGCTGGCTGTCTTCACGGACCAGGCTCTGAGTCCAGAAGAACGCCGCGTAGCGCTCACCGCGAGTGACCGGGTTGACCTTGTGCAGGCTGGTGCCGGGGTACAGCACCATGTGGCCTGCGGCCAGCTTGATCTGCTGCGTGCCATAGGTGTCCTGAATCACCAGTTCGCCGCCGTCATAGCTGTCCGGGTCACTGAGAAACAGCGTCGCTGACAGGTCGGTGCGCACTCGCTCGGCGCTGCCCTTGGGCTGGCGCAGGGCATTGTCGATGTGAAAGCCGAAGTTGCCACCCTCGCGATAACAGTTGATCAACGGCGGGAACACCTTGTGCGGCAGGGCCGCAGACATGAACTGCGGGGTCTGCCAAAGACGCTCGATGAGGGCGCTGCCGATTTCCTTGGCCAATGGATGCGCCTCTGGTAGCTGCAGGTTGTGTTTGGCCTTGGCCGATTGGTGGCCTGCGGTGACCTTGCCATCGGCCCAATCTGCCTGCGCCAGCGCTTCACGAATCCGCAAGAGTTCATCGGCGGCGAACAGGCTAGGGATGTGCAGCAGCATGGAAATGGACCGGGTCGGGACTAGGGCGCCAATGATATTGATTCCCTTTTACTCACGGCAAGCCCTTTCGCCAGGCCCTGACGAATGAGACCGGAGAAAATGCAGGGTTAAATTGTAAAGAATGTAAATTTGTACCGAATGGTAATATTTCTCAATTGTGACTTACAATTGCTTACATTACTCTTCGCGGCCTTCACACCTTGGGGAAGGTCATAAAAAAATGCGCCACGTGCCGTCTGCTGTAAGTTCACCACGCCTGCTCGCCTCAGCCATTGGCGTTGCCATCAGTGCTTCGTCTGCCTATGCCGCAGAGCCCGCAGCCATCACGCTCGACGCGACCAGCGTCAACGGCAAGGCAGAACAGGCCGCAACCGAGTACAAGGTCGACAAAGCCTCGTCGCCCAAGTACACCGCGCCGCTGGTGGACACCCCGCGCTCGGTAACCGTGATCCCGCAGCAGGTGATCAAGGAAACCAACGCGCTGAGCTTGCAAGACGCCCTGCGCACCGTCCCGGGGATTACCTTCGGTGCCGGCGAAGGCGGCAACCCCCAAGGTGACCGGCCGTTCATCCGCGGCTTCGATGCCCAGGGTGATACCTACCTGGACGGCGTGCGCGACACTGGCGCGCAAACTCGGGAGATCTTCGCTGTTGAATCGGTGGAAGTGGCCAAAGGGCCGAACTCGGCTGTTGGCGGGCGTGGCGCCGCCGGCGGCACCATCAACCTGGTGAGCAAGCGCGCGCACCTGGGCAACTCGCTGGACGGTGCCTGGACCTGGGGCAGTGACCAGACCCAGCGTTACACCCTGGATGGCAACTACCAATTCAGTGACAGTGTTGCCGGGCGCCTCAACCTGATGACCCACGAGAGCAACGTCGCTGGCCGCGACAAGGTCAATTACGACCGCTGGGGGATCGCCCCGTCGCTGGCGTTTGGCCTGGGCACGCCAACCCGGGTCAACCTTGACTACTACCACCTGGAAAGCGACGATCTGCCGGACTCGGGAATCCCCTATTCGATCCCGACCGCGGGCAGCAACGCGCGCACCTCGGCCCACCCGAGCAAACCGGATGACGGTGGCGACAGCGACAACTTCTACGGCCTGACCGGGCGTGATTTTCGCAAGAGCCGGGTCGACATCGCCACCTTCGCGATTGAGCATGACCTGACCGACGCGCTGACCATCAAGAACACCCTGCGTCATGGCAACAGCATGCAGGACTACATCCTCACGCAGCCCGACGACAGCAAGGGCAACGTCAACAACGGCAGCGTCTGGCGCCGCGCCAACACCCGAGTTGGCAACACCGCTACCACAACCAACCAAACCGATCTGTTTGGCGAGTTCTACCTGGGCGGCATGAAGAACAGCTTCTCCACCGGCATTGAGCTGAGCCGGGAAGAAAGCCAGCGCTCGTCTTACAACGTCAATACCAACACCGGCGGCGCAACAGCATCTACCTGCACCCCGGGCCTGATCGGCCCTGACAGCGGCTACAACTGCACCTCCCTGAGCAATCCCAACCCGGACGATCCGTGGAACGGCGCCATCGCGCGCAACTATGCTGGCACTGACACCAAGAGCAACACCCGCGCGCTGTATGTGTTCGACACCCTTGAGCTGACGCCACAGTGGCTGCTCAACATGGGCCTGCGCTATGACCACTTCGACACCCAGTACCGCGGCTATACCGCCTCTGGCGCTACCGCCGTCAACAGCAAGGGCGTTGCATCCAAGGGCAGTGACACCAGCGAGTTCATCACTGGCCAACTGGGCCTGGTGTGGAAGCCCGCCGAGAACGGCAGCATCTACGTTTCCTACGCCACCTCGGCAACCCCACCCGGCGCGCAGTTGGGCGAAGGCTCCGAAGGCAACCCGCTGGGCAACACCACCGACCGCGCCGGCAACCTGTTGGCCAGCGACATGGAGCCGGAAGAAACCACCAACTACGAACTCGGTACCAAGTGGGACTTGCTCGACGAGCGCCTGTCGCTGACCGCCGCTGTATTCCGCACCGAGAAAGAAAACGCCCGCGTTCAGGTCAACACCACCACCTACGAAAACATCGGCGAGACCCGCGTGCAGGGCGTCGAACTTTCGGCCAGTGGCAAGCTCACCGACAAATGGCAGGTGTTCGCCGGTTACACCTACATGCAGGCCCGCCAGATCGACGGCGGCGCGCTGGGTGCGGTCAACGACGGCAATCAATTGCCGAATACGCCGAACAACAGTGCCAGCCTGTGGACCACCTACGCCCTTACGCCAAAGCTGACCGTGGGTGGCGGCGCCTTCTACATGGATGATGTGTACGGCAACATAGCCAACACCACCATGGTCGACAGTTATGTGCGCTATGACGCGATGGCTGCGTACAAGCTGAGCAAGAACGTCGATCTGCAGTTGAACGTACAAAACCTCACCAACGAGGTGTACTACGACAAGGCGTTTTCTACTCACTTCGCCAACCAGGCAGCCGGACGCACAGCGTTGCTGACCACCAGCTTCCATTTCTGACACAGCAATCGCCGAGCCCCGCTCACGCCAGTGAGCGGGGCTTTCGCGTAGCAAGGCATAATGTCCGCCGGTTGAGTTTGCGCGGCAAGACAAGGTGATCGACGTGCTGAAGAAGTCGCTGTTTCAATTGCACTGGTTGTTTGGCATCACGGCCGGGCTGGTCTTGGCATTGATGGGTACCACCGGGGCGATCTGGTCGTTTCAGGAAGAACTGCTGCGCCTGTTCGATGCCGATGTGCTCAAGGTGCAGGTGCGCGCCGAAGGCGTGCTGCCACCGGCAGAGCTGGTGCGGCGGGTCGAGGCGGCGCACGGCGACAAGGTCGCGATGCTGCGGGTCGACACCCGCGAGGGCAATGCCGCACGAATCTTCTTCACCGCGCCACCCGGCCAGCGCCGCGGTGAGATGCGCTATGCCGACCCCTACACCGGCGAGATCAAAGGCGAGGTCTCCGGCCAAGGCTTCTTCGACCTGATGCTCAGCCTGCACCGGTTTCTCGCCATGGGCGAAAGCGGCCGGCAGATCACCGGTGCCTGCACCCTGATGCTGATCTTCTTCTGCCTGTCAGGCCTGTATCTACGCTGGCCCCGCAAAGCGCTGAACTGGCGCACCTGGCTGACCCTGGACTGGGCGAAGAAGGGCCGTGCGTTCAATTGGGACCTGCACGCCGTGTTCGGCACCTGGTGCCTGCTGTTCTATCTGCTGTTTGCGTTGACCGGTCTGTCATGGTCGTACGAATGGTACAGCCGCGGGCTGAACAAGCTGCTCGGCGACGCCCCGGCTGCGGGCCAGCAGCACAAGCGTGGCGAAGGCGGTGGCCGCCGTGGCCCGCAGTCGGTCAACCAAAAGGCCCCGCCGCTGCGGGTCGACTACGACGCCATCTGGAGCAACCTGCAGGCTGCGGCCGGGCCCGGCCTGACTGGCTACAACCTGCGCCTGCCGCCGGTTGGCGGGCAGCCGGCGACGCTGTTCTATCTGCTGGACGATGCCGATCACGAACGCGCCTTTGACACCGTCACCCTCGACCCGGCTACCGGCACGTTCACGCGCATCGAGCGTTATGCCGACAAGTCGCTCAGTGCTCAACTGCTGCAAAGCATCTATGCCCTGCACGTGGGTAGCTATTTCGGCTTGCCCGGGCGGATCATCTTTACCATCGCCAGCCTGTGCATGCCGCTGTTCTTCATCACCGGCTGGCTGCTGTACCTCGACCGCCGGCGCAAGCAACGCCAGATCCGCGTGGCCCGTGGCAGTGTCGACAGCACCACGTCGGCAGGTGACAGCTGGTTGATTGGTTTTGCCAGCCAGAGCGGCCTCGCCGAGCAATTGGCCTGGCAGAGCGCCGGCCAGCTCCAGGCGGCAGGCCTGTCGGTGCAAGTACGCGCCTTGGCCGAGCTGGGTGAGGATGACCTGCGCCAGGCACGCCGGGCGCTGTTTGTAGTCAGCACCTTTGGCGATGGCGAGGCACCCGACAGCGCCCGTGGTTTCGAGTGCAAGATACTCGGCCAGGCGTGGCCGCTGGAGCATCTGGACTATGCCCTGCTCGCCTTGGGCGACCGTCAGTATCAACACTTCTGTGGCTTTGCCCGGCGCTTGCAGGCATGGCTTGCCGAGCGCGGCGCCAGCAGCGCATTCAGCCCGGTCGAAGTCGACAACGCCGACCCGGCCGCGCTCCAGCACTGGCAGCAGCAACTGGCACAGTTGACCGGCGCCAGCGCCGTCAGCGCCTGGCAAGCGCCCGCCTTCAACAGCTGGACCCTGACCGCGCGCAGGCTGCTCAATCCTGGTAGCCAGGGCCAGCCGGTGTACCTGCTCGACCTGCAATCCGAGCAGGCGGTGCGCTGGGATGCAGGCGATCTGGTGGAGGTATTGCCGCGCAATGCCCCCGCCCAGGTTCAAGCGTTTATCCAAGGCCTGGGCCTGAATCTGGATACCCCAGTGCAACTTGAAGGTTCGCGCGAAACTCTGGGTCAGGCACTGGGCAGTCGGCAATTGCCGGTCAGCCGCGAGCATCTGGTCGGCCTGCACGCGCAGGCGGTTATCGATGCGCTGGTGCCGCTCGGCACGCGTGAATACTCGATCGCATCGATTGCCAGCGATGGTGTGCTGCAACTGATTGTGCGCCAGCATCGGCACACTGACGGCAGCCTTGGCCTGGGCTCAGGCTGGCTGACTGAGGTGCTGCCCCTGCAAGGCTCGCTGAGCCTGCGCCTGCGCCGCAACAGCAGCTTCCACCTGCCAGTGGCCCCAGCACCGATGCTGCTGATCGGCAACGGCACCGGGCTGGCCGGACTGCGCAGCTTGCTCAAGGCACGTATCAGTGAAGGTGAACCGCGCAACTGGCTGCTGTTCGGTGAGCGCAATCGCGCCAGCGATCTGCTCTGCGCCGATGAACTGCAAGGCTGGCTGGCGCGCGGTGAGCTGCGCAAGCTGGACCTGGCGTTCTCGCGTGATCAGGCTGAAAAGGTCTATGTCCAGGACTTGCTGCTGGCGCAGGCCGACGAGGTACGCCGCTGGGTCGCCGACGGCGCCTGCATCTATGTGTGCGGCAGCCTGCAGGGCATGGCCGCGGCAGTCGACGCGGCGCTCAGGGGCATCCTCGGCGAGGCCATGCTGCAACAGCTGGTAGAAGACGGTCGCTACCGACGCGACGTGTACTGAGTCGGTCGAACGGCCGGGACGCCATGTCCCGGCCGGCAACGCTCAATGCAGGTCGAAGGTATCGGCATCCAGGTTGGCCGGGAAACGGCTGCGGTACGCCGCCAGTTCCGCCGCGCGCAGCTCGACGGTGAATACGCCGTCCGCTTCGCCGGCACTGAGCAGGCTCTCGCCCTGGAAATCCAGCACCTGGCTGTCGCCTGAGTAGGCAAAGCCTTTGCCGTCGGTGCCGACCCGGTTGACCGCCGCCACGAAGCACAGGTTCTCGATCGCCCGCGCCGGCAACAGCCGGTTCCAGTGCAGCCGCCGCGCTGCCGGCCAGTTGGCGGTGTACAGCAGCAGGTCAGTGTCATGGGCATCGCGGCTCCATACCGGGAAGCGCAGGTCGTAGCAGATCAATGGGCGGACCCGCCAACCCTTCAGCTCGAACTGCACCTGGCGCTCGCCCGGGGTGTAGTGCTTGTGCTCGCCGGCCATACGGAACAGGTGGCGCTTGTCGTAGTGCAGGATTTCACCGTCCGGGCGCGCCCACAGCAGCCGGTTACGGTGGCTGCCGTCAGCGGCCTGGACGATCACGCTGCCGGTGATTACTGCGTTGAGCTTCTTCGCCTGGGCCTTGAGCCACTTGGCGGTCGGGCCGTTCTCGGGCTCGGCGAGGCGCTCGGACTCCATCGAAAAGCCGGTGGTGAACATCTCTGGCAAAATCACCAGGTCAGGGCTGCCGACTTGCTTGAGCAACTCTTCGAAATGGGCGTAGTTGGCCTCGCGGTCATGCCAGGCCAGCGTGGTCTGCACCATGGCAATTTTCAGGTTGGGCAGTGCGGTCAGATCGCGCATAGTTTCTCCGCTGCCTGCTGCAGCGTCTCCTCTCGTTTGGCAAAGCACAGGCGGATCAAGCGTTGTTGCGGGACTGGCGTCTGGTAGAACACCGACACCGGAATACTCGCCACGCCATGCTCGCGGGTCAGCCACAGGGCCATGTCGACATCGTTCAGATCAGGGCGGATGGCGCTGTAGTCGACCAACTGGAAGTAGGTGCCTGAGGTACGCTCGAAGCTGAAGCGTGAGCCTTGCAACAGATCGCAGAACAGATCGCGCTTGGCCTGATAGAAGCCCGGCAACTGCTCGATGTGCTCAGGGTGTTCGGCCATGAAGTCTGCCAGCGCGCACTGCAGCGGCGTCACTGCGCAGAAGTTGACGTACTGGTGTACCTTGCGCAGCTCGGCGCTCAATTGCGGGGGCGCGATCACGTAGCCGGTCTTCCAACCAGTGACATGGTAGGTCTTGCCGAACGAGCTGATGACGAAGGCGCGCTGATAGAGCTGTTCATGAGCCAGCACGCTGGCATGCGCCACGCCGTCGTAGATCAGGTGCTCGTACACTTCATCGCTGACCAGGTAGATATCGCGGTCGGCAATCAATCCCGCCAGCTGGTCGAGATCGGCACGGCTGATCAAAGCTCCGCTGGGGTTGTGCGGCGAATTGAGCACGACCATGCGCGTGCGCGGCGTGAGGGCATCGCTGAAGCGTTGCCAGTCGATGGCAAAATCGTCGTTGCTCAGCGGCACATGCACGCAGCGCCCGCCGGCCAACTCTACCGAAGGCTCGTAGCTGTCGTAGCACGGGTCGAAAACGATTACCTCGTCGCCCGGATTGATCACTGCCTGGATCGCGCAGAAGATCGCCTCGGTGGCGCCTGGCGTGATGGTGATTTCCTGCTCGACATCCACGCTAACCCCATACAGCCGAGCCACCTTCGCAGCCACTTGCTGGCGCAGGGCCGGCAGGCCGGTCATGGGCGCGTATTGATTGTGCCCGGCGGCCACGTGCCGGCCTACGGCATCCAATAGCGCCTGCGGGCCGTTGAAGTCGGGGAAGCCTTGGGACAGGTTGAGCGCGCCGGTTTGCACGGCCAGCTGCGACATGGTGGTAAAGATGGTCGTGCCGACGTTCGGCAGTTTGCTGCGGATCATGAAGCCCTCTTTCCTGGGGGTATCCGGCACGGACTGGAGTCCGAGCATAGCGGATCGAGCAATCAGGAAAAAGGTTGAAACAATACACTGATGCAACAGGGGCCGCGCAGCAGCCCCGGTGCAGGGTCAGGCCAGAATCAGCGCTTGTCTTTGCGCTTCTTCTCGGCCTTCTTGTGGTGCGACATCAAGCGGCGCTTCTTGTTGACCTGGCGGTCGGTGAGGGTGTTCTTGTTACCCTCGTACGGGTTCTCGCCGCCTTTGTACTCGATGCGGATCGGCGTACCGACCAGCTTGAGCACGCGACGGTAAGTGTTCTCCAGGTAGCGCGAGTACGAGCGTGGAATCTTCTCGGTCTGGTTCCCGTGGATCACGATGATCGGCGGGTTGGCGCCACCCAGGTGAGCGTAACGCAGCTTGATCCGGCGGCCATTGACCAGCGGCGGCTGGTGGTCGCCGATAGCGTCTTCCAGAATCTGCGTCAGGCGGCTGGTCGGCCAGCGGGTGACCGCCGACTTGAACGCGGCCTGCACCGACTTGTACAGGTTGCCCACGCCGGTGCCGTGCAGCGCCGAGATGAAGTGGATGTCGGCGAAGTCGACGAAGAACAACCGGCGCTCAAGCTCGGTCTTGACGTAGTCGCGCTCGCCCGGCTGCATGCCATCCCACTTGTTCAGGGCAATGACGATGGCGCGGCCGGCCTCAAGGGCAAAGCCGAGCAGGTTGAGGTCGTGGTCGACCACACCTTCGCGGGCGTCCATGACAAAGATCACCACGTTGGCGTCTTTGATCGCCTGCAGGGTTTTCACCACCGAGAACTTTTCGACTTCCTCGTGGATCTTGCCGCGCTTGCGCACCCCGGCGGTGTCGATGAAGGTGTACTTGTCACCATCACGCTCAAACGGGATGTAGATACTGTCGCGAGTGGTGCCTGGCTCGTCATAGACCACCACGCGCTCTTCACCGAGCATGCGGTTGACCAGGGTCGACTTGCCCACGTTGGGACGGCCGATGATGGCGATCTTGATGCCGTCTTTTTCGCTCGGGCCTGGAATCCGAACCGCCTCTTCGCCTTCGGCAACTTCCTGGTCGAGCGCGTCTTCTTCCTGATCGCGCGGGATGTGCCCGAGCAGCTCTTCCATCAGGGCGTTGATACCGCGGCCCTGAGATCCGGCGACCGGAATCGCGTTGCCCATGCCCAGCGGCGAGAACTCGGCACGTGCCAGGTCAGGATCGATGTGGTCGATCTTGTTGGCGACCAGCACCGCAGACTTGTTCCGCTTGCGCAGGTGGTCAGCGATCATCTGGTCGGCAGCGGTCATGCCGGCGCGGGCATCCACCAGGAACAGCACGTAGTCGGCCTCTTCGATGGCCATCAGCGACTGCTCGGCCATCTTCTCGTCCATGCCCACTTCGTCACCGGTGATACCGCCGGTGTCGATCAGGATGTACGAACGGCCCTGCCACATGGCATCGCCGTACTGGCGGTCACGGGTCAGGCCCGAGAGGTCGCCGACAATGGCGTCGCGGGTTTTGGTCAAGCGGTTGAACATGGTGGACTTGCCGACGTTCGGCCGCCCCACCAGGGCGATTACGGGAACCATACGGCTCTCCACTCTTGAATTCTTGAAAATGCAAAGGCCGCTGCAGAGCAGCGGCCGGAGTTCGCGCGGCGCATCATGCGCCACTGCTCGAAGCCTCACGGCTTCAAGCTTAGCCTCAGCGGATGGTCAATGCCTCGAGCTTGCCGCTGTTGCCGAAGACATAAATGGTGTCGCCGACCACCAAGGGGCGGGCGCGCAGGCCATCACTGTCAATACGCTCACGGCCAACGAAGCGACCATCGACCTGGCTCAGCAGGTGCAGGTAGCCTTCGAAGTCACCGACTGCGACGTAGCTGGAGAACACTTCAGGGGCGCTCAGCTGACGGCGCGCCATGGAATCGTTGCTCCACAGTGCGCTCGACGAACGCTCATCGACGCCTTCAACGGTGCCGGAAGCTTCGCTGACGTAGACGTTGCCAAAGCCCTGGGCGACACCGACGTAGCTGGACGCATCACGCTGCCACAGCACGCGGCCGCTTTCCAGGTCCAGACCGGCAACCCGGCCCTGATAGGTACCGACGTACAGGGTACCACCAGACAGCAGCAAACCGCCGTCGATATCGACGACGCGTTCGAGTTCGGAGCGACCTTGCGGGATCGCGACGCGGCTTTCCCAGACCGGCACGCCGTTCTGGATGTCGACAGCAACAACCTTGCCGGTCGACAGGCCGGCAACGGCCATGCGATTGGTCACGATCGGTGCGCCAGTGCCACGCAGAGTCAGTACCGCTGGAGTGCTTTCGTAGATCCAGCGACGGTCGCCGGTCGCGGCGTCCAGGCCAATCAGACGATCGTCCTGAGTCTGCACCACCACCACGTCACCGTTGTTGGCCGGCGGCGCCAGCACTTCACTGGTCACGCGGGAGCGCCAGCGCTCCTCACCGGTGCTGCTGTCCAGGGCGATCACTTCACCTTTGAGGGTGCCGAGCATGACCAGGCCATAGCCGACGCCGACTGCGCCGGAGACCGGCAGGTCGAGGTCCTGTTTCCAGACGATGTCGCCGGTGTTGCGATCGAGCGCGAAGACTTCGCCGTTGACGTCGGAAGCGTAGATGCGGTCGTTTTCGATGGCCGGCACCAGGGTATTGTAGGTCTCACCCTGACCGTCACCGATCGAACGGCTCCACTGCTTTTTCAGCACGACTTCTTCGGTGAACTTGGTCAGCTCGGCCGGAGGCAGTTCCTTCTTGCTGTTGCTGCTGCAACCCACGACCAGTACGGCCAGGCTCAGCACTGCTGCTTGTTTCCAACCGATCACGTCAAGCGTCCCCTTTGGCCAGGTCATCCAGCTTCAGTTGCAGGCCACCGACCGCTGCTTCATCAGACAACGCGGCCTTGGCTTTTTCGTATGCGCTATGGGCATCGCCAGCGCGGCCCAACTGTACCAGCAGATCGCCCTTGAGCTCTTCGCGGCTGGCCTGAAACGCCTTGTCAGCGTCGCCATCGAGCAGCTTCAGTGCTTCGTCAGCCTTATCCTGAGCAGCCAGCACACGGGCCAGACGCTGGCGTGCGATCTCGCCCAGGGTGGCATCGGCAGGTTTTGCCAGCACGCTGTTGAGTTCGCTGGCTGCGTCGTCCAGCTTGCCGCTGTCGACCGCGACCTTGGCCACGAACAGGCTGCCGTACTGGGCATAGGCGGTGCCGCCAAACTCGCTCTTGAGCTTGCCAGCCAACTCGGCAACCTTGCTTGCATCAGGCTCGCCGGTAGGCGTCAGGGCCGTTTCCAGCAGGTTCTGGTACAGCACCGAAGCGCCTTGTGACTGATTGCTCTGGTACTTGTGCCAGGTCTGCCAGCCAGCTACCAAAGCAGCAGCCAACAGGGCGCCGGTCAGCAGCGGCTTGCCGTTGCGATCCCACCAGTCCTTGGCCGCGCTCAGGCCATCATCATCGGTACTCGACACCCCAATACTCCTATTCAGCAAATTCGGCTGTTTGACTGCTTCACGCGTTCGCGAGGGCAGCTTGCAGGTGCTCGGCCAGAGCATCCCAGGCTATGTTCTGTTGTTCGCCCTGGCCACGCAGGGGTTTGAAACCTACCACTTGTTGCGCCAGTTCGTCGTCCCCCATGATCAGGGCAAACAACGCCCCGCTCTTGTCGGCCTTCTTGAACTGGCTCTTGAAACTGCCGGCACCGGCGTTGACCGCCAGGCGCAGGCCCGGTACCTGGTCACGCAACCGCTCGGACAGGCCCAGACCGGCCAACTCGGCCTGCTCGCCAAAGGCGCACAGGTAAACGTCGATCTGGCGACTGATCGACTCCGGGACCTTGCCCAGGGTTTCCAGCAGCAAAATCAACCGCTCGATGCCCATGGCAAAGCCAACACCAGTAGTCGGCTTGCCGCCCATCTGCTCGACCAGGCCGTCGTAACGACCACCGGCACACACGGTGCCTTGGGCGCCGAGCTTGTCGGTGACCCACTCGAACACGGTCTTGCTGTAGTAGTCGAGGCCACGCACCAGCTTGGTGTTGATCACGAAGGGAATGCCGGCAGCGTTCAGGCGAGCCTTGAGGCCCTCGAAGTGCAAACGGGATTCTTCGTCCAGATAATCTTCCAGCTTCGGCGCGCCGACCAGCACGGCCTGGGTGCCCTGATCCTTGCTGTCGAGAATGCGCAGCGGGTTGCTCTTGAGCCGACGCTGGCTGTCTTCGTCAAGCTGCTCGAGGCGCGCCGAGAGAAACTCGACCAGCGCGTCGCGATAGCGTGCACGGGCTTCGCTGGTGCCCAGGCTGTTCAGCTCGAGCTTGACCGCGTCCTGAATGCCCAACTGGCCCCACAGGCGCCAGGTCAGCATGATCAGCTCGGCATCGATGTCCGGGCCATCCAGGTTGAACACCTCGACGCCGATCTGGTGGAACTGGCGATAGCGGCCTTTTTGTGGGCGCTCGTGGCGGAACATCTGCCCGGTGTACCAGAGCTTCTGCACTTGGCCGTTGCCGGTGATGCCATGCTCGAGCACGGCGCGCACGCAGGCAGCGGTACCCTCAGGACGCAGCGTCAGCGAATCGCCGTTGCGGTCCTCGAAGGTGTACATCTCTTTTTCGACGATGTCGGTGACTTCACCGATCGAGCGTTTGAACAGCTCGGTGAATTCGACGATCGGCGTGCGGATCTGGCTGTAACCGTAGCCGTCCAGCAAACTGGCGACCGTGCCTTCGAAGTAACGCCACAGTGGCGACTGGTCAGGCAGGATGTCGTTCATGCCACGAATGGCTTGCAGCGATTTGCTCACGAAAAGTCCTTTCGAATCTGTGTATCAGCCGCGGGCGATCAGCGCCGCGTCGGCTTCGACCTTTTCGGCCGCTTTCTGGCGAATGAGCTTTTCCAGCTCCTCGACCAGGTTGTCGTTGTTCAGTTTCTGCGCAGGCTTGCCGTCGATGTAGATCAGGTTCGGCGTGCCGCCCGTCAAGCCAACATGGGCTTCCTTGGCTTCACCCGGGCCGTTGACCACACAACCGATCACGGCGACGTCCAGCGGGACCAGCAGGTCTTCGAGGCGCCCTTCGAGTTCGTTCATGGTCTTGACCACATCGAAGTTTTGGCGCGAACAGCTCGGGCAGGCGATGAAGTTGATCCCACGCGAGCGCAGGCGCAGCGACTTGAGGATGTCGTAGCCGACTTTGACTTCTTCGACCGGATCGGCGGCGAGAGAGATCCGGATCGTGTCGCCGATGCCTTCGGCCAGCAGCATACCGAGGCCGACCGCAGATTTCACCGTCCCCGAACGCAAACCACCGGCTTCGGTGATGCCCAGGTGCAGCGGCTGGATGATCTGCTTGGAAAGCAGACGGTAGGCTTCAACGGCCATGAACACGTCGGAGGCTTTGACGCTGACCTTGAAGTCCTGGAAATCCAGGCGATCGAGGTGCTCGACATGGCGCAGGGCCGACTCGACCAGGGCTGCTGGGGTCGGTTCGCCGTACTTCTTCTGCAGGTCTTTTTCCAGCGAGCCGGCATTGACCCCGATGCGGATCGGAATACCACGATCGCGCGCAGCATCGACCACCGCGCGCACGCGGTCTTCACGGCCGATGTTGCCTGGGTTGATGCGCAGGCAATCAACACCCAGCTCAGCCACGCGCAGGGCGATCTTGTAGTCGAAATGGATGTCGGCCACCAACGGCACGCTGACTTGCTGCTTGATGCGGCCGAAGGCTTCGGCGGCGTCCATGTCTGGCACCGAGACGCGGACGATGTCGACACCGGCATCGACCAGGCGCTGGATCTGCCCGACCGTAGCGGCGACATCATTGGTGTCGGTGTTGGTCATGCTCTGCACCGCGATAGGCGCATCACCGCCCACCGGCACATTGCCCACCCAGATCTTGCGGGTTTCGCGACGCTTGATTGGAGATTCGCCGTGCATGAGTTACTGCCCCAACTTCAGGCGAGCGGTTTCGCCACTGGTGAACGGTGCAACATCAACGGCCTGGCCGTTGTAGCTGATCTGGGCGCCGCGGGCGAAGCCCAGGCGTACCGCGAACGGTGGTGTGCCGGTGACTTCCAGGCTGTCGCCCTTACGCTTGGTGGCGTTGACCAGCAGCTTGCCGTTGGCATCAGTGACCTGGGTCCAGCAATCCGCCGAGAACTGGATCGCGACACGGCCACTGCCGGCGGGGACTGGCGCTGCTGCGACAGGTGCGCTGGGGGCTGTGGCGGCAACGGCTGGTGCGCTGACCGGCGCAGCTGGCGCAGGTGCAGTCGGTGCGGTGGCGGCATTATTGGTCGCGGCCGGGGTCACCGGGGCGGCGGCAGTGCTCTCGGCGACCGCCGGGCTTGCCGGAATGGCTTCTTCGTTGGCCGAGCCACTGCTCTCGCCAGTGGCAGCCTGCTCCAATGGCAGCGGCGCACTCTGGCCTTGCTGGGCTTCGCTGACAGCCTGGTCTTCCGGCTCATCCAGCGGGTGAATCTGGGTGGTGCCGTCGGCGCTCTCGACTTCGACGTGCTCCAGGGCGATTTTGCCAAGGTCGCTGTTGCGCAGGCTGCTTTGGTCCTTCCAGAGGAAGAAGCCGCCACCTACTACTGCCACCAGCAGCACCAGGCTGACAACGCGCATGACGTTGTGCGACAGGCGCACCGGTTCTTCGATTCGTCCCAGCGAGTGCACCTGGCTGCCTTGCGCGTGGGTGCCGGTGACCTGGTCAAAGGCGGCGACCAGAGGCGCCTGGTCCATGTCCATCAGCTTGGCATAGGCACGGATGTAACCACGGGCAAAGGTGTGCCCTGGCAGCTTGTCGAAGGCGCCGGATTCGAGATTGTTCAGCGAGCTCAGGGTCAGGTTGAGCTTGCGGGCTACCTCGGCCTGCGTCCAGTCGCGGTTTTCGCGGGCCTGGCGCAAGGTCTCACCAGGGTGCTGGTGAGTCGCTGCTGCTACTTCGGGATGCGCGGCTTTCATCATTGCTCCGACAGGTATTGCTGATATTCCGGCGTACCGGGATAAAGTCGTTGTAGTTGCTGGCCCAGCTCGGCCACCGTTGCCGGTTGCTCGAACACCCGCGCCAGGCGGCTGCCCATCAGCAGGCTGCGAGCATCCGGGGCGCTCAGTTGGCTGAAACGATCGTAGTAATCCCGGGCTGGCACATAATGCCTGTTTTCGTAGGACAACTCAGCCATTTCGAACAACGCTCGCGGTTGTCGCGGGTTGAGCTGCAAAGCCTTGTGCAGATGCGCCTGGGCATCGTCGCGGCGACCTTGCCTGAGAACCGTCAGGCCAAGGTTTTCGAAGACGCGCGAGCGCTCAGGATACAGGGTATCGGCAGCGGCCAGGCGAAACACTGACTCGGCTTCGGCAAAACGCTCCTGAGCATATAGGAAACTGCCGTAGTTGTTGCGAATCCGGGTGTCATCCGGATTACGCGCCAGCGCCTTGTGGAAATGCTCGGCTGCCAGCGTCGGCTCGCCCTCGGCCTGAAACACCAGCGCCAGCGCGGCATGCGCATCGGCATCACGGCTGTTCAGGGCAAGTGCCTTGACCAGCGGCGCCTTGGCCTGCTCGGTCAGACCTTGTTGCAAATAGCTCAGCCCCAACTGCACATACGCCCTGCCCGCCTCGGCCCGACCCTGCTGGGTGGCCAGCGGGTCATTGCTGCCGCCCGACACGCAGCCGGCCAGCAGCAACAGGGTCAGCAGCGACAGCGCTGCGCGCAGGATCATCGCTGCCGGCCCGCTCAGTGACGCGCAGCGTTGTCGGCGATCTGCACGTCGTCATTGAGCTGACGCACAGCGATGTAACGCTCGCTGCGGCGGGTACGGTCCATGACCTGACCAACCAGCTGCCCACAAGCGGCGTCGATATCCTCACCACGGGTGGTACGGGTGGTGACATTGTAACCACCGTGGTGGAGCAGGTCCTGGAAGCGGCGGATTGCATTGTTGCTCGGCCGCTCGTAACCGGAGTGCGGGAACGGATTGAACGGGATCAGGTTGATCTTGCACGGGATATCGCGCAGCAGCTCGATCATCTGCGTGGCATGCTCGGGCTGATCGTTGACGTCCTTGAGCAGGGTGTATTCGACGGTCAGTACACGCTTGCCACCAAGGGTGGCCATGTAGCCCATGCACGACTCGAGCAGGACCTTGAGCGGGTACTTCTTGTTGATTGGCACCAGCTTGTTCCGCAGCTCGTCGTTCGGCGCGTGCAGCGACAGTGCCAGGGAAACGTCGATGTGCTTGGCCAGCTCGTCGATCATCGGCACTACGCCTGAGGTCGACAAGGTGACGCGACGCTTGGAAATGCCATAGCCAAGATCGTCCATCATGATCTTCATGGCGGCAATGACATTGTCGAAATTGAGCAACGGCTCGCCCATGCCCATCATCACCACGTTGGTAATCGCGCGGTCGACTTTGGCCGGGATAGTGCCGAAGGATTTGTTCGCAAGCCACACCTGACCGATGACTTCGGCGGCGGTGAGGTTGCTGTTGAAGCCTTGCTTGCCGGTGGAGCAGAAACTGCAGTCCAGGGCGCAGCCCGCCTGCGACGATACACACAAGGTGCCACGGTCGTCGGTCGGGATGTAGACGGTTTCGACGCAGCTGCCGGAGGCAACGCGGATCACCCATTTGCGGGTGCCGTCGGCGGAAATGTCTTCACTGACCACTTCCGGTGGCCGAATCTCGGCAACAGCCTCGAGCTTTTCGCGCAAGACCTTGCCGACATTGGTCATGGCGGCGAAATCATCGACGCCAAAATGGTGAATCCATTTCATTACTTGACCGGCACGGAAGCGCTTCTCGCCAATGGAGTCGAAGAATTGTTCCATTTCCGGCTGGGTCAGACCCAACAGGTTGATTTTGCCAGTAGATGTCGTCATGGATTCACCCTCACCCGTAAGCTTTCGCTTAGCGAGCGGTTACCTCGGTAGCTGCGAAGAAGTAAGCGATTTCGCGAGCGGCAGCAGCTTCGGAGTCCGAACCGTGAACGGCGTTGGCGTCGATCGATTCAGCGAAGTCAGCACGGATGGTGCCGGCAGCAGCTTCTTTAGGGTTGGTAGCGCCCATCAGCTCACGGTTCAGAGCGATGGCGTTTTCGCCTTCCAGAACCTGAACAACAACTGGGCCGGAGATCATGAAGGCAACCAGATCACCGAAGAAACCGCGCTCGCTGTGCTCAGCGTAGAAGCCTTCGGCTTCGGCTTTGGACAGTTGCTTGAGTTTCGAAGCGACGATTTTCAGGCCAGCTTCTTCGAAGCGCGAAGTGATCTTGCCGATGACGTTTTTGGCAACTGCGTCAGGCTTGATGATCGAGAAAGTACGTTGAACAGCCATGGTAACTCCAGAAAATTGAGTATTACGAAAAATTAAACCCGCGAATTATACGCGGGTTCCAGGGGAATGCCTAACCTGCAGGTGACGCTCAGTCGGCTTCTTCGATCCAGGCCCCCTGGATCGCCTCAAGCACCTTCTCTCCGCCGCGTGTCGGATCGTCGCTGAACTCTGGCAGAGCCACTACCCAGCGGTGCAGATCGAGGAAATTCACATAACGAGGATCAACCTCCGGCTTGCTTTCTGCAAGCTGGATAGCGATCTCAAGTACATCAACCCATTTCAGACTCATGCCAGCCTCCAGGCTTCAGTGCGGCGCTTCGGCGGCGTGGTTGAGCGAATACTTGGGGATTTCGATGGTCAGGTCGGTATCACCGACGACCACCTGGCAACCCAGCCGGGACTGCGCTTCCAGGCCCCAGGCCTTGTCCAGCATGTCTTCTTCGAGCTCGTCGGCTTCGTCGAGCGAGTCAAAGCCCTTGCGCACGATGCAGTGGCAGGTGGTGCAGGCCTTGACCCCGCCGCAGGCGCTTTCCATCTCGATGTGATGGTCGTGGGCCAGCTCCAGGATGTTGGTCCCGGTTGCGACTTCCACGGTCAGCCCTTCGGGGCAAAACTTCTCATGCGGCAGGAATGTCACCAGCGGCATCGATTACTCCTCGATCTCATTCAGGTTGCGCCCGGCCAGTGCGGCTTTGACCGTCGAATCAAGGCGACGGGCGGCAAATGCATCGGTCACCTGCGACAGACGCTTGGTCTGTTGCTCGATGGCAGGGCCATCGGTGCCGGCCAGCAAATCACGTAGTTGTTGCATCTGGAAGCCAATGGCTTCGCGCTCTTCGGCGCTCAGCAGGCGCTCGCCGTCGGCATCCAGCGCACCCTGCACCGCTTCGAGCAGGCGTTCGCCGTCGACCTGGTGCTCGCGCAACTGGCGGGCCTGCTTGTCGGTGCCGGCGTGCTCGAACGAATCCTTCAGCATGCGGGCGATTTCACCGTCGGTCAGGCCGTACGACGGCTTGACCTGAATGCTTGCTTCCACGCCCGAGCCCAGTTCGCGTGCAGCGACGCTGAGCAGGCCATCGGCGTCGACCTGGAAGGTCACGCGGATCTTCGCCGAGCCGGCGACCATCGGCGGAATCCCACGCAGTTCGAAGCGCGCCAGCGAGCGGCAGTCGCTGATCAGTTCGCGCTCGCCCTGCAGGACGTGGATCATCATGGCCGTCTGGCCATCTTTGTAGGTGGTGAATTCCTGAGCGCGGGCCACCGGGATCGTGGTGTTGCGCGGGATCACCTTTTCCATCAGGCCGCCCATGGTCTCCAGACCGAGCGACAGCGGGATCACGTCGAGCAACAGCAACTCGCCACCTTCGCGGCGGTTGCCGGCGAGGGTATCGGCCTGGATCGCGGCGCCAATGGCGACTACCTGATCAGGGTCGATCGAGGTCAGCGGAGCACGGCCGAAGAGTCCACCGACGGCTTCACGCACACGCGGTACGCGAGTCGAACCACCGACCATGACCACCGCAACCACTTCTTCGAGCTCGACCCCACTGTCACGCACGGCGCGGCGGCAGGCCTTGAGGCTACGGGCGATCATCGGCTCGATCATCGCTTCGAAGTCTGCCCGACTCAGTTCGCCCTGCCAGTCACCGTGAACAACGCGCACGCTGGCGGCATCGGTCAGGGCTTCCTTGGCCGCGCAAGCGGTCTGCAGCAATTGACGCTGAGTCGCTGGATCCAGATCAGCCGACAAACCAGCCTGCTCAATGATCCAGCTTGCAATCGCGTGATCGAAGTCGTCACCACCCAGGGCGGTATCGCCACCGGTGGCCAGCACTTCGAAGACGCCGGCAGTCAGGCGCAGGATGGAGATATCGAAGGTACCGCCGCCCAGGTCGAAGATCGCCACCAGGCCTTCAGCGTTCTGGTCCAGGCCATAGGCCACGGCCGCAGCAGTCGGCTCGTTGAGCAGGCGCAACACGTTCAGCCCGGCAAGCTTGGCGGCGTCTTTGGTCGCCTGGCGCTGAGCATCGTCGAAGTAGGCCGGGACCGTGATGACGGCACCTACCAGATCGCCGCCGAGGGTTTCCTCGGCGCGCTGACGCAGCACCTTGAGGATGTCGGCAGACACTTCGACCGGGCTTTTCGGCCCTTGAATGGTCTCGATGAACGGCATGTGCGACTCGCCACCGACAAAGCGGTACGGCAGTTGCTCGCCGAGCTGCTTGACGTCGGCCAGGCCGCGCCCCATCAGACGCTTGACCGAAAGGATGCTGTTGAACGGGTCGCTTGGGGCTGCTTCGCGCGCGGCCTGGCCGACTTCGACAGCCGCCTCCAGGTAGCGCACAGCCGATGGCAGGATGACCTGCCCCTCGGCATCGGGCAGCGGTTCGCTGCGGCCGCTGCGCACGGCAGCAACCAGAGAATTGGTAGTACCCAGGTCAATCCCTACCGCCAG
Organism: Pseudomonas sp. NPDC088322; assembly: GCF_044740745.1. Classification (NCBI taxonomy): domain Bacteria; kingdom Pseudomonadati; phylum Pseudomonadota; class Gammaproteobacteria; order Pseudomonadales; family Pseudomonadaceae; genus Pseudomonas; species Pseudomonas sp. NPDC088322. The sequence continues at coordinate 17,475 of NZ_JBIURK010000001.1, read as the reverse complement.
GCGGCGCTGGTGCGGCTGGGGGCTTTGACCGGGTTCGGCGATCTGCAGTAGGGCCATGCTTATCTAGCTACCTTAGGCGTTGTCACGGCAACACCGGGTTAATCGTCGAGGCGCTCTTCGAGCTGGCGCACTTCCTGGGCGAGCTTGTCAAGAAACTGCATGCGGCGCATCAGGCGCTCGGCCTGTTGACGCTGCGCAGGATCATCCCAGCAGGCGGCGAATTCCTCGAACAGCGTATCTTGCGCGAGCTTGAGGCGCTTCTTGAATACCGCGACACCGTCGAGGTCGGTAAGCTCTTCAAGTTCTTCACGCAGCTCCATCTGCTGCAACAGGAAGGCCGGATCATGTACGGTGACTTCCTGCGGCACTTCGTGACCACTGATGGCCAGCAGATAGCGCGCCCGACGGGGGGCGCTGCGCAAGGTCTGATAGGCGTCGTTCAACGCTGCCGAGTTTTCCAGGGCGACACGCTGCTCGCGCTCGGAAGCATCGGCGAAGCGGTCCGGATGGACCTCACGGGCGAGTTCGCGGTAACGAACGGCCAGTTGATCGAGGTCCAGGCGAAAGCCCGGCTGCAGATTGAACAGGGCAAAATGACAAGGAGTACCCACATCAAGCCTCAAACATTGAAGCTTTCGCCGCAGCCACATTCACCGCGCACGTTGGGGTTGTTGAACTTGAAGCCTTCGTTCAACCCTTCCTTGACGAAATCGAGCTCGGTGCCGTCGAGGTAAACCAGGCTTTTCGGGTCGATGATGACCTTCACGCCGTGGTTCTCGAAGACCTCGTCTTCGCCTGCCACTTCGTCGACGAACTCCAGCACGTAGGCCAGGCCCGAGCAACCGGTGGTGCGTACGGCCAGGCGAATGCCTTCACCCTTGCCACGCCCGTCGAGGGAGCGCCGCACGTGGTTGGCGGCGGCTTCTGTCATGCTGATAGCCATCGGAACTCCTTAGCGTCCAGTCAAACGACTCAGATCAAGCCTTTTTTCTGCTTGTAATCGCGTACGGCCGCCTTGATGGCGTCCTCGGCGAGTACCGAGCAGTGGATCTTGACCGGTGGCAGCGCCAGCTCTTCAGCCAGCTGGGTGTTCTTGATAGTCTCGGCTTCGTCCAGGGTCTTGCCCTTCATCCACTCGGTGGCGAGGGAGCTGGAAGCGATAGCCGAACCGCAGCCGTAGGTCTTGAACTTGGCGTCTTCGATAACGCCCTGCTCGTTGACCTTGATCTGCAGACGCATCACGTCACCGCAGGCCGGCGCGCCGACCATGCCGGTACCGACGTCCGGGTCTTCAGCGTCCATCTTGCCGACGTTGCGCGGGTTTTCGTAGTGGTCGATGACCTTTTCACTGTATGCCATGGTGCAATTCCTTCCTCATCAGGTAGCCGCTCTTGCCGGCGACTGCTTAGTGGGCGGCCCACTCGATCTTGGAGATATCGACGCCGTCTTTGTACATGTCCCACAGCGGCGAGAGTTCGCGCAGCTTGGTGACAGCCTTGCAGACTTCCTGCGCGGCGTAGTCGACTTCTTCTTCGCTGGTGAAGCGGCCGAAGGAGAAGCGGATCGAACTGTGTGCCAGCTCGTCGTTGCGGCCCAGGGCGCGCAGTACGTACGACGGCTCGAGCGAAGCGGAGGTGCAGGCCGAACCGGACGATACCGCGATGTCCTTGAGGGCCATCAGCAGCGACTCGCCTTCAACGTAGTTGAAGCTCAGGTTCAGGTTGTGCGGCACGCGCGCAGTCTGGCTGCCGTTGACGTACAGCTCTTCGAGGTTGGAAACCTGCTTGAAGAAGCGATCGCTCAGCACCTTGATGCGGGCGTTCTCGCTGGCCATCTCCTGCTTGGCGATGGCAAATGCCTCACCCATACCGACGATCTGGTGCGTAGGGAGCGTGCCGGAACGCATGCCGCGCTCGTGACCACCGCCGTGAATGATTGCTTCCAGACGCACGCGCGGTTTGCGGCTGACGTACAGCGCGCCGATACCTTTAGGGCCGTAGGCCTTGTGCGCGGAGAACGACATCAGGTCGACCTTGAGCTTCTGCACGTCGATCTCGACCTTGCCGGCCGATTGTGCAGCGTCAACGTGGAACAGCACGCCGCGGGCACGGGTCAGTTCACCGATTGCAGCGATGTCGTTGATCGAGCCAACTTCGTTGTTGACGTGCATCAGCGAGACCAGAATGGTGTCGTCGCGCAGCACCGCTTCAACCATGCCCGGGGTAACGATGCCGTCTTCGCCTGGCTCGAGATAGGTCACTTCAAAACCTTCGCGCTCGAGCTGGCGAGCGGTATCGAGCACAGCTTTGTGCTCGATCTTGGAGGTGATGATGTGCTTGCCCTTGGTCTGATAGAAGTGCGCAACGCCTTTGATCGCGAGGTTGTCGGACTCGGTGGCACCGCTGGTCCAGACAATTTCACGCGGGTCGGCGTTGATCAGCTCGGCCACCTGGCGACGGCCGTTTTCGACCGCTTCTTCAGCGCGCCAGCCAAACACGTGGGAGCGCGACGCCGGGTTACCAAAGTTGCCGTCGACCAGCAGGCATTCGGCCATCTTCTGGGCAACGCGTGGGTCGACCGGCGTGGTCGCGGAGTAATCGAGGTAGATCGGCAACTTCATTGAATATCTCCTATCAGGCGGTGGCGTCGCTCGTGACCAATGTCAGTCGACGGCGGACGTCTCAATCTTGTCCAACTGGGCGGATCGACCTGCAACACGGCGCAGGTCCTGGCGATGAGCGACTTCTTGCACCTCACGGCGCTTGACGAGGTCGGCCAGGCTGATGCCACTGAGGAATTCATGGATCTGCTGACTGAGGTCACACCACAGGTGGTGGGTCAGGCAGGTATCACCGGCATGGCAGTCACCCAGGCCCTGGCAACGGGTAGCGTCGACCGATTCGTTGACCGCGTCGACGACCTGGGCAACCTGGATGGTTTCCATGCCGCGCGACAGCTGATAGCCGCCGCCTGGGCCGCGCACGCTGGAAACCAGGCTGCTGCGGCGCAGCTTGGCGAACAGCTGCTCCAGATAAGAGAGGGAGATGCCCTGGCGCTCGGAAATATCGGCCAGTGACACCGGCCCATGCTGCGCGTGCAACGCCAGGTCAAGCATGGCGGTCACTGCGTATCGGCCTTTGGTAGTCAGTCGCATGGCGTATGGGTACCACGGGAGTTACAGAATGTGAGCAAGTATGCGATTCCCGAGCATTTAAGTCAACTATTAGACCTACTGCTTTAGTCGGGTTTGCACTCGAAGGGCGGGCGCGAGTGTAGCAGACACTGGCCGCGAGCACACGCCCACGGCCAGCGCCATCGTCGCTGTCAATGTGGCTGGGTGTCGCTCTGCGCCTGCTGCCTTGCCTCGACCGGAGCGACTTCAACGAAATCTTCTTCGGGCAGTGCCGGCAGCGCCTTGCCGTGATAGTCGCTACCCAGCTTGGTCAACGCGCCGCACATGCCCTGCAGACGCTCGTCGACCGCTTGCAGGTGGTCGAGCATCTGGCCAATGGCGCGGGCGACCGGGTCAGGCATGTCGCCACTGACGCCATAGGCATCGAAGCCGATCTTCTCGGCCATGGCCTTGCGCTTGGCTTCGACTTCGGAGTCTTCCTGCGCCTTGACGATAATGCGACCGGGGATACCCACTGCGGTGGCGCCTGGCGGAACCTCCTTGGTGACCACAGCATTGGAGCCGATCTTGGCTCCGGCGCCGACAGTGAATGGGCCGAGCACCTTGGCGCCGGCACCGACCACCACGCCATTGCCCAGGGTCGGGTGGCGCTTGCCGGCGTTCCAGCTGGTACCACCGAGGGTCACGCCCTGGTAGAGGGTGACGTCGTCACCGATCTCGGCGGTCTCGCCAATGACGATCCCCATGCCGTGGTCAATGAAGAAGCGGCGGCCGATGGTCGCGCCCGGGTGGATTTCGATGCCAGTCATCCAGCGGCCGAAGTTCGACACCAGCCGCGCCAGCCACTTCAGGTCACGCGTCCACAGGGCGTGGCCGAGGCGGTGCAGCCAGATCGCGTGCATGCCGGGATAGCAGGTCAGCACTTCAAAAGCGTTACGCGCCGCCGGGTCACGATGGAATACGCTTTGGATATCTTCACGCAGACGTTCGAACATTGCTCAATCCTTCCGCTTATGCGACTCACCCCGAGCGACCTTCTGAGTCTCGGTGAGGATGCCGCGTAAAATGCTCATTTCCGTACGCTCTACCGAACTGCGGCCGTACAGGCGACGCAGGCGCGCCATCAGGTGCTTGGGTTTGTCCGGATCGAGGAAGGCAATGTCCACCAGGGTTTTTTCCAGGTGGTCGTAGAAACGCTCCATCTCGTCCAGGGTCGCCAGTTCGACGGCGTCGGCCTTGTCACTGATCGACGGCGCACCCTGCGCGGCCAGCCAGGCCATGCGCACCTCATAGCCAAGCACCTGCACGGCGGCGGCCAGATTGAGCGAGCTGAAGTCAGGGTTCGAGGGAATGTGCACATGGAAGTGACATCGCTGCAATTCGTCGTTGGTCAGCCCGGCATGCTCGCGACCGAACACCAGGGCGATTTCGTCACCCATGGTGGCACGCTCGACCGACTTGGCGCCGCACTCGCGCGGATCCAGCATCGGCCACGGCAGGCTGCGGTCGCGGGCACTGGTGCCGATCGCAAGGCTGCAGCCAACCAGCGCCTCTTCCAGCGAGTCGACCACCAGCGCGCCACTGAGTACGTCGTCTGCGCCAGAAGCGCGGGCGCTGGCGTCAGCTGCCGGAAACTCCTGTGGCTGGACCAGCACCAGGCGCGACAAGCCCATGTTTTTCATGGCACGCGCAGCGCCGCCGATGTTGCCGGGGTGGCTGGTATTGACCAGAACAACACGAATATTTTGCAGCACGGTGGGTGCTCTCAAAGGCAGATATCAGGGCGGTCGATCTTACAGAACCGACGGACGTTACGCCATGAAAGCAAATGCGGCGCTGCCGTTGTCAAAAAACTCTGCTAAAATGGCCGGCTTTCTTCTTTAACATCTCCAGGTGAACCGCCCATGCAGCCTATGCTGACTATCGCCCTGCGCGCTGCTCGCAGCGCCAGTGAACTGATTTTCCGCTCCATCGAACGCCTGGACACCATCAAGGTGGACGAAAAGGACGCCAAGGACTACGTGTCCGAGGTTGACCGCGCTGCCGAGCAGAAAATCGTCGATGCTCTGCGCAAGGCCTACCCGAACCACTCGATCCAGGGTGAAGAGACCGGCTTCCACGCTGGCTCAGGTGAAGAAGGCAAAGACTACCTGTGGATCATCGACCCGCTCGATGGCACCACCAACTTCCTGCGTGGCATTCCGCACTTTGCAGTGAGCATCGCCTGCAAATACCGCGGTCGCCTGGAGCACGCAGTGGTACTGGATCCGGTTCGCCAGGAAGAGTTCACCGCCAGCCGTGGCCGTGGCGCCCAGATCAACGGTCGCCGCCTGCGCGTCAGCTCGCGCACCAGCCTTGAAGGCGCTCTGCTGGGTACCGGCTTCCCGTTCCGCGACAACCAGATGGCGGACCTTGACAACTATCTGGGTATGATCCGCGCCCTAACTGGCCAGACTGCCGGCATCCGCCGCGCCGGTTCTGCCAGCCTTGACCTGGCCTATGTAGCGGCCGGTCGTTTCGATGCGTTCTGGGAGTCGGGCCTGTCCGAGTGGGACATGGCTGCAGGCGTACTGCTGGTGCAGGAAGCTGGCGGTCTGGTCAGCGACTTCAACGGTGGCCACGAATTCCTCGAGAAAGGCCACATCGTTGCTGGCAACATCAAGTGCTTCAAAGCCGTGCTGACTGCCATCCAGCCGCACGTACCACAATCGCTGAAGCGCTAAGCGCCGGTCAGCCAGAAAAAAAGCACCCCACGGGGTGCTTTTTTGTGTCCGCAAGAACCGCACCGCTCGGCGTAGCAGCGGCCAGTGTGATTCCTGCACAGCTTTACTGCCCGTTCTGGGCCTGACTCAACACCAGCTTGCCATTCTCATCCAGCGGAATGGTCGAACCTGGCTCGTGATCCATCTTCACTTTGCCGACCTTGTCGCCAATCGAATAGGTGACGTTGTAGCCAACCACTTTCTCGCTCAGGTCATGCACGGTGTTACAGCGGGTCTGGGTGGTGGTGTAGGTGTCACGCTCTTGCATGCCTTCCTGCACCTTGTTACCGGCGTAGCCGCCGCCGACCGCACCGGCCACGGTGGCAATCTTCTTGCCGGTGCCGCCACCGATCTGGTTGCCGAGCAAGCCACCCGCCAACGCACCGACCACGGTACCGGCGATCTGATGTTGATCCTTGACCGGCGCCTGGCGCGTCACGGTCACGTCCTTGCACACTTCACGTGGAGTCTTGACCTGCTGCTTGATCGGCTGCACGTCGGTCACCTCAGCGACCTCTGGGCCTTTGTTCACCAAGCTGTAGGTCGCCATTGCGCCTGCGGCAGTTACACCGACGGCACCGAGCACCGCACCCACCAGCATTGATTTATTCACGTGAACCTCCTGATCGTACCAGCGGGCCATAACCCGCGCTTGTCCCAGCCTTGGAGCAAAAAAAAAGCCGCGAGTTCAACACTCGCGGCTCTCTTGGCGCCAAACGGCGGCGGCTTGCGGTTATGGACGCTCGTCCACACCCTCGGCCTTGACCGGTGGAATCAGGTCTTCGCTGTTCAGGTTCAGCCAGATCAGTACCACGTTGGCGATGTAGATCGACGAGTAGGTACCGGCCATGACCCCGATGAACAGAGCCAGGGAGAAGCCGAACAGGTTGTCACCCCCGAAGATCAACAGCGCGGCGATGGCCAGCAAGGTCGAAACCGAAGTGGCGATGGTGCGCAGCAGGGTCTGCGTGGTCGAGACGTTGATGTTCTCGATCAGCGAGGCCTTGCGCATGACGCGGAAGTTTTCCCGCACGCGGTCGAATACCACGATGGTGTCGTTCAGCGAGTAACCGATGATCGCCAGCACTGCCGCCAGCACCGTCAAATCGAAAGTGATCTGGAAGAACGAGAGGATACCCACAGTCACGACCACGTCGTGGATCAGCGAGATGATCGCGCCGACGGCGAATTTCCACTGGAAGCGGAAGGCTAGGTAGATGAGTACCCCGCCCAGCGCCAGCAGCATGCCCAGGCCGCCCTGGTCACGCAGTTCTTCACCTACCTGCGGGCCGACGAACTCGACTCGCTTGAGGGTCGCCGGGTTGTCGCCGCCGACTTTCTGCAGCGCTGCAGCAACCTTGCTGCCCAGTTGCGGGTCGTCGCCCGGCATGCGCACCAGCAGATCGGTAGTCGCACCGAAGCTCTGCACGATGGCGTCCTCGAAGCCCGACTGAGCGAGCTCGGCGCGGACCAGCTTGAGGTCTGCCGGACGCTCGTAGGTCAGCTCGATGAGCGTACCGCCGGTGAAGTCCAGACCGAAGTTCAAACCCTTCTGCCACCAGCTGAACAACGCCAGGATGGTCAGCAGGACAGTGACGGCGAACGCAACGTTGCGCACGCCCATGAAGTTGATGGTTTTCATGGTTATTCCCTCAAACCCACAGCTTCTTGATGTCACGCCCGCCGCAGGTCAGGTTGACCATTGCGCGGGTCACCATGACGGCGGTGAACATCGAGGTGAAAATCCCGAGGGACATGGTTACCGCAAAGCCTTTGACCGGCCCGGTGCCCATCGCGAAGAGGATACCGCCGACCAGCAGGCTGGTCAGGTTGGCGTCGATGATCGCGGTGTAGGCACGGCTGAAGCCTTCGTGGATGGCGCGCTGCACCGACATGCCGTTTTTCAGCTCCTCGCGAATCCGCGAGAAGATCAGCACGTTGGCGTCGACCGCCATACCCATGGTCAGCACGATACCGGCGATGCCCGGCAGGGTCAGGGTGGCACCCAGCAGGGACATCAAGGCCAGCAGCAGGATCATGTTGCCGGTCAGGGCAACGGTCGCGATCACGCCAAAACCGCGGTAGATGGCGATGATGAAGATGGACACGAACAGCATGCCCCACAGCGATGCATCGACACCTTTGGTGATGTTGTCGGCACCCAGGCTTGGACCAATGGTGCGCTCTTCAGCGAAGTACATCGGCGCAGCCAGACCACCGGCACGCAGCAGCAGGGCCAGTTCGGACGATTCACCCTGGCCATTGAGGCCGGTGATGCGGAACTGGCTGCCCAGTGGCGATTGGATGGTCGCCAGGCTGATGATCTTTTTCTCTTCCTGGAAGCTCTGTACGGCAACTTCCTTCTCGACGCCATCGACGGTCTGCTTGACGTAGCGAGTGATCGGCTTCTGCTCGATGAAGATTACTGCCATGCTGCGGCCGACGTTGCTGCGCGTCGCGCGGCTCATCAACTCGCCGCCATGGCCATCGAGGCGGATGTTGACCTGTGGCCGGCCTTGCTCGTCGAAGCTGGCTTGGGCGTCGGTGACCTGGTCACCGGTAATGATCAAACCACGCTCGACCGGCGCCGAACGGCCGCCGTCACGGAATTCGAAGACCTCGGTAGTGGCCTTGGAGGCACCTGGTTCGGCACCGAAGCGGAACTCGAGGTTGGCGGTCTTGCCGAGGATGCGCTTGGCTTCGGCAGTGTCCTGCACGCCTGGCAGCTCGACCACGATACGGTTGGCACCCTGACGCTGCACCAGCGGCTCGGCCACACCCAGTTCGTTGACCCGGTTACGCACGGTGGTCAGGTTTTGCTTGATCGAGTATTCGCGGATCTCGGCAACCTTGGCCGGGGTCAGCGCCAGACGCAGCACAGCGAGCTCGTTGCGCTCGGTGGTGGTCAGGTCGAAATCGGTGAAGCTCTTGCGAATCAGGGCACGAGCCTGTTCGCGGGTGGCGTCGTCAGAGAAGCCCAGCACGATGCCGCCATCCTGCTGAGGCAGGCTGCGGTAGCGGATGCGCTCTTTGCGCAACAGGGTCTTCACTTCGCCTTCGTAGACCTTCATGCGCGCGCTCATGGCCTTGTCCATGTCCACTTCGAGCAGGAAGTGCACACCACCGGACAGGTCCAGACCGAGCTTCATCGGGCTTGCACCCAGGTTACGCAGCCACTGCGGGGTGGTCTGGGCCAGGTTCAGGGCCACGACGTAATCATCGCCCAGGGCCTTGCGCACCACATCCTTGGCTGGCAGTTGGTCTTCCTGGTCGGTCAGGCGTACCAAGCCACTGCCCTTCTCGCCCAGGCTAGTGCCCTTCACGGTGATACCCGCTTCGGTCAGCGCCTTGTTGACGCGATCGAGGTCGGCCTGGTTGACCTGCAGCGCCGAGCTGGCACCACTGATCTGTACAGCCGGATCATCCGGATAGAGGTTGGGAGCGGAATAAATGAAACCGATCGCCAGCACCAGCACGATCAGTGCGTATTTCCACAGAGGATATTTGTTCAGCATCACGCCGCCCGTTCAAGACGCGGGGCGCTTTGCGCGCCCCGACTGGAAAAAGTAAAACCGGTACCTCAGATAGCCTTGAGCGTACCTTTAGGCAGGGTCGCAGCCACGGCGCCCTTCTGGAACTTCATCTCGACGGTGTCGGACACTTCCAGTACCACGAAGTCATCGGAAACCTTGACGATCTTGCCGGCGATGCCGCCGTTGGTGACAACTTCGTCACCTTTCTGCAAGTTGCCCAGCAGGTTCTTCTGCTCTTTGGCGCGCTTGGCCTGTGGACGCCAGATCATCAGGTAGAAGATGACCAGGAAGCCGACCAGGAAAATCCACTCGAAACCACCACCCATAGGGCCGGCGGCAGGGGCTGCGGCGTCCGCGTAGGCGGCGGGGATCAAAAAGCTCATGTGACACTCCAGTTGTTATGTTGCAACGTGTTGGGTTGGCAAACGGTTACAGTCAGTCAGTCCAAAGGCGGCACAGCAAGCCCGCGTTTGGCATAGAAGGCGTCGACAAAGGCGGCCAATTTACCTTGTTGAATAGCCTCGCGTAAACCGGCCATCAGGCGCTGGTAATGACGCAAGTTATGGATTGTATTCAACATGCTGCTCAACATTTCGCCGCACTTGTCCAGGTGGTGCAGATAGGCGCGCGAGAAGTTGCTGCAGGTATAGCAATCGCAGGTCGGATCCAGCGGCGAATCATCATGGCGATGGAACGCGTTGCGGATCTTGATCACCCCAGTGTCGATGAACAGATGGCCGTTGCGCGCATTGCGCGTCGGCATCACGCAGTCGAACATGTCGACGCCGCGGCGCACACCCTCCACAAGATCCTCTGGTTTGCCTACCCCCATAAGGTAACGAGGTTTGTCAGCGGGCATCATCGCCGGCAAGTAATCGAGCACCTTGATCATCTCGTGCTTCGGCTCACCGACCGACAAGCCGCCGATCGCCAGGCCGTCGAAGTCGATGTTGACCAGCGCCTCCAGCGAGCGTTCCCGCAAGTCTTGATACATGCCGCCCTGAACGATGCCGAACAGCGCCGCAGTGTTGTCGGCGTGGGCGTCCTTGGAGCGCTGCGCCCAGCGCAGCGACAGCTCCATCGAGGTGCGCGCGACGTCATGCTCGGCCGGGTACGGCGTGCATTCGTCGAAGATCATCACGATGTCCGAGCCCAGATCACGCTGGACCTGCATCGACTCTTCCGGGCCCATGAACACCTTGGAGCCATCGACTGGCGAGGCGAAGGTCACGCCCTCTTCCTTGATCTTGCGCATGGCGCCCAGGCTGAACACCTGGAAGCCACCGGAGTCGGTCAGAATCGGGCCTTTCCACTGCATGAAATCGTGCAGGCCGTTGTGCTTCTTGATCACCTCGGTGCCCGGGCGCAGCCACAGGTGGAAGGTGTTGCCGAGAATGATCTCGGCGCCGGTGGCCTCGATGTCACGCGGCAGCATGCCCTTGACCGTGCCATAGGTGCCCACCGGCATGAACGCCGGGGTCTCGACCGTGCCACGGGGGAAGGTCAGGCGGCCACGACGGGCCTTGCCGTCGGTGGCCAGCAGTTCGAAGGACATACGACAGGTGCGACTCATGCTTGATCCTCGGGGCCGCGCGGCGCCGGATTGCGGGTGATGAACATCGCATCACCGTAACTGAAGAAGCGGTAGCCATGCTCGACCGCAGCGGCGTAGGCCGCCATGGTCTCGGGGTAACCGGCGAAGGCCGAGACCAGCATCAGCAGCGTGGACTCCGGCAGGTGGAAGTTGGTGACCAGGGCATCGACCACATGGAACGGCCGGCCCGGGTAGATAAAGATGTCGGTGTCGCCGCTGAACGCCTTGAGCTGGCCATCACGCGCGGCACTCTCCAGCGAGCGCACGCTGGTGGTGCCGACGGCAACCACTCGGCCGCCACGCGCACGGCACGCGGCCACGGCGTCGACTACCTCCTGGCTGACTTCGAGCCATTCCTTGTGCATATGGTGGTCTTCGATCTTGTCGACCCGCACCGGCTGGAAGGTGCCGGCGCCCACATGCAAGGTAACGAACGCACTCTCGACGCCCTTGGCTGCGATTTTCTCGAGCAGCGGCTGGTCGAAGTGCAGGCCTGCGGTTGGCGCCGCGACGGCACCTGCGCGCTCGGCATAAACAGTCTGATAGCGCTCGCGGTCGGCGCCCTCGTCCGGGCGATCGATATACGGCGGCAGCGGCATATGGCCGACGCGATCGAGCAGCGGCAGCACTTCGTCGCTGAAACGGAGCTCGAACAGCGTGTCATGGCGGGCGACCATCTCGGCCTCGCCGCCGCCGTCGATGAGCAACTGTGTAGCGACCTTGGGCGCCTTGCTTGCACGCACATGGGCCAGTACCCGGTGGCTGTCGAGCACGCGCTCGACCAGCACTTCGAGCTTGCCGCCCGAGGCTTTTTGGCCAAACAACCGCGCCGGGATCACCCGGGTGTTGTTGAACACCATCAGGTCACCTGGGCGCAGGTGTTCGAGCAGATCGGTGAATTGCTGATGAGCCAGCGCGCCGCTCGGTCCATCAAGAACCAGCAGTCGGCTGCCATGGCGCTCGGCCAGTGGGTGGCGGGCGATCAGGGAATCGGGGAGTTCGAAGGAAAAATCGGCGACGCGCATGATTGTGTTCGGTTCGACAGGGCCGCAAAGTTTAGCCCAACCTGTGAAAATTCTCCATGAAAGCCGATTGACCGACCCGCGGAGCCTCTCTATACTGCCGCCCCACAAGCCCTGATGGCGGAATTGGTAGACGCGGCGGATTCAAAATCCGTTTTCGAAAGGAGTGGGAGTTCGAGTCTCCCTCGGGGCACCAAACGCAACACATAGACGCCTTACCGGCGTCTACGCAACATCCCAAAAGCCCGCTGATTGCGGGCTTTTTAGTTTCTACAGTTTGAACGTTTTCTCCAGCAAAGCAGTGCTCTTTGATGTGCTGCTCAGTCAGTTATGCCCTCAAGCGCATAAGCACCCGCCGTCAACTGCTCAGTCAGAAACTCAAGGCACACTTTGATTCTTTCCGACTGCGAAGCACGGACCGTGGTGACCGCGGAAATATCCGCAACCTGATGCCAAGCAGGCAGCAGTCGCATGAGCTTGCCCTGCGCAAAACTGGGGGCGACGTCCCATGTGGAGGCCATGATGATGCCCAGCCCCTCATGCGCCCACTCGCGCACGATGTCGCTGTTGTTCGATGCCATAGGCCCGGTCACCTTGACGGTCTCCATGCCAGCTGGCCCCTCTAGACGCCACAAACCAAAGCTACTGTCCCTGTCGCGCAGCAGCAGGCAGTCGTGCTGTGCCAGATCAGCCAGCGAAGCGGGATGGCCTCGCTCCGCGACATAGCTCGGGGCGGCGCACAGAATCCTCTGGCTGCTGGCGATCTTGTGGGCAATCAGATGCTGCTCGGTCACCTCCCCTACTCGAATATCGATATCGAACTGTTCACCGATCAGGTCCGTGCGCCTGTCCATCAACTCGATCCAGACCTCAAGTCTTGGGTAGCGCTTGCGCAGCAGGCCGAGAATGGGTGCCACGTGGAAACGGCCCAGTCGTTGACTGGTGCTGATCCGCAGCAGCCCTCTGGGCTCTACCCGGTCTCCATGGGACGTTTCCAGCATGCCGTGGACGTTCTCCAGAATCTGTTTGGCCCAGACCAGCATCGCCTCGCCTTCACGGGTGATGGTGACGCGGCGCGTCGTGCGGTTGAACAGCTTGCAGTTGAGGCTTTGCTCAAGTGTCGCGATGCGCTTGCTGACGTGCGCTGGCGAGATCCCCAACTCAGCCCCTGCACTGACGAAGCTCGAACAGCGGGCGATCGCAGTGAAGAGCAAAAGGTCACGCAGGAATGGGTCATTGTTCAGTAATCGAGAATTCTGATATTTCATCTGAGCCAATTATGACCTTCGCCGGCGATAGTAGGCTGGATCCTAACAGCACCTGATGAGCCAGCGCTGCTCCTCAGGAACACAAAAACAACTGTGAAGATCAAATCATGTCCAGAATCAGAGTTGCAGTGGCCGGCGTCGGCATGATCGGTCGCCGCCATATCGAACTTGTACAAGCGAGCCTGTCTTGTGAACTGGTTGCCGTTGTTGATCCGGTAACGATCCCGGACGATTACCTGACCGCTCTGGGCGTTCCTCAATATGCAGATCTGGCGGCCTTGTTCGACAACGTCAAACCGGACGGCGTTATCCTTGCCACGCCCAATGCGCTGCATGTTGCGCAGGCGTTGCAATGCGTCGAGGCAGGCGTTGCCGCCTTGATCGAAAAACCCGTCGCCCACAGCGTTGAAGAAGGTAAGCGTCTGCTCGCTGCGGCAACCGCAAAGGGTGCGCGTCTGCTGGTCGGGCACCATCGAGCACATAGCCCTGTGCTGGCCAAGGCACGGGAGATCATCGGCGAAGGCGTGCTCGGCGACATTGTTGCCGTGCAGGGCAGCGCGCTGTTCTACAAGCCGGATGACTACTTCGATGCGGCCGTGTGGCGGCGCCAGGAAGGTGGCGGCCCGATCCTGATCAACATGATTCACGAGATCGGCAACTTGCGCTCGCTGTGCGGAGAGATCGTTGCCGTCCAGGCCATGCAGTCGAGTGCCGCGCGCAACTTTCCGGTCGAAGACACGGTGTGTATCGGCCTGCGCTTTGCCAACGGAGCCCTGGGCTCGTTTCTGCTGTCGGACTCTGCGGGGTGTGCCCGCAGCTGGGAGCAGACGTCCCAGGAGAATGCGAGCTACGCCGCTTACGCCGATGAAGACTGCTATGTAATCAGCGGCAAGAACGGGTCACTTGCAGTGCCCACAATGCGCCTCAAATACTATGCCCGCGCTGAGGACCGATCCTGGTTCAAACCTTTCCAGACGGCGACCGCTGATGTTGAACGTCGAGATCCTCTGGAGCTCCAGCTCGAGCACTTCTGCCGGGTCATCCAAGGGTTTGAAGCGCCGCTGGTCACGGTGCGCGATGGCCTCAGAAATCTGATCATCACTGAGGCCATTGCCGAAGCGGCGAAATCTGGAGCGGTCGTCAGCACAGCCCCTGTCTGATCGACTAGAACTGCCTCTCAAGCTTTAGGTGGATATTTCCCTTTGCGGGTACTACCAGAGCGAGGCCTGTTTGCAGCATGACAACCCGGCTGTACAAAACTCCAGGCAGGATCAAATCATCAGAAATCTACCGACGCACTGACCGAAAACGTGCGCGGGGCGCCCAGCACCAGGTAGTTCGAGCCGGGGTAGCCGCCAGTTGAAGCCCAATAGTTACGGCCCGCAACGTTATCCAGCCGCGCGCGCAAGGTTACATCCTTGTCATCGACTTTAAAGCCGTACCGCGCGCCCAGATCAAACCTGGTCCAGGAGGGGATCTCGAGGCTGTTGGCGTTGTTTACGTATTGACTGCTGGTATAGACAACGCGACTGGTCAGGGTCAGGCCGTCGACGCCGGGCACATCCCATTCGCCGCCGATGTTTGCTTGCACCTTAGGCACGCCGATCGGCTCGTTGCCGTCGTTTTCACCGTTTTGAGTCTTGCTCAGTTCTGCGTCAAGCAGTGTTACCCCACCGAGCAGGCGCACGCGTTGAATTGGTGTGCCAAACAGCGACAGTTCGATGCCGCGGTTACGTTGTTCGCCGCCATCCTTGAATACCTGATTCTCGACAATACCTACAGGTTTGCGCGTTTCGAACACTGCGAGGCTACCGCCCAGAGCACCGCCATCGTATTTCACGCCGAACTCGGTCTGTTTGGCGACATACGGTGCGAGTGACTGACCAGCATTTAGAACAGGCGCGCTGGAGCCGTCAGGCAGGGTTGTGGTGGCGCTGGCCGTATCACCCTTGGTCAGCCCTTCGATGTAATTGGCATATACCGAGAACTGCTCGTTCAGTTGGTATACAGCACCCGCAACAGGTGTGGTCTCATAGCGGTTGTACTTCGACGTCTTGTCGCCACTGTTGTAGTCATAACCGGTCACATCCATGCCCTGACGACGAGCACCGAGCGTCAGCAGCAGTTGATCATCAAAGAAGCCAAGCGTGTCGGCGATTGCGAGACTTTGCGTGTGCGTGCGGGCAGTGATGTGCGGATCGGACATGGAACCGCTGAAGCTCACATTGTCCGGTTTAGCAAAATCTGCGGGATCATACAGGTCACCGGCGAAGCCGCCGAAGTTACCCGCCCACGCGTTTCGATCCTTGCTGTCGAACATCGCACCCGACACCACCCACTGGTGCGACACCGGGCCGGTCTGCAGGTTGAAGCGCATCCCGACTTCGCCGGTAGTGATGGTTTCTTCGCGATAGTTGTCGAAACGATTGGCTCGGGTTACGCCTGCGGCATTGGAAGAGGGGTTGGCGAGCACATTCTTCTCTTCGCCTTTGCGCATGCCGATCGCTGCCCACGTGGTGACAGCGTCGCTCAGGTCGTACTCCGCGCGAAAGGTGCCGAACGTCTGCTTCTCTTTCGAATAGGTCCACGACTGCCCGTAGTTCTTGTCTGCATCGGGCGGGCTCGGCACTCTGCCCGTCGGCGTGACGCTGGGCAATGGGTTGTCGATGAAGTGGTATTGATGGCCGACATCTGCGGACAAACGCAAGCGCTCGCCTTGATAGTCCAGGCCCAAGGCGAACATGTCCAGGCTACGGTCCTGGTCTTCTACCGCAGTCTCGCCTCCGCGCTTGGCCACATTGACGCGCACGCCGAAGCGATCCTCTTCGCCAAAGCGTCGTGCCAGATCCGCGGCGGCGGTACCAAAGCCATTGTTCTCGGCACCTACAGTCAAACGGGTCAGCGCCTCGTTGGGGGCGCGCTTGGGCAGGATATTGATCGCACCGCCGATCCCGGTACCGCCCGGCGCCGCACCGTTGAGGAAGGCGTTGGCGCCGCGGAACACCTCCACCCGCTCGATAAATTCGGCAGCCACATACTGGCGTGGCAGTAACCCGTACAAGCCGTTGTAAGCAATGTCATCGGAATACAGAGGGAAGCCGCGCATTACGTAGAGTTCCTGGAAATTTCCAAAACCACGGGCAATGCGCACCGACGGGTCGTTCTGAAGGATATCGGCGACACTTTGTGCCTGTTGATCCCGAATCAGCTGATTGGTGTAGGACGTCGAGGTGAATGGCGTACTCATGTAATCCTTGTTGCCCAGAATACCCACGCGCCCACCGCGGGCCACCTGACCACCCTCATATTCAGGCACCAAGCCTTCTCGCGAGGCATCGGCGCTTGCCGAGATCGCAGTTTCCTCCAACTCCAGAACGACGCCCGGGCTATCGCTTGCGCTAGCCGGTTGCTGGTTCTCCAGCGCCGTTTCTGCCAAGGCGAACGGTGTTGAGATACTCGCGACCAGCCCGATCGGCAGCCACACGGAATTAAACGCATTTTTGCGGGGGACGTTAGGGATAAGCATGAGCGGACCTGCTGGGCGTGATGGAATAGGTTTGATCACGCAATCTAGCAAATACGAATCATTATCTGTAGTGTTTTGATTCTATAGTTTGACATCGCCGTAGGAACGGCCTTGCTGCGGCGCCGGAGCGGCGGATGGGGTAAAAATGTCGATGATCGTGGCGGGGGCAGATATTTTGGGGCCGCGTTGAATTGACGTTGCGCGGTCGTAGTAGGAGCGGCCTTATGTCGCGAATGCGATGGGGGCCGCTATAAAGCCCCAGATTTCCGGATCCCGGAAAAGACAAAACCCCTACCTGCTCGCGCAGATAGGGGTTTTGCGAAATGAATCTTGACGATGACCTACTCTCACATGGGGAGACCCCACACTACCATCGGCGATGCATCGTTTCACTACTGAGTTCGGGATGGGATCAGGTGGTTCCAATGCTCTATTGTCGTCAAGAAATTCTGTAGCCAGAACGTCCAGATGAACGGCCCAGCAAATTCGGATATGTGATGTTTGTGTACGAATCTTCAGCGTTTCGTCTTCACCACCGCAACCTGCATGGGCAAATTGCTTGGGTGTTATATGGTCAAGCCTCACGGGCAATTAGTATTGGTTAGCTCAACGCCTCACAGCGCTTACACACCCAACC